>CBDUHN010000022.1:0-52590 GCA_965367295.1 uncultured Gammaproteobacteria bacterium | reverse complement strand
GCAGACAAACGAAAAAGAACACCATATGCATGAATCCGGACCTGCCAAAATCCGGTACCCCTGCTCCCCGCTGGCGCGGCCGAGAAGCGCAGGGCACCCGCGCAGCGGGTAAGCCGTCGGGGACAGCCTTCTCTTTGATTGCTTTTTCTTGGCCAGACAAGAGAACGTATCCCGCCCAGGAAGGGCGGAAGGAAGGCCACGGATCGGCCGGCAAACGAAATAGCCTGCCTGCGCCATGTGCGGTGGGGTTCAAGCTTGCTGGAGATTCGAATCCATTCAGACGGCCTGCCTGGATCGCCCTCCTTTCCATGGGGGAGAGGGAAACCAATCGGCCCCAGGTACAGCTTTACCGTCTACGCGGCATCGTCCGCCGCTAGATGAATTCGGACCTACAAGGGGGGTGTCTTGCGTCTGGCCTGTTGTTCACGGCGGTGCATGAGCCAGCCGGCGATGAGGATGAACACCGTGACGATGAGCACGATGAGCGTGGCCAGGGCATTGACCTGCGGGCTGACGCCGAGGCGCACGCTGGAGTAGACCACCATGGGCAGGGTGGTGGCGCCGGGGCCGGCGACGAAACTGGCAATGACCAGGTCATCCAGCGACAGGGTGAAGGCCAGTAGCCAGCCCGCCACCAGTGCCGGGGCGATGATGGGCAGGGTGATGAGCAGGAATACCTTCCAGGGGCGGGCGCCGAGGTCCATGGCGGCCTCTTCCAGCGAGGTGTCCATCTGCGCCAGCCGTGATTGCACCACCACGGTTACGAAGGCTGCGCTGAAGCTGATGTGTGCCAGGGTGATGGTGGTGATGCCGCGTCCGGCGGGCCAGCCGATGACATGCTCCATGGCTACGAACAGCAGCAGCGATGCCAGGCCGAGGATGACCTCGGGCATCACCAGTGGTGCGCTGACCATGGTGGAGAACAGGGTGCGGCCACGGAAATTGCCGAAGCGCACCAGGGCGAGGGCGGCCAGGGTGCCGAGTACCACGGAAACGGTGGCGTTCATCACGGCCACCCGCAGGCTCAGCCAGGCGGCGGACAGGATCTGTTCGTTGCGCAGCAGCTCGCCGTACCATTTGGTGGAGAAGCCGCCCCACACCGTCACCAGCCGCGAGGCATTGAAGGAATACACGATCAGGGAAATGATCGGGATATACAGAAACGCGTAACCGAAGGCCAGCAGGCTGAAGAGCAGGAAGGGCTTGCGCTGGTTCATCGCGGTGCCCCGGTGAAGCTGAGCGAATGCAGGATGGCGATGGTGCGGGCATGTGTGCTCCGGTTCATACCACCGTCTCCGTGTCGGTCTTTTCCTGGGCGCGCTGGAACAGGGCCAGCGGCACCACCAGCAGTACCAGCATCACCACCGCCACGGCGGCGGCCGAGGGCCAGTCGCGGTTGGAGAAGAACTCGGTCCAGAGCACCTTGCCGATCATCAGCGAGTCGGGTCCGCCGAGCAGGTCGGGAATCACGAACTCACCCACGGCGGGGATGAACACCAGCATGGAGCCGGCGATGATGCCCGGCAGCGACAGCGGCAGGGTGACGGTGAGAAACGCCTTCCAGGGCCGGCAGCCGAGATCGGCGGCGGCTTCCAGCAGGGTAAGGTCCATGCGCGCCAGGGTGGCGAACAGCGGCAGCACCATGAATGGCAGGTAGGAATAGACGATGCCGAGGTAGACTGCGAAGTCGGTGTGCAGCAGGGCCAGCGGTTCGTCGATGAGCCCCAGCGCGATGAGCATATTGTTGAGCAGGCCGTTGCCCTTGAGGATGCCGATCCAGGCGTATACGCGGATCAGGAAGCTGGTCCAGAACGGCAGGATGATCAGCATCAGCAGCAGGTTACGTAGCTGCCCCCGGGTGCGGGCGATGCCGTAGGCCATGGGGTAGCCGATCAGCAGGCACACGAAAGTGGAGACGGCAGCGATCTTCAGCGAATTGAGATAGGCCACCAGGTACAGCGGATCTTCCCACAGCCGGCTGTAGTTACCGATATGCAGCTGGATCTGGATATAGCCGTCTTCCAGGTACTGCCACAGCGGTGCATAAGGTGGCCGCGCCAGCACCGCCTCGGCGAGACTGATCTTGAGCACGATAATGAACGGCAACAGGAAGAACACCAGCAGCCAGAGATAGGGCAGGGCGATGACCAGCCGCCGCCCCTGGCGGCCGGTGAGTGCATCGCTGAATCGCTGTGCCGCGGTGCGGCCGTTCATGCCGGGAACACCACGCCGCTGTTTGATTTCCAGTGGAGATAGACCTCCTGGTCCCAGTTCAGCGGGGTTTCCGTCAGGCGCGCCAGGTTGGTGAGCTGCACGCGCAGCTTCTGGCCGCTGGCCAGGCGGATGTGATAGATGGACACGTCGCCCAGGTAGGCATATTCGGCCACCACGCCCTTGATATGGTTGAAGTCCCCGGGCGGCAGCTGCTCGGATACCAGCAGTTTTTCCGGCCGCAGCGCCACGCTCACCGGCGTGCCTTCCGGCAGCGGCTGGCCGTGCTCCATGAGCAGTTCGCAACCTGCATCCTCGGCATGGATGCGCAGCTGGTCGCCTTGTTGCTCCACCACGCGGCCCTCGATGATGTTCACCGAGCCGATGAACTCGGCCACGAAACGGCTGGCCGGGTATTCGTAGACGCTGGCCGGGGTGCCCACCTGCACGATACGACCGTCATTCATCACTGCCACGCGGCTGGACACGGTCATGGCCTCTTCCTGGTCATGGGTGACCATGATGAAGGTGGTGCCGACCCGCTCCTGGATGTTGATCAGTTCGAACTGGGTATGCTCGCGCAGTTTCTTGTCGAGCGCCGCGAGTGGTTCGTCGAGCAGCAGCAGCTTGGGATGTTTGGCCAGGGAGCGAGCCAGGGCCACCCGTTGGCGCTGGCCGCCGGACAGCTGGTCGGGTTTGCGCCTGGCGTACTGAGTCATGCGGACCAGCGTCAGCATCTCCTCGACCCGATCACGAACCTCGCCCCGTGCGAGCTTTTCCTGCTTGAGACCAAAGGCCACGTTCTGTTCCACGCTCATGTGGGGGAACAGGGCGTAGGACTGGAACATCATATTGACCGGGCGTTCGTAGGGCGGTACCCGGGTCATATCGGTGCCGTCGATGAGGATGCGGCCGGAACTGGGGGTTTCCAGTCCGGCGAGCATGCGCAGCAGGGTGCTCTTGCCGCAACCGGAACCACCCAGCAGGCAGAAGAATTCGCCTTTGAAGATGTCCAGGGAAACGCTGTCGACGGCATAGGTGCTGTCGAATATCCTGGTGACGTTCTCGATGCGTACGAAGGGCTGTGCGGTCGGGTCGCGCCAGGGTTCCTCGTAGGTTTGAGCGGGTCTGTTCTGGGCCATCCTCGGGGTTTGCTCCAGGGGTGAGTAAAACGCCTGTAGGTCCGGATGTATCCGGACAACGGAATATATCTTGCCGGGTCATTGTAGGTGCGAATTCATTCGCATTGCCACCACAGGCATTCCTGGTAATT
Organism: uncultured Gammaproteobacteria bacterium; assembly: GCA_965367295.1. GTDB lineage: Bacteria > Pseudomonadota > Gammaproteobacteria > DSM-19610 > DSM-19610 > JAIVHA01. The sequence goes on along the minus strand of CBDUHN010000022.1, from coordinate 49,106 downwards.
ACGAATGAATTCGCACCTGCAGGTGAGGATGCTGACCGCCCCTTCGTGCCTGTGAACACGGGAAACCAGGGGCAGTCGATGCCCGGTTTGTTCCACAGGACAACGGTGTGGCAGGGGCGTCCCGCGCTGCGCCGTTGTGGTGGCGCCGGTGGGGATCAGCGTCCGCTCTTGACCCGGGTCCAGGCGCGGACCTTCATGCGTTGTACCTTGTCAGGCAGGGTATGCATGGTCACCAGCCGCTGCTTGGTCTCCTCGGAAGGGTAGACACCCGGGTCGTTGCGCACTGCTTCATCCACCAGCGGGGTGGCAGCCTGGTTGGCGTTGGCATAGGCTACTTCGTTGCTGATGGCGGCAATCACCCCGGGCTGCAGCAGGTAGTTGATGAAGGTATGGGCGTTGTCCGGGTGCGGGGCGTCGGCGGGGATCAGCATGACGTCGATCCACAGGATGGCGCCTTCCTTCGGTACCGTGTAGGCCACGTGGACCTGGTTGTTGGCCTCGTCGGCACGGTCGCGAGCCTGCAGGATGTCACCGGAATAGCCATGCGCCACGCACAGGTCGCCGTTGGCGAGATCATTGATGTACTGCGAGGAGTGGAAGTACTTGATGAATGGGCGCACCTGCTTGAACAGCGCGGCGGCGGCCTCGAAGTCCTTCGGGTCCTGGGTGTTGGGATCTTTGCCGAGGTATAGCAGGGCACCGGTCATGGCCTCCATTTCATCATCCATGACACTGATGCCGCAGTCGGCCAGTTTGGCGGCGATGGCGGGATCGAAGATCAGGCCCCAGGTATTGGTGGGCATGTCATCGCCCAGGCGCGCCTTGACCATGTCGATGTTGTAGCCGATGCCGGTGGTGCCCCACATGTAGGGCACGGCATATTCGTTGCCCGGGTCCGGGGTCTGCAGTGGCTTGAGTATGGCCGGGTCCAGGTTGCTGTAGTGGGTCAGTTTCGATTTATCCAGCTTTTGATAAAGACCGGCCTTGATCTGGCGTTCCCCGAAGGGCTGCACGGTGGGGAACACAAGATCATAGCCGCTGCCGCCAGCCAGCATCTTGGCTTCCATGATTTCGTTGGAGTCGTAGACGTCGTATACCACCTTGATACCGGTGGCCTTGGTGAAGTTCTCCAGGGTGTCGGGTGCGATGTAGTCGGACCAGTTGTAGATATGGATCACCTTGTTTTCGGCCAGGACGGAAACAGTGGGGGCGGCGAGAGAGGCAGCCAGCAGAACCGGAATAAATGAACGCATCGAGACAAACCCTCCCGCGAATTGGATCGGACCGGCACAGCCTGTCGCGGACAGCTGGAAAGTACCGGCAAAACCGCGATATTGGGCACAGCTTTTAGGGCTGTCAATCCTTTTTCCGCGCGCGGGCGAGGTGCGTTTTTTGCGCTACATACAGGTCCGGAATGCGGGTGATCCGGCACCGGAATGGTGCGGGTCGCGGGCGCTGCTTGTATGCGCACGGGCAAGAGGCGAAAATCAAACAGAATCAAGGTGAATGGAAGAATGCAGGGATTCCGGCAGTGCGCATGCCGGATACCCCCTGCAGGGGGATGGATGGTACGCAAATACAGCCACGCGAATACAGGGCGCCTGATGGCCTGTCACGAATGCGATACGGTGCAGCGGCTGGCGCGACTGCCGGCGGGCAGGGTGGCGCGGTGTGTGCGCTGCAAAGCGCTGCTGGCGCGCAATCCCCGCGGTGGCATGGAGCGGCCACTGGCGCTTACGATCACTACCCTGGTCCTCTGGTTGCTGGCCAACCTGTTTCCCTTCATGACCCTGGAGATCCAGGGGCGTGAACAGATGACCACGCTGTCCGGTGCCTCCTGGGCGTTGTACAAGTCCGGTATGGGCTGGCTGGCGGCGGTGGTGTTCCTGACCACGGTGCTGGGTCCGCTGGTGCTGATGACGAGTAGTCTGTATGTACTGCTGGGGGTGCGTGCCGGGCGTCTGTTCCCCGGTACCCGTCATGTGCTGGTGTGGATCAGTCAGCTGCGTCCCTGGGCCATGCTGGATGTGTTCATGCTCGGTGTGCTGGTATCGTTCGTGAAGCTGGCCGATATGGCGGATGTTCTGCTGGGGCCGGCACTGTATGCCTTCGTCGGGCTGATGCTGGTGTCGGCGGCAGCCATGTCCTCATTCGAACCGCGCCTGTTGTGGAACCGGCTGGAGCTGCGTCATGATTGAATTGCAGCGCGGCATCGATCTCGGTCTGGCCTCCTGCCATACCTGTGATCTGCTGGTGAAGCTGCCCGCTGGGGGAGCGGCGCATTGCCCCCGTTGCGGCACCCGAGTGCATCTGCGCCGGCCACACAGTATCAGTATCACCTGGGCGTTGCTGATCACCGCGATGTTGCTGTATGTACCCGCCAACCTGCTGCCGGTGATGACGGTTATCTATTTCGGCCAGGGGCAGCCCGATACGATCATCAGCGGTGCGGTGCGCCTGCTGCAGCACGGCAACTGGCCGCTGGCACTGATCATCTTCGTGGCCAGTATCCTGATCCCGCTGCTCAAGATGATCGTGCTGGTGTACCTGCTGCTGTCGGTACAGTTCCGTTCCCACTACCGGCACCGGCAGCGCACCCGTTTGTACCGGGTAACGGAACTGGTGGGGCGCTGGTCCATGGTGGACGTTTTCGTGGTGGCGCTGCTGGCCGCCCTGGTGCAGTTGGGTACGATCGCCAACATCGAGCCGGGCATGGGTGCCAGTGCCTTTGCGGCGGTGGTGATCCTCACCATGTTCGCCGCCATGAGTTTCGATCCACGCCTGATCTGGGATCACTGAGAGAGTCTATGAATAACGATACGCAGCACACCGGGCAGGAGGAGCGGCCCATCCCGGAGGCCATCCTCGAGGAGGAGAGCAGGGGCGTGCCGGTCATCTGGTTATTGCCCCTGGTGGCCCTGCTGGTGGGTGGCTGGCTGCTGTACAAGACCCTGTCCGAAAAGGGCACCGAGGTGGTCATCCAGTTCAGCACCGCCGAGGGTATCGAGGAAGGCAAGACCCGGATCAAGTACCGGGATGTGTCCATCGGCCAGGTCACCAAAGTACGCTTTGGCGATGATCTTTCCCATGTATTGGTCACGGCGCAGCTGGTGCCCGGCATGGAGGATCACCTGACCGCCACCACGCAATTCTGGGTGGTGCGGCCACGCATTGGCGCCGCCGGCGTCAGTGGTCTGGAAACCCTGGTCAGTGGTGCCCACGTGGCTATGGACCCGGGGGCCGGCGGCAAGTCGGCACGGCGTTTCCAGGGCCTGGAAAAACCACCCATCATCACCTCGGACCAGCAGGGCACCCGCTATTACCTGGAGGCCGACAGCCTGGGTTCCCTTGCCGTGGGTTCGCCGGTGTATTTTCGCCAGATCGTGGTCGGTGAGGTGATCGAATACGATCTGGCGGAGGATCATCAGCAGGTCAATATCGGCGTCTTTATCCGTGCCCCGCACGACCGCTTCGTACGAGGCAATTCCCGGTTCTGGAATGTGGGGGGGGGCGACGTGTCAGTGGATGCCTCCGGCGTGAAGCTGGAAACCGGTTCCCTGGTGACTCTGCTCACCGGTGGTATCGCCTTTGAGACGCCCTTGAGTCTCCGCAACGAAGAGCCGGTGGCAGAAAATACGGCGTTTCACCTGTTTGATACCTACAGTGAAAGCAAGGAGCGCACCATCACCAAGCGCTATCCCTATGTGGTGAATTTTACCGACACGGTGCGCGGCCTCTCGGTAGGCGCGCCAGTGGAGTTCCGCGGTATCCGGGTCGGCACCGTCACCGACATCACCGTGCGTATCGACAATGATACCAACGAGATCACGATCCCGGTGCTGATTGAGATGGAACCGGAGCGCGTATTCGACCAGGATCAGCTCAAGGGCATGAGCGACGAGGAACTCGGCCGCCGCAATCGCCTGAGCGTCGAGCGACTGGTGGAGCGGGGCATGCGTGCCCGGCTGCAGACCGGAAACCTGATCACCGGCCAGCTGTTCGTGGAACTGGATATCTTCCCGGATGCGGCGCCCGCCAGGGTGTCCTATACGGGCAATTACCCGCAGCTGCCCACCGTGCCACGGCCGCTGTCCGGTATTACCGCCAGCGTGAACCGGTTGCTTGATCGGCTGGAGAATGCACCACTGGAAGAGGTGTTGAACAACCTGGATGAGCTGGTCATGTCCGCCAACCAGCTGCTGCGTACCCTGAATCGCGAGACCCCGGACCTGGCCGGTGAACTGCGTCAGACCAACCAGGAGGCCCGTGATATGCTGCAGGCCGCGACGCAGACCCTGCAGTCCCTGCAGGGCGCGACCACGCGCGATGGGGAAATGGGTAACACCCTGCTCAAGACCCTGGAGGAAATGCGTGCCGCGGCGCGTTCCATCCGCCTCATGGCCGAATACCTGGAACGGCATCCTGAATCGTTGCTGCAGGGCAAGGAGTTTCGGTAATGATGGCCGGTCCCCGTGTATTCTTTTTTATCCGTGGCCAGAATACCTGCACCCGGATACGCTTCGAGACGAAACGATGAGAACGCTTTTGCTATGGGTAAGTATCGCGTTGCTGACCGCCTGTGTTGGCAAGCCCTCCCGTCCGTCGAACTTTTATGTGCTTAGTGTGACACCGGCCACGGCCTTGCCCGGTGTGGCGCCGGGCAAGGCGCCAGCCGTGGGCCTCGGGCCGGTGACGTTGCCGGAACTGCTCGACCGGCCGCAGATCGTGACCCGCTCCACGGCCAACCGGGTGGAACTGGCGGAGTATCACCGCTGGGGCGGAGAACTGGAACAGGAACTGGTGCGCACCCTGGCGCAGAACCTGATGCAGCGCCTGGCCACCGACCGCATCAGCTTCTATCCCTGGCCGGCCGGGCCGGCGCCCGATTACCAGGTCAGCGTGCAGGTGTTCCGCTTCGATGGCGCCCCCGGCGAACGGGCCGTGCTGGATGGCGTGTGGCGGTTGAACGATGGCCGGCGCGGGTGCGAGCAACAGGTGCGCCGGTTCCATATCGAGCAGACCAGCGAGGGCAGCGAGTATGCCGGGCTCATCGCGGCCATGAGCCGCAGCCTGGGGCTGCTGAGCGACGAGATCGCGGCGGCCGTGGTCGCATACCCCGGTTGTGGAACCTCGCGGAGGAGCGAGCCGTGAAAGTCGAAAGCATCATGAGTAAGCGCCTGGTGACGGTGGGTATGGACGATACGCTGTATACCATCCGGCAGATTTTCCAGAACCAGCGCTTTCATCACCTGATGGTGCTCGAACATCACAAGCTGGTGGGGATCATCTCGGACCGGGATTACTTCAAGCTGACCAATCCCAGAATTGAGAAGGACCTGGGATCGACCGCCGAGATGGCGGTGCTCAAGGCGCGCGCCCACCAGATCATGACCCGCCAGCCCATCACCATCAATCGTAATGCCACGATCGAGGAGGCAGTGGACCGGTTCCTCGATGAAAAGGTTTCCTGCTTGCCGGTGGTCAACGACGAAGGAGGTCTCGAGGGGGTGCTGTCCTGGAAGGATATCCTGCGCATCCTGCGGGCGCAGTTCCGGCTGGCCGCCAGGGCCAATGCCTGAACGCCGCCCGGGGCGGGATTCCGGGCGGTAAAAAAATAGTGGTCCTCTTCGTGCGGTATTTCTGTTAGACTTCATCCTCCGGCGCACTTCGGTCTGCGCCATACCCTCGCGGTAACCTTCCGGTACAACCTCGAATATACGACCCGCCTAGACCGATCCAAGGCCATGCCTTGTCAGGCCGTCTCAGGAGCAATACCTATTTATGTCATTTGATAATCTCGGCCTTACGGCCGAATTAGTTCGTGCTGTGTCCGATCAGGGTTACAGCGAACCGACCCCCATCCAGCGTCAGGCCATCCCCGTCATTCTCGAAGGGCGCGACATCCTGGCCGGTGCCCAGACCGGTACCGGCAAGACCGCCGGCTTTACCCTGCCTTTGCTGCAGCGACTGCATGCGCAGCCGGCCAGTGGCGGCCGTCGTCCCATCCGTGCCCTGATTCTCACCCCGACCCGCGAACTGGCGGCCCAGGTGGAAGAGAGCGTGGTGACCTACGGCAAGCACCTGGCGATGAAATCCATGGCGATCTTCGGTGGTGTCAGTATCAATCCCCAGATCAGCAAGCTGCGTAAGGGCGTGGATATACTGGTGGCGACGCCGGGTCGTCTGCTCGATCACGTTGGCCAGAAGACCATCGATCTGTCCCAGGTGGAGATCCTGGTGCTGGACGAAGCGGACCGTATGCTGGACATGGGCTTTGTCCGCGACATCCGCAAGATCCTTGCGCTGCTGCCCAAGGGGCGCCAGAACCTGCTGTTCTCGGCCACCTTCTCCGACGAAATCAAGCAGCTCACCGATACGCTGCTGGATAACCCGGCCCTGATCGAGGTGGCCCAGCGCAACACGGCATCGGAACGTGTCACCCAGGTGGTGCATCCCGTTGATCGGGAGCGTAAGCGCGAATTGCTCTCGCACCTGATCGGTAATGGCAACTGGCGCCAGGTGCTGGTGTTCACCCGTACCAAACATGGTGCCAACCGGCTTGCCGACCAGCTCGACAAGGACGGGATCACCGCTGCAGCGATTCATGGCAACAAGAGTCAGGGTGCACGTACCCGGGCCCTGGCGGACTTCAAGTCCGGTGCCGTGCGTGTACTGGTGGCAACCGATATCGCTGCCCGTGGTCTGGACATCGATCAGTTACCCCATGTGGTGAACTTCGAACTGCCCAATGTGCCCGAGGATTATGTGCATCGTATCGGCCGTACCGGCCGTGCCGGCAATGAAGGCGAGGCCATGTCACTGGTGTGTGTCGATGAAGACAAACTGCTGCGCGACATCGAGCGGGTAGTGAAACGCGGAATTCCCAAGGTGGTGGTGGACGGTTTTGCGCCGGACCCGAGCATCAAGGCGGAACCCATCCCCAACGGCCGCAATAACCGTGGCAATGGCCGCGCACGTCCGGATGGCAATGGTGGTCAGCGGCGGGCGCAGGGAAATGGCCCGCGCGGCGGCAATGCCCGGCAGGGTGACAGCCGTCGTAGCGGTGCTGGTGCCAATGCTAATGGCAATGGCGAGTCGCGTCCGGCCGCCAAACGTGGCCATGCGGGCAAACGTCCGGCGGCAGTGGAAGGGCAGCATAGTCATCAACGTCGCCGTGGCCCGCGTCCGGAGGCCAACGGCAATGTGGCGCTGGATGCTGGCGGCAACGGCACTGGCAACGGCAATCGTGCCGGTGGCCAGGGCAAATCACGCAACGGCAACAGCGAAGGACGTGCGGCCTCACAGGGCCGTTCCTCCCGCGGCCGGTTCGACCAGGAAGTGCCGGCCCTGTTCGGCGGTGGTCGCGGGCGCAGCTAGTCGCTTTCCGTTCGTGCTCGATTGTTGGGCATGATGAGCGGGTATGAGAAACCGGGTGTTGCCTTGTGCAATACCCGGTTTTTTTATGAGCCACGGATTGTTTTTTGTAATTATTTTGCAAAACCATTTCCACGAGGGGTGTTTCACGCCAGCATGCCCCGTACCATGCGCGCCGATTTGCATAACTAACTGGAGTTGGACTGTAATGAAAAAAACAAAAATCCTGGCATTTGCCAGTGTGTGCCTGGCATCTACCAATGCAATGGCTGTCGAACTCATGGGCAGCGAATGGGCAGGCGAAGGTGAATTTGGTTATGTGGCCACCAGCGGCAACACGGAAACTGAAAACCTGAAGGCGAAACTCGGCTTGGTCAATGAGCGGGAAAAGTGGCGCCATTCGGCCACCCTTGAAGCACTGAATACCTCCGATAACGATACCACTACTGCGGAACGCTATGCGGCCATCTGGCAGACGGACTACAAGTTCGCGGAGCATGAATACATCTTTGGCCGCCTGAACTACGAAACCGACAAGTTCAGCGGGTACGATTATCGTGTCAGTGAAGTGGTCGGTTATGGTCGCCGGGTGCTGCATACCGACCGCATGACCCTGGACCTTGAAGCCGGTCCCGGTGCGCGCCAGAGCAAACTAACAACGGGTGCAAGTGAAAACGAGATGATCCTGCGCCTGGCCGGCAAGTATGTATGGAAGCTCAGCGACCATGCCAAGTTCACCCAGGACCTGTCCTTTGATATTGGCGAAGACGCTACCGTTACCAAGTCGGTGACAGCGGTGCAGGCCAATATCATTGGCAATCTGGCCATGAAGTTGTCACTGACGGTGGAAAACACCTCCGATGTGCCGGTCGGCGTGGACGAGACCGACACGGAAACGGCAGTAACGCTGGTGTATGGTTTCTAGGGTGAACAGGCCCTGGTAAACCTGTCCTTGCGAACACTCCAGAACCGCTGCTGCGGTTCTGGAGTGTTCGCAAGGACAAAAAACGCAGGTAAACAGCGGTGTCCGGATTCGGGGGGGCTCGGAATCGATCTCCCTCCCTGCCGTATTGCATCCCGACTCGCGTATACTAGGGCGCTATGACGTCCCTTGGCTCCCCCCTCCACACCCTGCAGCATGTTTTTGGTTATCAGTCCTTTCGTGCGCCGCAGGACGAAATCATCGAAGGCTTGATCCGGGGGGAATCCGCCTTTGTGCTGATGCCCACCGGGGGCGGCAAATCCCTCTGTTACCAGATCCCGGCCCTGCATCGTGCCGGCGTCGCCATTGTGGTTTCGCCGCTGATTGCGCTGATGAAGGACCAGGTGGACAGTCTGCAGGCCAATGGTGTGGCGGCGGCCTGTTACAACTCCACGCAGTCCGCCGAGCAGGCGCGGCAGGTGCTGGCGCAACTGCACGCTGGCGAACTGGACCTGCTGTACATCGCCCCCGAACGATTAATGAGCGAGGCATTTCTGGCGCGGCTGGAGGAGATCGATCTGGCCCTGTTCGCTATCGACGAGGCGCATTGCGTATCCCAGTGGGGGCATGATTTCCGGCCGGAGTATGTCCAGCTCGGCATGCTGCGCGACCGCTTCCCGCAGGTGCCGCTGATCGCACTCACTGCCACCGCTGATCCACAGACCCGCCAGGACATTATCGCCCGCTTGCAGTTGCAGCAGGCGCGCTGTTATGTGGCCAGCTTCGATCGCCCCAATATTCGTTACACGGTGCTGGACAAGCATAAGCCCTTTGATCAATTACTGCAGTTTCTCAGGACTCGTCCACAGGAGGCGGGTATTGTCTATGCATTGAGCCGCAAGCGGGTGGACGAGATCGGCAGCAAGCTGGAGGCGCAGGGTATCCGTGCCGGCACCTACCATGCGGGCCTGCCGACGGCCCATCGCAACCAGGTACAGGAGGCCTTCCTGCGTGACGAACTGCAGGTGGTGGTGGCCACCGTGGCCTTCGGTATGGGTATCGACAAACCCAATGTGCGTTTCGTGGTGCATTACGACCTGCCCAAGAACATCGAGGGCTATTACCAGGAGACCGGCCGCGCCGGGCGTGATGGCCTGCCCTCGGAAGCCTTGTTGCTGTATGGCGCGCAGGATGTGGTAACGGCACGGCGGCTGGTGGAGAACAATCAGAATCCCGACCAGCTGCGGGTGGAAATCCATAAGCTCAACGCCATGGTGGCCTGTGCCGAATCGCTCACCTGCCGGCGCCGGGTACTGCTCAACTATTTTGGTCAGCCGCTCGATCAGAACTGCGGCAACTGCGATGTCTGCCTCGATCCGCCGGCAACCTTTGATGCCACGCAGGATGCGCAAAAGGCCCTGTCCTGCGTGTACCGGGTGGAACAGCGTTTCGGTATGAAGCATGTCATCGATGTACTGCGCGGCATGAATACCGAGCGTATGCGCAGCCTGGGACACGAACGTCTGTCCACCTATGGCATCGGTGCGGACAAGAGTGAGGATGAGTGGGGCAGCATCCTGCGCCAGCTTATCCATCACGGGTACCTGCTGCAGGACATTGCCCAGTATTCGGTGCTGAAACTGACCGAGGCCGCGCGCCCGCTCCTGCGTGGTGAATTTCAGCTGCAACTGGCCCGGCCCCGGCTCAAGGCCAGGCCGGCCAAGACCGCGCGCACCAGGGCCGGGCCAGTGGGGCACTACGACGAAACCCTGTTCGAGGCTCTGCGTGCGCTGCGTAAGCGGCTGGCGGCGGAGCAGGGAGTGCCGCCCTACGTGGTGTTCGGCGACGCAACCCTGATGCAGATGGCGGCGGAACGCCCGCTGGATGAGGGGGCGCTGCTGGCCATCAACGGGGTGGGTGATACCAAACTGGAGCGCTATGGGGATGCCTTTCTGGAGGTGATTCGCGCCCAGGGCGGCGGTGGTGCGACCAGTGGCCCGGCGATCGGACCGCAGACGCGCGAGGTGCATGTGCAGTATCAACAGGGCGCCGACCTGGAACAGATCGCGCACGGGATCGGGATCAGTCGCACCCAGGTAGCCGATCACCTGCTGGCGCTGGCCCAGGCGGGGGAGTATATCGATGCCGAACGGCTGATCGCGCCCGCCAAGCGCGAACTGATCGAGGCCCAGCTGGATGCACTGCGAGGTGATGCCACGGTGCAAAGTCTGCGTGCGGCACTACCTGCGTTCGTCGATGAGGAAAGCATCCGGCTGATGCTGGAATGCTGAGGCGTATATGGTCACGGATGAACGTGGATGAATGCACCACTCCCAGCAGAAGCTCCGGGTTTTATCCGGGTTCATTCGTGGTCATAATAGCCGGCACTGAAACCGGAGAGAGATCGTATGTCGCAACCGCAAATGCTTGAACAGGCCATCGCCTTGATTGACGCTGCCAATAGCGAAGACCCGAACCGGGAATCTGCAGATGGCAAGGATTGGCCCAAGGAGGTGCTGTACTCCCATCGCATGTCCGAGATGCTGCAGCGCTATGCGCCGGATGCCGATGAAGTCGCGCAGATTGCTGTGCGCGCACAGCATATCCAGCGCTGGAAATCGCCACGTAGTGCATACCCGATGAATCGCCAGGGGTACCTGCAATGGCGCACCGCGCTGTATAAGTTTCACGCCGAAACCACCGCAGAACTGCTTGTCAAGGTGGGTTATGGAGCCGACATCATCGAGCGGGTGAAAGAGGCGGTGGGCAAGCGGGCCCTGAAACGGAATCCGGATACCCAGATACTGGAAGACGTCATTGCGCTGGTATTCATCGAGTACTACATGCTGGATTTTGCCGGCCGGCATCCCGAATATGACGAGGCGAAATGGCTGGATATCATTCGCAAGACCTGGCGGAAGATGTCCGAGCGGGCGCATGCCTTTGCCCTGGCCGGCAACATTCGGCTTCCCGAACCGCTGCAGCCGCTGATTGAGAAGGCGCTGGCCGATCAGTGAGCGCAGGCTTCTCTCCTGACGCAGGATTTTCGGCCTCCTGTCACGACAGGCCCCTACCGGCTGGCTTGTCGAATGTTTTCCCCTCTCCCAAGCCAGGGAGAGGGTTGGGCATGCCCCCACCTTTCAAGGTAGATCCCAGGCATCGCATGCAGCCGGGGTGCGCCACATGCCGCCCCATACCCACCATCCCCTACGGGTATTACCGGATACATCGCGCGCGGATGATCGAGTCGTCCGAATCGGTTCGGACCCGCCGGGATTTTGGATAAACCGCATGTGGATAATGGGTAACCGTCTCCCAGCCGTGAAAAAGCACTTGCCAAGTGTTGATCGGCGGATTCCAATAGCGCAGCCATAGCGGCAGTTTCCCAGGGAGCCCGGGCGGTTGCGGGCTTTCCACTGTTCTGGCACGAATGGAATATCGACCTTCGCTATCTGGATCACACTATGTTCACCGACGCCCGTACCCTAGCTGACCAGACCCGGATCGACACCGGCCTGGCGATCATCGGTGGCGGTCCCGCCGGGATCACCCTGGCGCGCGCCTTTGCCGGCAGCGGTATCGAGGTCTGCATTGTGGAAGCTGGCGGGCGGGAGTTCGATCCGGAGGTGCAGTCATGTTATGACGGCGAGATTGCCGGTATCGACTATCCGCTGCAGGCCTCGCGGCTACGGTATTTCGGCGGTAGCTCCAATCACTGGGGCGGTTACTGCCTGCCGCTGGATGCAATCGATTTCGAACGTCGTGACTGGGTGCCCAATAGTGGCTGGCCGTTTGGTATCGAGGAACTGGAACCCTACTATGGCCCGGCAAGTGCCATTGTCGAGGTGGGCGAGGCCCGCTTCGATGATGTGGATTACTGGCAACGTCGTTCCGGTGAGCCGGCGCTGTCGCTGGCCACCGGGCGCATGCGTACCCGCTTTGTGCAGTACAGTCCACCTACCCGGTTCGGGGAACGCTACCGCGCCGACCTGGAACAGGCCGGTAATATCCGGGTCTTGCTGAATGCCAATGTGGTGGAGATCAGCGCCACGGAAAATGCCAGCGCCGTCACCGGACTGGCCGTTCGCACCCTCAATGGACGCAGTATCCGTGTGCACGCACAGCAGTATGTGCTGGCCACCGGCGGGCTGGAAAACGCGCGCATGCTGTTGCTGTCGAACCGGGTGGTACCGATGGGGCTCGGCAATCAGCATGATCGAGTAGGTCGTTACTTCATGGAGCATCCGCACCTGTCCGGCTTCGGTACTATCATGATGCGGGATCTGCAGCGCCTGCCCACCCTCTATCGTGAGCGGATGAGGCTCGATGGACGTCCCGCCAACGCCAGCTTTAAACCCTCCGATCAATTTCTCCGCGAGGAACGCCAGCTCAATGCCATGATCATGGTGGGCCTGGGTGAGCGGTTCCATGCCGATACGGTGGTCAAGGATGGAGCCACCGCGCAGTCCCTCGATATGCTGGCGGCGGCGCATCGCTTCCTCTCGACGGAATCTGCAGCGACGAGCGATCAGAATGCCGGGGAGATCGGCGTACGGCTTGGCATGGGCTGTGCCTGCGAACAGGTACCCAATCCCGACAGTCGCGTGACCCTGTCATCCAGCGAGCAGGATGTCCTCGGGCTGCCTAAAATCAGGCTTGACTGGCGGCTTGGCGAACAGGACCGGCGCAGTGTGGTCGAGCACATGCGTTCCCTGGCGCTGGAATTTGGCGCCCTGGGCCTGGGCCGCATGCGCCTGGAGGTGGAGGATGACGGGCAGTGGCCGGAACTGGTCAGTGGCGGTAATCACCACATGGGTACCACGCGCATGCATGACGATCCGAAACAGGGAGTGGTGGATCGCAACGGCAAGGTGCACGGCATGGTCAACCTGCATGTGGCCGGCAGTTCGGTATTTCCCACCTCGGGGGCCTCGAATCCCACTCTTACCATCGTGGCGCTGACGTTGCGCCTGGCGGATCACCTGCGGAGCCATTGGTCATGAATGCGCATACAAGGGTCGCAAAACCAGGGCACGGATCACCGTTCTGGACGCGCCGGCGTTTCCTGTTGACGGTGCTGGCCGGCCTGGCGAGTTGTGGTTTTTCCGAGCCGGATGTGGCCCGGGAAAAATCGATGCTGTCCGCCGTACCCGGTGCAACACCGGACTGGCTGCGTGGAGTCACCGGTGAACCCGAGGCCGTGGCGCGGATCGGGGCACTCTATCTCGCGGCCCATCCGGAGGAAGGTGCGCCGGAGGTGATTTTTCATGCCATCGAGCAGAGTATGGCCGCCACCTCGGGCGGTGTTGCGCTGGACCGGCAGGAACCGGAGCAGGTGATTGCCCGATTGCAGGCGGTGGTCCGCCGCGAGTATGCGGCTGGGGAGGTGCTGATGCTGGGGCGCTGGCTGATCAGTCGCACCGAGGCGCGGCTGTATGGGGCAGTGGCATTGCTGTCTTCCCGGTAACCGAGTGGTGAGGGGTGTCAGTGCGGGGGTGGGGGCCCGCCTGACACCCCGTTCCCGAACCCGGTAAGGGTTCAGGGATGTGGTATGTGAGGGCTGTTTCCCCCATGCATTACTACAAGGAGGATCGGTAAATGAAGAAGCATGTGATGCTGTCCTCGCTGGCATTGATGCTGGCGGTGGTTATCGAGGCCGGGGCGGAAGACGACGTGGCGCGGGGGGAGTATCTCATCCGCGTCTCGGGTTGCAATGATTGTCATACCGACGGCTATATGCAGAACAACGGGCAGATACCCAGGGAGCAGTGGCTGCTGGGAAGCCGTTTTGGATGGCGGGGGCCCTGGGGCACTACCTATGCCCCTAATCTACGCCTGAGCATCCCGGCCAAAACCGAGACGCAATGGGTGGAGTACGCCCGCGGACTCAAGACCCGGCCCCCAATGCCATGGGCGAATCTCAATGCCATGAATGAAGCTGACCTGAAGGCCATCTATCGTTTCGTGACCAGTCTGGGGACGGCAGGCGAAGTGATGCCCCAGGCACTTGCGCAGGGCGTGGTACCGGATGGTCCCCACGCCCTGTTTCCCTGAGGGACCGGGACGACACTGACCAGCCTGGGGCCGGGGCGATTGCCCGGCCCCAGGCCCGGGAAAGCCGGGGTGGGCGCGGCCGTACAGTTCCATATCCCTGATCGGTAGCGAAGGCTGATATACTGCGGCCTTTGTTTCACCCGCTACCGGCCTGACTCTCACCCATGAAAAAACACCACGCTGAACTTTGGGAAATCACCCTGCCCGATGACTGGGAAGTGGAGTCCGATGAGGACTCCGTTAGTTTCTATCATCCCGAGGGGCCGGGTACCCTGCAGATCAGCGCCAGCCGGCAGGATGAGCTGATCACCGAGGATGACCTGCGGGAGATCGCCTCCGAGCATCTGCAGTCCGGTGCCGAACCGGAGCCGGTCGAGATGGGGGATTTCGACGGCTTCGTACTGTGTTACGACACGGACGGTGAATACTGGTGCGAGTGGTATCTGAAGGCCGATGATCTGATGCTGTTCATCACCTATGCCTGTGTCCTGGAGGATGAGGGCGAAGAAGAGGATGTGATCGAGGCCGTGCTCGACACGCTGGCCGTGCGCGACTGAGTTGCCGGCCGGCATAGCGCCATGCTGAGTTATCGACATTCCTTTCATGCCGGCAATCATGCCGATGTGCTCAAGCATCTGGTGGTTACCCGTATCCTGTCCTACCTGGCGCAGAAGGATAAGCCGCTCTGCTATCTCGACACCCACGCCGGTGCCGGCGGCTATGCCCTGGATTCCACCCAGGCACAGAAGAACCGTGAGTATGAAACCGGCATCGGCCGGCTGTGGGGACGCACAGATCTTCCTGCCCCCGTGGCGGAGTACGTGCGACTGGTGCAGGCCTTCAACCCGGACGGTGCCCTGCGACAGTACCCCGGTTCCCCCTGGTTCGCCCGCCAGCTGCTGCGCGCGACCGACCGGCTGCTGCTCTATGAACTGCATTCCACCGATGCCGGATTGTTGCGCGAACAGATGGCCGGCGACCGGCGTATCAAGCTGTTCCAGGAGGATGGCTACCGTGGCTGTATTGCCCGCCTGCCGCCGCCGGAACGGCGTGGCCTGGTACTGATGGATCCTCCCTACGAACTGAAAAGCGACTATCAGCAGGTGGTCGAAACCCTGCGCCACGCCCACCGGCGCTTTGCCTCGGGCGTGTACGGGATCTGGTATCCGGTGGTGGAGCGCTCGCGCATTGAACGGCTCGAACGGGCGGTGCGGGACAGCGCTATTGCGCGGGTGGATCTGTACGAACTGACCATCGCGCCGGATCACCGCGGGCATGGCATGACCGGCAGTGGTTTGCTGGTGGTCAATCCGCCCTGGCGGTTGCGCTCAGAAATGGAAACGGTGCTGCCTTACCTTGCGGAATTTCTGGCCGATACCGGGCAGGGCGGCTTCCGGGTGCGGGAGTTGTCCGGCGAATAGACCGGGCCTGAAAGGAATCTGTGGTCGCTCTGCTGTATAATTCGCTGTTTTCAATTTTCAAACAAGTCGTCTGGACACGCCAAACCAATGAAAGCATTCGCGATCAGTACCCTTTTCCCCTTCCTGTCCTGGTTTCGCCTGGTAAACGCCGAGACCCTGCGCGCCGACTTCATGGCCGGCCTGACGGGCGCCGTCATCGTGCTGCCCCAGGGCGTGGCCTTCGCCACCATTGCCGGATTACCCCCCCAGTATGGCCTGTACACCGCGATGGTGACGCCCATCGTCGCCGCCCTGTTCGGCTCCTCGCGGCACCTGATCTCCGGCCCGACCACGGCAATCTCCATCGTGGTGTTCGCGGCCGTGAGTCGCTATGCGACGCCCGGGTCACCGGAATTCATCAACATGGCGCTGACCCTGACCCTGCTGGCGGGTGTCTACCAGCTGGGTTTCGGGCTGGCGCGCCTCGGGGTGCTGGTCAATTTTGTTTCCCATACCGTGGTGATGGGTTTTACCGCTGGCGCCGCGATTCTCATCGCCACCAGTCAGCTCAAGCATGTACTGGGTATTGCCGTACCGCGCGGCGAATCCTTTGCCCACACCTGGGTGAATATCTTCGAGCATCTGGGGCAGACCAATTTCACGGTGCTGGCGGTGGCCTTGCTGACCCTGGTGACGGCGCTGGTGATGAAACGGCTGTTCCCGAAACTGCCGCACCTGCTGGTGGGCCTGATCGTGGGTTCTTTTGCCGCCATCGGTTTCGGCGCCAGCGCCAGCGGCATCACCTTCGTGGGCGAGATCCCCGCCCAGCTGCCGCCGCTGTCGCTGCCGGACTTCTCGCTGGCGACCATTCGCCAGCTGGCGCCGGACGCCTTTGCCGTGGCCTTGCTGGGTCTGATCGAGGCGGTATCCATTGCCCGTTCGGTGGCGGCCAAGTCCAATCAGCGTATCAATGGTAATCAGGAATTCGTCGGCCAGGGGCTGTCCAATATCGTTGGCAGTTTCTTCTCCAGCTATGCCGGTTCCGGCTCCTTTACCCGTTCCGGCATCAACTATTCAGCCGGTGCGCAGACCCCCATGGCCGCCATCTTCGCCGCCATACTGCTGATGATCACCGTACTGTTCATCGCCCCGCTGACCAAGTACCTGCCGGTGGCGGCCATGGGCGGGGTGATCCTGCTGGTGGCCTACGCGCTGATCGATTTCCATCACATCCGGGAAACCCTGGTACACAGTCGCTCGGAAACGGCCATCCTTGCCGTGACCTTCTTCGCGACGCTGTTCCTGGAACTGGAATTCGCCATCTACCTGGGCGTGCTGCTGTCGCTGGTGATTTTCCTGGCCAAGAGTTCCAAGCCGGAGATCGTCACCATGGCGCCGGATACCTTTGACCCCAAGCGCAAGCTCACCAATATCGACGCCAAGCCGCTGGTCGAGTGCCCACAGATCAAGATCATCCGCATCGACCGCGCGATCTATTTCGGTTCGGTGAATTACATCCAGGCCAAGCTGGATTCGATCACTGAGTCGGAAGGGCTGGTGCACGTGCTGATCGACGGGTCGCGTATGAACTACATCGACCTGGCCGGTGCCGAGATGCTGGTGCAGGAGCACAATCGCCTGCGTGCCAAGGGCGGCGGCCTGTATTTCGCCGGCCTGAAATCGGCGGTGTGGGAGTTCCTGGCGGAAGGCAAGTTCATTCGCGCCATCGGTTCGCAGCATTTCTTCAACCACAAGTCGCAGGCCATCGCCACCATCTTCCGCAAGCTCGATCAGGAGAAGTGCCAGCAGTGTCGTGCCCGGGTGTTCCGGGAATGCCGCAGTTTCGAGTAATGGGCTACGGCGCTTCGCTATCGGCCTGCACATGCTGCAGTTTGCGGAACAGGGTTCGGGTGCTGAGGCCGAGTTTGCGCGCCAGGGTCTGGCGGTCCAGGGAGTGGTGGGCGAGGACCTTCAGCAGGTAACGCTTTTCATTCTCCTCCAGGGTGATGATGTCGTCTTCGCCAGCCGCGGTGGTCTGGGGAGATGCATCCTCGCGGCACTCCTCGGGCAGGTGTTCCGGCAGCAGGGTATCACCGTCAGCCAGCAACAGGGCGCGTTCCAGGATATTGGCCAGCTCACGGATGTTGCCGGGGAAACGGTAGCGTCCCAGGTGATGGAGGGCGGATTTGGACAACTGTACCGTGCGCTCCGGTGCCAGGCGGGATAACAGCGACTGGATCAGCAGCGACAGATCCTCCGGCCGCTGCCGCAGCGCCGGCAGGGCGATGGGAAAGGCACTGATGCGGTAATAGAGGTCCTGCCGGAAACCACCTTCTTCGATCATCTGCTTCAGATTCCGGTGGGTCGCCAGTACCAGTCGGAAATCCGCCTCCCGCTGCTCGATCCCTCCCACTCGGCGGTACATCCCGGTTTCCAGCAGTCGTAGCAGCTTCACCTGTTGGCTCAGCGGGATATCGCCCACCTCGTCCAGGAACAATGTGCCGCCCTGTGCGGCCTCCACCAGCCCCGTCTTGCGGGTATGGGCGCCGGTAAAAGCCCCCTTTTCGTGCCCGAATAATTCACTTTCAAACAACGCCTCGGAAAGGCCGGAGCATTCAACCGGCACGAACGGCTGTTGTGCCCGTGCGCTGCCTTCGTGCAGGGCCCGGGCCACCAGTTCCTTGCCGGTACCCGATTCTCCCAGCAGCAGCACCGTGGTATTGCCCGGAGCCACCCGTTGCACCAGCCCCAGCATCTGGTTGAAGGCCGGGGAACGGCCGACCAGCCCCTGCGAAGCAGGCCGCGAACTGGCACTGCGGGTCTGTTTCATTTTTTCCAGTAGATAGATCACCGCACCGCTGGCATCACGGATTGGCATCACGGTCACATCCACGTGTTCCTCGCCCCCCGGCGTGTGGTGCAGGTGCAGGACGCGCCGGGGCTCACCGCTGCTGAGGCTTTCCTTGAGCGGGCAGGTTTCCCCCGCCTGGTCGCAGGGCACCTGGTAGTGGTGAGATACCTCGTAGCAGTGGCGCGTGTGCAGGGGCTTGCCATCGCCGTAGTGATCCCGGTAGGCCTGGTTGACGGCCAGGATGCGGTAATCGAGGCCGAGCAGGGCGGCGGGTTCCGAAATGCCGTTGAGCAATGAGGTGACCTCGGGGAGGTCGCGGCGGGCGAGGGGATCGGGGGAGGACATGATCATTTCCATAAATGCCATTTATGGCGACCAGTATAGCGGAAATCATGTCAAATATGGCATATGTGAGGCCATGCACAGGTTTTGAGGAATAAGAAAAGTCCCGGTCCGATTATTCAAGATGGATTGTAATAGTAAGAAAATTAAATAAAAAATATGGTTTTTCCCGATTGGGGGCTGGATGGGCTCCCGTTTGGCACGGGCCTTGCTCACTTACATGGCATGAAGTGCCAGAAATGGTTTTGGGGAGCACTGACGTCGCCATGATCCTGAGACAGTTTTTTGATACGTCCGGAGCCTCGCTCAGCTATCTGCTGGCTGACCCGGTGACGCGGGATGCGGCGCTGATCGATCCGGTGGCGGCACAGCAGGCGGCCTATCGTCAGTGCCTGCGCCGGATGGGGCTGCGGTTACGGTACCTGATGATGACCCATGTCCATGCCCTGAAAGGGGCTGTGTCCAGCTCGCTGGTGGAAGAAAGCGGCGCGCGGCTGCTGATCCACGGGCAGGCCGATGCCGCGTGCTGCGATCAGCGCCTGCGTGACGGTGATCGGATCTATGTGGGCGAGTCGTTCATCGAGGTGTTGCACATACCGGGACACACCTCCTGTTCAGTGGCCTTCCACTGTGAAGATCGACTGTTCACCGGTGATAGCCTGTGGATTGGCCGGACCGAACACGAGTCCGAACCGCATATCGATGCGGTGTCCCGGAACGGTTATGTACGGCAGCGGCTGTTCGGCCTGGCGGACGAAACCCTGGTGTACCCGGGACATGACTGGGACAGCCGGCGTGTCAGCTGCATTGTCCAGGAACGGATGACCAACCGGGAGCGGCATGCTCGACTATTCTCTGGCAATGCCATGGAAATGAATGCCGGACCGAGTCCAGTATGACGAAACAGGCAGCCATCCCTGGCATGCCCCCTGATCAACCTGAAAGGAGTAAGTACACAATGAAAACCTATACCCATGCAGGATTGGCCCTGTTGCTGGCAGCGGCAGGAACCTTCACTACCGGCGCGGTGCTGGCCGAGGACACGGCGGCACGTGAAGCGGCGGCACAGGCGGCATCGGCGCAGCTGTTGCAGCGTCTTGGTGGTGCTCTCAAACAGGAAATGGGCAGCAACGGTCCTGCGGCCGCCATCAGTGTCTGCCGTGATATCGCCCCGCAGATTGCCGGGGAACTGTCCCGTGGCAATGGCTGGCGCGTGACCCGGGTCAGTACTCGGGTGCGCAATCCGCTGCTGGGAACCCCCGATGCCTGGGAACGCAAGGTGATGGCGGAGTTCGAGCAGCGTGCGGCCCAGGGAGAATCCTATGCCGAGATGATCCACGGTGAAGTCGTGGACGAAGGGGGTGAGCGCTATTACCGCTTCATGAAACCCATCGGTACCCAACCGGTTTGCCTGACCTGTCATGGTGCGGCTGAACAGATTCCCGCACCGGTTGCAGAACGCCTTGCCAAGGCATATCCCTTTGACCGTGCGACCGGGTATCGCGCCGGTGATCTGCGCGGGGCTATCAGCATCATGCAGCCGATGGACATCCCGCTGGTCAACACCAGCACCACTAACTGATCCCACGACCCAGAGGAGAGCAGCACGATGAAGCCGTTATCGATAGCCCTGTTGATCCTGTTGTCGCCCGCGTCCCTGATGGCGGCCGAGCAGAAGCCCGCCTACATCTCCTGGACCTTTGCCAGTGCCGAGGAGATTCAGCAGGAGCAGCGTGCATCCACTTCACAGCCAAACGCGGATCGACAGCAGCAGGAGACTGCCAGTGGCACACCCGTTGACACGTCGATCCAGTACGGCGAGCTGGGCTGGTAGGCAGGGCCTGCGCATGCCGTCCAACGAACCCTGGCCTGTGGAGCCGATATGGCGGAACTGGTTGTTTCGCCATATCACCGTGGTGCTGGTTATCAAGGTGCTGCTGGTGTTCGGTCTCTGGTATGCATTCTTCCGTCAGCCGGACCAGGCTCCGATCGCCGGTGCCGAGGTGGGCGCGCATCTGCTGGGGAATCGCCCCGTACCCGTGTCCACGGGATATGAAACGAAGGAAATGAAACGATGATCAGTGAATCGGTGGTGGACCTGTCGCGGCTGCAGTTCGCAATCACGGCCCTGTATCACTTTCTGTTTGTGCCCCTGACCCTGGGGCTATCGTTCATCCTGGTGATCATGGAGTCCGTGTACGTGATGACGGGCAAGGTGATCTACAAGGACATGACGCGCTTCTGGGGCAAACTGTTCGGTATCAATTTCGCCCTTGGCGTGACTACCGGCATCACCAT
Organism: uncultured Gammaproteobacteria bacterium; assembly: GCA_965367295.1. Taxonomy (GTDB): domain Bacteria; phylum Pseudomonadota; class Gammaproteobacteria; order DSM-19610; family DSM-19610; genus JAIVHA01. Next base: position 27,865 of record CBDUHN010000022.1, on the reverse strand, counting down.
GGAATTCCAGTTCGGAACCAACTGGGCCTACTACTCCCATTATGTCGGTGATGTGTTCGGGGCACCGTTGGCCATCGAGGGCATGATGGCGTTTTTCCTGGAATCCACCTTCATCGGACTGTTCTTCTTCGGCTGGGACCGTCTTTCCCGACGCCGTCACCTGCTGGTGACTTTCCTCACGGCGCTGGGTTCCAACCTGTCGGCACTTTGGATCCTGGTGGCCAATGGCTGGATGCAGAATCCGGTGGGCGCCGAGTTCAGCTACGAAACCATGCGTATGGAAATGACCAGCTTCGCGGAGCTGTTCTTCAACCCGGTGGCGCAGGTGAAGTTCGTGCATACCGTGGCGGCGGGGTATGTGACCGGCTCCATGTTCGTACTGGGCATCAGTTCCTATTACCTGCTCCGGGGCCGCTTCGTGCCCTTTGCCCGGCGTTCTTTCGCGGTGGCAGCGGGATTCGGTCTGGCCTCGATCCTGTCGGTGATCGTGCTGGGGGATGAAAGCGGGTACGAAATCGGCGATGTGCAGAAGACCAAGCTGGCGGCCATCGAGGCGGAGTGGGAAACCCACCCGGCACCGGCAGCCTTCACTCTGTTCGGGATTCCCAACGAGGAAACCCAGAGTACCGATTACGCCATTCGCATCCCCTATGTGCTGGGTTTGATCGCCACGCGTTCGGTGGACGAGGAAGTGACCGGTATCAAGGACCTGCTGGTCCACCATGAAGAACGTATCCGCAATGGTATGGTGGCCTATGCCCAGCTCGAAAAACTGCGCAGTGGTGAGTACAGCGAATCCGACCGGCAGTTGTTCGAGGCGACCAAACAGGACCTCGGCTATGGCCTGTTGCTGAAACGTTATACGCCGGCCGTGGTGGATGCGACCGAGGCGCAGATCCGGCAGGCAACGCAGGACACCATCCCCAGGGTGGCACCGCTGTTCTGGAGTTTCCGGATCATGGTGGCTTCCGGTTTCCTGATGCTGTTTATCTTCGGCGCCAGTTTTTATTACTGCGCCAAGCGGCAGGCGGATAAAAAGCGCTGGCTGTTGCGGCTGGCCCTGTATGGCATCCCGTTGCCCTGGATCGCCGCGGAAACCGGCTGGGTGGTGGCGGAGTACGGGCGTCAGCCCTGGTCGATCGGGGAAGTGCTGCCCACCTACCTGAGTACTTCCACGCTGCAGTCCGGGCACCTGTATTTTTCCCTGGCCGGCTTCATAGGCTTCTACACCCTGCTGCTGGTGGTGGAGATGTACCTGATGTTCCGTTTCGCACGCCTGGGGCCGAGCAGTCTGCACACGGGCCGTTATGAAGGCGAGGACCCTGCGGCGGCAGCACTTGCCCCGGCGCAAGATTCCCCTTCCCGAGCATGAGGATGCATACATGATACTGGACTATGAAACCCTGAAGCTGACCTGGTGGGTGCTGGTGGGCGTGTTGCTGATCGGCTTTGCGGTTACCGATGGCTTTGACATGGGCGTTGGCACCCTGCTGCCATTCCTGGGGAAGACCGATGACGAGCGCCGGGTGATCATCAACACCGTCGGCCCCCACTGGGATGGCAACCAGGTGTGGTTCATCACCGCCGGCGGGGCCCTGTTCGCGGCCTGGCCGGCGGTATACGCGGCGGCATTCTCTGGCTTTTACATCGCCATGCTGCTGGTGCTGTTCGCACTGTTCTTCCGGCCGGTGGGCTTCGATTACCGCAGCAAGATTGAGCATCCCAGCTGGCGTTCCACCTGGGACTGGGGCCTGTTCGCCGGTGGCACGGTGCCGGCGCTGGTGTTTGGCGTCGCCTTCGGCAACCTGTTGCTCGGGGTGCCGTTCCAGCATGATGAGTTCCTGCGTCCCAGCTACACCGGCAGCTTCTGGGCATTGCTCAATCCCTTTGCGCTGCTGACCGGCGTGGTCAGCCTGTCCATGCTGACCCTGCATGGCGCGCTCTGGCTGCAGTTGCGCGCGGAAGAGCAGATCGCCGAGCGTGCCCGTGTGGCAGCGCGTTGGGCGGGGCTGGTGATGATTGTGGGATTTGCCGCCGCGGGAGTCTGGGTGGCCTATGGCATCGATGGTTATCGCATCCTGTCCATGCCGGCTACCGATGCTCTGCCGAATCCACTCAACAAGGTGGTGGCGGTGGGTTCCGGCAGCTGGCTGGATAATTACGGCCGCTATCCCTGGATGATGGCGGCGCCGGCGCTGGGCTTTGCCGGGGCCCTGCTGGCCATAGTCCTGTCAGGGTGGCGGCGTCCCGGACTGGCCTTCACCTGCAGCGCACTGGCCATGGCGGGTGTGATCCTGACCGCGGGATTTTCCATGTTCCCGTTTGTCATGCCGTCGAGTACGCAGCTCAACAGCAGCCTGACCCTATGGGATGCGGCGTCCAGCCAGTTGACCCTTACGGTGATGTTCTGGGCCGCCGCAATCTTTATACCCATCATCCTGCTCTATACGGTGTGGACCTATCGTGCCATGTGGGGCCGGGTCACGGTGCAGCAGATCCAGGATAACCGCCATTCGGCCTATTGATCGGGAGACAAGACAATGTGGTATTTCGCATGGATTCTGGGCGTATTGCTGGCGGTGGCGCTGGGCATCATCAATGTCATGTGGCTGGAGTCGGCGCACTGTCTCAGTGAGGATGGGCAGGATGAAGCGGACTGATCCGCCTGCTGCTGACCACCCCTGGTTGCGCGCGGTCACGTTGCTGGCAGCCCTGGTGGTCAGTGGCGTGGTATTCCTGGTGCCGCAATGGCTCACTACACAGGGTGGCACGATATCCCACGGGGAGCTGACCTTGCTGATGGCCGGTATCGCGCTGGGATTTGTCTACGGCGTGGGATTCTCGTTCCGGCATCCGTTTCTGCGGATTGCGCTGGGACCGGTACCAGCCTGGCTACTGATGCTGGGTGTGCCGTTGTGGTACTGGGGGTTCCAGTAAGGAGGGTGCTGTGGGTGGCGTGATGGACCAAACCGATACGGGAGAACCGATTCATATGAACAACCGGCTGGGATTTCTGCCTGTTTCGTTCTTTTCCATGGTAATGGGCTTGAGTGGTCTGTCCATCGCCCTGCAGCAGGCGGATATCCTGCTGCCAGGCCTGCACGCCATCGGCACCCTGGTGGCGCTGGTGAGTGCCGGGGTGTTCGCCGTACTCTGTGTCCTGTATGCCGGTAAAGTACTGCGCCACCCGGCCGCGGTGCGCGAAGAGCTGACCCATCCGGTGAAGATGAGTTTTGGCGCTACCTTTACCGTGAGCCTGGTCCTGCTCAGCATCGCGTTTCATGATCTTGCGGGAGCGTTGTCCTGGTGGCTATGGGTGCTTGGTTCCGGTTTACACCTGGCCTTTACCCTGTACGTACTCAATGCCTGGATCTACCAGACCCACTACGAGATTCACCACATCAGCCCGGCCTGGTTCATCCCCGTGGTAGGCAACATCCTGGTGCCGGTGGCGGGCGTGGCGCATGGCGCAATGGAGCTTAGCTGGTTCTATTTCAGTATCGGCCTGCTGTTCTGGATCGTGCTGTTCACCATCATCGTCTATCGCATGATCTTCCATAACCCGCTGCCGGACAAACTACTGCCGACCCTGTTCATTCTCATTGCTCCGCCGGCAGTGGGGTTCATTGCCTATGCCCGGCTGACAGGCGGGATCGATGCCTTCGCCCATGTCCTCTACTACGGTGCGTTGTTCCTGACCCTGCTGCTGTTCATGCAGTTGCCGCGCTTCCTGCGCCTGTCGTTTTACCTGTCCTGGTGGGCCTACTCCTTTCCGCTTGCGGCCATGACCATTGCAACTTTGATCATGGGGCGGCATACCGGGCACGCATTCTTCGGTGGCCTGGCCATGTTGCTGTTGGGGGTGCTCACGCTGATCATCCTCGCCCTGGTGGTGCGTACGGTGCTGGCGATCAAGCGGCAGCAGATCTGTGTAGAGGGGCACTGAGATACCCGCACTACGGATTTCCATCCCTGTTCGAATATCCATATAAGGAAAAGAATCATGAAACAACGCTTTCTTGCCATCCTGCTGCTCACCCTGTTATCCGCAGGTGCCGCATCGGCCGCGGAGCGCCCCGCCAATCCGGCCCACCAGACCCCCTGGAATCTGTATCTGGATGCCCGCGAGGCCTTCGAGATGAAAACCCGTGAAGGGGACCGGGTGTTGTTCGTGGATGTTCGTGATCCCATTGAAATCATGTTCACCGGATTTACCGATGTTGTCGATATCAATGTACCGTTCCTGCTCGCCAACCGGGAACGTTGGCATGCCAGCAAACCGGTGTTCGCAATGGAGCGTAATCCGAACTTCGAGGCGGAGATTGCCGCGGCGCTCACCGCTCGTGGTATGGACAAGGATACACCGATCATTCTGATGTGCCGTTCGGGCGGTGAGCGCGGCGCACCCAGTGCCAGGCTGCTCAAGGGGTACAAGGAAGTGTACGTGGTCGTGGATGGCTTCGAGGGTACTACCATGAAAGAAGGCGACCATAAAAACTGGCGCCTGGTGAACGGCTGGAAGAATGCCGGTTTACCCTGGAGCTATTCGCTCAACAAGAACAAGTTGTATCTGCCCAAATGAAACAGGAGCTCATCATGCGCATCGCAGTCGCAAGCCAGAACCGCCGTGCCATTACCGATCATACCGGGCGCTGCCGGCGTTTCTGGATCTACCGCGTGGAACAGGATCAGGTCCAGGACAAGGAGTTACTGGAACTCGCCAAGGAACAAAGTTTTCACGAAACGCCGGGGCAGGCCCCACATCCACTGGATGGGGTCGATGTGCTGATCAGTGGCGGGATGGGAAGTAATCTCGAACGTCGCCTGGCTAACCGCGGGATACGTGGCCTGGTGACCACGGAGACTGATCCGGATCAAGCGGTCACCGCCTGGCTCGCCGGAACGCTCCCGATCACTGCATCCCATGAGCATGTCGGGCATGAGCACCATGATGGGGCCTTGTCCTAGTCAATATTCACTGCAATAGGAGCAGGCTATCACGGCTATCGTGACAATCAATTGGCGCGTTTTTTCCCGGCCACTCATAGTGGACCCACAGACACAGACAGGCCTCATACCCGATTGCTGAAACAGGAGAACATCATGAACAATGAAAACGAAACCAAGGCATATGGCATGCCCCAGCTCAACGCGCCGGCACCGGCCTTCGAGGCCAAGACCACGCACGGCGTGAAAAAACTGTCTGATTACCAGGGCAGGTGGCTGGTACTGTTCTCGCATCCCGCCGACTTCACCCCGGTGTGTACCACCGAGTTCATGGCCTTTGCCCAGGCCTATCCGGAGTTTCAGAAGCTCAACTGCGATCTGCTCGGCCTGTCCATCGACAGTTACTATTCCCATGTGGCCTGGGTGCGCAACATCAAGGAAAAGTTCGGGATCGAGATTCCATTTCCGATCATCGAGGATCTGAGCATGAATGTGGCCAGGACGTACGGCATGATCCACCCGGGTGCCGCCGATACCTCCGCGGTACGGGCAACCTTCATCATTGATGACAAGGGTATTTTGCGTGCCATGGTGTACTATCCCATGACCAACGGCCGCTCGATTCCGGAGTTTGTACGCCTGGTAACGGCACTGCAGACCTCGGACACGAACAAGGTGGCCACGCCGGAAGGCTGGCAGCCTGGCGACAAGGTCATCGTGCCGCCGCCCGGCACCGCCGATGATGCCGAAAAGCGTATGAATGAAGGCTACGAGTGCACTGACTGGTATTTCTGCAAGAAGTCACTGTAAGGCCTTATCCACGGTCGCCCTGATTCGGGGCGGCTTTTTTGTAAGGGGCTGATCGAGCCTGCCGGGGTGATAATGGAGAACACATTCTGGACAGCCCTGGCCACCAGCATGATGGCGGCCCTGGTTACCTCTCTCGGTATCTACAGCATACGGCGATTCGCAGACTGGGGGCATCGCAACACCACGTACTTCATCTGTTTCGCTGCGGGGGTGCTGATTTCGGCGTCTTTCCTGCATATCATCCCCAAATCCTTTTCCATGAATCCCCAGGCGCCGGTCTGGTTGCTCGCCGGATTTATGGGCCTGCATCTGTTCAATCGATTCATTACGGCTTTCGTTTGCGAACGGGACCCGGACAAAAAAAACTATGCTTTCGGTGTCGTGCCCATGCTTGGCATCGGCTTTCACTCCCTCATCGACGGATTCGTTTATTCCATCGCCTTTACCGTCAGTATTCTTACGGGTTTTCTTGCCACCCTGGGTATGGTCCTGCATGAATTCCCCGAAGGTATCATCACCTACTTGTTGCTGGTACGAGGCGGTTTTGGCGAACGCAAGGCCATGTTGCTCGCTTTTCTGGCGGCAGCCGCGACCACGCCGCTGGGAATGCTGGTCTCGTACCCGGTCATCAGTGTCATAGAGCAGGAAACCCTTGGTGCCCTGCTGTCATTGTCTGCGGGTGCCCTGGTGTACGTGGGGGCTACCCACCTGTTGCCGAGGGCGGAGCAGGAACACAGGAAATTCAGCCTGGTCGCGTTGGCTGGCGGTATTGCCGTGGCGGTGATCATTGTGATGTCAAAGGCCTGATAAACCGCCATGACTGGGGGCGACACTCGGGTACGCAATCCGCTGGTGGGTGCTCCTGGTGCCTGGGAAGAGGCTGTGATGACCGATTTCGAGGTGCTTGGCACCGAGCTATCGGTCCGCTGCATGTGTTGGCTATCGGTCCGGCAAAAACCGGACCGGGAACCGGTTTTCAATCTGGTCCCTGGAATGGGATACTGATCACTTTGCAGCCCCATCTGTAACCCCATTCATGGAATCCATTCTCCAGCATATTGCCCGTCTCAGTGACACCCGTAACGGGGGCAATCCCTTCGCTCGCCTGGCCGAATGTATTCGCGCCAATTACGGTGCCTGTGCCGTCGCGATTATCACCACCGAAGGCATGGAGGCAGGGCAGGGACAGCTGACCGGCCTGTATACCCATGATGGTGAGGTGGCGGTACAGGCAAAAGAGCTGTTTGCCTTCAATCCCGAACTGCCGATCCATGCCTGCACGGTATTCCAGCAGTTGACAGAGGAAGAGGACGGGCAACCGGTCTTCAAGGGATACCTGGAGCACAAACCCGATTTTGATGCGCGGCTGGCTGTCTATGAATCCCTGCTGGCCATCCCCCTGTTTATCGATGGCTGCGCCCGCAACTGGATGTTGCTACTGGCAACCGATGCCGATGTGCTGTCCGGCATCCACCGTGAATATGCCGCGCTGGTTGCGAACCTGGCCGCCACCTGTGTGGCGCGGGTGCGTGATACCCGCAAGCTGGCTGAGGCCAAGCAGTGGATCGAGCAGGAGCTGAACCAGATCGCCACTTTACAGCGGCTGCTGCTGCCGCAGGATGATCTACACCTGGCGGGGGTCCGGGTGGCGGCCTATTCCGATTCCTATGGCCATGCCGGCGGGGACTACTACGACATCACACCGCTTTCCTTGCGGACCGGGGGCAATCCCGACGTTGATGGACCGGCCCCCTGGGGTGTCATTATTGCCGATGTGTCCGGTCACGGTGCGGCGTCCGCCGTCGAGGCGGCCATGTTCGATGCCATCCTGCGTACCTATCAGGGCAGCATGGAGGATGGACCTGCCTGTGTGTTTGCCTATGCCAACCGCTACTTCTTCACCCGGCGCATTCGTGGCAATTTCATTACCGCCTTCGTCGCCAACTATGATCCGCACCTCCGCATACTGACCTACGCGAATGCCGGGCATCCGGCGCCCATGCTGCGGCATCGGGAAGGAAAGGGCATCACGCGGCTGGAAGAGGCTGCCAGCGCACCACTGGGAGTGTTGCCGGATACCCGCTGGGAGAACGTGGCGGTGGCCATGCATCCCGGCGACCTGCTGGTCCTGTTTACCGATGGCGTGATCGAGGGGCGTAATCGTGATGGCCTGCCGCTGGGGCGTGCGGCGCTGGTGCGCTGGATAGAGCAGGGGCCGGAGGATGCGCAGGCCCTGCTGGCCTGGTTGCGACAGCACCTGGAAGCCTATCAGGCGGGAACCGAACAGGCCGATGACCAGACGCTGCTGGTGATCCAGGTGGTGTGAAATGGCGCCATTCCACGTCGGCGCAGGGATGACAGGATGATTCCTCTGACCACGGGGCGTGCCGTTGCCTGTCCCCTGTGCGGCGGCAGGTCGGTAGTCCTGTTTCATCGTGACCAGCGGCGTGACTATCTGCAGTGTCGGCGCTGCGAGCTGGTATGGGTGCCCGCTGATCAGCAACTGCCGGCCCGTGAGGAAAAGGCGGTCTACGACCTGCATGAAAACCACCCGGCAGACGCCGGCTACCGTCGCTTTCTGGGTCGCCTGCTGCTGCCGCTGCAGGCGCGCCTGGCAGCCAATAGCCGGGGGCTGGACTTCGGTTGCGGGCCGGGACCGGTGCTGGCAAAAATGTTCGCAGAGGCCGGGCATACCATGGCGCTGTTCGATGTCTTTTATGCGCCGGATGAGGCGGTCTGGTCCCGTGACTACGATTTCATCACCGCCACCGAGGTGGTGGAACATCTGCGCCAGCCGGGGGGGGAGATGGAGCGGCTCTGGTCCCGCCTGAAACCCGGCGGCTGGCTGGGCATCATGACCAAGCTGGTGCGCGATGCCGAGGCCTTTTCCCGCTGGCACTACATCCAGGATCCAACCCATGTGACCTTTTTCTCCCGCGCCACCTTTAGCTGGCTGGCGGCGCGCTGGCAGACCCGGGCTGAATTCATCGGCGCGGATGTGATCCTGTTGCACAAACCCGAATAGGGTACAATGCACCCTGTTCCGGGTGCCGGCTGAGGCCGAAATTCGTCAATCCTGTGTGCCCCCGTTTCCATTGCCTGCGCCGCTGCGTTCACCATAATCCGACCACCGAGACATCATGCAGTCATCCTCCGTACGCAAGACCAAGATCGTCGCCACCATCGGCCCCGCCTGTGATTCTCCCGACATGCTCAAGGCCATGCTGCTGGCGGGCATGAACGTGGCCCGGGTCAACCTGTCCCACGGGACCTTCGAGGAACAGGGTGCACGGGTGCATCGGTTGCGCGAGGCCGCGGAGGCCCTGGATACACCGGTCGCCATCATGATCGATACCCGCGGTATCGAGATCCGCACCGGCAAGCTGGAAGAAGACACGGCAATGCTCAACCCCGGCGACCGCTTCACGCTGTTCATGCAGCCACGGGTCGGCGATGCCAGCGGGGTGTCGGTGTCGTACCGGAAGCTGGCGCAGGAAGTGAAGCCCGGCATTCCCATTCTTATTGATGACGGCGCCATCGAGTTGAAAGCCGAATCCATCGATGCGGATGCTATCCACTGTCGTATCATCCACGGTGGCCGGCTCGGCAACAGCAAGAGCGTCAATCTGCCTGACACCGAACTGTCCATGAGTGCCGTCGGGCCCGAAAGCCGCGAGGACGTGGTGCGGGAAATGAATTTCGCCATGGAGCACGACGTGGATTACATCGCGGCCTCGTTCGTGCAGAATGCCGCCGACATCGAAGGGATGCGCGCCATCCTGGCGGAAAAGAACATCAACATCCCCATCATCGCCAAGATCGAGAACAAGGCCGGTGTGGCGCACCTGGAGGAGATTATCGATGCTGCCGATGGTCTGATGGTGGCGCGCGGCGACCTGGGTGTGGAATTGCCGCTGGCCGACGTGCCGGGTACCCAGAAGAAAATGATTCGCATGACGGTGCTCAAGGGCAAGCCGGTGATCACCGCCACCCAGATGCTGGCCTCCATGGAATGGAACCCCAAGCCGACCCGTGCCGAGGCCAGCGACGTGGCCAACGCCATTCTCGATGGCACCTCGGCGGTCATGCTGTCCGGTGAAACCGCGGTGGGCAAATACCCGGTGGAATCCGTGCGCACCATGGCGGTGCTGGCACAGCGTGCCGAGGGGCACCTGCAGGAATACGGTTACCTGCAGAAGATCCTGCCCAACCCCTCCAACATCGTGACCGAGGCGGTGGGACAGGCGGCGGTGGCCATGGCCAACCAGCTCAAGGCCGCAGCAATTTTCAGCCTGACGGAATCGGGGCTGACCTCGCGCCTGGTCTCCAAGCATCGTCCTGACTGCCCGATCCTGGCCATCACCGCCTCGCCCTGCGTGGCACGGCGACTGTGCATGAACTGGGGCGTATTGCCGATCCTGTATCCCGGCGAGCCCGCCGATGCGGCCAAGATTGAATTCGGCATCGAGCGTGCCAAGGAACTCGGCTACCTGCGCCCGGGGGATATCATTATTGCTACCGCCGGTTCCAGTCAGGAATCGGGGCGTACCGACCGTATCCGGGTCATCACGCTGCCCTGAAGTGCATGCATAGCCAATCCATTCGTCACGATCTGCCCGCCACCCCGTCCGAACATCGTGTGGTGGTCTTGGGCGCCAGTGCCAAGCCGGCCCGCTATGCGAACCAGGCTCAGCGGTTGTTGATGGAACTGGGTTACCCGGTGATACCGGTGCATCCCAAGGTGGCGCGGATCGAGGGGGTCGAGGTGATGCCGAATCTGCGCCGGATTATGCAACCGGTCCATACCCTGACGCTGTATGTGGGGCCGGAACGCAGTCAGGCCCTGATCCCCGATATCGTCGCGCTGCATCCGGCGCGGGTAATTTTGAATCCGGGTACGGAATCGGAACTGCTGGAGGCACAGCTGCGCGCGCATCATATCGAATACCTGCATGCCTGTACCCTGGTGTTGCTGCGTACCCACCAGTTCTGATACCACTGAGACAGAAAACCCGGAGCAGATCTTCACGCCACTGCGGAAGAATGGATGGACCATCCCCTCTCCCTCGGGGCGAGAGGGCTTCAGCAGTTCCGGAATAACGAGAGGAAATTTTCATGGCCAATTCCCTGCATGAGCAGTTTCTCAAGGCCGGCCTGGTCAATAGCAAGCAGGCCAAGAAAGCCAAGGAAGCGAAATACCAGCAGCAGAAACAGCAAAAACGCGGCAAGGGCAAAGCCGATAATGGTGATGACGCGGCGCAGGTGGCAGCCCGTGTGCGGGCCGAACAGCGTCAGCGTGCCCAGGAACTGAATCAGCAGCAGAAAGAAATCGCTGCACGCAAGGCGCTGGAAGGCCAGATTCGCCAGTTGATCGAGCAGCATCGTCTGCCCAGGGATGAAGGCGATCTGGGATATCACTTCGAGCATGAGAAAAAGATCCGCAAGTTGTTTGTAAGTGAATCGGTGGCAGGGAAGCTGGGGCGTGGACAGTTGGCCATTGTCACGCTGGGGGAACAATACGAGATTGTTCCCGCGAATGTGGCAGAGAAAATCCGGCAGCGTGATGCGAGCCGGGTGATTACGCTGAACAAGGAAACGCAGACAGCGGCGGCAGATGATCCCTACGCGGATTACCAGGTGCCCGACGATCTGATGTGGTTGTACACGGCTGTTGTGATACAGCACAGGGGAGGTTCAACATGACGAGTGGTTTTGAAGATCTGGATGCCGAAAAACGCCAATTGTTGCAGCAGCGGGATGCATTGCGTGCGCGGCTGACGGCCATACACAATGATTATCGCAAGGGGCTGGATGCCGATTCCGAGGAACGCGCCTCACAGCTGGCCAATGCCGAGGTGCTGGATGGTATCGCGCGCGCCGCGGCGGAAGAACTCGAACGGATCGAAGCGCGGCTGGAAGAGCTGGGGTAAGCGGTTACGGATTAGCTTGTATTGCCGGTGGCGTGCCGCTGTTCGGGCTATGAGTGAATTCGTCCCGGATCATTCCGGTCTGGGTTTTGATCTGTATACACAGCCATGCATGTTCGTGGCAGGCCCTGACTCGGTTGCGCTATTCCGCAGTACCGTGTCCGGGTGAACAATGGATTTCCCAAAGGAGTGATTATGATCACCAGTAATCTTGATACCCTGAACAAGCGTTTCGGTATTCCCGGCCAGTTGAGTTTCAACGAAGGGCCGGGCGGCCTGCCGGTGGTGGAGGTGATCAATGAACAGGCAACCGCGGCGATCGCCCTGCAGGGTGCTCACCTGCTGAGCTGGGCCCCCACGGGCGAGGATCCGGTGATCTGGTTGTCACCGGATGCGAAATTTGCCGAAGGCAAGTCGGTACGTGGCGGTGTGCCGGTCTGTTGGCCCTGGTTTGGTCCCCACGAAACGGAGGCTGGCTTTCCCGCCCACGGATTTGCCCGTACCGTTCCATGGGAAGTCTTTGAAACCAACACGCTGAAGACTGGCGGCACCCTGCTTGGGCTGCGCCTGATGCAAACTGATCGTACGCGCGCCCAGTGGCCCCATGCGTGTGAGCTGGAACTGTATATCAGTGTTGGTGCTGTACTGGAGATGGACCTGGTCACCCGTAACACCGGTGCGCAGCCCATTACGATCGGTCAGGCGTTGCATACCTATTTCCAGGTCAGCGACATTCGCAAGGTCAATGTACAGGGGCTGGACGGACGTGCGTATATCGACAAGGTGGAGGCGGGTAGCCGTAACACCCAGCAGGGGCCACTCACTTTTACGGGCGAAACCGATCGTATCTACCTGAATACCGGTGACGATTGCCTGATCCACGATCCAGGCCTGGAACGGCGCATTCGTATCCACAAGCAGGGCAGCCATTCCAGCGTGGTGTGGAATCCCTGGGTCGAGAAGGCCGACAAGATGGGCGATCTTGGCGAGGACGGGTATCTGCGCATGCTGTGCGTGGAAAGCGCCAATGCCGCGGACGATGTGGTGAAGATCGCGCCGGGCGGTGAACATCATTTATGGGTGCAGTATTCGGTGGAAGCGCTCTAACCGGGTGCAAACCCTCTGATCTGCGCGGGAGCGTTTCCATCCGCTGGTGAGCTGGTGAATAATGGACAGGCCCGATCCCGCTGCAAACACACATGCATATGAATGATACCTCCTGGCACAGGCAACAAGCCGCCGCCTCCCTGAAACGCCTGTTACCGCGCCTCGAAGCGCGTTTTGCCGAACAGGTGGAAGCCAATGAATGGCAGGGCTACCTGCTGCGTTTGCAGGAGCATTTCCCCCAGCTGTTCACCTGCCTGCATCAGCTGTATGGGAGACAGTACGATTTTTTCTATCATCTCGATAGCATTCTTACCTCGGCCACTGAGCTGTGGCATGCGCGTCCTGCGGAACTGAAGGCGCTGGATGCGCTGCGCGAAGCCGATCCCTGCTGGCATCAGTCGCAGCGCATGCTGGGTGTCATGTGCTATGCGGATCTGTTTGCCGGCAACCTGCAGGGGGTGCGCGAACAGATTCCCTACCTGCTGGAGCTGGGGGTGAATTACCTGCATCTCATGCCACTCTACAAAATGCCGGAAGGGGATAACGATGGCGGGTATGCCGTTTCAAGCTACCGCGAGCTGACCCCCGACGTCGGCACCATGGAGGACCTGACGGAACTGGCTTCGGAGCTGCGCCATCATGGCATGTCCCTGTGTCTCGACTTCGTGTTCAACCACACCTCCGATGAGCACGAGTGGGCCCGGCAGGCGCAAGCCGGGGACGCCGAGTACCTGGGGTACTACCGCATGTACCCGGACCGTACCGAGCCGGATGCCTACGAGCGCACCATGGTACCGGTGTTTCCCGATGAACATCCCGGTTCCTTTACCTACCGCAATCGCCTCAAGAAATGGGTCTGGACCAGTTTTCACAACTACCAGTGGGATCTCAACTACGAGAACCCGGTGGTGTTCAACCGCATGCTGGAAGAGATGCTGTTCCTTGCCAACCAGGGGGTCGAGATTCTGCGCATGGATGCGGTGGCCTTTGTCTGGAAGCGTCTCGGCACCAGTTGTCAGAACCTGCCAGAGGCGCACATTATCATCCAGGCCTTCAATGCACTGGTGCGTATTGCCGCGCCGGCCATGGTGTTCAAGTCCGAAGCCATTGTGCATCCGGACGAGGTCAGCAAGTACATCAGCGAAGAGGAATGCCAGCTGTCCTACAACCCCCAGCTGATGGCGTTATTGTGGAACGGCCTGGCAACGCGCAAAGTGCGTATTCTCAAACATGCCATGGAAAAGCGTTTTTCCATCCCCGCGGCCTGTTCCTGGGTGAACTATGTGCGTTGCCATGATGACATCGGCTTCGCCTTTTCCAATGATGATGTGATGGACCTCGGGCTCGATCCGGTTTCCCACCGGCGTTTTCTCACTGAGTTCTACACGGGGCGTTTCCCGGGCAGTTTCGCCCGGGGCATGCCGTTCCAGCAGGACAAAATCACCGGTGAAGCGCGTATCTCGGGTACCTGTGCCTCACTGACCGGGCTGGAAAAGGGCCTGCAGGACCAGGATGAGCGGGAGATCGAGCTGGCCATTCAGCGCATCCACCTCATTCACGGCGTGATCCTCACCATCGGGGGTATTCCGTTGCTGTATCTCGGCGACGAGATCGGCATGCTCAATGATTACGACTACGAGCAGGATGTCGCCAAGATCGGTGATAGCCGCTGGTTGCATCGCGCCCGCTTCGACTGGGAGCGGGCCGAGCAGCGCCGCGATGCGGAATCGGTGCCGGGGCGTATCTACCAGGGGCTGCTGCGACTGATCCAGATTCGGCAGCAGAACCTGGCTTTTGATCGTGCCGAGACCGAAATCGTCGATACGGGCAGTGAGCACGTGTTCGGTTATTTTCGTACCAATGGCGATTACAGCGTGCTGGTGCTGGCGAATTTTTCCGAACATGCGCAGACCATCGAGGGTCGCCGCCTACGTCTGCTGGGGCTGCGCAAGAGCGTGGTGGACCTGGTGGCGGGGCGTACCATCATCGCTACCCATGCGCTGGAGCTGGAACCCTATGATCTGATGATCCTGGCCCGGCCGGCCAGCCGATGAAACCTGCCGGTTGACCTGTGACGAGGAATACCCATGAAAATTCAGGCTGATGAATTTGGTGAAACCTGTACTGAAGACACCATCTACAACCGGTTGCTGGAACTGGATCATAAGCAGATTCTTGAGTTGGGGTGTGGCCGGGCGGAACTGACCCGTAGGATCGCCAGCTCAGGTACCGGCCGGCGGATCATGGCGCTGGAGGTGGATGAACTGCAGCATGCACGTAATCGCGAAATCGATGATCTGCCGAATGTGGTGTTTGCGCTGGGTGGTGCGCAAGCCATTCCGGCGGAAGATGATCGGTTCGATGTGGTCTTTATGTTCAAATCCCTGCATCACGTACCCGTGGAGTTGATGGGGCAGGCGCTGCAGGAGATCCGGCGGGTATTGAAGCCGGGCGGTCATGCCTATATTTCCGAGCCTGTCTTCGCGGGCGAATTCAATGAAATTCTGCGGCTGTTTCATGATGAACGTGCGGTCAGGGAGGCGGCCTTTTCCGCCGTACGGCATGCGGTGGAGGAGGGGCTGTTCCTGCTAGGGCAGCAGACCTTTTTCCAGGCGCCGATGTATTTCGAGGATTTCGCCGATTTCGAGCAGAAAGTAATCGGGGTTAGCCATACGGATCATCGCCTGTCCAGGGCGCTTCATGATCAGGTCAGGGGCGCGTTCGAATCCCATATGACGGATGCCGGCGCCCGTTTTCATATGCCGATACGAGTGGATTTGTTGCATAAATAGGCGGATAGCCTTCGTGTGCGCTTCCTGTGCCTGCCCCGGCCATGTTCGAGTGGGTGGTCTTATTTCTTTGCGTTGTACCATTTCTGAAACAGGCTCACCGGCATGCTTGCATTCTGGTGGGACTGTGCAACGCTATGGCGAGGGGGGGCATCACAGGAGACCTAACATGGACAGGTTTTCGATTATCCGCTGTTCCCGTGCCACACTGATTTTCCCCTTGCTGATGATGTTCGGAGCAGCCGAGGTCACAGCCGCCAGCATTACCTTTACCACCCGATCAATATGCAAGGTCAAGAGTATCTTCCCTGATAATGGGCGTGGCTTCGGTGTCATGAATGCATACTGCATGGTGGACATCCGGCAGAGCAATATAAAGGAGTTAATGATTGCCCGTGCCAGTGGGCAAGACACAGGCGATACCGGCTTCCGGTTGTTCCAGGCATCGGCCAGTTCCCGTCTGGTGATGACCCCGGGGCTCTTCGATGACATGGACAATGGTACCGGTGTCAGTCAATCCGGGTTGGAAACGGAATTGAATATGCCGTTCCAGATGCTCACCGAGGCGATGCGTGGCTTCACCGGCCAGGAGGATCTCAGTCTGGATGCGGGCCACCAGCTACCCCTGGCAGGGATCCCGGACCTGAGCCGTTCCAGCGTAAGCCTGTTCACCTCTTATACCCTGTTGAATCAGCAGGGGGTGGAGCTGGAGCCGCAGATGGTCATTCCCCTGCCGCCCGCCGCCGTCCTGCTGGGTAGCGGGATCATCGGCCTGATGGGGTTGGGGGCATCTGTCCGCCGCCGTCCTGCCGGATAGAGGTGTGTGGGCTGCTTGGCCACGGTCGCTGCACAGGCCAGTCGCGGCAGGAAAGGGGAGGCCCCGGGCGGAGTGGAAGATATAAAAGCGCAGCATTCGAATAAACCTGAACCTGCAACGTCGTCTATAGCGGGTGTGGTTGCGTGTCCGCTTCCAGCAGGGGCGCACGCAACTGCTCGAAATCCCGCGGTGCCACATACTGCAGCACATCCTTGTGTCCCGCGTTGATCATCAGGTCCAACACCGGCGTGCCGTTCAACGGCCCGGCCGTGTAGCGACTGTAGCGCATATCCAGTGAGCTGGTGAATCCGGACCTGCAGGGACTCCCGTCCCCGTAGGCCCGGTGTCGGAACGTGGCGAAAAAAAAGCCTCGATGGAAATCGAGGCTTTTCAGGTTTTGCGCAGGTTGTGATTATTGTTTTTTCTGTTTGCGCGACAGCCGAACTCCAGCCAGACCGATGCCCAGCAGTGCCAGGGTACCGGGTTCGGGAACCGTGGCAACCGGGGGAACCGGGGCGGAACTGCGATAGGCCAGGCCGTCAAAGGAGCCGAGCCCGGTAAGGCGTGTGGTCCGGCTGTAGCTGTTATCGGGGTCGTAGCTGTACAGGTAGCCGCTGTAGTCGATGTCCCAGTACAGGTTCAGGTCCGGGTCATAGGCCAGGCCACTGTCATTCACAAAATCGCCATTGACCAGCATGGTGAGGGCGCCAGTGCCACGGTCGATGCTATACAGGTCGCCGGGCCCGTCATTCATGCCGACCAGTTCATCGATCATGCTGTTGTAGGTGAGACCGCCAATGCCGCGAGCCATGGTGGCGATGAGGCTTGCCGCGGCGGTGGAGCTGTTCAGGGAATAGAGACTCTGGCCACCGGAAAACTGTGTGCCGTAGAGGGTGCTGGTGCTGGTATCGAAGGCCAGTCCGAACAGATCGTTGATGCCATGTGAGCCTACCAGGGATGCCGCGCCGGTACCGGTATCTACCGTGTAGAGGCTGTTGTTGCCGCGGCCGCCGATCATGTACAGGATTTCGCTGATGGGATCATAGGTGGCGCCGCCGAAACTCACATTTGTACCCAGTGCGCCCACGTCGGTCAGGGCCAGGGTATTGGTGTCGATGGTCACCAGGTGATCATTGTCGTTGTTGATGGCGTAGAGGATGCCGGCATTGGCGCTGGACGCGATGGACAGGCTGAACAGGAGGCCGAGGGTGGTTTGCGTGGTTTTCATGTCGGTATGCTTTCCATTTATTGTGTGTTTGATAAATGATAAGCAGATAATATGCCGAAATTAATAACTTGTTGTAATTTAATATTAAAATATAATTTTCTGGTGTGATTGCATGATGGATTGTAAATAATTGTGACAAATATGGGCCTGGGCATGACGGTGTTGCTGGAAATGGGGCGTCCCCGATGGGCTATTCGGTGGCCTTCGCTGGTGGGCTGAGCAGGGGCGCACGCAGACGCTCGAAATCCCGCGGTGCCACATACTGCAGCACATCCTTGTGTCCGGCGTTGATCATCAGGTCCAGCCCCAGGTGGGGATATAGCAGATGCATGGTTTCCTCGTCGACCTGGATGATCTCACCGGCGGGCCCAAAGCGTTTCTCTGCAATGTCTGCGTCGATATTGGCGCTGGGGACGAAGGTGATGCTGTACAGCGGCGCCTGGTAGGCGAGTGGCAGGTCCTCGGTCTGAAGATGGTATTTGCGCGCTCCGCTATCGAGGTATTTGGGGAGGCCGGAATGCTCCCGCAGGCGCGTGAGTGTGGCGGCATCCATGCTTCCCACCAGCACCAGCTTGCCGTTCAGCAGCCCGGCCTTGTAGCGGCTGTAGTACATCTCCAGTGAGCCGGTCTCGTCCTGTGCGACGATGATGGCCAGTTCCATGTCCTCCCCCAGTCTGGCTTTCGCATCACCGAGGGTGTCCTGCCCAAGGGTGAGTCCGAAGACACGCAGGCGGCCATCGGGCAGGGCATCGATCTGCCAGGGCAGACCTTCCACGTGACGGGAGGTGCTGTCGCTAGTGGGCCTGAGAAATGGCGCTGCGGCAAAGGCGATGACCAGGATGATGATGAGGTAGAGAAAGATTTTCATGACGGAATCAGTCTGGCTGAATGGAAGCGGGTGTTTCGGTTACGCCTGTGTCGGCACTGGCTCGGGTTCGGTGTGTACCTTGCTGTGATCCACCACGCTGACCGGATCAAGGTGGGCGATCACCTGGGCCTCGGGAAACGCCTGGTGGATTGCCTCTTCCACCGCTTCGCCGGTTTCGTGGGCCTTGTAGAGGGACAGGTTATCGTTCATTTCCAGGTGTAGCTGGATGAAATAGACATGGCCGGACTGGCGGGTGCGCAGATCATGTACGCCAAGCACATCCTCCGGTGCATAGGCGAGTTCCAGGATGCGGGTACGTATCTCCTCGGGTAACTCCTGGTCCATCAACAGGGCGATGGCTTCCTTGGCGATGCCCCAGGCGCTGTAGAGAATGTAGGCGGCGATCCCCAGCGCGAATACCGGGTCGAGGCCCGGCCAGCCGAACATGCCCAGCACCAGGGCGGTGATGATGCTGATATTGGTGATCAGGTCGGTGGCGTAATGCAGTGAATCCGCCTTGATGGCGGTGGAGCCGGTGAGCTTGACCACGTGGCGCTGGATCATCAGCAGGGCAAGGGTGGCCACGATGGCAAACAACATGATGCCGATACCGACCATGGCCTGTTGCGCGGGTTGTGGATGTAGTAAGCGGTCGACGGCTTCCAGGATCAGGAACAGGGCCGAGCCGGCGATGAAGGTAGCTTGGCCGAGCCCCGCCAGCGCCTCGGCCTTACCGTGGCCGAAGCGGTGTTCCTCATCTGCGGGCTGCAGGGAATAGCGTACCGCGAACAGGTTGATGATGGAGGCCAGTGCGTCCATGAGCGAATCCACCAGCGAGGCCAGTACGCTGACGGATCCCGTCATCAGCCAGGCGGCGAGTTTGCCGAAGATCAGTATGGTGGCGGTGACGACCGAGGCCGTGGTGGCGAGGCGCAACAGTTGACTGCGTCGGCTGTGATCCAGGCGAGGGGGCATGTAATGGGTCCAGTGCGGTTAGGGTGTAGTAGTGGGTTGGTGGTCCGCCACTTGTCAGGGACCTATTTTGTCACGTTCCGGGCGTGGCATGAACCGGAATCTGGTTGAATAAGTGGGTGATTTCCCTTGTGGCTGGAGGGCCATCGGTGAAAAAATAGCTGGATGGCCAAATTCCTGCACGAAACCCGCATCCCCGTCCCCGAGCACCTGTTCCGCGGCCCACGCCGCCTGCGTATTGCCCTGGTGGGCATGCCCAACAGTGGCAAAAGCACCCTGTTCAACGCGGTATCCAGCACCTCGCCGCAGACTGGGGAGCTGGCCGGTACCCATCGCGCCTATGGCGAATGCGCGGTTCAGATCGGGCTCGACGAGGCACGGCTCATCGATCTGCCCAGTATCACCTCGCTGCACCATCTGAATGCCGAAGACCAGGTGGCAATGAAATACCTGCTCTGGGGAGATGAGCGGCCACCGGTGTCATCCCATGATCCCGATGGACCACCGGCGCCCTTTGCACCGCCGGATGTGATCATCCAGGTGGTGGATGCCAGCACCCTGGAGCATCACCTCGAACTGACCCTGGAACTGGCCCAGCTGGGCCGCCCCATGGTCATCGCCCTGAACCGCGCCGACGAGGCCTGGAACAAGGGGTTGCATATCAACAGCAAGACCCTGGGCAGGCTGCTCGGTGTGCCGGTGGTCGCCACCGTTGCCACCATGGGGCACGGCATCTCCGAACTGTTCAGTACCGCGGTGGGTGTGGTGCGCGAGGAGGTCTGTCCGCTGCCACAACCGGCTAGCCGGCATATCTGCGAAAGCCTGCAGCCCCTGAGTCAGTCGCTGAATACGCCGGAGATTCATGCTGCCTTCCGGGTGCCCCATGCCTTGCTGCTCATGCAGCTGGCAGTGGGGGACGAATATTTCCTCGATGAACTGCAGCAGCATTTTCCCGAGCGGGTAAGCGAGGTGGAGCGGCTGCGTCGACAGGCCGATCAGCAACTGCCGCGCCCGCTGGATGAGGAACTGCATGCCGATCGTCATCACCGTGCCGCCTGTCTGTTCGAGTCGGTGACCCGCCTGGGCGCTCCCCATGAAGGGCGTGGCTGGCGTTACTGGCTCGACGAACTGTTCCTGCATCCACAATGGGGGCTGTTGGGCAGCCTGGTGGTATTCGCCGCGGTGCTGTTCGTGGTGTTCGAGGTCAGTACCTGGCTGGACAGCATGACCGCTGCCCGGCTCATCGATTGGGTCTCGGTCTGGGAGCCGACCTCCACCAGCGGCGTGGTGGGGCGGGCCGTGGTCGATGGCCTGATTGGCCTGGTGGGTATCGTAGTGCCCTACATGATTCCCCTGGTGCTGTTGCTGGTGGCACTGGAAGAGACGGGGGTGATGCAGCGCATCGCCTTCGTGGTGGACCGCGGTTTTCACCGTATCGGCCTGCATGGCGGAGTGGCGGTACCGTTCCTGCTGGGTTTGGGCTGCAATGTGCCGGCCATCTCCGCGGTGGGCAACAGTACCCGTGGCGGTGAGCGGGTCGTGGCCTCGCTGCTGATCACCTTTGTGCCCTGTTCGGCACGTTCGGCCATCATCCTGGCGCTGGCCGGCAAGTACCTCGGTGGCATCGGTGTATTCAGTATCTTCCTGCTCACCATTGTGGTGATCGCGGTAATGGGGCAGCTGCTGCGGCGCCGCTATCCGGAGTCCGGGCCGGGGCAGGTACAGGAGATCCCCGCCTATCGCCTGCCGCACTGGGGTTCGTTGCTGCGCGAAACCTGGGTCCGCACCCAGGACATCCTCACCATCGTCACACCGCTGCTGGTCGGCGGCAGCGTGGTGCTGGCGTTGCTGGGCCATGTGGGTGCCGATGCCTTCATCAATACCCTGTTCACGCCCATCACCGCCTGGTGGCTGGGGCTGCCGGTGGTGCTGGGCGTGCCGATTCTGTTCGGGATACTGCGCAAGGAACTCTCGCTGCTGATGATCTACCAGGCGCTGGGCAGCTTCGAGGTGGGGCAATACCTGGACTGGGTGCAGATCACCACCTTCCTGCTGTTCCTCACCTTCTATATCCCCTGCGTGTCCACTTTCGCGGTGATGCTCAAGACCCTGGGCCGCAAGGAGGCGCTGTTTTCAGTGGCCCTGTCGGTAGGCGTGGCCCTGCTGGTGAGCGGGGTGGTGCGGGCAATCCTGGAGGCGGCGCGGTACCTGGCGGCCTGATCAGGTCCTGGGTGCGTCTGCACGGATAAGTGCGGAACAGCGGATATACGTATGTTCGCCCCTCATTGCAGATCGGTCTGCCAGGGGCGAAAGAAAAAATTTATAAAAAAATCGGATCAGAGAGAAGCAGCGGGAGAGAGTGGAAAAATATTATCGGGCGACTACTCCTGAACTCCAGGTTGGAAAAAAGTGTTTTTGCTTGCGTTCGTTCCCGGTAACGATCGAATCGCGTGCCCACGTTGGAGAGATGCGGGAAAGTGCTTTGTGAGTTTGAATCCGCTTAGCCAGGAGATCCTGCAAATCATCAACGGTGAAGACGAGCCGGGATAAGTGGTAATAACCCCGGGATTGTCTCAATGCCTGGATCGAGTGCATGCACAACAAAATGCAAAGGAATAATCCTTTCGGTAATGTGCTGGTTAAGGGGCCAGCGTCATGTTGCGTCCGGTTGCCCGGTGGTTCGCGTTCAAGGAATGTGATTGGTTTATGAGCAGTAATCATGGATTAGTTGATTTTGTGATTTGTGGGGCGCAGAAAGGTGGTACCTCTGTTCTGGATGTGTACCTGAGAGAGCACCCCGAAATCTGTATGGCGGAGAGAAAAGAGGTTCACTTCTTTGATGCGGAACCTCTTTTCGAAAAGGGCGTGCCTGATTATTCGCAGTATCACTCTTGTTTCAAGCCTCAGGCGGCACACAGGTTGATAGGGGAAGCAACGCCTATATACATGTACTGGCATAATGCGCCTGGGCGTATATGGGAATACAACCCGGACATGAAGTTGATTGCTGTCTTGCGAAATCCCATAGATAGAGCATATTCACATTGGAATATGGAGAGAGCCAGGAATTCAGAAACCCTGTCTTTCTGGGATGCGATACAAAATGAGCAGCAAAGATGTAGAGAAGCCTTGCCGTACCAGCACCGGGTTTTTTCCTATGTTGATAGAGGGTTCTATTCGGAACAGCTGAGAAGACTCTGGTTCTATTTTTCCAGAGATAATGTATTGGTTCTCAAGAACGAGCATTTGAGAGATCAACCGAACGAAACCCTCGAGAAAGTATGTGGCTTTCTCGGGGTTGATAACTTCGAAAACATTAATGCCAGAGATGTACATTCGCTTCCCTATCCATCAGGCATGAATGACAGGGAAAAAGAATATCTTCGACGGCTTTATGAATATGAAATAAAGAATATAGAGCGCCTACTTGGCTGGGATTGCAGTGATTGGCTGGCTGAATGAGACATGTAATCCCGAAAAACATGCGCTAACAGGCGGCTGTGATCACAGTTGATGGTTTCTGTCGCTGCTCCATGGTTCGGGTGGGTGAGTCGCGATGTTCCTGCTGGCAACGCAGGGTTTTCAGGCAAGGCCTGGCCGACCAGGCAGGCATGCAGGATAAAACGGCCGTGAACCGAAGGCAGCTGTCTTCACCCTCGTATATATGCATTGCCTGAATCCGGCAAACCCCTAGTGCATCCCCGGCATGTGTTGCATCGCCCCCTCGGTGAGGTCCGCGAGTGTCTGCAGGGTGATGTCATCGTAGTGCAGAATATGCCCACCCTCGGTCCGGGCGAAGGCTTCGGCGTCTTCACGGCTGCGGAAGGAGGCGAGGGTGGGCCCCATGGCGCCATGTGCTTTGCTGCCGGCCACATACCAGGCCGTACGGGCATCGATCATCCGGGTGTCGTCGGGATGCGCCCAGTCGGTCTGCGCCATGTCGTGCACGTACACGGCTTCCACCAGGGCCGCGCTGTCCGGCTGCAACAGCCAGGCAAACAGGTCGCGGGTGGAGCAGAATTTGAAGGCGTCGGTCTGATGATGCACAAACACCTCGCCTTTCGGTCCGGGGAAACGGGTGATGATCATGCCACATACATGACACTCCTCGTGTTCCTCGATGGTCTGGGGGGCGGGTACCGAGATGCTATCCAGTTCTTCACTGCAGCCTCCAAGCAGCAGGCCTATACACCAGAGACAGAGCATGGCCAGGTGGGGAAACAGGGGTCTTGGGCGCAACATGGAAACTCCTTGTGAATTAGAGCTGGCGACGCTGGAAACGCCAGGCGGCCAGCGCCAGTGGTACCACCACCCACAGTCCGAGCGCCAGCATCAGCCGGCCCGGCGTGAACCAGCTGCCCTGGGCCAGGGCCGTCAGGCCGGTGTAGTTGCGGGCCGCTTCAAAGCCGGTGAGGTTGGCCAGCCGGAAGATGTCGGTGGGGTTGAACAGCATCAGGTTGGCCAGCCATTCGGCGTGGCCCTGGCCACTGCCCATTACCAGGATGCCCAGCAGCAGCAGATCGAACACCAGTACGAACCAGAACCAGCAGATCAGGGCTAGGCCGGCGGCACGGGATTTTTCACTCACCAGTACGCTGATCAGCTGGGCAATGGCGACGAACACCCAGCCCAGCAGGGTGGCGGAGAGCATGAAATATCCCAGTGCATGCCAGAGTTCACGGTTGGCGAGCTGGTCGGTGAGCAGGGCGATGAGGGTGCCGGCGAGACCGAATCCGAGCAGGGTGGAAACCGCCAGGATCGCCGCCTGGCCGGTGAATTTTCCCGCCAGCAGCTGGCTGCGGGTGAGCGGGTAGGTGAGCAGCAGGAGCAGGGTGCCCTGTTCGTCTTCGCCGACAATGGTGTCGTAGGCGAGCAGCAGGGCGATGAGCGGGATCAGGAAAATCGCCAGGCTCGACAGGCTGACGATGGTAGTGGCGAGCGAAGTGAAGCCGATGGTGCCGGAGGCGGCGGCCCCAAAATAGGCCAGCCCCAGGGCCAGCAGGCCGAATACAAGGGTGATGGCCAGCACCCAGCGGTTACGCAGGCCATCGCGAAATTCCTTGCCCGCCACGATCAGGATGGCGTTCATGACCGGGTCTCCTGTGAATCGGCGCGGTTGTAATAGCTGTAGAGGTGTTCCAGGCTGGGTGCCGTGATGTCCAGGTCCTGTATCTGGGGCTGGCTCAGCAGCTGGCGCATGATCATGAGTTTGTGCTCGGAAGGCGTGCGGATCTCCAGCTGGCTGCCATTGATGTGCCGCACCTGTATGGCCGGATCTTCCCAGCGGGTGTCCTGTGTTGCCGCGTCCCACTGCCCGCGGGCACGGATGGTCAGCGGCAGTCCGGCGGCCTGGCTCAGCTCCTCCAGGGTACCCAAGGCGCGCAGCTGCCCCTGGCCGAGGATGGCGGCACGGTCGATATGACGTTCGATGCCAGGCAGCACGTGGGAAGAGAGCAGCACCGTGGTGCCGGCACTGCGCAGCCGGTCGAGCAGTTGGTAGAACTCCTGGATGGCGAGGGGGTCGAGGCCGGCAGTGGGCTCATCGAGCAACAGCAGGTTGGGCTTGCCCAGCAGTGCCTGCGCCAGGCCCAGGCGCTGGCGCATGCCCTTGGAGTAGGTGCGCACGCGCCGGTCGGCGGCAGCACTCAGTCCCACCTGTTCCAGTAGCTGATCCTGTTCCGCCCGGGCGACTCCCTTGAGCCGGGCGAAGTAACGCAGCACCTCACGGCCACTGAGCTGTTCATAGAAGCGTACGCTTTCGGGCAGATAGCCGATCCGGTGGCGCAGCTGTCGGGCATGGTGCCCGGTGGGGGATTCACCGAACAGGCGCACCGCGCCACTGCTCGGTGCGATCACCCCCAACAGGAGTTTCATGGCGGTGGTCTTGCCGGCGCCGTTGTGACCCAGCAGGCCCAGCACCTCACCCGGTGCCAGGGACAGGGTCAGGCCGTGCAGGGCTTGGAAGTTACCGTAGCGCTTGTCGACCTGATCGAGTTCGGCAGCCGGGCTCATAAACCGGCCTCCCAGATGGTTTCGGACATCAGCGGATGGCTGTCGCGTACCCCCTGGGGACGCAGGACGGGAAACTGGTCCTGTACCCAGCGCAGGGTTTCCACGGCCGGGCTGCTCATGAGGATGCGCGCCATGGGGTACTTCCATAACAGTTTGTCCACTGCATCATTGGGTTCATAACCCTTGTCTCCGAGGCCGTCGGCATCCAGGTCCCAACCCAGGTAATCGCTCCAGAAGTTGCCGCGTCCGGCATGGGACCACTCCTGGAGACGGTTAGCCACATACTTGACCTGTACCCGGTTGCGGATGAAGGCATTGTCGTAAATCTCGTTGTCCTCGGAGCCGGCCGTGAGGTGAATGCCGATGTCGCTGTCGGAAAACCGGTTGCCGGAGATCTGGTTGAACTGGGAGTTGTAGATGAATACCGCTTTGCCTTCGGCGCCGGCCACGGCCGCCCCGCCGGTGCTGTAACCGCGTCCTTCCTGTACGTCGCGGATGTCATTGCCGGTGATGACACTGTTGGTGATGAAATTCATCAGGATACCGTAGTTGCCATCATGTTCGGAACGGTTACCGGTTACGGTAAGGTATTTGGATTGCATCAGGGCGTAACCGGTGCGGGTATGGTGGGTGAAATTATTGATGACACGATTGTGATAGGAATACATATAGTGAATGCCGTAGCGCAGGTGATGCAGTTCATTGCCCTGCAGCAGGTTGTTCTGACTGGTGTCGATGTAGATGCCGTCGCGGGTATTCCACACTTCGTTGTTGAGGATTTCACCCTGATGTACGGCATAGAGATGAATGCCATTACCACGATCCTGTGAGCGTAGCGCCGGGTCGCCATGTATATGGTTGGCTTCGATGCGCGGTGCAGTACAGCCATCCAGCCAGATACCGAAGCCATTGCGGTCAAACTCATTATGCTCGATACGCACACGTTCCGCCTGGCGTTCGACAAATATGCCGGCTTCCATGCGGGTCAGGTTGCGTCCGGAGTTGCGGATGACAAGTCCGCGTATCGTAACATCGGCTGCACGTACGCGGATCACATCACCCTGGCCACCACCATCGAGTATCGCACCGGCCTGCCCCTGCAGGGTGATGGGCTGGTCGATCTGTAAATGGGTCTCATAGACCCCTGGGGCCAACGTGATCGTGTCGCCCTCAAGCGCCTGCGCGACTACCGTCTGTAGTGACTGGCCGGGTTGCACGGGCCAGTTGCGGGCCTGTGCCGTCAGTACAGGTAACAGGATCAGGGTCAGCATCGTACCCTTGATGGCACGTAATGCGATCAATCAGGTTTCCTTGCGGCAGGCACAGCATATTCCATGGTGGGTGTTGGTATAGGAGATTACAGCGATAATTAATGTTGTGTGGCATCCGGCGCGATTGCCCCGGATGCCACACAGCAGCTTACGCTTCTACCAGCATTCGGCCGCGCATTTCCATGTGCAGCGCATGGCAGAACCAGTTGCAGTAGTACCAGTGTACACCCGGCTGTTCCGCCACGAAGGTTACCGAGGCGGTCTGTTGCGGGCTGATCTCCATGCTGATGCCATGATTGATTAGGCAGAAGCCATGGCTTACATCCTCGATCTGGTCGACGTTGGTGATTACCACTGTTACCTCATCACCCTTTTTCACCTTGAAATCAGTGATGCCGTAGGTGGGTGCCGAAGAGGTCATGTAGACCCGTACCTTGTTGCCGTCACGGATGATCTTGTTGTCGGTCTCCAGGGTAATGCCGTCCTTCTTGGCCATGGCGGTGGTGGTGGCATAGAAGGGATCGTTGCGTTCCCAGATCTTCTTGGTACGGATCTGGTCGCGCCGCACCAGGATACAGTCATGGGGCTCGGCGAAGGTGGGGCCGTCATGCACCAGCTTCATTTCATCGCCGGAGATGTCGATCAGCTGGTCATTTTCCGGATGCAGTGGGCCAACCGGCAGGAAACGGTCCTTGGAGAACTTGGACAGTACCACCAGCCACTTACCGTCGGCATCACGGGATTCGGTGAGGCTGGCATGGTTATGGCCGGGCTGGTAATGGACATCCAGTTTCTGGCGGATGTAGTTGGTCTTCTCTCCCTGGTAGTTCTTGATGGCGTCATCGATGTTCCATTTGCATACCTGGCTGTCGATGAACAGGGTGGTGTAGGCGTTGCCGCGACCGTCATAGGTGGTATGCAGCGGGCCCAGGCCCAGTTCCGGTTCCGCTACCACCACATCGCGTTCTTCCTTCAGCTTGCCGGCAAACCAGTCGTCCAGCTTGGCGATGGAAATGACTGTTACGGTGGGTGACAGCTTGCCGTTGGCAACGAAGTATTTGCCGTCCGGTGAGGTGTTGAGGCCATGGGGGCTCTTGGGCACCGGGATATAGGCAGT
>CBDUHN010000021.1:0-54145 GCA_965367295.1 uncultured Gammaproteobacteria bacterium | reverse complement strand
ACTCGGACGCTCAGTGGATCAAGGTGGATCAAGGGGTCAGTGATCAAGGGGTCAGAGCGCTTGATGGCCATACCAAATACTTTCAAGTGCGACCCTTGATCCATTTCCCATGAGGCGTATTCCAGGTTGCTTCATATTTTCGAATGGGAGCACAGGGGATTTCGTTTCTGCCTGATGCGTCATTGTGCCGTCTGCACCTGACGCCCTGTTGTGAATCTGATCACCGGAATGAGTGGGAAGGAGGTGTGGGATGTATAAGGGAGGCTGTCTTTGCGGAGCGGTGCGCTTCGAAATATCCGATGGCATACGCGATATCGTCTATTGTCATTGTTCTCAATGCCGCAAGGCCCAGGGCAGTGCCTTTGCCACCAACGGGATCGTGGATGCCGCACATTTCACTATTCTCCAGGGCGAGCCGGAATTGACGGGTTTCGAGTCCAGTCCGGGGCAGACCAAGTATTTTTGCCGTCATTGCGGTTCACCCATCCTGAGTCGCAGCGTGTCAAAACCGGACCAGGTACGGGTGCGGTTAGGTACCATTGAATCGGATATCGCCGAGCGGCCAAGTGCCCATATATTTGCTACTTCAAAGGCAAACTGGGAAGACATCTGCGGGGAACTCCCGCAGTATGAGGCCTATGAGCCGGGCCGATAAATGTTGAGCGCGCGATTCAATCCCGCCGGTTATATTAGCGAGTAGAATCCGCGAATGGATGAAGCTATGCAATTCACCGATATCATTTCCTTCGCCGGGTATTCCATCGAGGCGGTTGGTGTGCTCGTGGTGGTGATGGGAACCTGCTTTTCCTCCCTCGTTTTCCTGCGTTCTTTTCGGCAACTGCCCGAGGGCATTGCCTACCGGACCTTCCGGCGTCAGCTCGGGAGATCCATTATCCTGGGCCTGGAGTTCCTCATCGCCGGCGATATCATTCGCACGGTCATCGTGGCGGATACCCTGGAGAATGTTGCGGTGCTCGGCCTGATTATCCTGATCCGCTCCTTCCTGAGCATCACCCTGCACCTGGAGATCGAGGGGCGCTGGCCATGGCAGGCGGAGAGGAGCGAAGCGGGATAGCATGGCTTGCCGCCTGGAAATGCCGGGCAATCATCTCATCCGGAAAATCGAGATCGCGTACAACAGGAAAAGGGCCGGGTATACCGACGAATCCGGGGGTAGCCCGGCGCGCAATATTGGCTACTATTGTACAGATCAGCTGCACACCCTTCATTCCCGAGAGTGACCTTGACCATGATTAATGCCTACGCCGCCACCGAACCCCGCGGAACACTCAGCCCCTTCGAATATGACCCGGGCGAATTGAAATCCCACGAGGTGGAAATCGATGTCCGCTACTGCGGTATCTGCCACAGTGACCTGAGTGTGATCGACGACGAATGGGGCATGACCCAGTATCCCGTGGTGCCCGGCCATGAGGTGGTCGGCACCATCGCAGCTGTCGGCGATCGGGTTACACAGCTGGCGGTCGGACAGGTGGTCGGACTCGGCTGGCACGCGGGCTACTGCAACGAATGCGGGCCCTGCCATAGCGGGGACCATAATCTGTGCGGAAATGCCCAGGCCACCATCATCGGCCACCATGGCGGCTTTGCGGACAAGGTGAGGGCGGCCGCCAACAGTGTGGTGCCCATTCCGGACGGGATCGACCTGGAATCCGCCGGTCCGCTGTTCTGTGGTGGTATCACGGTATTCAATCCGCTGGTGCAGTTCGGCATCAAGCCCACCGACAAGGTGGCGGTGATCGGCATCGGCGGCCTGGGCCACATGGCCTTGCAGTTTCTCAACGCCTGGGGCTGCGAGGTGACGGCCTTCACCTCCAGCGAGGCCAAAAAGAAAGAAGCGCTGGAGCTGGGTGCGCACCATACGCTGAATTCCCGTGATCCAAAGGAGATCGAGGCCGCCGCCGGCCGGTTCGACCTGATCATTTCCACCGTCAACGTCAAGCTGGACTGGAACCTCTATCTCGCCACCCTGGCGCCGCGTGGTCGTCTGCACTTTGTGGGCGCGACCCTGGAACCGCTCGATATCAACGTGTTTTCCCTCATCATGGGGCAACATTCGGTATCCGGCTCTCCGGTGGGCAGTCCGGCGACCATCGCCCAGATGCTGGATTTCGCTGCCCGTCACCACATTCAGCCGGTCATCGAGAAATACAGTTTCGATGATATCAATGCGGCCATCGAACGCCTGCGAAGCGGCAAGGCGCATTACCGGATTGTGCTGACGCGCTAGGGGTGGGTTTCCGGCTGGGGAGGCGGAGGCTGACATACCGGTCACCGGGGGTACCCGTGGGCACGGCCGGCGCGCATGATCGGGAAAATAGTGAAGTAAAAGCAACCCTGCCGTGAGAGAGGGTGCCTGTTCGTGATATTCGATTTTGTGGATTTTTCATCAAATAAGGGGGACGTAACGGGTATGGGGAAACCGACGGGTGTGTTGTGGGTGCTGTTGACGTGCCTGGCATGGTCAGCGCCCACCAGCGCCAGGGAGCAGGGCTCACTGGAGCGCTGCCAAAATATCAAGAACCAGATTGAGCGCTACACACACTTGCGCAGGTCCGGGGGAACGGCGCGGAGCATGGAACAGTGGAAACAGGGCCGCGATCAGTACAACGAACTGTATACCGAACTCAACTGCATCAAGTGGCGAAACAAGCTGAAGTAGCTGGAACAGGCCTCGTCTTTGGCGTCAGATCAAATCGAAACCATTTCACCGCATGGTGCCTCGATAACTCGCATTACTGATGCCTGTTTATGGCTGGCGCATCCGGTGCCCGTCTCGCGGGGCATGGCCACCCATGCGCATTGACACCCGTCGAAGCGAGGCTCTATGCTGCCCACCCCGTTGTTTCACGCTGTTGCGCCCGCCGCGCAGATCTCCTGCAATACCGATTGTGCGAATCGCGTGATGCCGTCACAAATCATGTTCCACCAGTAAGGAAGTCTCCGATGAAATCAAAAGCCGCCGTTGCATGGGAAGCCAAAAAGCCCCTGTCCATTGAAATGATCGATGTGGAAGGTCCGAAGGAAGGCGAGGTGTTGCTCAAGGTGATCGCCTCTGGCGTTTGCCATACCGATGCCTTCACCCTGTCGGGTGATGACCCGGAAGGTGTGTTCCCGGTGGTGCTGGGTCACGAGGGCGGCTGCGAGGTGGTGGAGTGCGGCCCGGGTGTGAAGGACCTGAAACCGGGTGATCATGTCATCCCGCTGTACATCCCCGAATGCGGTGTGTGTGAATACTGTCATTCCACCAAAACCAACCTGTGCCAGTCCATTGCCTCCACGGTCTGGACCGGGTTCATGCCCGATGGTACACGGCGTTTTTCCATGAACGGCAAACCCATCTATCACTACATGGGCTGCTCGACCTTCTCCGAATATACCGTGGTGCCGGAAATCGCCCTGGCGAAGATCAATAAGGCTGCCCCGCTGGACAAGGTCTGCCTGCTGGGTTGTGGCGTAACCACCGGCATCGGTGCGGTGGTCAATACCGCCAAGGTGGAGCCCGGTTCCACGGTGGCGGTGTTCGGTCTCGGCGGCATCGGCCTGTCCTGTATCCAGGGCGCGGTGATGGCGAAGGCGAAACGGATCATCGCCGTGGACATCAATCCCGACAAATGGACCATGGCCAAGGCACTGGGTGCGACGGATTTCATCAATCCGAAGGAGCTTAGCGGCAGCGTGACCGAGGCCATCGTGGAAATGACCAAGGGTGGCGTCGACTATTCCTTCGAATGTATCGGCAATGTGCACGTGATGCGCGAGGCGCTGGAATGCACCCATATAGGCTGGGGTGTGTCCACCATCATCGGGGTGGCCGGTGCCGGTCAGGAAATCTGCACCCGTCCGTTCCAGCTGGTCACCGGCCGCACCTGGAAGGGCAGCGCGTTCGGCGGTGTGAAGGGGCGTACGGAACTGCCGGGCTATGTGGATCGCTATATGAGTGGTGAAATCGAGCTGGACAGGATGGTGACCCATACCATGCCGCTGGAGGATATCAACCGTGCGTTCGACCTGATGCACAGTGGCGAAAGCATCCGTTCGGTGATTATTTTCTGAGATGCCGCTGTAGGTGCGAGCTCATTCGCACCTACAAAAACCGCGAACCTGTCCGCGAACGAGTAGAGACTATGAAGCAGATCGAAAGCATCAAGGAATCCGGTGGCTGGCTGAATCGCTATCAGCACGCCTCCAGCAGTTGCAACTGTACCATGACCTTTTCCGTGTACCTGCCGCCGCAGGCGGAAACGCATAAGGTGCCCGCCGTCTACTGGCTGTCAGGCCTTACCTGTACCGATGACAATGTCCGCACCAAGGCCGGCGCGCAACGCTATGCCGCGGAACTCGGGCTGGCGCTGATCTTTCCGGACACCAGCCCCCGCGGTGACGATGTGGCCGATGAACCGGGCCGCTACGATCTTGGCCAGGGCGCCGGTTTTTATGTCAACGCCACCCAGGCGCCCTGGGCCGCACATTACCGGATGTATGACTACGTCACCCAAGAGCTGCCGGCGCTGGTCGAGGCCCACCTGCCGCTGTTGCCCGGCGTCAAATCCATCAGCGGCCATTCCATGGGTGGTCATGGTGCGCTGATCTGCGCCCTGAAGGAGGCCGGTGCCTACCGTTCGGTATCCGCCTTTTCGCCCATCTGCCATCCGGTGAAAAGTCCCTGGGGCGAGGGTTGTTTCGGCGCCTACCTGGGCGAGGATCGCAAACAGTGGGAAGCCTACGATGCAACGGAGCTGGTCAAGGCTGGCCACAAGGCCATGCCGGTATTGATCGACCAGGGCACCAATGACGAGTTCCTGGCCGAACAGCTGTTCCCGCAGGACCTGCAGGCGGCCTATGCGGCGCAGGGTGGCTCCCTTACCCTGCGCATGCAGGAAGGGTATGACCACAGCTATCATTTCATCGCCACCTTCATTGGTGAGCATCTGGCGTATCACGCGAAGGCGCTGCGAGGATAAGGTTCCACTCGAGCACTCATGAAAGAACCCCAGATCACCATCGGCTTGCTCAATCCAAAGAGTCCCGCCAATGTAGGCTCCGTGATGCGTGCCGCCGGCTGTTTCGGTGTCGATGCGGTGCTGTATACAGGGCAACGGTATGACCGGGCTGCGCAGTTCAATACCGACACCAAGGCCGTACATCGTAATATCCCGTTATCCGGCGTGGCATGTCTGCTGGATCACATTCCCGAAGGGGCGCAACTGGTATGCGTGGAGCTGGCGGAGGGGGCGACTCCACTGACCGGCTATTCGCATCCGGAGCGGGCCTTTTATGTGTTCGGTCCCGAAGATGGCACACTTGGTCAGGAGCTGATCGACCGGTCTGATGCCGTGGTCTATGTGCCTACCGTTGGCTGTTTGAATCTGGCGGCTACGGTGAACGTGGTCCTCTATGACCGGCTGGCCAAATCAGCTATGGCCATTGAACATGATGAACTCATTCGCCAGAGCCGGGACACCAATAACCGGGTGAAGGTGAGGACGTCAGGGAAAGGCTGATAACCCTCAGCCTGTCCCTCTCCCGGAGGAAGAGGGGGTGTTGGATGGCCCCTTCAGAATTCGGCGTCGTGATAGACGTTCTGCACGTCATCCAGGTCATTGAGCATATCCAGGAATTTATCGAACATGGCCACGTCGTCACCGGAAACCGGTGTCGACATCTTCGGCAGGTACTGGATCTCGTCCACTTCAAAATCAATCTCGCCAAAGGCATCGATTAATGCCTGCCTGGCCTTGAAGTATTCGGTGTGCGGTGCGAATACGGTGATCTTGCCGTCTTCGTTTTCAATGTCGGTGACATCCACATCCGCCGTCAGCAGGGCTTCCAGGGCTTCCTCTTCATCGTCACCCTTGAAGACCAGGATACAGGCATGATCAAACATATGGCTGACGCTACCCGTGGTGCCGATTTTGGATTTGGTCTTGGTGAAACACAGGCGTACATCGCCGAAGGTGCGATTGGGATTGTCGGTGAGACAGTCGACCAGCACCATGCAGCCACCGGGACCAAAGCCCTCGTACAGGGCGGGGGAGAAATCCTCGCCACCACCGCCCTTGGCCTTGGCGAGCGCTTTTTCGATCACATGGGTCGGTACCTGGTCCTTCTTGGCCCGGTCGATGAGGCCCCGCAACGCGAGATTGCCGTCGGGGTCGACGCCGCCCGCCTTGGCACAGACATAGATCTCACGACCGTATTTGCTGTAGACCTTCGCTTTGGCGTCGGACGTCTTGGCCATGGACTCTTTTCGATTCTGATAGGCTCTGCCCATTGCGCTACTGCTCCGATGAAGGTCATAAAGGCGGGAATTTTACATGCCTGGCAGGGTGTTGGGAATCTTTGCCCGGATGGGCACAGGGCCGTGGCGAAATGATCATCGGCTGGTCATTGGCGCGGCAGGGAGATCGTCCTTTCTCCAAGAAGAGGGGCATTGTTTTTTGTCCGGGGAGTAACCTGGAAGCCATAGAGATGCCTCCGTTCTTCTTACTGCCCCTTTCCCGGGGATATTGGTGGGAGGCAACCAGGGTTTCCGGGTCTATATGTCCAGAGGCTTGCAGGGATACCCCTCGACCCCGTTTCGGCCGCGAGGGTTGGCGGCGAGAGGGGGTATCGATTTTCGCTGCAGGGAATTAACGCCTGCCACCCCAGGCCACGGCCGGGTCGCTGGTGGGAACGGCCGGAGGGCGAGGTGGCCGATAGCCGGGAGGTGGTACCCATCGAGGCGCGGGCATGTGACGGGGCGGCAGCGGGTGGGGATAAAAAGGGCGTGGGTAATAGCCTGGATACAGAGTTGCCGGTGCCGGGGTTGCCTGCTCCTCGGCCAGGCGCACCTGGCGTTCAACTTCCTGCGCGGCCTGGTGGGCTTCGGTCCGCGCCTGTTCCCGGGCCAGACGGCTGGCCTCCAGGTGACGGGCCACCCGCAGGACATTGTTCACCCGGTTCGGGACGATGCTGCTGCCGGTGTATTCCAGTTGCAGGGTCTGGAAGGGTATTTGCGGGTCCGCAGGCGGAGCCTCGCTGAACTGCACGATACCCTGTGCGTCCGTCCAGCGGTATACCTCCAGGGCGGCGGCCGGCAGGCACCAGGCCAGTAATAACAAGCCCGTGATCGTGCTGTATATTCCAGAATCCGGTCGATACATAAGGGGCACCTGTGATGCTGCTGTAACGGAACGGCCTATAGAGGCTTTGTTTCGTTTCACGATCCCGTTACCTCGCAAGGACGTTCCAGCAATAAATCAAAGTTCTCTATTCAAATGGACATCGGGAATGCCTGCCGGGTTCGCTGCCGCCACGAATGAATGTGCACCTGCCGTCGCCAAATCAGAGGGCCGCATTCCAGGATTCAGCGAATCTCATCCACGGCAAACTTCTTCTCCAGTATCTGCGGCGTGATCAGCGCAAAGCCCTCCAGTTGCCAGTGGGCCAGTTCGGTAAAGGCCGAGGGCACCATCTGTACGAAGTCCTGGAAGTCATCCAGGTGATAACCGAAATCAGCCGCCGCCAGGGCGCAGACCTTGAACTCCACGCCCAGCTGCGCGTAATAGCGCATGCGCTCCACGGCATCCCGGTAGCGATCATAGTTGTGTTTTGCCAGGGTGACGATCTCGGTGCCGTGGATGACGACCTTGAGGTCGAGGAATTCCGGGGCCTGATTGTAAGGGGCCTCCATCAGTGGATTCATCAGGGAGCGGATCCAGAACAGGGCGAAGTGGATCTTGTCCGGGTCATCGAAATAGAAATCGAACACCACCTTCTGTTCACCATAGGGCGTCTGCACCCATTGTGCCTTTTCCTCTGCGAGAACAGGGGGGGTGAACAGGAATACTGTCAGCAATAGCATGGAAATGCGCATGGGTCACCTCCTATGCCTGTTAGTGTAGGTCCGATTTGAGCAGGCCGCAGGGGAGGTGTCAGCAGGTCCTGATTTTCGGACCTGCTGGGGGAGGAAGGCCTATTCGTTCACTTCCGGCAGGGGGTGTTCCCGGGCCAGTTTCGTCCGTGCCTCATAGGCCTCACGGGCGATGCGTACGTCTTCCAGGAAGTACTCCAGTTCGTCCAGGGTGAGCGCCTGCGGGCCGTCCACCAGCGCCTTGGCGGGTTCCGGGTGGAAGTCCACCAGGATCATGTTGGCGCCGGCGATCACGCCCTGGGCCGTGACCTGGAATACATCGAGGATGCCATCGGGGCCGCGGTCGCGGGTACCCACCGAATGGGACGGGTCGATGCACACGGGCATACGGGTCAGGCGTTTCACCACGGGCACATGGGCGAAGTCGACAAAGTTGCGGTGCGGGTCGCCCATGTTGGTTTTCATGCCGCGCAGTCCGAACACCACGTTACGGTTGCCCTCGCTGGCGAGGTATTCCGCGGCGTTGAGGGATTCTTCCAGGGTGATACCAAAGCCGCGTTTCAGCAGCACGGGAAACTCCTGCTGGCGACCTACGTATTTCAGCAGTTCGAAATTCTGGGTGTTGCGGGTACCGATCTGCAGCATCACGCCGGTGGGGTGGCCGGTCTGTCGCAGGGCGTCGTTGATTTCCTCCACGTGACTTTCGTGGGTGACCTCCATGGCGATGACCTTGATACCGTATTTGCCCGCCAGTTCGAATACGTAGGGCAGGCATTGCTTGCCGTAGCCCTGAAAGGAATAGGGGCTGGTGCGAGGCTTGTAGGCACCCATGCGGGTGCAGACCTGTCCCTGCGCCTGCAGGGCGCGCATCATCGCTTCCACGTGCTCCGGTGTATTCACGGCACACAGTCCGGCAAAGATGTTGAGGTTGTCCTGTCCGAAGCGCACGCCGTTGTATTCGAAGTGGGTGGGGCGCCGGTCATCCCGGTGTCGGCCCAGGACACGATATTCCTCGGATATGCGCACCACGCGTTCCACCGCGGGCAGGCTTTCCATGTCTTCGACGGCCAGCGAGGCGGTGTCGCCGATGAGATAGAGTTCGGTCAGCGTCTGCTGGGTGCCGCTTTCCTGGTGCAGGCGGGTCTGGATGTTGGGCAGGTGCTCCAGGTACGACATCAACTGCCGGTACTCATCGCTCTGAGGGTCCGTGTTCGGGGCGAGGATCAGGATCATGGCGGGTCTCTCGGGTCTAACTGGGATTGCCGAGAGTATCACACAAAATTTGCGGTAGCGGCGTCGCCGTTTTACGACGGAAAAACGACTACAGTGCGTACATCAGGCGGGAAAACGCTCTTCCAGATAGCGGATGATATCGGAGGATTCATACATCCAGCGCACATTGCCCTGATCGTCGCTGATGCGCAGGCAGGGCACCTTGAGTTCGCCACCGCCATCGAGGAGTTCCTGGCGGGCCTGGTCATTGCGTTTGGCATCTCGGGTTTCGATCTGCAGGCTCAGCCGCTTGATGGCACGGCGTACCTTGACGCAGAAGGGGCAGGCCTGGAACTGGTACAGGGCCAGGTCCGCGGTCTGGGCATCGATGGCCTGCTGCGCCTCGGGACTGCGATGGACACCACGGGGTGTGGTCAGCCAATCGAAAAACAGAATGACACGGCCGAGAAACCAACGGATAAACGCCACGTTCAACTCCAGTACTGATTCGGGGGAAGGGGCTGCGTAATGACGCCCGGGCCGCTATTCTAGCAGCCCGGTATGAAGGTGCCTACCGCATCGACTACAGGGAAATCAGGGCTGGCTGGCGTGCCTGGCGACGGAGTGGATCACCCGGTCATATTCGAAGTAGACGATGAAGCCGTCATAGACCCATTGTGCAATGGGGGGTTCGCCGACTGCAGCACGTTTTTCCAGCGGGGCACCGAAACGGGCCTCCACATCGCCCATGGTCATGCCATTGCCCGGTTTGTTCATGGTGGCGGTCTGCTGGGTATGATCGATCACCAGTACTTCGGCCTGGCATGTAAAAACGGGAAACAACAGGGCAGTGGCCAGCAGGGTAGTGCGCAGCATCGGCATGGAGTCACTCCTTAGGTTTGAGACGGCGGTCGGCAAAAAGACCGGATTATTATGGGGTTTCAGGGACTATAGCACCGTGAACCAGGTGGCAAAAGTGGCAAATGCAGGCCGCCTGCCGTCCCGGTGGATACCCGCCATGTCCGAATGAATCCGGACCCGGAGAAAACGACAGTAGATGCAATTCGACACACCACTCACCGAAGGCATTCTGATCCGCCGTTACAAGCGTTTTCTGGCTGACATCACCCTGGCCGATGGCGAACGGATTACCGCCCATACCCCCAACACCGGTTCCATGCTGGGGTGCGCCGAACCCGGCAGCCGGGTGTGGTTGAGCCATTCCGGTAATCCGCGGCGCAAGTACGCCTACAGTTGGGAACTGGTGGAAGTGGCGCCGGGGGTCACAGTGGGTATCAACACCCATCTGCCCAATCGGCTGGTGGCGGAGGGTATCGAAAACGGCATCATCACCGAGTTACAGGGCTACGATGCCCTGCGCAGGGAAGTCCGTTACGGTGAGGAGAACAGCCGCATTGATCTGTTGCTTGCGGGGCATGCATACCATGCCGATTGTTATGTGGAAGTGAAGAATGTCACTGCCGTCATCGATAATGGCATCGCCCTGTTTCCCGATGCGGTGAGTACCCGCGGCAGCAAGCACCTGCGCGAACTGGCGTTGATGGCGGAGCAGGGATATCGCGCCGTGATCCTGTTCTGTGTGCAGCGCGGTGATGTGATGGAGGTACGACCGGCCGATGCCATCGACCCTGTCTACGGCCGCACCCTGCGTGAATCGCTGGACCGGGGTGTCGAAGCACTGGCCTATCGAGCGCGGGTATCGCCCCATGAAGCGGTATTGTTCGAATCCCTGCCCGTGGTGGTGTAGGTCCGAATACATGCGGACGGTTTTTGTATAGTCCAATACATCGCCCGAAATGAAATCCCGGGCTACAGATGATTGGAATTCCATGACGCCGCAGGAACGTTATGGTTTAATGAGCGCCCATGTTTCGTCCCATAGAACTCTTTGTCGGTCTGCGCTATACCCGTGCCAAACGGCGCAATCACTTCATTTCCTTTATCTCGCTGACGTCCATGATCGGCATCGCGCTCGGCGTGACGGCCCTGGTCACGGTGTTGTCGGTGATGAACGGTTTTGAGGAGGAGTTGCGCACGCGCATTCTGGGGATGGCTTCCCATGCCAGTGTCAGTGGCGTGGACGGCCGCCTGGAAGACTGGGCTACGGTGGCGCGGGAAGTGGAGCGCAATCCGCACGTGATCGGTACAGCGCCCTTTGTACGCGGTGAGACCATGCTTGCCTTCGGCGGCCGGGTCAGCGGTGCGCTGGTACAGGGCGTGCTGCCCGCGGAGGAGCCGAAGGTATCCGAGGTGGGCGCGCACATGAAGGCCGGCCATCTGGAACAGCTCAAGGCCGGCGAATACGGCATCATTCTCGGCCAGGAACTGGCCTGGAACCTGGGCGCCAACATCGGCGACCAGATTACCGTTATCACGCCGCAGGCCAATTTCAGTCCCGCCGGTATCCTGCCACGGCTGCGCCGCTTCACCCTGGTGGGGATTTTTGAAGTCGGCATGTATGAATACGACCGGGGGGTTTCCCTGATCCATGTGGAGGATGCGGCGCGCCTGTTCCGGCTTGGCGATGCCGTTACCGGGGTGCGCATCAAGCTCGACGATCTGTTTGCAGCCCCGGAGATATCCCAGCAGATTGCCGACAGCCTGCCATCGGTGTACCGGGTCGATAACTGGACCCGCCAGCATGCCAATTTCTTCCGTGCAGTGAAAACCGAGAAGCGGGTGATGTTCGTCATTCTCACCCTGATCGTGGCCGTGGCCGCGTTTAATATTGTTTCCACCCTGGTGATGGTGGTGACGGACAAGCAGGCGGATATCGCCATCCTGCGCACCCTGGGCGCAACCCCGATGTCCATTATGGGAATCTTCATGATTCAGGGGGCACTGATCGGCCTGTTTGGTACCCTGCTGGGAGCGGTCGGTGGCTATGCGCTGGCCACCAATGTGGAAACCATCGTTCCGGCCATCGAACGGGCCTTCAACGTGCAGTTCATGGCGCCCGATGTGTATTACATCAGCGAACTGCCATCCAAGCTGGTGTGGAGCGATTTCTGGCAGATCACCGGCGTTGCCTTCCTGCTCAGCCTGGTGGCAACCCTGTATCCCGCCTGGCGCGCATCGCGCACCCAGCCGGCGGAGGCATTGCGCTATGAATGACACCACGCCGGTCCTGCGTTGTACCGGTCTGTCCCGTTCCTTTCACGAAGGGCCCATCGATGTGCAGGTGTTGTCCGGGGTCGAGCTTAGCGTGGCCCACGGCGAGCGCATCGCCATCATCGGTAGTTCCGGCAGTGGCAAGAGTACATTGCTGCATCTGCTCGGTGGGCTGGACATCCCCAATCGTGGTGAGGTGTGGGTGGCCGGCGAATGCCTGACGCGCATGAGCGATGCCCGGCGTGGCAGGCTGCGTAACCGCCACCTGGGCTTCGTCTACCAGTTTCATCATCTGTTGCCGGAATTCACGGCGCTGGAAAACGTGGCCATGCCGTTACTGATCCGTGGTCACAAGCCGGCGGACGCGCAACAGCAGGCGGCGGACATCCTGCAGAAGGTGGGGCTCGACCAGCGTCTGCGTCACAAGCCGGGTGAGATGTCCGGTGGCGAACGCCAGCGCGCCGCGGTGGCCCGGGCGCTGGTCACACGGCCGGATTGTGTGCTGGCCGATGAGCCTACCGGCAACCTGGACCGGCGCAATGCCGAACAGGTCTACGAACTGATGCTGGAACTGAACCAGGCCCTGGGCACCAGCTTCGTGGTGGTGACCCATGATTCGACCCTGGCGCAACGTATGCAGCGGGTACTGACCCTGGAAGACGGACGGCTGCTGGACTGACCCGGACCCGGCCAGGCCTCAGTATCAGCGATTCGGCCAGCGCCGGCTGACCACGTGCCAGCGCCATACCAGGCGCACCACCGCCCACCCGGTAGCACCCAGCAACACCCCCACCAGCAGGCTTCCCAGCAGCAGCGGTTTCCAGATATGCAGCATCGACCCGAGAATGTGTTCCAGGGGTCCCTGGAAGTCTTCCAGGCGGGGATGCAGTCCGAGCAGGGCTGCGCCGACTCGATAGGCGAAATAGAATACCGGTCCCATGGTCAATGGATTGGTGATGAAGACCAGTGCCACCGAGATGGGCAGGTTGACGCTGGTCATGATCGCCATGGCCGCGGCAATAATCATCTGGAAGGGAACGGGCAGCAGGGCCACGAACAGCCCTACGGCGACGCCGCCGGATACTGAACGGCGGTTCAGCCGCCACAGGCTATGGTTCTGGAGTAGTTCGCCGAAATGGCGGAGATGCTTGTGGCGGCGGAGGTATTCCGTATCCGGCAGCAATCGCTTGAGCAACTTTCTGGGCATGCTTGTGTAATACTTACCGTCTACGGCCTGTGTGCCGGCGTCCATTATCCACAAATTCGTTCAAGGAAGAACATGCTTGTGGTCAGTCTTGCCTTTCTGGCGGGCATTGTGCTCGTGCAATTCATTCCGATGCTGCCCGGTACCGGATGGCTATTGTTACCGTTTGCTGCCGGCCTGCTGGCCTGGTCCCGCCATTGGCGGATGGCCGCCTGGCTATGTGCCGGTGTGGTCTGGTCCTGGGCCTTCGCCGCCTGGCAGTTGCAGCAGCGCCTGCCGGATACATGGGAAGGTGTCGATCTGCAGGTGACCGGCCGTATCGATGGCCTGGTGGAGCCGCGTGATGGCGATGGTTTACGCATCCCTTTGCTGATTCAGGCGGTGCGGCTGCAGGAGCACTGGCAACCGGCGTCATTGCGGGTGCGACTCAATTGGTACCATACGACCGCTCAGCCGGGCCCCGGCGAAACCTGGCAATTTACCGTGCGACTGAAACAACCGCACGGGTTTGCCAACCCCGATGGCTTCGATTATGAAGGCCATCTGTTTCGCCAGGGGATACGGGCCACCGGCTATGTGCGGGATGCCACCAATGCCCACCGGTTAGCCACTGCCCACGGCTACTGGCTGGATCGGACCCGGCAGTGGCTGCAGGCAAGGATGCGGCCGGTGACCGATGAAAGCCGTTCCGGACCGTTGCTGGAGGCACTGACCATCGGGGTGCGGGACAGAGTCGACGATGCCCACTGGCAGGTGCTGCGACGTACGGGTACTTCGCATCTGATGGCCATTTCAGGTCTGCATATCGGCCTGGTCAGCGGTGTGCTGTTCTGGCTGGCACGTCGCATGTGGTCGTACGGTGGCCTCGCGGAACGCTGCCCGGCACCACTGGTGGCCGGCTGGGTGGCGTTGGGCGGTGCACTGGGGTACGGGGCCCTGGCCGGGTTTTCCGTGCCCACCCGTCGCGCGGTCATCATGGTGGCAGCGGTGCTGCTGGCCCTGTTGTGGCGACGAGGATTACGACCGGGACAATCCCTGGCACTGGCGCTGATGGCAGTACTGCTGCTGGACCCGCTGTCGGTGCTGGATACCGGTTTCTGGCTTTCCTTTGCCGCGGTGGCGCTGCTGGCGCTGTTCCTTGCGGAGCGGCGCGATAACAGCGGATATTGGCGCAGCCTGGTGCGTATGCAGTGGATCCTGACCCTGGGCCTGTTTCCATTGATGCTGGCATTGTTTCAGGAAGCCTCGCTGATTGCGCCGTTCACCAACCTGGTTGCCGTTCCCTGGGTCGGCCTGCTGGTCGTACCGCTGGCCTTGCTATCCACCCTGCTGTCGGGCCTGTGGCCGGTGGTGGCACAGGCGGGCTGGCAGTTGGCCGATCTGCTGTTGCACGGCTTATGGCAGGGGCTGGAACTGGCCAGTCATTTCCCGGCCAGCAGCTGGTCCCACGGGGTAGCGACGCTCTGGGTGCCGGTGGCGGCCATGGCCGGTCTGATAGTGGTGTTGGCTGCGCGGGCCTGGAGCCTGCGTCTGCTCGGGACCCTGTGGTGCCTGCCCCTGTTGCTGTACCGCAGCGATGTACCTCCGCCCGGCACGGCCTGGTTTACCCTGCTGGATGTGGGGCAGGGTCTGTCGGCACTGGTACGCACGCAGCATCACGTGTTGATCTATGATACCGGCCCACGATTTCCGTCGGGCTTCAACACCGGCGACGCCGTGCTGGTACCGCTGCTGCGGGCGCAGGGCATCACGGCGGTGGACCGGCTGGTGATCAGTCATGGCGATAATGACCATATAGGCGGTGCGCAGGCGCTCTATAAACAGGTGCCGGTCTACAGCATCCGGACTTCTGTCCCGGAGCGGATCAGCTGGGCCAATAGCCGCCGCTGCCATGCCGGTGATCACTGGGAATGGGATGGTGTGCAATTCCGCGTCCTGTCGCCGGGCGATTCGCAACTCACCGGCAACAATGCCTCCTGTGTGCTGCGGATCCAGGCCGGCGAACATAGTCTGTTGCTGCCCGGCGATATCGAGGCGGAAGCGGAGCGGCGGTTGCTGGCGGATGGCCGGCTTACCCCGGTCGAGGTGCTGGTGGCGCCCCATCATGGCAGTCGTACCTCGTCCACGCCGGCGTTCGTGAACCGGCTGCGTCCGCAACAGGTATTGTTTGCCGTCGGCTATCGCAACCGTTGGCGATTTCCCCGCCCGGAGATTGTCGGGCGTTATCGCCGGCAGGGCAGTACCCACCATGATACAGCCCGCGACGGAGCCCTGCGGATGGTGCTGGAGCCCGGTTCCCCGTTGACGGTGCAGCCGCAACGCCTGGCGCACCGCCGCTATTGGCATCGGCCCCTGTAGACAGGCGTGCAAATCAAGTATGATGCGCCGGTAGCGGCGGTTATTGGCGCTCGCCCGGCA
Source organism: uncultured Gammaproteobacteria bacterium (assembly GCA_965367295.1). Taxonomy (GTDB): domain Bacteria; phylum Pseudomonadota; class Gammaproteobacteria; order DSM-19610; family DSM-19610; genus JAIVHA01. The sequence continues at coordinate 38,303 of CBDUHN010000021.1, read as the reverse complement.
GATCACCGCCGGGCAGTGTGACCGTGACTTACAACGCAATAAAGGGAAACTACCGGTGCTGGAATTAGTGCAAGCGGGCGGATGGCTGATGCTGCCCATCATCCTCTGTTCAGTGATTGCGCTGGCAATCATTGCCGAACGACTCTGGTCGCTACAGGTACGCCGGGTGCTACCCAAGCACCTGGTGGCACAGGTCTGGACCTGGGCCAAGCAATCGCAACTGGATACCGACCACATTCGCAACCTGCGCCGCAGTTCACCACTGGGGCAGATCCTGGCCGCCGGGCTGGTCAACCGCAAACACGCGCGCGACGTCATGAAGGAGAGCATCGAGGATACCGGTCGACAGGTGATCCATGAACTCGAGCGCTACCTCAATACCCTGGGCACCATCGCCGCCATTACGCCGCTGCTGGGATTGCTGGGCACCGTCATCGGCATGATCGATGTGTTCAGCGTCATCACCTCCCAGGGTGTCGGCGATCCGGCGCCCCTGGCGGGTGGGATCTCCACCGCCCTGATCACCACCGCCGCCGGCCTGTCGGTGGCCATTCCGAGCCTGATGTTCTATCGCTATTTCCGCGGTAAGGTGGATATGCTGGTGGTGCGGATGGAGCAGGAGGCCATGCGCATGGTGGAGGTGCTGGAAGGCGAGCGTGAGGCAGACAGCACGACCAGCGATGAGGCCGCGCAATGAATCTGCGCCCCCAGCGCCGGGAGGAACCGGAGGTCAACCTGACGCCACTCATCGACGTGGTGTTCCTGTTGTTGATCTTCTTTATGGTGTCGACCACCTTCCAGCGTGAATCGGAACTCAAGATCGAACTGCCCGAAGCCAGTGCCGAACCGGCCGAGGCACCGGAGGAAGCGCTGGAAATCATCATCGATGCCCAGGGCCGGTATTTCCTGCAGGGCGAGCAAGTGCTCAACAGCGAGTTGAAAACCCTCAAACGCGCTATTCAAAAGGCCGTAGTCGACAAGAAGGATCCACCAGTGATCATCCGTGCCGATGCACGCACCCCCCACCAGGCGGTGATTCGCGCCATGGATGCGGCCAGTCAGCTGGGGCTGGTGAAGATGTCGCTGGCGACCAGTCAGAGCACCGAAGGCGACCAGTAGGGGATGGCGTCGAATCCAGTTGCACCCAATGGCGCCATTCTGTACCGACGTCTGCTGCGCTATGCCTTTCCCTACTGGAAATATTTCCTGTTTTCCATTCTGGCCATGGGCGTGGTGGCCGCCACGGAGGCGGGTTTCGCCGCCTGGCTGAAGCCGATGATCGACAGTATCTTTGTCGATCGCCAACCGGAAACCACCAAGTGGATCGCCCTCGGCCTGGTGGGGATCTTTATCATCCGCGGCACGGCCAGTTTCATCGCCGAGTACGGCATGAGCTGGGTCGGCAGGGAAGTGATCCAGAAGCTGCGCATGGAAATGTTCACTCATTTGCTGCAGCTGCCCGCCCGTTATTTTGATCACAGCACCACCGGCAAGCTGGTATCCAAGGTCACCTATGATGTCGAGCAGGTGTCCCGCGCCAGCACCAATGCCATTACCATCCTGGTGCGCGATTCCCTCACGGTACTGTTCCTGCTCGGCTACATGTTCTGGATCAGCGGCTGGCTGGCCATGCTGTTTCTCGGTGTGGGCCCGGTGATCGGCCTGCTGGTGCGCTATATCAGTACCCGTTTCCGGCGTATCAGCCGCAATATCCAGGACTCCATGGGTGAGGTTACCCAGACCGCCGAGGAGGTCATCGAGGGTCAGCGCATCGTGAAATCCTTCGGTGGCCAGGCCTATGAAGCGGAACGTTTTGCCCGCATCAACCGCCGTAACTTCCAGCAGCAGATGAAGCAGACCATTACCAGCGCCCTCAGTGTGCCGGTGGTGCAGCTGGTGGCTGCCTGCATGCTGGCCCTGGTGATTTACCTGGCAGCCATGGATACCGTGGTCAATACCATTACCGAAGGTGCGTTCGTTTCCTTCATTGCTGCCCTGTTGTTGTTGTTACCACCGCTGAAGCGTCTGACCAACGTGACCCAGTCGATCCAGGCCGGGGTAGCAGCCGCAGACAGCATCTTCACGTTGCTGGATACGGCTACTGAACGTGACGATGGCAGCCTGCATATCGCACGGGCAATTGGAGATATCGAGTACCGCAACGTCAGTTTCCGCTACGGCGACGACAAGGCACCGGTACTGCAGGATATCTCTTTCACGGTGGCGTCAGGGGAAACCGTGGCGCTGGTGGGACGTTCCGGCAGCGGAAAATCCACCCTGGTGAACCTGCTGGCGCGTTTCTATGATCCCACCAGTGGCAGCATCCTGCTGGATGGACGGGATCTGCATGAATACCATCTCAAGGACCTGCGTGCCCAGACTGCCGTGGTTGGACAGGAAGTCATGCTGTTCAACGACACCCTGGAACGTAACATCGCCTATGGCTTCAGCGCCGGCGCTGATCACGAAGCCATTATCGAGGCCGCCCGTGCAGCGCATGCGCTGGAGTTCATCGAAGCCATGCCCGAGGGGCTGAATACCCAGGTGGGGGAGCGGGGCGTGCTGCTGTCCGGTGGCCAGCGCCAGCGCATCGCCATTGCCCGGGCCCTGCTCAAGGACGCACCAGTGCTGATTCTTGATGAGGCCACCTCGGCACTGGATACGGAATCGGAACGCGCCATTCAGGATGCACTGGAAGTATTGATGCGCAATCGCACCACACTGGTGATTGCCCATCGTCTGTCCACGGTGGAGAAGGCAGATCGCATCCTGGTCCTGGATGGAGGTCGCATCGTGGAATCCGGCAGCCACCGTGAACTGCTGGCGCATGAGGGACATTATGCTGCGTTGCATCGCATGCAGTTCCGGGATGAGGTGGCGTAAGCTGAAATCATCATGAGCCGCCTGGAATCTCTCTGGTATACGCGCAGCCCACTGGTGTTGCTGCTGGTACCGCTGTCCTGGCTGTTCGGTTTACTGGTGTGGCTGCGGCGTACGGGCTATGCAGCGGGCTTGTTGCCCAGTTACCGCATCCCCGTGCCGGTGATGGTGGTCGGTAATATCAGCGTGGGCGGTACCGGCAAAACCCCACTGGTAATCTGGCTGGTGAAGCATCTGCGCGCCCGCGGCTATCGGCCGGGAATTGTGTCCCGTGGCTACCGGGGCCAGGCGCGTAGCTGGCCGCAACAGGTGCGGCCGGATAGTGACCCGGTCATGGTAGGCGATGAGGCAGTGCTGCTGGCGCAGCGTTGCCAGTGTCCCATGGCCGTCGGCCCGGACCGGGTGGCCGCGGCACGGGCCCTGGTGGAACATCATGATATCGATATCCTTGTCAGTGACGACGGTCTGCAGCACTACGCCCTGAAACGTGACATCGAAATCGCCGTAATCGATGGAGTGCGTCGTTTCGGCACCGGTTTCTGTCTACCGGCCGGTCCCCTGCGTGAGCCCTTGAGCCGGCTGCAATCGGTGGATCTGATTGTCGCCAATGGTCTTGGTGGCAGGCTGGAATACCCCATGCACATGAAGCTGGAGCAGGCACACCGGCTCGATGATCCATCGCAGGTGCGCAGCCTGGAAGACCTGGCCGGCAAGACCGTGCATGCAGTGGCAGGGATTGGGCATCCACAGCGTTTTTTCACGGCGCTGGAAAAACTGCGTATCAAGGTGATTCCCCATGCGTTTGCCGACCACCACTCCTTCACTGAAGCGGACCTGGCCCTGGAACCCGCGCAACACCCGGTGCTGATGACCGAGAAGGATGCCGTCAAGTGTCGCCGCTTCGCACAGGGGAAAAACTGGTGGGCGGTGCCGGTCCAGGCCAGTCTCGACGACCGGTTCGCCACCCAGCTGGACCGCCTGCTGGAGGGGATAAGGACGGACGAGGAAAGCACGACCGAAACGGGGTAGGTATGCTTCATTCGCATTACCGCCAGGGAATGGTTTGGAGCATGCGGATGAATCCACACCTGCAGGATTAACAGGGCTGCAGGCGCGGTAACGCGCGCCCCCCCTGGATTCCGTAGTAACATGCAGCGGCTGTGCCCGCCGAGGAGACAAATCATGGATTCAAAACTGCTGGATATTCTGGCCTGCCCGGTCTGCAAGGGCCCCCTGTACTATGACAAGACGGCTCAGGAACTGATCTGCAAGGCCGATCGCCTGGCCTATCCCATCCGTGACGGCATTCCCGTCATGCTGGAAGACGAGGCGCGGACCCTGGCCGCCGACGAGGAGGTCAAGGCCTGAGCCGCCTGATCATGAGCACCCGGTTCAAGGTTGTGATTCCCGCCCGTTTTGCCTCCACGCGCCTGCCCGGCAAGCCGTTGCGTGAGATCGCCGGCAAGCCGATGATCGAGCATGTCTGGCTGCAGGCACGGCAGAGCGGCGCGGAACAGGTGGTGATCGCCACCGATGATGCGCGCATTGCCGCCGTTGCCGAGGAGTTCGGCGCTGAAGTATGCATGACCCGTGAGGATCACAGCACCGGCACCGATCGGCTCGCCGAGGTGGTGGATGTCATGGGCTGGGACGATGACACTATCATCGTCAACCTGCAGGGTGATGAGCCATTGATGCCGGTGCAACTGGTGCGGCAGGTGGCAGAGGATCTGGCCGCCCATGAACAGGCGCGCATCACAACACCGGTTACGCCCATCAAGGCCATAGGCGAATTTTTTGATCCCAACGTGGTGAAGGTGGTGACGGATCGCGAGGGCTATGCCCTCTATTTCAGCCGCGCCCCCATCCCCTGGGACCGCGACCTGCTGGCCGCCGGCAACCGGGCCTTGCCGCTACATCTGAAGCCTTTACGCCATATCGGCCTCTATGCCTACCGCGCCGGTTTTCTGCGTGCCTTCGCGCGCATGGAGCCCACGCTGCTGGAAAACACCGAACGCCTGGAGCAACTGCGTGCGCTGTGGAGTGGCGAACGTATTCATGTCGTTGAGGCCGCCGGCCATCCCGGCCCCGGTGTGGATACCGAGGATGACATCATCCTCGTGGAACAGCTGATGCAGTCGCTCAGGATCATTCACTAAGGCAGGCGCAATGTCCTGTGGCGACGAACCGGTGAACTCAACCTTCGTTCACTAATCCCAGCAGGCGAAACTCCGGATGATAATCGTCACCATCGTCACTCAACACGGGCAGGGAGATGGTTTTCGGAGCCCGTCGGGTTGCATCGCCATATTGATTGGCCTGTATCACCTGTTCCCGGTTTGCGCATTGCAGAACGAGCATGGGTCCTTCCTCCAGTATCTCAATAACCTCACAGGCCTGTTCCCGATAGAGGATACGGGTTCCGATCAGGCCGCGCAGGGTTGGCAGAAGTGCGTCGGTTTGCATGGGCTGGTCCTGTCGATGGTGGGTGGAATATGGACAAGGGCTTCGGATGAAATCCCGTGTGCATAATGAAATAATACGTGTAATTGTGGCATGAACCTATTGGAGCAGTACCGCATGGTAAAAGTGCTTTTTGTTTGTATGGGCAATATCTGCCGTTCCCCCACCGCTGAAGGGGTATTCGCGGCACTGGTGGAGCGGGAAGGCCTGAGTGCCTATATCAGCATCGATTCCGCCGGCACCCATGCCTACCACGTGGGTGAACCGCCGGATACCCGTGCCCAGAAGGCGGCCCTGCAGCGGGGTGTGGATATCAGCCGCCAGCAGGCCCGCCGCGTGCGGGCGGCGGATTTTGAGGAATTCGATTACGTCCTGCCCATGGATATGAGTAATTTCCAGGATCTGGATGATGTCTGCCCCGCGGAGTGCCGTGCGGTATTCCGTCGTTTCCTGGACTTCGCGCCCGATCTTCCGGAACAGGATGTGCCCGATCCCTATTACGGAGGTCCCAAGGGGTTTGAGCGGGTAATCGACCTGATTGAAGTGGCGGCAGAGGGCTTGCTGGTGGACATTCGCCAGCGTTACGGGTTCTGAATCAAAAAGGCCCCGGCATTTGCCGGGGCCTCTTCGTGGGCATGCATACCGGTGGCGATTACTCCCCGGCATTCACCTTGGGTGCAACGGGGGCGGGAGCCTGGTTGCCGCCACTATCCCCACCGCTGGTTGCAGGCTTGGGTGCATCGGGCTTGGGTGTCGCCGCGGGTTTAGGCGCATCCGGTGTTGGGGCGCTGGCCTTCGGAGTTTCCTGCCTGGGCGCGTCCGATACCGGAGCAGGGGCACTTGTCTTCGGTGCCTCCGGTTTGGGTGCTGACTCATTGGCCAAACCCGTCGGAGTGAACTTCGGCGCGGGAGCCCGATGGAAGTCTTTGGCAACGGCATCCCCGGAGGGTGCCGCCGCAGGGGCAGCCCCGGTTCCGGCATTGTTGTTATTACCGTTACCGTTACCGTTACCGTTACCGTTACCGGATGATTCGCCACCTTGGGCCTGGTTACCACTATCCTCGCCGTTACGATTCGTGTCGCGACGCTGATTCGGACGACGACGTCCGCCGCGGCGGCCACGGCGATTGCTACGGCCCTGGCTCCGGCCGCCATCGGCCCCTTCCGTTTTGGCATCATCCGTTGTGGAGGCGCTAGCCGGTTTTTGCTCGGTGGCAGTAGCCGGGGCGGCTTCCTCCTTGCGTGGCTTCGAGCTGTCGTCGGGCTGGCGGCGTGAGGAACTACGGCGACGTCCACCACGGGAACGCCCGCCGGAACGGGGTTCGCCGCTACGCTGGTTACGGCGGCCACCGCTGGTTTCCTTTTCCTGGCTTTCCTGGCGTTCCTCGCTCTCGTCCTTACGCTCCACCTTACGGCCGAACAGGCTGTCCCAGATGCGTTGAATCAGGCCGCTGTCGTTGCCGGCAGCCGGGCTGACCGCTGCGACGGCCTGCGGTGGCGCCGGTGCAGGAGCGGGGGCCGGGGCGATCGCCTTCACAGCAGGCTGTTCTGCCGTCACTGCGCGGCCACCGGCCTTGTAACCTTCGTCGGCTTCAACATCTTCCGTGATCAGTTTATAGCTGGCCTCGGCCAACTCACCCTTCATTTCATCGCGGCGCACCCGTTGAATGTCATACGCCGGAGTTTCCAGTGCCGGGGTGGGCACGATGGCAATGCCGATATTGTGGCGTTGTTCCAGGTTCAGCAGCAGCTCGCGCTTCTCGTTAAGCAGGAAGGTGCCGACCTCAACGGGCAGGGTGGCGATGACCCGCTCGGAGCTGTCTTTCATGGCCTCTTCTTCGATGATGCGCAGTATCGACAGGCCGAGGGATTCCACACCGCGCACCGTGCCCTGGCCCTTGCAGCGTGGGCAGACGTGCTGGCTGGATTCGCCGAGTGACGGGCGCAAGCGCTGGCGTGACATCTCCAGCAGACCGAAGCGGGAAATACGTCCCACCTGCACCCGCGCGCGATCCATTTTCAGGGCATCGCGCAGGCGGTTTTCCACCTCACGCTGATGCTTGGTGGGCTGCATATCGATGAAGTCGATGACGATCAGACCGCCCAGGTCGCGGATACGCAGCTGGCGGGCGATTTCATCCGCCGCTTCCAGGTTGGTGTTCAGCGCGGTCTCCTCGATGTCGCTGCCCTTGGTGGCGCGCGCCGAGTTGATATCGATGGAGATCAGCGCCTCGGTGTGATCGATCACGATGGCGCCGCCGGAAGGCAGGGTCACTTCACGCTGGAAGGCGGACTCGATCTGGCTTTCGATCTGGTAGCGGGAGAACAGTGGTACCGGGTCGTCGTAGCGCTTCAGCTTGTTGAGGTTATGCGGCATGACCTGCTGCATGAACTGAATCGCCTGGCCATGGACTTCCTCGTCGTCGACCAGGATTTCCCCGATGTCATTGCGCAGGTAGTCGCGCAGGGCCCGGATGATGACATTGCTTTCCTGGTAGATCAGGAAGGGGGCGGGGCGGTCCTTGGCGGCATTCTCGATGGAATTCCACAGGTGTGTCAGGTAGTCCAGGTCCCACTGCAGTTCTTCTGCCGTACGGCCAACGCCGGCGGTGCGCACGATCAGGCCCATGCCTTCGGGGATTTCCAGGGAACTCATGGCGTCGCGCAGGTCACTGCGGTCTTCGCCTTCGATACGGCGCGAGACTCCACCGGCGCGCGGATTGTTGGGCATCAGCACCAGGTAGCGGCCGGCCAGGCTGATGAAGGTGGTCAGTGCAGCGCCCTTGTTGCCGCGCTCTTCCTTTTCCACCTGGATGACCACTTCCTGGCCCTCGTGAAGGGCATCCTTGATGCTCTGGCGGCCACCCTCATTGCCATCCTTGTTGCGGAAGTAGCTACGGGCGATTTCCTTCAGGGGCAGGAAGCCGTGGCGCTCAGCGCCATAGTCGACAAAGGCCGCTTCGAGACTGGGCTCGATGCGGGTGATTTTACCTTTGTAAACGTTTGATTTTTTCTGGCCTCGGGAAGGTACCTCAATATCCAGGTCGTACAGCTTCTGGCCATCGACCATGGCCACGCGCAACTCTTCGCGTTGAGTTGCATTGATTAACATTCTTTTCATGTCTGATTTCTCTCACGCGCTCTGACCAACGCTGATTTGCCACGTTCACAGGCAGACGCTGAATCCACTGTTGCATCGGGGACGGCTCAACCGTCATCCACAGACAACAGAGTGCTGCGATCATCAGAATCACGGCATTCAGGTCGAACATGATTGTGTCTATCAACATAGGAGCGCTGTTGTTCGTAATAAAATTGTGCTTTTGTCTGCTGGTGTATCAACACATCGCTACGGGAGAAATGGGTCGAGAGGGCAGTCCGGTTAGTGGCGCTCGTCGCCACGATGAAGTATCGCTGCGGTGACGCGGAGCCGGTGGCACCTGTCGACGTATGCTCATCCGCATGCGGAGTCTGTACGCCAAAATCAAAAGCCGTTGCGGGTGCCGCTATCCGCCACTGGGTTGCATGGGAACTTCCGGCACCTGGGCTACTGGCACTACTCATCCAATAGCTCGGAAAACACGCCGACTATATCAATTCGATCCCGTAATATCAATTGCTTAGATGAGGTTTCTTGAAACCGGCTTGGAGTCTGGAATCAAGGCCTTACGCAGGTTTTTCACCAGTGAAAAGGGCTTAGCTGGTATGATGCCGCAATGAGTGAAGAGCCGAAAAATGGTGTGCAATGGGTCAAGGTAGGCACTGAGCAGGCCGGTCAACGCATCGATAACTTCCTGTTGCGACAACTGAAAGGGGTGCCGAAGAGCCGTATCTACCGGCTGCTGCGCAAGGGGGAGGTGCGGGTCAACAAGGGGCGTATCAAGCCGGAATACCGGGTTCAGGACGGAGACGAGATCCGGATCCCCCCCATTCGCCTGGCGGAACGGGATCACGGCAACCCTTCGGACGGACTGGTCAGCCGCATCGAGGCCGCCATTATCTATGAAGATGAACGCCTGCTGGTGCTGAACAAGCCGGCCGGGGTGGCGGTGCACGGCGGCAGTGGGGTCAGTCATGGGGTGATCGAGGCCCTGCGCGCAGCGCGGCCCACGGCCCCCATGCTGGAACTGGTGCATCGACTTGATCGCGAGACCTCCGGTTGTCTGGTGATCGCCAAGAAGCGAAGTTCACTGCGCAATCTACACGAATTATTGCGTGAAGGTGGTATGGAAAAGCGTTATCTGGCCTTGGTGCAGGGGAGCTGGCAGGGCGGCACTCGCACGGTGACGGCGGCACTGCGCAAGAATCAGCTCAAGGGCGGGGAACGTATCGTTACCGTAGATACCGAAGGCAAATCGGCCCGTACCCTGTTCAGACCGGTTCAAATATTCGATCAGGCCAGCCTGTTGGATGTGAACCTGGATACCGGTCGCACCCACCAGATCCGTGTGCATGGTGCCCATATCGGTCATCCACTGGCGGGGGATGAGAAATATGGCGACACCGGATTCAACAGGCGGATGCGCGGGCTGGGCCTGCGACGGCTGTTTTTGCATGCCCAGTCGCTGAGTTTCCGGGAACCGGGCCATGAGCGTGAGGTCCATGTAAGCGCACCGCTGAGCGATGATCTGCGCGCGGTGCTGGATGCGCTTGAGGAACAGGATATGCCCGCGGCCAGTGCCGCGGAGTGAGTGGTGGGTTTTATGTACACAGGAAGGATATGACGTCATCACACACCGGGGTGCGGTTACTGGTTTTTGACTGGGACGGTACGCTCATGGATTCCGAATCCCAGATCGTCACCAGTCTGCAGGCCGCCAACCGGGATCTCGGCATGACGGACATGAGTGATGACGTCTGCCGCAATATCATCGGCCTGGGGTTGCGCGAAGCGATCGAACAGTTGCACCCCGGTTGTGATGCCGGTTTCGTGGAGCACTACATCGATCGCTACCGGCATCACTGGTTCCAGGTGGCGGGCGAGTCGCGGTTGTTCCCCCATGCCCGGGAGACCCTGGAGGCCCTGCGCGACGAGGGCTACCAGCTGGCCGTGGCAACTGGCAAGGGACGTGCAGGCCTGGACAAGGTGCTACAGGCAACGGGCCTGGAGGCCCAGTTTGCGGCCACGCGCTGTTCCGACGAAACCCGTTCCAAACCTCATCCGCGCATGCTGCAGGAACTGATGCAGCAACTGGATATTCCGCCACAGGAAACCCTGATGGTGGGCGATACCGAATACGATATGGAAATGGCGCGCAATGCCGGAGCCGGCCCGGTGGCGGTCAGTTACGGGGTTCATGCGCTGGAACGTCTGCTGCGGCATGAACCGTTGGGGTGCATTGACAGCCTCGCGGAATTCACCCCCTGGCTGGCCCGCTACCGGGGGCAGCCCCTGATGGTAAACGCGGAATGACAGGCAAGGGACGGGATGCCCGGCGGCGACATTGCCCATTGTCCGAATACATTCGAACAAGCAACCGGATTAGCGAAACCAGGAAGAGCATTCGATGACAAACGAAAAAGAATTACCCGCGGCTGACAACTCCCCTGAATCGATCCAGTGGCAGCAGGATCTCCTCAACCGGCTGGCCTTTGCCTCGGTGAATGAACAACGCCGCGCACGACGCTGGAGTATTCTGTTCAAGACCCTGTTGTTCGTATACCTGTTCAGCATTCTGTTCCTGTACCGGCCCGGCGCCTGGCAGGCCGATGGCCTCGTGACCGGCACCCATACCGCACTGGTGGAACTGGACGGCATCATCGCGGCCGACGCGGAGGCCAGCGCCGACAATATCATCACCGGTCTACGCGACGCATTTGAAAGCAAGCACGTCAAGGGGGTGATCCTGCGCATCAACAGTCCCGGTGGCAGCCCGGTGCAGGCCGGTTATATCAATGACGAAATCCACCGCCTGCGGGAGGAGCATCCGGATATCCCGCTGTATGCCGTGGTCACCGATATCTGCGCCTCGGGCGGCTACTACGTTGCCGTGGCAGCCGACCAGATCTATGCCGATAAGGCCAGCATTGTCGGCTCCATTGGTGTGCGTATGGATGGTTTCGGTTTTGTCGGCGCCATGGATAAACTGGGTGTCGAGCGGCGCCTGCTCACCGCCGGCGAGCACAAGGGCTTCCTGGATCCCTTCCAGGCAACGCGGGAAGATGACGTGGCCCACGTGCAGGGCCTGCTCGATAACATCCATGCCCAGTTCATTAAAACCGTACGCGAGGGCCGTAAGGATCGATTGGCGGATAACCCGGATATCTTTTCCGGCCTGGTCTGGACCGGTGAACAGGGCGTGCAACTGGGGTTGGTCGACGGATTGGCCAGTGCCGGCTATGTAGCCCGGGAACTGATCGGTGCGGAAGATATGGTGGACTATACGCCGCGGCCTGATTTCCTGAAGCGCTTCAGTGACCGTTTGGGAGTGGCCATGGCCAAGGCTCTTACGGAAGTCATGGGGGCTACGCCGAACCTGCAGTGAGTAACTGATATTGTCCGGATGAATCCGGAGCAGCGGGTCGTTATTTATCCGGACACCTTACGGCAACATCACCCCGGCCCGGGCCAGCAGGCTGGTTAGCTCAATCAGCGGCAGGCCGATCAGCGCAGTGGGATCATCGCCTTCCATGCGTTCGAACAGCGTGATGCCCAGCGCTTCGGATTTGAAGCTGCCGGCACAGTTGTATGGTTGTTCCTTGCGCAGATAGCGCTCAATACGCTCGTCATCCAGGATACGGAAATGTACGGTGAAGGGTACCAGCGTGGTACTCGCCTCGCCGCTGGTGCTGTTGAACAGGCACAGGCCGGTCAGAAAGCGCACCGCCTTGCCGGATAGCTTGCGAAGCTGGGCTCTGGCCTTTTCATGATCCCCGGGTTTACCCAGCACCTCGCCATCCACCACTGCGACCTGATCGGAACCAATCACCAGGGCATGTCCAAAAGCGCCTGCCCCGGCGCGCGCCTTGGCTTCCGACAGGCGTAGTACCAGGTCTTCAGGGGATTCACCCGTATGCCGGGTTTCATCCACATCGGGAGCAACCGTTTCGAAGGGGATATCGAAACGGGACAGCAACTCACGCCGAAAGGGCGAAGTGGAGGCAAGTACGAGGGTGTGATGCGTGTCATTCATGGCGCGCAAGTGTAGCGAAGCGGCATGTAAGGCGACAAGCGCTTTTCCGTTGCAGCGTTCGCCGAGAACAGGCGGGGATCGGTCTGCGGTTTCAGCCCGCCTCAATCTCGACCAGGGTCTCATCGGGATTGACGCTTTCACCCTTTGCCACGTACACGGCAGTGACCTTGCCGCCTATGGGTGCCTGCACCTCGGTTTCCATCTTCATGGCCTCGGTGACCAGTACCGGGTCGCCGGCCTTGACGACATCGTCAACCTTCACCAGCACGTCGATGATGGTGCCGGGCATGGAGGTAGTGACATGTCCGGGCTGGGTAGCGCGCGGACGTTTGCTGCCTTTGGGCGAAGGCGCGGCGGCTTTCTCGGGTGCGGAGGCGCGCGGCTCCAGTTCTTCCAGGGTTTCGATGAGGATTTCTTCCGGTACGCCATCCACGGTGAGATAGAAGGGACGGGCATCCTGGGTGTGATGACCGGTACCGGTGACCTGAATGTGGTAGGTCTCACCGTGCAGGGTGACATTGAATTCGGTTGGGCGCCCCCCCATTCCTTCCGTCTTACTCGGTGGTTCCAGCGGTTCCGGTTGCAGGTTGCCGGCCTTGCGGTGTTCCAGAAACTCACGGCCGATTTCAGGGAACATGGCGTAGGTGAGTACATCCTCTTCGGACTCGACGAATGCCCCGCTGTCATCTCGCAGACTTGGCATCTCCGCCTTAAGCAGGTCCGCGGGGCGTATATCGATCACATCGGCATTGCCAATGGCCTGTTGCTGGACCATGGAATTGATTTGCCCGGGGGCATGGCCGTAACGTCCCTGCAGATAGGCCTTCACTTCGTTAGTGATGGTCTTGTAGCGGGTGTTGGTCAGTACATTCAATACCGCCTGGGCACCGACGATCTGTGAGGTCGGTGTGACCAGCGGTGGGTAGCCGAGGTCCTCGCGCACCCGTGGTATCTCGTCCAGCACTTCGCTGATGCGATTCAGAGCCCCCTGTTCCTTGAGCTGGCTATAGAGATTGGAAATCATCCCGCCTGGCACCTGGTAGAGCGCAACCCGGGTATCCAGTCCGGTAAGTTCGCTTTCGAACTGATGGTATTTCCCCCGCACTTCCTTGAAGTAAAAACCAATCTCCTGCAGGGACTTGAGATCCAGGCCAGTGTCGTAATCGGTGCCGGCCAGGGCGGCTACCATGCTTTCCGTGGGCGGATGGCTGGCTCCGCCGGCAAAGGCAGAGATGGCGGTATCGATGTGGCGACAGCCATTCTCGATGGCCTTCAGCTGGCACATCTCGGCGGTACCGGCAGTGGCATGCATGTGCAGGTGAATCGGTACTGCGACTGCGGCGACCAGCTCACGGACCAGTTCACCGGCCAGCATGGGGGTCAGCAGTCCGGCCATATCCTTGATGGCGATGCTGTCGACGCCCATGTTGGCGAGGGTTTTGGCCATGGTGACGAACTGGGGAATGCCGTGCACCGGGCTGGTGGTGTAACAGATGGTGCCCTGCGCATGTTTGCCGGCCTGCTTCACGGCGCGGATCGAGGACTCCATGTTGCGGGTATCATTGAGTGCATCAAAGATACGGAACACATCCATGCCGTTGGATGCCGCCTTGGCTACGAAGGCCTGCACCACATCATCGGAATAATGTCGATAACCGAGCAGGTTCTGGCCGCGCAGCAGCATCTGCAACTGGGTGTTGGGCAGGGCTTCGCGCAGCTTGCGCAACCGTTCCCAGGGGTCTTCCTTCAGATAGCGCAGACAGGCGTCGAAGGTGGCGCCGCCCCACATTTCCAGCGACCAGTAGCCGATGGCATCCAGCTTGGCGCAGATGGGCAGCATATCCTCGGTACGCATGCGGGTGGCGATCAGGGACTGGTGGGCATCGCGCAGGATGACATCGGTGATGTGAACCTTGGACATGAAATACCTTCTATGTGTTTCTATCTGGAAATCCGGAAAGCTTTATTGACTGCAAATGACGCCAAGAAAAGCTCAGTAAGCTGCGCCCTATATATCCTCTCCCGGAGTGAAAGGGGACGTACCTTCGATGAAGGCAGCAAGCGAATCGTTTTTTCTTGCGCACTTTGTAGTGAACACCATGCGTCAATGCCCGGAATAGGCGGCAATGGCGGCGCTGATTACGGCGGCCAGTTCCCGGGTCGGGCGGCTGGTGGCGTAATTCACCAGCTCCGGATGATCCTCGACAAAGCCGGTGTCAAAGTGGCCGTTGATCACGTCCTCCACCTTGAGCAATTCCAGGTAATAGGGGATGGTGGTTTTCACACCATACAGCCCCATATCCTGCAGGGCGCGGCGGGATCGTTTGATGACATCGGGCCAGTCCAGTGCCCAGACGATCAGCTTGGCACACATGGAATCATAGTAGGGCGGAATACTGTAACCGGTGTAGATCGCAGCATCGGTACGCACGCCGGGTCCGCCCGGGGCGAAGTAGCGGGTGATGCGGCCGAAACTGGGCAGGAAATCATTCTTTGGATCTTCGGCGTTGATGCGGAATTCGATCGCGTAACCGCGACGTTGCACCTCTTCCTGGCGGTATCGTAGCGGCTGGCCGTCGGCGATGCGGAACTGCTCCTGCACAATGTCGATGCCGGTGATGGTTTCGCTGATGGTGTGTTCCACCTGCAGGCGGGTGTTCATCTCCATGAAATAGAACGTATCGTCCCGGTCCATGAGGAATTCCACCGTACCGGCATTCTGGTAGCCGACTGCCAGTGCCGCCCTGACGGCATAGTCTCCCAGCATCTGGCGCTGTTCCTCGTTAAGCTGCGGCGAGGGCGCAATCTCCACCAGTTTCTGGTGGCGGCGTTGAATGGAACAGTCGCGCTCGAACAGGTGAATGCAGTTGCCGTGATGATCGGCAAGGATCTGCACCTCGATGTGGCGTGGCCGGTCAATGCATTTTTCCATAAATACATTGGCACTGCCGAAGGCCTTGGTGGCCTCGGAGATCACCCGGTCATAGTTGCGGCGCAACTCCTCGGCACTGTTGCAGCGGCGGATGCCGCGTCCACCGCCGCCGGAGGTGGCCTTGAGCATGACCGGGTAACCGAACTGTTCGGCAAGGGTCATGGCCTGATCGAGGCTTTCGAGGTTATCGTCGCAGCCGGGCACGACGGGTACGCCGGCAGCCTGCATGGCACGACGGGCCTCGGTCTTATCGCCCATGCGGTGGATCACTTCGGCCGTTGGCCCGATGAAGGTGATGCCGCGGCGCCGGCAGATTTCCGCCAGCAGCGGATTTTCCGACAGGAAACCATAGCCCGGGTGCAGGGCATCGCAGCCGGAGGCGACGGCCAGATTGACGATCCGGTGGGCGTTCAGGTAGCCGGCGACGGATTCCGGCCCGATGTTGTAAGCCTCGTCGGCCTTCTTGACGTGCAGGGCGTGGCGGTCGACGTCGGCATAAATGGCCACCGAGGTAATGTCGGCCTCGGCGCAGGCGCGCACCAGGCGCACCGCGATTTCCCCGCGGTTGGCGATCAGGATCTTCTTGATCACATTGAATCTTCCGTCAATTTCGGCCGTAGCGGGCCGGTGCGTGGGAGGACGGCGTTCGGGGCCGCCGGGAACGAATCCACTTCTTACGCAAGTCCTTTGGGGCTGTCAACGGCCTGCCCCGGGGCAGGGTCGGGAACACCGCGATTTTACTATAGTTTTCTTTGACATTCTCAGGGCTGGCAGGATAAAATTCGCGTCTTATGTTGAGTCGACTTCCGGAACGAATTGAGCCGCAGATACTGGCCGATGCGGGGCGGAGGTTCGAGGGCAGCATTGACCTCGTCAGACTGACGCGTCTCGCGCCGCAGCTGGCATCCGATCAGGGACAACTTGCTGTTACGGTGGTTTTTGACAGGGATCCAGGTGGCGTTCGCTACATGGCGGGACGTGTGACCGGGACGCTGGAGTTGTTATGTCAGCGATGCCTGGGGCCCATGGAATTCGCCGTGGACAGTCAGTTCCGGCTGGGACTTGTGCATGGCGAGGAGGACGGCCAGCGATTGCCTTCGAGTTACGAGCCGCTGATTGTGGCGTCGGAACCCATGTCGATGGCGGAGATAGTGGAAGATGAAGTCATTCTTTCGCTGCCGATCGTGGCAATGCACCAGGAACCACATCCCTGCGCAGTGGTGAAACAGCAGGAACCACTGCCGGAGGGCAAGCAGCGGGAAAACCCGTTTGCCGTGCTGGCACAATTGAAACGTGATAAGTAGTTTTTTCAGGAGTTATCGTTATGGCCGTTCAACAGAATCGCAAGACCCCTTCCAAGCGCGGTATGCGCCGTTCCCATGACAGCATCAAGGGTGCCACGCTGTCGGTGGAGCCGACTACGGGTGAAACCCATCTGCGTCACCACATCAGCCCGGACGGTTATTACCGTGGGCGCAAGGTTATCGCCAAAGACGTTGACTGATCGCACAGGGATCGACAGGGGGTCGCGGTGTGTTGAACGCCGCGACCCTTTGTATTTCGCAATAGACTGCATTCTATGCTGATTCACCAGGAACCGGTGTCCCATGGGTAGCCCGCATACCATTGCAGTCGATGCAATGGGCGGCGATCATGGCCCCGATGTGGTCATACCTGCGGCACTGCGCGTGCTCAAGGCCCGGGATGACCTGCGCATTGTGCTGGTGGGCGATGAATCGATCCTTGCCGCATCCCTTGGCGCGGCAGCCGATGGACTGGGCGACCGCCTGGTCATCCAGCATGCCTCGCAGCGGGTCGAGATGGATGATCTGCCGTCCCATGCGCTGCGCAATAAAAAAGATTCCTCCATGCGCGTGGCCCTGAATCTGGTCAAGGACGGCAAGGCCGACGCCTGCGTCAGCGCGGGCAATACCGGGGCGCTGATGGCCACTGCGCGTTTCGTACTCAAAACCCTCGCCGGTATCGATCGGCCGGCCATCTGCACCCGGCTGCCGTCCCTCAAGGGTGAAACCTGGATGCTGGATCTGGGCGCCAATGTGGATTGCACTTCTGAACACCTGTGCCAGTTCGCGTTGATGGGTTCAGTGCTGGCCGCCGCCGTCGATGGTATCGAGCGCCCCCGCGTCGGCTTGCTCAACATCGGCGAAGAAGAAATCAAGGGCAATGAGCAGGTCAAGAAGGCGGCGCTCTGCCTGGAAACGGCCAAGCTGAATTACATCGGTTTTGTGGAAGGCGATGACATCTACAAGGGCGATGTGGACGTGGTCGTATGTGACGGTTTTGTCGGTAATGTGGCACTGAAAACCAGCGAAGGCCTCGCCAAGATGATTTCCGAATTCATGAAACGTGAATTCACCCGCAATGTTTTTACCAAGCTCGCGGGTATCGTCGCCTTGCCGGTACTGCGTGCCTTTCGGCGACGCATCGATCCGCGCCGCTACAACGGCGCCAGCCTGCTTGGTCTGCGCGGCATCGTGGTGAAGAGTCATGGCGGCGCAGATGCGCTGGCCTTAGCCAACGCCATTGAATTTGCGGTACTCGAGGTGCAGCAGGCGGTTCCTCAGCGCATCAATGAACAACTTAATGCCTTAATGGCACAGCGGCAGGCGGTGTAATGTACGGAAGGATTACCGGAACGGGCAGCCACCTGCCGGAAAAAGTGCTTACCAACCACGATCTGGAACAGATGGTGGAGACTACGGATCAGTGGATACGTGAGCGCACCGGCATCGAGAAACGGCATATTGCCGCGGAAGGTGAGACCACCTGTGACCTGGCGGAACAGGCGGCACGCAAGGCCATGGAAGCGGCCGGCAGGACCGCAGCCGATATCGATCTCATTATCGTGGCCACCACCACCCCCGACCGCGTATTCCCCAGTACCGCCTGCCTGTTGCAGCAGCGCCTGGATATCCACGGCTGTGCCGCATTTGATATACAGGCCGTATGCACCGGTTTCGTCTACGCCCTTGGCGTGGCCGATAAATTCGTGCGTACCGGCGGTGCCAGATGTGCCCTGGTGATTGGTGCCGAAACCCTGTCGCGCATCACCGACTGGAATGATCGCAGCACCTGCGTGCTGTTTGGGGACGGTGCCGGTGCGGTGATTCTGGAAGCCAGTGAAGAACCAGGCATCCTGTCCAGTCACCTGCACGCCGATGGCAGTTACGAGAGCCTGTTGACGGTGCCGGCGGGCGTCTCACAGGGCTTTGACCTGGTGGCGGAAGGCAAAGCCTTCATGCAGATGAAGGGCAACGAGGTGTTCAAGGTGGCCGTCAATACCCTCGGCCGCATTGTCGATGAAACCCTCAAGGCCAATCACATGAAGAAATCCGATGTGGATTGGCTGGTGCCGCACCAGGCCAACATCCGCATCATTCAGGCGACGGCTAGAAAACTGAAAATGAACATGGATCACGTGGTGGTGACCGTGGACCAGCACGGGAATACCTCGGCGGCCTCGGTACCGCTGGCGCTGGATACCGCCGTGCGCGATGGTCGCATCCAACGTGGTGAAACCGTGTTGCTGGAAGCATTCGGTGGCGGTTTCACCTGGGGTTCCGTGTTACTCAAATACTGATCAAGATATTGCTCATGACTGAAACCAATTCCCAACTCGCCATGATTTTCCCCGGACAGGGATCGCAGTCCGTCGGTATGCTGGCCGACCTGGGTGCCGCGCATCCGATTGTGCTGGATACCTTTCGCGCCGCCAGCGATGTGCTGGGCTACGACCTCTGGGAACTGACCCAAAACGGCCCGGCCGATGACCTCAACCGGACGGATCGTACCCAGCCGGCCATGCTGACCGCGGGTGTGGCGGTGTGGCGGGTATGGTCCGAACAGGGGGGTGCCAGGCCGGCCATCATGGCTGGGCACAGCCTGGGGGAATACACCGCACTGGTATGCGCCGGAGCCCTCGGCTTTACGGATGCCGTGGCCCTGGTTGCAGAACGGGGTCGCCGTATGCAGGCAGCCGTGCCTGCCGGTACCGGCGCCATGGCCGCCATCCTGGGACTCGAAGATCAGCAGATTATCGATCTCTGCCGGCAGGCCGAGCAGGGTGAGGTGGTGTCCGCGGTCAATTTCAATTCCCCCGGCCAGGTGGTCATCGCCGGTAATACGGCGGCCGTGGAGCGGGCCATGGCGTTGGCCAAGGAAGCGGGCGCCAAACGCGCGCTGCCGTTGCCGGTGAGCGTGCCTTCCCATTGCAGCCTGATGAAACCCGCTGCGGATGCCTTTGCCGAATCACTGGCTAACATCAGTATTCAGATGCCGACAATCCCGGTCCTGCATAACGTGGATGTGCAGCCTCACCAGGAGGCCGATGCCATTCGCGCGGCACTGGCGCAGCAACTGTACAGTCCGGTGCGATGGGTGGAAACCATTCAGGCCATGGCCGGGCAGGGCATGACCCGATTCGTGGAAATGGGACCGGGCAAGGTGCTGGCAGGCCTCAATAAACGCATCAACAAGGAACTGGCTACCCAGAGCGTGTTTGATCCTGCCAGCCTCAGTGAAGCGCTGTCCACCTGAAGGCAAAAACGCTATTCGGAATACAGAATCAAGTACGCGGGCCCGCCCATCGGTAAACAGATGTTCCGGGCGGCCCTGCATGGAGAAGATACATGTCACTGGAAAATGAAATTGCACTGGTCAGCGGTGCCAGCCGGGGGATCGGCAAGGCCATTGCCATGACCCTGGGACAGATGGGTGCCACGGTAGTGGGTACCGCCACCAGTCAGGGCGGCGCCGATGCGATCAGCACCTATCTGCAGGAGGCCGGTGTCCAGGGAGCCGGTATGGTACTGGACGTGGCAGACCCGGCTTCGGTAGACACCCTGGTCAAGGGCGTAGGCGAGCAGTTCGGCGCACCGACGGTGCTGGTCAATAATGCCGGAATCACTCGTGATACCCTGCTCATGCGCATGAAGGATGAGGACTGGGATGCGGTGATCAACACCAATCTGAGTTCCATCTTCCGACTCAGCAAGGCCTGCCTGCGCGGCATGATGAAGGCCAAGCGGGGCCGCATCATCAGCATTGCCTCCGTGGTCGGTGCCACCGGTAATCCGGGGCAGGCCAATTATGCCGCTGCCAAGGCCGGTATCGTCGGATTCAGCAAATCGCTGGCCCGGGAGGTAGGCTCGCGGGGCATTACCGTCAACGTGGTCGCACCCGGCTTCATCGATACCGACATGACCCGTGCCTTACCGGAAGAGCAACGCAATCATCTCATCGGCCAGATTCCGCTGGGCCGGCTCGGCGCGGCTGAGGATATCGCCAATGCCGTGGCATTTCTGGCCTCGACACAGGCGGCCTACATCACGGGCGAAACGCTGCATGTGAATGGTGGTATGCACATGGCCTGACCCAAAACCCTGAAATCAGGTTAGAAATATATTTCAACATATTGTTTTTGCTGTAGTAAAAAAGG
The DNA here is from genome assembly GCA_965367295.1 of uncultured Gammaproteobacteria bacterium. Lineage (GTDB taxonomy): Bacteria > Pseudomonadota > Gammaproteobacteria > DSM-19610 > DSM-19610 > JAIVHA01. Next base: position 17,437 of record CBDUHN010000021.1, on the reverse strand, counting down.
GCACTTAAAGTAATTTCCAGGCTGGAAACCGGTGCGCGCAAGCACCCTGTACATGCGCTGGATCAAGTGCCTGCGATTACTGGCATGAGCATACGCTTTTCACTACAATACCCGCCGCAGCTGCGGCTGTTTTTTGTTGCCTTGTGAGGATAATTCAACAATGAGTAACGTCGAAGAACGCGTCAAGAAAATCGTCGTCGAACAACTGGATGTCAAGGAAGAGGAAGTGACCAACGCTGCTTCCTTTGTGGATGATCTTGGCGCAGATTCCCTGGATACCGTCGAACTGGTAATGGCTTTGGAAGAGGAATTCGAATGCGAAATCCCCGATGAAGAGGCTGAAAAGATCACCACGGTTCAGCAGGCGATTGACTACGTCAACGCGCACCAGGGTTAAGTAGTTTTTTATCGCGAAGGCCGCTGGCCCCACGTTGCGTGGGCGCGGCCTTCTGTTTTTGATCCGCCCGCAAGCCGGGCGGTCGATTTCGTGAGGATGGAATCTTGGCTAAGCGGCGCGTAGTCATCACCGGTCTTGGTATCGTTTCCCCTGTGGGCCTCAATCTCAAGGAATGCTGGGATAATATCCTTGCGGGCAAAAGCGGCATTACGCCCATCACCCATTTCGATGCAACGAATTTCTCGGTTCGTTTCGCGGGTACGGTGAAAGGCTTTGATGCCACCGAATACATGTCTTCCAAGGATGCCCGCAAAATGGATGGCTTCATCCATTACGGCATTGCTGCCGGTGTCCAGGCTATCAAGGACTCCGGTATCGAAGTAACCGAGGCCAATGCCGATCGCATTGGTGTGGCCATTGGGTCCGGCATCGGTGGTTTGACCACCATCGAAAACAACCACGATGCACTCAACAAGGGTGGTCCACGCAAGATCTCGCCGTTCTTCGTGCCGAGCAGCATCATCAACATGATTTCCGGCAACCTGTCCATCATGCATGGCATGCAGGGACCCAACATTGCCATTGTGACCGCCTGTACCACCGGCACGCACAATATAGGTGAGGCCGCGCGCATCATTGCCTATGGCGATGCGGACGTGATGGTGGCCGGCGGTGCGGAAATGGCCAGTTCACCGCTGGGCATGGGCGGTTTCGCCGCTGCCCGAGCCCTGTCCAACCGCAATGATGACCCGGAAACCGCCAGTCGGCCCTGGGATCTCGACCGTGACGGCTTTGTGCTGGGTGATGGTGCAGGCGTACTGGTGCTGGAAGAGTATGAGCATGCGAAGGCACGTGGCGCCAATATCTACGCCGAAGTGGTCGGTTTCGGCATGAGCGGTGACGCCTATCACATGACGCAGCCCGCCGAAGGCGGTGCCGGTGCCGTACGCTGCATGAAGACAGCCATGAAGGATGCCGGCATCAATCCCGAGGATGTGCAGTACGTCAACGCCCATGGCACCTCCACGCCGGCCGGTGACAAGGCGGAAGTGGCGGCGATCAAGTCGGTCTTTGGCAGTTACGCCAAAACCGTTGCCGTCAATTCCACCAAATCCATGACCGGTCACCTGCTGGGTGCCGCAGGTGGTATCGAGGCGGTATTCTCCGCATTGGCGATCCGGGACCAGGTTTCACCGCCGACCATTAACCAGTTCACCCCCGATCCCGAGTGTGATCTGGATTTCGTGCCCAACGAGGCGCGACCGATGAAGATCGACGTGGCCATCTCCAATTCCTTCGGCTTCGGCGGGACCAACGGCACCCTGGTGCTGCGCAGGATCTAGGCGTCATCCCGGCGCAGGCCGGGATCCGGTCCCACCGATGCGGGCAAGTCCTGTGGATTCCGGCCTGCCGCCGGGATGACGAATGAGCAACCTCATGGGGCAATACCAAACCGTCTGCCGGGAAACCATACCCGCCAACTTCGATCTACTGGATCTACATCGGGCCCATCCGCACCGTTACCCCTATCTGCTGGAAAGCGCCGCACAGAGTGAACAGGCGCGTTTCGACATCCTGTTCGCCTTTCCCGGAGAGTCACTGGTATTGCAGGATGCCGTGCTGAGCCTGGGCGATGCCGTCATGGAGGGAGGGCAATTCCTGTCTGTGCTGGATCGTATCTGGTCACAGCAGTCTGTTCCGGAACAAACCCATGAACTGCCGTTTCGCGGTGGCTGGTTCCTGTACCTGGGTTATGAACTGGCCGCCGAAATAGAACCCGGCGTAGTGTTTCCACACGCACCTTATGGACTGCCTACGGCCTTCGCGACCCGCATCCCGGCTGCGGTCGTGCGCGATCATCGGCAACAGTGTGTGTGGCTGATCACCGAGGCGGATGCACAAGGCTGTATGGCACAGATGCGCGAGGACGTGAAGACTCTGGGTCGATCGCAACCGGCCACCGTGCCCACATTGGATGTCGCACCCATCGAGGAGGAGGAGCCGGCGCGTTACCTTCAGGCGGTACGGCGCACCCTGCGCTACATCTATGATGGCGACGTATTCCAGGCCAATCTATCGCGTCGCTGGCAAACACGGCTATGCGCACCGGCTACCAGTGCCGATCTCTATGCCCGGTTGCGCGCCCGCAATCCTGGCCCCTTCAACGGCCTGGCCGTCTGGAATGAGACTGCCATTGTCAGTTCTTCCCCGGAACGACTGGTACGGGTGCGTGGCCGGGAAGTGGATACCCGGCCCATTGCCGGTACCCGGCCACGCAGCGCCGAACAGGCAGCGGATGCTGCGCTGTCCAGCGAATTGCTGGGCCACCCCAAGGAACGTGCCGAACACGTAATGTTGATCGATCTGGAACGCAACGATCTCGGCCGCGTCTGTATACCAGGCACAGTGCAGGTCAATGAACTCATGGCGCTGGAGAGCTACGCCCATGTGCACCACATCGTTTCCAATGTACGGGGACGCCTGCGTGAGACCGTGACACCGGGCGAGGTGATACGCGCGGTGTTTCCCGGCGGTACCATCACCGGCTGTCCCAAGGTACGCTGTATGGAAATCATTGCGGAGCAGGAGCAGGAGGGACGTGGCCCCTACACGGGTTCCATGGGCTATCTCAATCGTGACGGCAGTATGGATCTGAACATTCTCATCCGCACCCTTGTGCGTGACGGCGATGCTATCAGCCTGCGCGCAGGTGCCGGTATCGTGGCCGATTCCGTGCCGGAACAGGAACTCGAGGAAACCCGCGCCAAGGCACACGGGCTGCTGCTGTCCCTGCAAAAGGATACGCCATGACTACGCACACGCTCATCAATGGCCAGGCCGTGGATTGTGTCGATGCAGCGGATCGCGGGCTGCAGTATGGGGATGGCCTGTTTGAAACCATCGCCGTGATCGACGGCCAGCCACGCTATTGGCAGCGCCATATGGCCCGCCTGCAGGCGGGCTGCGTGCGACTCGGCCTGCCGGTGCCCGATCTGCAGCGGTTGCGCTTCGAGACCGATCACCTAGTACAGCATCATGCCCGTTGCGTGTTGAAGATACTGCTGACCCGGGGTGTGGGCGGGCGCGGTTATCGCCCGGATGATTCCGCTGGTGTCACCCGTGTCCTGCGCCGGCTGGACTGGCCGGATGTCACCTTGAACGGACTCCGTGTGATGCCTTGCAACAGCGTGCTGGGCCGCAATCCTCAACTGGCGGGGATCAAGCATCTCAACCGGCTGGAGCAGGTGCTGGCCAGTCGCGAGCTGGTGGCAAAGCAGGTGGACGAAGGTCTGCTTGCCGACAATGAGGGCGCCGTGATCGAGGGCACCAGAAGCAACCTGTTTCTGGTGAAAGCCGGTGTGGTGATTACGCCGGCCCTCACGCATGCCGGAGTAGCCGGCGTGCAGCGTGCCGCGGTGATCGATGTCTGCAAGGCCAACGACATCGAGTACCGCATCTGCCCGGTGGACTGGGCCGCAGTGGAAGAGGCCGAGGAGTGCTTCATGAGCAACAGCCTGATGGGGATTCAGCCGGTGATCGAGTGGGAAGGCAAACCACGCCCGGCAGGACCGGTCACGCAACGGGTACAGCAGCTCATCGCCGCGGCCCCCGAAGGGGAGGACTGGCATCCATGAACCTGCGTACCCTTGGCAAGGTGATGCTGGCCTTGCTGTTGATCCTGGTGCTGGTGGGTGCCTGGCTATGGCAACAGTATCTGCAGTTTCGCACCACGCCGCTGGCACTACCGGACTCGGGGCTGGTGATCGAACTCCCGCCGGGCAGTTCGCTACGCGGCCTGGCACAGGATCTCACGCAGCAGGGGATACTGCCGCATCCCTACTGGCTACGGCTGCTCGGACGCCATAGCGGTCTTGCGGTGCGCATACAGGCCGGGGAATATCGTATTGATCCCGGCACTACGCCCGAGGCATTGTTGCAACAGCTTGCGCAAGGCAAGGTACTGCAACATGATCTCACCCTGGTGGAAGGCCAGACCTTCCGGCAAATGATGGAACGGGTGGCCTCCAGTCCGGTGCTGGAACACAGCCTGCAGGAACTGACCGACGAGGAAATCATGCGGCGCATCGGGCGTGAGGGGGAACATCCGGAAGGCCGTTTCCTGCCCGACACCTATCATTTCCCCCGCGGCACCCGTGACGTGGATTTCCTGCGCCGCGCCTATGCCGCCATGCAGCAGGTACTGACCGAGGCCTGGGCCGGGCGGGCCGAAGGACTGCCACTGCAGACGCCCTATGAAGCACTGATCCTGGCCTCCATCGTGGAGAAGGAAACGGCACAGCCGGATGAGCGCCCCGCCATTGCCGGTGTGTTCATCCGGCGCCTGCAAAAGGGCATGCGGCTGCAGACCGATCCCACGGTCATTTATGGGATCGGTGAACAGTTCGATGGCGACATACGCTTTCGTGATCTACGCCGTGACACCCCCTACAACACCTATACCCGCGCCGGCCTGCCACCGACGCCCATCGCCATGCCCGGCATCGAGGCGATTCAGGCCGCGCTGCACCCGGCACCGGGAAAAACCCTGTATTTCGTGGCCAAGGGTGATGGCAGCCATCATTTTTCCGCTACACTGGCCGAGCACAATCGGGCGGTACAGAAGTACCAGAAAAGACCTTGAACGATAACCAGACGATTATGATCCGCGTATGAGCAAAGGCAGATTCATCACCCTGGAAGGCAGCGAGGGGGTGGGCAAGAGCACCAACCTGGATTTCGTGCACCAGCGTCTGCTGGCTGCTGGCAAGCGGGTCATCGTCACTCGCGAGCCGGGCGGCACCGACGTCAGCGAAAAGATCCGGGCGCTGCTGCTGGACCCGGCAAACAAGACCATGGTGTCCGACTGTGAACTGCTGTTGATGTTCGCCGCCCGTGCCCAGCATCTGCAGGAAGTGATCCTGCCGGCGATCGAGCGAGGCGAATGGGTGTTGTGCGACCGCTTTACCGACGCCACCTATGCCTACCAGGGCGGCGGACGCGGCATCGATGTGCATCGCATCGCCAGTCTGGAGACCTGGGTGCAGGGCGAGGTGCGACCCGATCTCACCCTGCTACTCGACATCCCGGTGGAAATCGGCCTGGCCCGTGCCGGTGAACGGGGTGCCCTCGACCGTTTCGAACAGGAGCAGCTCAGCTTCTTTGAGCGGGTGCGGCAATCCTACCTGGAGCAGGCCGCCGCCGCACCGCAACGTTACCGCGTAATCGATGCCTCGCAATCACTGGAAGCGGTTCAGATCCAGATCGCCAGCTTACTGGACCGGGAGCTGGGCAGGTGACGATGCCCATCCTGTATCCCTGGCTGCAGGGCCAGTGGCGGCAACTGCAGCAGGCCCGGGAACAGGGGCGCATGCCCCATGGACTGCTGTTTTCGGGCCCCCGGGGCGTCGGCAAGCTGGAGTTCGCCCTGCTGCTGGCCCGTTCCCTGCTGTGCCGGACGCCATTGGCCGATGGCCGGGCCTGTGGTCAGTGCAGCCCGTGTCGATTGGCAGAGGCCGGCAATCATCCGGATTTTCAGCGGGTGGAACCGCAAGAGGATAGCAAGGTGGTCAAGGTCGACCAGATCCGCGCCCTCTGTGCCGAGCTGGGGCTGAAAAGCCACGGTGGTGGTGGCAAGGTGGCGTTGATTCAGCCTGCCGAGCGTATGAATGTGAGTGCAGCCAATAGTTTATTAAAGACTCTTGAGGAACCGACCGATAATACGGTGCTGATACTGATTACGGAACGGCCGGCCCAATTGCCGGCCACCATTCGCAGTCGCTGCCAGAAAATCAGTTTTCCGGCACCCCGGCGGGAGCTGGCACTGAGCTGGCTGCAGGAGGCGGGGCTTGCCCCGGAACAGGCGGCCTTGTTACTGGATCTGGCTGCCGGCGCGCCCCTTCAGGCACAGGCTCTTGCGGCCGATCAGATCCTGGAACAGCGCGCCGGGCGACTTGCCCAGTTACAGGCGGTGCAGGCGGGACGGGAAGACCCGCTCAGTGTGGCGGCCGAATGGAGCAAGGAAGTGGATGCCGTCACCCTGTTCTGGATGCAGGAATGGATCGGCGATATGATCCGGATCTCCCTGGGGGGCGATTCGGCACCGGTCCGCAATGCCGATCTCGAGGATCGGCTGCGCAGCATGGCAGGGCGTGTCAGCCCTGCCATGCTCTATACCCACCTGGATCGTGTGACCGCCGCCGCACGCATGAGTGCCGCCGGGGTCAACCGCCAGTTGATGATGGAAGATCTGATCGTGGCCTGGGCCCAAAGCCCGGGCACGCCGCCCTGAGGGGCAAGGGGAATGGAAGTATGTTGAAAAAGGGTGCATCACCGCGGCAGGGGATACTCTCCCTCACCATCAAGGACAAAACCGCGCTCTATGCGGCCTATATGCCTTTCGTGAAGAACGGTGGTCTGTTCATCCCCACCACCAAGGCCTACCACCTGGGTGATGAGGTATTCATGCTGCTCACGCTGATGGATGAATCGGAAAAAATCCCCGTTGCCGGCCGCATCGTCTGGATTACTCCCCGCGGCGCCCAGGGCAACCGTGCCGCCGGTATTGGCGTGCAATTCAGTGAGCAGGATAACGGGGCTGCCCGCAACAAGATCGAAACCTATCTTGCCGGTGCCCTGCAGGCCGACCGTCCGACCCATACCATGTGATCTGCCGGCAGACCGCCGTTTCGGATAAACATGGGAAGGCGGCCTCCATTCTGTATGCCTTACCCCTCTCCCTCAGGGAGAGGGGGTAACTGCACAGCCAGCCAGGACTATATCCCCTCTCCCTCGGGGAGAGGGTCAGGGAGAGGGGAAATTACCTTCAACATCCCTGTCAAAAGCCCTTCAGTATGTTTTAATTCCCCACTTCGTAAATCAAGTAACAAGGTATGCCCATGCTGGTGGACTCCCATTGCCATCTCGACATGCTGGATCTCGCATCCACTGACGGCTCCCTGCAGCCCTATCTCGACGCAGCCGCCGCCAACGGCATCGAACACCTGCTGTGCGTATCGGTGAATTTCGAGGACTGGGCACGCATGCGTGACAAGGTCCGCGAGTATCCTCAGGTCTCCATCTCTACCGGCGTACACCCCGATTACCAGGACTGCCACGAACCGACGGTCGAAGAACTGGTGCAACATGCGCAGGAACAGGGCGTGGTCGCTATCGGTGAAACCGGCCTGGATTATTTTCACGGTACGGGTGATCTTGAATGGCAGCGCGAGCGTTTCCGCACTCATATCCGTGCTGCCCGTGAATGTGGCAAGCCACTCATCATCCACACCCGCGAAGCCCGCGAAGACACCATCCGCATCATGCGGGAAGAAAATGCCGCCGGGGCCGGTGGTGTGATGCACTGTTTCACTGAAAGCATTGAGATGGCCCGCCAGGCCATGGACATGGGCTTCTATATTTCCTTTTCCGGCATCGTCACCTTCAAGAATGCCCTCGAACTGAAGGAGGTCGCCCGGCAGGTACCACTGGAGCAGATGCTGGTGGAAACCGATTCCCCCTATCTTGCCCCGGTACCCAAACGTGGCAAACCGAATCAGCCAGCCTATGTGCGCTATGTGGCGGAGTACCTGGCAGAGCTGCGGGGGGAATCCTTCGCGGACCTTGCGGCTGCCACCACCCGCAATTTCTACACCCTTTTCACCTCGGCTCATTCCCGGTAGGTTCGAATCCAATCCATTTGGATAAATGCACCGAACGTACCTCAGTCAGCCGTCATGGTTCACCCGGTTATCCCATCCTGGACATCCCCACCACCCTGATTGACCAGATTACCACCGGGCACCAATCCCCCCTCATGTCAGATTGACCGGTCAGCTGCGATTGGTCCATTGCGTTAGGACAGGATCTAATGCAATCTCTCCCGACGGCAATCCGCCGTACCTGTTGTTACCGGCTCTTATGTCACGCCCGTTGTCCACAGCAATACTGTACCTCTGTGTCTTTTCGGTCTTCGCAGCTTCCCCCGTATTGACGGTACCGCAGCTCTCTGCACTGGATCGGCGCAGCCTGGAAGCCACGGTGAGGGGGGATGTGCTGGCGCTGGAGCCCATGCTGGCACCTGATTTTCAGGCGGTGTTGCAGGTACCGACCGGCAATGGCAATGAAATCCAGACCCTGCGTTTCGGGCGCACGGAGTTTCTGCTCTATGCCTGGCAGGCGGCCTCGCTGGCAGAGGAGTACCGGGTCACACCGAAACCGGCCGAATACCGCATTACGGAGGATGGTAGGTCGGCACTTGGCACGCAACTGCTCGAGGAACGTTTACGCTGGAATGGTCAGCCACTGGGTTACAGCAGCCGTCGCAATACTCATTATCGCGTCTCGCAGGGCAAGGTATTGATCACGCGTCTCGAAGTGAAGGTGCTGCGGTGGAGTGGCGGGTGAGCCGGGCGGATTTGCGCCACTCCTTATATTGACAATCATAATTAAAATAGGTCTGTAACTACCTGTATTATAGATAATTATAATATTGTATTCGAGTTGATTCTAAAGCTTGCCCGCCTGTGGACGCTATTTTGTGACACAGGCCACAGATTTTCCGTGGCCTGCACATGAGCGCTGTTGGTCGCGCCTAAGGCAGACTGGCGGAGCTGGATCGCACCGTCCTCATGTTTATCCTCAGGATTTGAAATTCTCCATGGCGTCCGGAAGGCGCAACCTGGCGAATCTGCCATGCCGTATCACTGAGCGGCCGGCAGGCGGTCCTGCATTTTGTGGGGGGCGGTAAAATTGGAACGCAGAAAACACCCAAGAATACGCATACTGGTAGACCTTGAAATGGCCATTGGAGCGCATGGTGTCTCCCATGGCGTGGCCGAGAACATCAGCCTCGAAGGGGTATCCCTGCGACTGGAGGAGGGGACACCACCAGAGCCGGACAGGGTCGTGATTTTGAATTTCAGGATCTGGACAGGGAATGAACGCCTGAATCGTTCACTTAGCGCGCGGGTGATCCGTACCGAAGGCCAGCGACTGGCACTGGCCTTTCTTGACCAGGATCCTGAGACTGCTGCTGCAGTACAGGACCTGCTGTTCTATGTGCAGCTCGATCAGCGACTTGGTCTGCCGAATGTGGATGTCGCTTGAACGGAATGGAGTGGAAGGCACCGGTCGGTTATCGGCTCAATGCCGGTCATACATGGCATCGATCTCGTTCTCAAAGGCCTCCATCACCTGATTGCGGCGCAATTTCAGCGTTGGCGTGATCAGGCCATCGTCCACGGTCCAGGGACCGGTCTGGCAATGCACCTCACGAATCTGGGCGTAACCCGGAAACTGGTCGATGCGCACAGCAATACGGTCCAGCACGGTTTGCCGGATTGTGGGATGCCGTAAAGATGCGGTGTCATCGGGATCCAGGTCCCGTACGCGCGCGATCGATTCCCACTGTTCATAGTTCAGCACCACAAGGGCGGACAGATACGGCCGGTTGTCACCCAGCACCATGACCTGCTCGAACAATGCGTCCGCGCTGATCGCCATTTCCATATCGGCGGGTGGCACTTTTTCCCCGTTCGCCAGTACCAGGATTTCCTTGATACGGCCGGTAATGTAGAGGTGACCGTTTTCAAGTCGCGCCTTATCACCGGTATGTAACCAGCCATCGGCATCAATGGTGTCCACAGTGGCAGCCGGATTATCCCAGTAACCCAGCATCACGCCGGGGCTACGGGTCAGCAGTTCATCGCCATGGCTGATACGTAACTCCACATCTTCCAGAGGCACGCCAACGCTGGACGGGTCATTGGCTTCCAGGGTGTTGACACTGATGACCGGACTGGTTTCCGTCAGGCCATAGCCCTGTAACATGGGCAGCCCAAGACCGATGAACAACTGTGCCACCTCGGCGGACAAAGGGGCGCCACCGACCACAGCCAGCCGCATACGGCCGCCAAGCCTGGCCATAACCCTGGTGCCGACCAGTTTATGCAACAGGGGTTGCAACAGCAGCCGGGGTGACCAGTCGGCGCGGCCCTGCTCGTGTTCAAACTGCAGCCAGCCGGTGATCACCGCCTGTTGAAACAGCAGCCGGGCGATGGGCGATTTTTCCTGCAGGCCGGCCTGAATCCTGTTGTAGATGCGCTCGAAAATACGCGGGACCGACATCAGTATGGTGGGGCGTATGATGACCAGGTCCTCCGCAAGTTCCGGTATCGAACGGTTATAGGCGACCGTGGAACCCGCCATCATCGGCAGGTAGTAACCACCGGTTCGTTCCAGGGTGTGCGACAGGGGCAGGAAAGACAGGAACAGATCATCGGGATAGGCCTGTACCAGCTTCAATGCACGGTGGGCATTCCAGAGAATGTTGTGATGACTGAGCATCACCCCCTTGGGGCGACCGGTAGTACCCGATGTGTAGACGATGGTGGCGAGTGCATGTGGGTCATCCCCTTGTGTCTGCAGTTCCGCGGCACTGTCCGGCAGCCATTGTGCAAGACCTCGAAGCCTGGGTTCCGGAGTAAGGGTATCCGTAGTTTCCAGGGTAAGGATACGTACCAGGTTATGCAGCTGTTCATGCACGGTATCGAGCCGGTCCCAGCACTCCGACTGGTTCAGCAGCAGGAGTTTCGCCCCCGCATTACGCAGAATATAGGCAATGTTTTCCGGTCGATCCTGGGTGTACAGGGGGACGGTCACCAGTCCCAGGCCGGCGGCCGCCTGGTCGAATTGTACCCATTCAGGGCCATTATCGAGCATGATGGCGACCCGGTCTCCAGCCTGCAGGCCATCCCGTGCCAGTGCGACCTGCCAGCGAGCCACCTCATGTGCCATGCGGGACCAGCTCAGATCCCGCCACTGCTGTGTAGAACGACTGTAATGGCGATAGGCAGTGGCATCGGGTGAGCGCCTTACCCGTTCGCGAAACAGCCCTGCGAGGGTACGCGCGGTTTCAGGACTTATGATGTCCAGTGTGTGGGCCATGGTTATTGTTCTCCGGCACCCTATTGTCAGTCGAAAACCACATAGGTATCCCAACCGGGATCCGCTGTAAAGCCGTTATCATATTGCGTCCGGTGCAAGCAAGCGGGGCTTCAGGTGTCCCCCACCGACAGGATCGACCATGGTTGGCAAGGATCGATGAGTGATGTCTTTTAACTCATCGAGTGATAATGGATTCATAATGAATTACAAATGGTTTGGTTCGATAATTCAAGTTGATGTAACCTTCACGGAAGGATTCGAATCAATGAGGAGACTACCGGTATGGGTATAAAACTGCATTGCCACGGCGCCGCTGGCGAGGTTACGGGCTCCTGTCATCTGGTGGAGGTCGGCCAACATCGCCTGCTGCTGGATTGCGGCCTGATCCAGGGTGGCGGCGACGATGAGCAGCGCAACCGGCAGCCATTCCCCTTTGACCTGGAAAGCATCGATGCCGTTATTCTGAGTCATGCCCACATTGATCATTCGGGCCGGATTCCATTGCTGTACAAACAGGGCTACAGCGGCCCTATCTATACTCACCGTGCCTCCCGCGACCTGTGTCGTATCATGCTCAAGGATTCTGCCTTTCTGAGTGAGAAGGATGCGGAATGGGATAATCGAAAACGCCAGCGCAAAGGCCTGTCACTGGTCGAGCCGCTGTATACGGTTCAGGATGCCCAGCAGGTCATGCATCAATTCAAGACCCTGGATTACGGCAAGCGCACACGTATCCTGCCCGGCGTGGAAGTGGAACTGGCCGACGCCGGGCATATCCTCGGTTCATCCATTGTCCAGTTATGGCTGGAAGACGCTGGTGTGAAGCGCAAACTGGTCTTCAGTGGTGATCTTGGCTACCACGAGGAACCGATCCTGCAGGACCCAACCCTGGTTCGCGATGCAGACCTGGTGATGATGGAAAGCACCTATGGTAATCGCTGCCACCGTAGCCTGGAGGAAACCTACCGGGAGTTACAGGAGGTCATCGAGCAAGCACATTCCCAGCGCGGCAATATCCTTATGCCGGCCTTTGCCGTTGGTCGCAGTCAGGAAATCATGTACCTGTTCGGCAAACATCGTGAGGAATGGGGGCTGGATGAATGGCAGGTATTCCTTGACAGCCCCATGGCCATCGAGGCTACCGAAGTCTATCTGCGCCACAGCAACCTGTTCAACGAGGATGCATACCAGTTATGGAAGCAGTTTAAGCAACAGCCATTGTTGCCCAATCTGCATTTTTCAAGAACGGCGCAGCAATCCATGAAACTGAACCAGATTCAGTCGGGCGCCATCATTATTGCCGGCAGCGGTATGTGTACCGGGGGGCGGATACGTCATCACCTGAAGCACAACATCTGGCGTCGCGACTGCCATGTGGTGATTGCGGGCTTCCAGGCCCGCGGTACCACAGGGCGAGCCCTGGTGGATGGCGCGGAGTACATTCATCTGTGGGGCGAAAAAATCAAAGTCGCGGCACAGGTCCATACCGTGGGTGGATTGTCCGCCCATGCTGACCAGGCGGGTTTGCTGGGCTGGTATGGTGGCTTCGAGGATCACCCGCCAGTCCTGCTGGTACACGGCGAAGCGGAAGCCAGTCAGGCGCTGCAGCAGGAGTTGCGTAATCGCTACCAGGCACCGGTAAAAATCGCCGAGTTGGGGGAGACACTGGACCTGGTGAAACTGCGGTTCTGACGGCAGAGAACCCAGCCCGGCTTCACAACATCTCCAGCGCACGGTCGATGACGGTTGACGGGGTATAGAAATGGGGTGAAAAGCGAATCCCGCCACCCCGTTTGGCACATACCACACCGGTAGACTGCAGGTGCGTGTAGAGATTATCGAGATCCTCGCGGCAGGGCCGGAAGGTGACGATACCCGCGCGGCGTTGCGGATTCGGATCCGTTACCAGTTCAAGGTGTTCGTGCGTCTGCACAAAGGCAATGATGCGATCGGCGTTTGCCCTGATACGCTCTGCAACGGTTTCCATGCCCACCTCCAGCAACAGGCCGATACTGGCATGCAGGGCATGGGCACACAGCAGGTTGGGACTGCCGGATTCAAACCGGGTGGCAGTGGAAGAGGGCGCCCAATCCTTACGGTCAAACTCTCCAGGTACCGCCACCATGTGCCAGCCATACTGGTGCAACTGTAGCTGTTCAAGACGTTCCTGGCGACAATAGAACAGGGCCAGACCTTCCGGCCCCAGCATCCACTTGTGACCATCGGCCATGACAAAATCAGCATTGATCGCCTGTACATCCATGGGCACAGCCCCAATGCTCTGGATGGCATCCACACAGAACAGGATATTGCGTTCCCGGCAGGCGCTACCCAGTCGGCCAAGATCCATGCGCAGACCGTTGCTGTATTGAACGGAGCTAACGGATAACAAGCGGGTTCGTTCCGTACAGCATGCCAGCATTGCCTGTTCCGGCGTGTCTGCCTCGTACAGATTCGCGATCCGCACCCGTACGCCATACCGTGCCAGGGACTCCCATACAATCCGGTTGGAAGGGAATTCCAGATGGGAAATCACCACTTCATCACCCGGCCGCCAATCGAGACCATGGGCCACCACGGACAGGGCCTCAGAGGTGTTTTTGAGCAGCGCGATTTCATCCACTGAAGCAGCATTGATCAAGGTACGCAGGCGTTCGCGCAGTTCCTGCTCGACGGCGAGCCAACGGTCATAATAACGGGACCCGGAATGGCAGTTTTCATGGGCGAATGACTGCACTGCACTGGCTGTTCGCGCCGGCCAGGGCGAGACGGCGGCATGATTCAGATAGCAGATGTTCGGATCAAGCGGGAATTCATCATCCATCATAGGTACTTTCCTGCACAGGAAAAACGGTATAATTCTCCATCATAGCAATGTGAGCAAGCCCGATACCAATGGAAGCACTGATCTCAACCAATCCGATCCAGATCTGGCCCGTTGTGATGGGCTGGATCATCGTCTGCTGCCTGTATCTCTTTTCCTGGAAACGCCAGGCGCTCATCGCGTCCATGGGAATGACTATCGTGACCATTTTTGTGATTGGCGCATTACGGGGCTAGCAATCGGTACGATGTACTTTCGAAGATAGATCACCAGAATTTTATAGGCTCTGATATTATTAATAACCAGTCAAGCATCCTAAATAAGGACAACGTGCAACCCATTGTCTCCATATCCAGGCTGTCCAAGACCTATGCGGGTGGTTACCAGGCGCTGAAGGATGTGAGTCTGGATATCCAGCCGGGCGAGATACTGGCCTTGCTCGGCCCCAACGGGGCAGGGAAGACCACGCTGATCTCGATTATCTGCGGCATTGTCAATGCCAGTAGCGGTTCGGTCACGGTGGACGGCTACGACAATGTGGTGGATTACCGCGAAACACGCAGCCGCATTGGTCTGGTGCCACAGGAACTCACCCTCGGCGCCTTCGAGAAGGTGTGGCACACCCTGTGTTTCAGTCGCGGTCTGTTCGGCAAGAAACCGGACCCGGACTATCTGGCGCAATTACTCAAGGATCTGTCGCTGTGGGAAAAGAAGGACAACATGCTGATGACCCTGTCGGGCGGCATGAAGCGCCGGGTACTGATTGGAAAGGCGCTGGTCCATGAGCCGCTGGTACTGTTCCTGGACGAGCCCACTGCCGGTGTGGATGTGGAGTTGCGACAGGATATGTGGGCACTCGTGCGACGTTTACGTGCTTCAGGGGTTACCATTATCCTCACCACCCACTATATCGAAGAGGCGGAGGCGATTGCTGACCGGGTAGGGGTGATCCACAGGGGCGAACTGCTGCTGGTTGACGACAAACAGGCGTTGATGCACAAGCTGGGTAAGCGCCAGTTGATGATCGAGTTGGAGACGGCGCTGACAGCTTTACCCGAGGCATTGGCCAGCTGGGCGCTGGAGCTGTCGGAAGAGGGCGACAGACTGACGTATACCTACGACCCCCATAAAACCCACACCGGTATCCACGAGCTGATGCAGGCCATTCAATCGGCCGGCCTGGTGATCAAGGATGTGCATACCACCCAGACCTCCCTGGAAGAAATCTTTGTCAGCCTGGTGAAAAACTCTTCATGAATATGTACGCGATCCGGGTCATCTACCAGGCCGAAATGCGCCGCGCCTTTGAGACGGTGGCGCAGAGTTTCGCCTCACCGGTACTGACCACCGTGCTGTATTTCGTGGTCTTCGGATCGGCCATCGGTACGCGCATCGAGTCCGTGGAAGGTGTGTCCTACGGTTCCTTTATCGTACCTGGCCTGATGATGCTGGCGATTCTTACCCAGAGCATTGCCAATGCCTCGTTCGGGATATTCTTTCCCAAGTTCACCGGCACCATCTATGAAATTCTCTCGGCACCGGTGTCCTTCGTGGAAATCCTGATTGGTTACGTGGGTGCGGCGGCGACCAAGTCATTCCTGATCGGCCTGATCATACTGGCGACGGCGGGTATTTTTGTGCCACTGGATATCGCTCATCCAGTGTGGATGCTGGGTTTTCTGCTCCTTACCTGTATTTCCTTCAGCCTGTTTGGATTCATTATCGGCCTGTGGGCCACCGATTTCGAAAAGCTGCAACTCATCCCATTGCTGGTGATTACTCCGCTGGTGTTCCTGGGCGGCACCTTCTACTCAGTTGATATGCTGCCACCGGCCTGGCGAACCGTGACCCTGTTCAATCCGGTTGTGTACCTGATCAGTGGTTTTCGCTGGAGTTTTTTTGAAGTCGCCGATGTGAGCGTGGGTGTCAGCCTGGCCGTGATACTGGTTTTCCTGGCATTTTGCCTGGGCGTCGTCTGGTGGATGTTCAAGACCGGGTATCGATTGAAGCAATAAACAGCCACTCAGGCCAGTCTAACCATACTTTTTAACCTGGTTGCGCCCTTCATTTTTTGCTGCATACATCGCCTTATCAGCATGCACCAGGAGCGTCTCGATACTTGCTTCGTCATTCTGGGATGTAGCCACGCCAAAACTGGCAGTTAATTTGATTTCATGCCCATCACTTTCGACAGCAAGTTTTTCAATTTCGAGTCTTAATCGCTCCGCCAGATATGCGGCACTTTCCAGGCTGGTTTCAGGAAGGATAAATGAAAATTCTTCCCCACCCATTCGCGCGACAATATCTATTTCACGAACCAATGTGTGCATCAGTTCTGCCACTGCCTGTAATACCTTGTCACCAGCCGAATGGCCATAATTGTCATTGATCTTCTTGAAATGATCTATGTCCATCATGATGATCGAAATAGG
This sequence comes from uncultured Gammaproteobacteria bacterium, assembly GCA_965367295.1. Taxonomy (GTDB): domain Bacteria; phylum Pseudomonadota; class Gammaproteobacteria; order DSM-19610; family DSM-19610; genus JAIVHA01. The sequence goes on along the minus strand of CBDUHN010000021.1, from coordinate 840 downwards.
GTGACCAAATCGTTTCGATTGCTCAAAGGCGTGATAGCCCCGATCAAAGAACGCACGCCGATTATTTAGCCCGGTTAATTCGTCTTGCTGCGCCAGCTCTTCTGCATATTGTTTTGCAGCCAATAATTCTTCTTCGATATGCTTTCGTTCGGTGATGTCAGTCGCTATTTCCAATCGAACAACGCGTCCATCCGACCAGTGAATCACTTGATCCCGACACTGATACCAGCGTTTATTCACCGTGTTCTGAAATTCCCAGACATACACCCCGGCAGGCGCGCCAGACTCATCCAGCAGGCGGTTATTGGTGCAAAAAGGACAGGGGCCATCCTGATTTTTCTGCAAGGCTTTCCAGCATGTTTTTCCTTGAATATCGCCCCAAATAGACCGCCCATATTCATTTACGAATAACAGCTCGTAGCTCTGCATATCAGATACATAGACGAGTGCATCCAGACTATCGACAATAGCGGTAATCCCGCGGCGATTCTTATCTGCGAATCTATTCTCTTTATCATTTAGTTGGTTGGACATTGTGGGAAAGGCTCGATATTCGACTGATTCAAGGATATAAGCTGCGAATAATACACGTGTAGACCCCCTGAGGCTCGCGGCTTGGGCATCGGACAACCGGCAGCGCAGTTGCAGCTCGGGGAGCATGGTCAAATTGCCCATGAAGCCCTCGTAGAGTGCCTGGCTGGAATAGCTCATTTTGCAGGCCACCCGTGGCAATTGAGGGGTATTGGGTAGTAGTGATAATACATATTATGTTAAATGGCTGGAAAGGTAATCCCCCCATTATTAATGGTCCTCAGCAGTAGGGATCATGCCACCTCAATC
>CBDUHN010000020.1:0-55178 GCA_965367295.1 uncultured Gammaproteobacteria bacterium | reverse complement strand
GCCGAGGATGGCATCCACCGGGCAGGCCTGGATGCACAGGGTGCAGCCGATGCAGGTGGTCTCGTCGATCACCGCCACCAGTTTGCCCTTGTGTTCGCCGTGCTCCTCGTTGAGCGGCACGAAATCGCGGCCGAGCAGGTCCGCCAGGGCGCGGATGCCGGCCTCACCACCGGGCGGACATTGATTGATCTCCGCTTCGCCACTGGCGATGGCCTCGGCATAGGGGCGGCAGCCGGGAAAGCCGCATTGGCCGCATTGGGTCTGGGGCAGGATGGCATCGATCTGGTCCACTACCGGGTCGCTTTCCACGTGAAAGCGGATGGCGGCATAGCCCAGCGTCAGGCCGAACAGCCCACCCAGCAAGCCGAGGGCCAGGATGGCGGTGATAATGGGATGTGCGGCGAGCAGTTCCTCCATCCGGGGCTACCCCTTCACCAGACCGGAGAAACCCATGAAGGCGAGCGACATGAGGCCGGCGGTGATGAGCGCGATGGCCGGTCCCTGGAAGGCCTTCGGTGCGTCACCCACGGCAATACGCTCGCGCACCGCAGCGAACAGGATCAGCACCAGCGAGAAACCGACTGCGGCGCCAAAGCCATAGATGGCCGATTGCAGGAAGCCGTGCTGGTGCTGCACATTCAGTAGTGCTACGCCCAGCACCGCGCAGTTGGTAGTGATCAGCGGCAGGAAGATCCCCAGCACCTGGTACAGCAACGGGCTCACCTTGTGTACGAACATCTCGGTGAGTTGCACCACCACGGCGATAACCAGGATGAAGGTGATGGTGCGCAGGTATTCCAGACCCAGTGGCACCAGCAGGTATTCGTTGGCGAGGTAGCTGCACACCGAGGACAGGGTCAGTACGAAGGTGGTCGCCAGCGCCATGCCGGTGGCCGTCTCCAGCTTGCGCGATACCCCCATGAAGGGGCACAGGCCGAGGAACTGCACCAGCACGAAGTTGTTCACCAGGACGGTGCTGATCAGAATGAGGAAAAACTCGGTCATATCGGTTGATTATCCCGGTGTATGCCACGCTCAGTAAAATCGATTCACCGCGAAGACGCAAAGAAAAGCCTCGTGTTTCACAGTGACAGCCTCCAGCTGTAGGTCAGCTGACGAGCCCCAAACAACCACGGCCCATTCCGTGTCTCCTGCAGGTCCGAATGTATTCGGACGCAGCACTTCATCTGTGCCCGCTATTTCACCCGCATACCCGGCTGGGCGCCATCGTCGGGATGCAGGACCCACAGATCACCGCCGCCGGGGCCGGCGGCCAGCACCATACCCTCGGAGACGCCGAATTTCATTTTACGCGGGGCCAGGTTGGCCACCATCACCGTGAGCTTGCCTTCCAGATCCTCCGGCGCATAGGCCTGCTTGATACCGGCGAATACATTGCGGGTTTCGCCGCCGATTTCCAGGGTCAGCGCAAGCAGTTTGTCGGCGCCTTCCACCGCAGCAGCCTTGACGATGCGGGCAATGCGCAGGTCGATTTTGGCGAAATCCTCATAGCTGATGGTGTCGCTGATCGGGTCCTGGCTGAGCGGGCTCTCGGCCCTGGGTGAGGTCGTATGGGTGGCAGCAAGGTCTGCACGGGAGGCTTCGGTCATGGCGTCGATGGCACTCTGTTCGATACGGGTCATCAGCGGTTTGAATTGCGCGATAGTGTGGCCGGTCAGCGGCGTTTGCACACTGTCCCAGGTCAAGGGTTCGACCCGCAGAAAGCGTTCCACTTCCGTGGCCATGGCCGGTAGCACCGGCTTCAGGTAGGTCATCAGCACGCGGAACAGGTTGAGCCCCAGGCTGCAGATATCCTGCAGTGCCTGGTCCTGGCCATCCTGCTTGGCAACCACCCAGGGTTTCTGTTCGTCGATGTACTGGTTGGCGCGATCGGCCAGGGTCATGATTTCGCGCACGGCGCGGCCAAATTCGCGCTTCTCGTACAGCCCGGCGATCTCCTCTCCGCTGCGCGCAAAGGTGTCGTACAGGTCCTGGTCGGGCAGGCGGGAGGATAGCTTGCCGTCGAAACGCTTGGCGATGAAGCCGGCACAGCGGCTGGCGATGTTGACCACCTTGCCCACCAGGTCGGCATTCACGCGCTGGGAAAAATCTTCCAGATTCAGGTCGAGATCATCGACGCCGCTCGACAGCTTGGCGGCGAAGTAATAACGCAGGTACTCGGGGTTGAGGTGATCCAGGTAGCTGCGCGCCTTGATGAAGGTACCGCGTGACTTGGACATCTTCTGGCCATTGACGGTCAGGAAGCCGTGGGCACAGATGGCTGTCGGGGTACGGAAGCCGGCACCGGCCAGCATGGCGGGCCAGAACAGGGCATGGAAGTAGATGATGTCCTTGCCGATGAAATGATACAGCTCGGCCTTGGAGTCTTTGCCCCAGAAGGCATCGAAGTCGAGACCGGTCTTTTCGCACAGGTGTTTGAAACTGGCCATGTAGCCGATGGGCGCGTCCAGCCAGACATAGAAATACTTGCCCGGCGCGTCGGGGATCTCGAAGCCGAAGTAGGGGGCGTCGCGGGAGATGTCCCAGTCCTTGAGACCGTCATGGAACCACTCGCCAAGTTTGTTGGCCACTTCTGTCTGCAGATGACCGGCCTTGGTCCAGGCCTTGAGCATCGGCTCGAAATCGCCGAGCTGGAAGAAGTAATGTTCCGAATCCCGTTCGACCGGGATGGCGCCGGAGATGGCGGAGCGGGCGTTCTTCAGCTCCGTGGGCGAGTAGGTGGCCCCGCAGGCCTCGCAGGAATCCCCGTACTGGTCGGCGGTACCGCAACGCGGACATTCGCCCTTGATGAAGCGGTCCGGCAGGAACATCTCCTTTTCCGGGTCGTAGGCCTGGGTGATGGTGCGGGTGCTGATGTGGCCGGCATCCTGCAACGCCCGGTAGATGCGCGCGGACAATTCCCGGTTCTCGTCGGAATGGGTGCTGTGGTAGTGATCGAATTCGATGTGGAAGTCGCGAAAATCGGCCCGGTGTTCCTCGCCCACGGCGGCGATCAGGGCCTCCGGCGTGATGCCTTCCGACTGGGCGCGCAGCATGATGGGCGTGCCATGGGCATCGTCGGCGCAAACGTAGTAGCATGCGTGCCCGCGCATCTTCTGGAAGCGGACCCAGATATCGGTCTGGATGTATTCCACCAGATGGCCCAGGTGAATGGAGCCATTGGCATACGGCAGGGCGCTGGTGACCAGGATGCGGCGTGGTGACTGATTCATGTGCTAACTATTTCGTATGTAAGCAAATTTGCCACGATGGCGGGGCGCATACAGTAGCAATTTCGCGGCCGGACCGCCACTGAAACCCGGGGATTTCCCCGCTGCGGAGAAACCGCAGAGAGTCGGGGGAGTACCCGGGCGAAAAAATGTGTGTATAATACCCGATCGTTTTTGTCAGGAATTAGGAGCGCGGATGGTCCGTGGCTCTCTGCTGGAGGTTATATAAAATGGCTGATGCATCCCAAGTGGAATCCGCACTGAAAGAGTACGTGGATCCGTATCTGCAGAAAGACCTGGTCTCCACCAAGTGTGTGAAAGACATCAAGGTCGACGGAGACAAGGTCACCGTCGAGGTGGTCCTGGGTTTCCCGGCAGAGGGATACAAGGCGGACCTGGCGGCCAAGCTTAAGGCGAAGGTGGAAGGCCTGGACGGAGTATCCGAAGCCACTGTGACCGTCAGCAGCAAAATCGTTGCGCATCAGGTGCAGAAGGGTGTCAAAACCATTGAAGGCATCAAGAACATCATTGCCGTGGCCTCCGGCAAGGGCGGCGTGGGCAAGTCCACCACCGCCGTGAACCTGGCACTGGCCCTGTCCGCCGAGGGCGCCAAGGTCGGTATTCTCGACGCCGACATCTATGGTCCCAGCCAGCCGCGCATGCTGGGTGTGCATGGCAAGCCGGATTCCAAGGACGGCAAGACCCTGGAACCCATGATGAGCTATCACCTGGAGGCCATGTCCATCGGCTTCCTGGTGGATGAGGAAACGCCCATGATCTGGCGTGGCCCCATGGTCACCCAGGCCCTCCAGCAGCTGCTCAACGACACCAACTGGAGTGAGCTCGACTACCTGGTCATCGACCTGCCGCCGGGCACCGGTGACATCCAGCTGACCCTGGCCCAGCAGATCCCCGTCAGCGGCGCCGTCATCGTCACCACCCCGCAGGACATCGCCCTGCTCGACGCTCGCAAGGGCTTCAAGATGTTCGAGAAGGTGGAAGTGCCTGTGCTGGGGATCGTGGAGAACATGAGTATCCACATCTGTTCCAAGTGCGGTCACGAAGAGCACATCTTCGGCCAGGGTGGCGGTCAGAGCATGTCCGACCAGTACGATGTGGATTTCCTTGGTGCCCTGCCGCTGGATATCCGCATCCGTGAGGAAACGGACGGCGGCAAGCCCACCGTGGTGGCCGAGCCCGACAGCCGTATTGCCCAGATCTACCGGGACATCGCCCGTCGTACCGCGGCCAAGCTGTCCATGCAGGCCAAGAACTATGCGGCCAAGTTCCCGTCCATCGTGATCCAGAACAACTGATCGGGCGGCTTGCCTCGCGGTAGCGAAAACCGCGGAGTGCACAGCAGGTTCCTGCTGGCCTCCGCGGTTTTTTTATGGGCGGAATCCGGGTGGCCCCGGGTTGGCGCATCCTGGCCGCAGCCGGTAGAATCCGCGCTTTTATGGGCGGGGATTTCCCGTGGGCCAAGGCGCACACCGCGCGCAGGGTAGCAGACCAGATGAGCATCAAAGCAGATAAATGGATCCGTCGCATGGCGGAACAGCACGGGATGATCGAGCCCTTCGAGCCGGGTCAGGTGCGCAACCATGACCAGATTGGCCGCATGATCTCCTACGGCACTTCAAGCTACGGATATGACGTGCGCTGTGCCAACGAATTCAAGATCTTCACCAATATCAATTCGGCCATCGTCGACCCCAAGAATTTCTCCGATGACAGCTTCGTGGATGTGCAGTCCGATGTCTGCATCATTCCCCCGAACTCCTTCGCCCTGGCCCGCACCGTGGAATACTTCCGGATCCCGCGCAATGTACTGACGGTGTGTCTGGGCAAGTCCACCTATGCCCGTTGCGGCATCATCGTCAATGTCACCCCGCTGGAACCGGAATGGGAGGGGCATGTGACCCTGGAGTTTTCCAATACCACCACACTGCCGGCGAAGATCTATGCCAATGAAGGGGTGGCGCAGATGCTGTTCTTTGAATCCGATGAGGTCTGCGAGACCTCCTACAAGGACCGGGGCGGCAAGTACCAGGGGCAGCAGGGCGTCACTCTGCCCAAGACCTGACTCGGCCTGTCACGCGAAGGGATGGTCTGGCCATCACCCCCCCTTACCTGGATGTTTTTTTCGCTGCGCCAGGGCGCATGAAGGCTGATGGGGAATGAAACCGGGGCCTGCGGCAGGTACCGTTTGCTCAGGGCTGAGTGCGGCGTTGCAGGCTGTCGCTCACCGATAGCAGTTCACTGGTCAGCAGGCTGTCATCGGTTTCCCGCTGCTGGATGCGTACCGGCAGATAGTGGAGGTTCGGCGCGCACCAGAGCGCGGTATAGCGTTTGTTGTCTTCCCGCACACGTTCCAGTTTGAGGGTGTCGTAGGTGCCGGCCGCGGTCTGGATACGTTCTTTTCCCACTACCCGAAAACCATAGGTCTTGAGGTTGCCGCCATCGGCAATGGCATATTCCATTTCCTGGAGACCCTGCTCCAGGTCCTGCATCAGCGCCAGGGTGACCACCAGCTTGTCCAGCGCCCGCGGCGGGATGTCCATCTGCCAGGGCTGGCCATCGACGTGATTTTCCACCCGCAATTGCTCCCAGTTGAAGCGCAGGTCGGCGGTGCGTTCCTTGCGTCCGCCACGGCGCTGGTAATGGTAGTGCAGGGGGCGAATCCATTGCTCATGCCAGACCCAGACACTGCTTTCCATCACCTGGTCCTTGCGAAACCAGGAGGCGATACCGGCGGGCTGACTGTGGGATTCATAGTGGAAGCCATCCGCCTTGCGGGTGAGTTGGTAATGGGCCTCGCCGACGCGGAAATTCTCGTAACTGAGCCGGTAACGGGCTTCAAAATCCGGTAGCGGTGCCGGCCCTGCACTACTGTTTGCGGTCAGTAACAGCAGCAGGTACAGGAGCCAGCCCAGTGGTGTTTGTAATGGCCTATAGAACATCGTGATCCAGCAGTAGGGGGTGTTCCAGTGGAGCTCCATCGAAGCAGATGTGATGATCTTTCCAGCTCACGCGGCCCGATGCAATGAGGCGTACCGCGGTAGGGTAGAGGCGGTGCTCCTGGGTGAGTACCCGGGCGGCGAGATGCTCCGCTGTTTCGCCTGTGAGGATCGGCACCCGTGCCTGTAGCAGCACCGGCCCGCCATCCAGTTCCTCGGTTACGAAGTGGACGCTGGCGCCATGTTCAGCGTCACCCGCCATCAGGGCGCGCGCATGGGTGTTGAGGCCGCGGTGGCGGGGCAGCAGGGACGGGTGGATGTTGATCAGCCGCCCCTGGTAGTGGCGCACGAAGGCCGGGGTGAGAATGCGCATGAAACCGGCCAGTACCACCAGGGTTGGCTGATAGCGGTCGATGTATTCCTGCAGGGCGGCATCATAGTGTTCGCGATCGGCATAGCCGGTGTGGTCGAGCACCTGGGTGGGAATACCCGCCTGTGTGGCAATGGCCAGCCCCGCCGCAGTGGGCCGGTTGCTGATGACGGCGCGAATCTCGGCGGGCAGGGTGCCGTCCTGAATCGCGGTGAGCAGCGCCTGGAAATTGCTGCCACGCCCGGACAGCAACACCACCAGCGGCAGCTTCAGGTGTGGGTCGATGGCGGGCATGCTATGTCCGGTATGGGCCCCGCGGCGGCTGACCGGGCATCAACGGCCCGCGAAGCGGACCTGCGGCGCGCCCTCTGCGGTTTCGATGTAACCCAGCTGCCAGGCCGTCTCGCCTCGCTGCCGCAGGTCCGCGAGCGCCTGCTCGGCCTGTGCGGCGGGCACGCAGATCACCATGCCGACACCGCAGTTGAAGGTGCGGAACCATTCGTGGCGGTCGATGTTGCCCTGCTCACGCAGCCATTCGAACACCGGCGGCACCTGCCAGCTGTCGGTGTCGATGACCGCCTGGGTGTTCTGGGGCAGCACCCGGGGCAGGTTCTCCGGCAGGCCGCCGCCGGTGACGTGGCAGAGGGCATGTACCTCCACCTGCTCGAACAGGGCCAGCAGGGATTTTACGTAGATGCGGGTCGGGGCCAGCAGCTGATCGATCAGGGGACGGCCGGCCAGCTCGCCGTGCAGGTCCGCACCACTGACCTCCAGCACCTTGCGGATCAGTGAATAGCCATTGGAGTGGGGGCCGGAGGAGGCCAGGCCGAGCAGCACATCGCCAGCCTGCACGCGACTGCCATCGATGATGCGTTCCTTTTCCACCACGCCGACGCAGAAGCCGGCCAGGTCATAGTCGCCACCGCTATACATGCCGGGCATTTCCGCGGTCTCCCCCCCCACCAGCGCGGCGCCGGCCTGGGTGCAGCCTTCGGCGATGCCCTTGATGACATCGCTGGCCACATCCACATCCAGGTGGCCGGTGGCATAGTAATCGAGGAAGAACAGCGGTTCGGCGCCAGCCACCACGATATCGTTGGCACACATGGCCACCAGATCGATGCCGATGGTATCGTGCTTGCCGGTTTCGATGGCGAGCTTGAGTTTGGTGCCCACACCATCGGTGCCTGAGACCAGTACCGGTTGGCGATAACGGTCCAGGGGCAGTTCGAACAGGGCGCCGAAGCCGCCCAGGCCGCTGAGCACGCCGGGGCGCTGGGTGCGTGCAACCGCGGGCTTGATGCGTTCGATCAGGGCGTTGCCGGCGTCGATATCGACGCCGGCATCGCGGTAACTCAGGGAATCAGGGGGGTTGCGGCTCGACACGTGGGTATGATCTCGGTTGGGAAGGGAGTGAAACAAGGGCGGTATGGTATCGAGCCTGCCAGCAGGGTGTAAACCCACAGGGGTACGATGCCGGCTTCCGGCAGGCTCCCGACCTGTGGGGCTGTGGTATGGTACTGCGGATTCGTCTGTGACCGAAGTAAAGGGGAGGTCGTTGGTGAGCCAAGTGAGTGGTTTCTGGCATGTGCTGATGCTGCTGGGCGGGGTATGGGGGGCTGTTCTGCTGCCCCGGCCGGCGGGGGCGGTACCGCTGGCGCAACTCTATGAAGCCGAAGTGCCCGCTGCGGACCAGTCCGCAGAGACGCGCAGTACGGCGCTTGGGGCCGCTCTGGGCGAAGTGCTGGTGCGTATCAGTGGCGACCGTGCGGTGCTGCAGCAGCCGGGGGTGAATGCGCTGCTGGCCAGCCCGGGGCGCTATGTGCAGCAGTACCGATACCAGCCGGCCGACGCAGTGGCGGCTGATGGTCAGCCCTGGCGGCTGTGGGTGCGTTTTGATGGTGCCGGACTGGAGCGGGCCCTGCGGGACCGCGGCCTGCCCTACTGGGGACGGGAGCGGCCGGAAACCCTGGTGTGGCTGGCGGTGGAGGACGGCGGCCGGCGCCAGTTGCTGGGTGAGCCCGACGAATCGCCGTTGAAGGACTGGATACAGGCCGCCGCCCAGCGGCGTGGCCTGCCGCTGGTGTTTCCCCTGCTCGATATGGAAGACCGCTCGCAGGTGAAATTCACCGATGTCTGGGGCGGCTTTCTGGAACCTGTGCAGCGTGCGTCCACCCGTTACCGGCCGCAGGCCTTGCTGATCGGGCGCCTTTACCAGAGTGGTACCGGCGCCTGGCAGGCCAGCTGGACCCTGCAGGTGCAGGGCAGCGAACATCGCTGGAGCGGCAGTGACAGCCGCCTGGAAGGACTGGCTACGGATGGCGTGGAGCAGGCAGCGGATACGCTGGCAGGGCGTTTTGCCGTCTACGACACCGGTGGGGCGGGAGATCATGTGCGGGTCACCATCGCCGGGGTGCAGCGGCTGGAGGACTATGCCCGCCTCAACCGCTATTTCGCGTCTCTGTCCGCTGTGCAGTCGACACAGTTACTGACGCTGTCAGGCGACCGCGCCGAGTATGCGCTGCAATTGCAAGGGGATCAGGCCGGCCTGGAACGGGCCCTGAGCATCGGCACGGTACTGGTGCCGGACCCGGCTGCAGGTGTGCTTCAATACCGACTGCAACCGTGACCCGCCGCGATATACCCAACCTGATTACCTGTCTGCGCATCCTGATGGTGCCACCGTTCGTGTGGCTGCTGCTGGAGGGACGCTTTGCCGCCGCCATGGTGCTGTTCTTTATCGCCGGCGCCTCCGATGGACTGGACGGATTTCTTGCCAAGCACTATGACTGGACCAGCCGGCTGGGTGGCCTGCTGGACCCGCTGGCCGACAAGCTGCTGCTGCTCAGCGCCTTCGTAACCCTGGGTTACCAGGGCCTGATCTCCGCGCCGCTGGTGGGGCTGGTGCTATTGCGCGACCTGGTCATCGTGTCCGGCGCCATCGCCTATCATCTACGCGTCGCGCGGCTGGATGCGGACCCTAGCTGGGTCAGCAAGGTCAACACTGTGCTACAGATCGGCCTGGTGTTGCTGGTGATTTTCAATCAGGTCTATCCCGTGGCGGAAGTATTCTGGATGCGGGTGCTGGAAACCATGGTGGTCATGGCCACGGTGTGGAGTGGCCTGGATTACGTCTGGACCTGGAGCCGGCGGGCGCAACAGGATCGCAGGGATAAATAGTGCCTGGAATGACCGATTCACAGAAATGGTTATGGTTCGCCGGCATCTTCGGGATGGGCTGGCTGGTGTACCTGCTTTCGCCGATCCTGATGCCGTTTCTGACCGGTGCGCTGTTTGCCTATCTCGGCGACCCGCTGGCTGACCGGCTGGAGGCCCGCAAGCTGTCCCGCACCGCTGCGGTGGTGGTGGTGTTTTCCATCATGACCCTGGCCATGTTGATCCTGGTGCTGTTTCTGGCGCCGATGCTGGCGCGGCAGGTGGAGGCCCTGGCCGAACAGCTGCCGCGGACCGTGGAATGGCTGCAGGGCAGTGTACTGCCGTTCGTGGGCGGTATGGTGGGTATTGAAACCGAGGCACTGCTCGATACCGTCAAACTCAAGGCTTCGCTGGCCCAGCACTGGCGTGAGGCCGGCAGCCTTGCCGCCCAGCTACTGGACTACCTGTCCCGCTCCGGACTGGTGCTGCTGGGCTGGCTCGCCAATGTCATCCTCATCCCGGTGGTGACCTTCTATCTGTTGCGGGACTGGGACCTGATGGTGGAACGCATTCATCATGCCCTGCCGCGCCACTGGGCGCCTACCATTACCGGACTGATGCGGGAATCCGACGAGGTGCTGGGTGCCTTTCTGCGTGGCCAGTTCCTGGTCATGCTGGTGCTGGGTATGGTCTATGCCACGGGGCTGTGGCTGGTGGGGCTCGATCTCGCGCTGCTCATCGGCATGATCGCGGGGCTGGTGAGTTTTGTGCCTTACCTGGGCTTCATCGTTGGCATTGTGGCCGCCACCGTGGCGGGCTGGCTGCAGTTTCAGGAATGGATGCCCCTGTTATGGATTGCGCTGGTGTTTGGTGTTGGTCAGATGCTCGAGGGCATGTGGTTGACCCCGAAACTGGTGGGTGACCGTATCGGTCTCCACCCGGTGGCCGTGATCTTCGCCATTATGGCCGGCGGCCAGTTATTCGGTTTCGTCGGTGTACTGCTGGCGCTGCCGGTGGCCTCTGTGGTCATGGTGCTGTTGCGTCACGCTCATGAGCAGTACCTCGGCAGCACCCTCTACGAACGCAAACCGGACTGATGCCCGTGCATCCGCAACTCCCGCTCGGTGTGCATCTCAGTGATCACGCCCGCTTCAGTAACTACCTGGCCGGCCCCAATCGGGAAATCGTTGCCGGCCTGCAGGCGCTGTTGCAGGGGCAAGAGCCTCATCTGCTCTATTGCAGCGGTGCGGCGGGCAGCGGCAAATCCCACCTGCTGCAGGCAACCTGCGCAGACGCACAGTCTCAGGGGCTGAATGCCTGGTATCTACCGCTGCAGGAGGAATTGGCACCCGCGGTGCTGGAAGGAATGGAACAGGCCGACCTGCTGTGCCTGGATGGCCTGCAGACCGTGGCGGGGCTACCGGATTGGGAGGAGGCCCTGTTCCACCTCTATAACCGGGTGCGAGAGCAGGGCACCCGGCTGGTGGTGGCCGGCCGCGGCCGGCCGGAGGAACTGGGGCTGCAATTACCGGACCTGGTCTCGCGGCTGTACTGGGGGCTGCTGTATCGCGTACAGGAACTGGAGGACCGTGACCGTATGGCGGCACTGCAGTTGCGAGCCCGCTGCCGGGGACTGGAATTGCCGGCGGAGACCGGTGAATACCTGCTGCGCCGCTGTCCACGCGATCTGCCGGTGCTGTTTGCATTGCTGGATCATCTCGATGTGGCCTCGCTGGTGGCGCAACGGCGGCTGACCATCCCCTTTGTGAAGTCGGTGTTGCAGGTGTAGCGGCGCATTGGTCGGGTGGTGTTCCAGTACAGTAGTTCTTGCACAACCGATTCATTCCAGGGGAGTGGCACTAGTCCGCTGCCGCGCCACCTGGCGCACGTACACAATCCCGCTCACAAACCACAGCACCGTGAGTCCTACCTCCAGCAGGCCATATAGCCGATCGGTTGGTGTGCTGTAGGCCTCCACCACGCCGTGGATAAAATACCCCAGGGCCAGGAACAGGCTCCAGCCCACCGTATAGGTGCGGCCATGCAGCAGGCCGCGCAAGGGGAACAGCAGCGGTGTGCATAGCACCAGCAGTACCAGTGCCGGCCGGAAGATGGGGGATGGGGCGAGCCAGCCGTACCAGACCACCAGTAGCGCGAAGGTTCCGAAGTAGCCGGCGAGGGTCAGTCCCAGCCATAGGCGGCTTGTCATGGGCAGGTCCTATGCAAGTTTGGCGGCAGTCTGCGCCAGGCGTTTGCCCAGTGCGACACATAGCTGTTTTTCCGAATCGCTCAGCGGGCGCTTGCTGTCGGTGCCGGCCAGGTGACTGGCGCCATAGGGAGTGCCGCCGGTCTGGGTATGTAGTAGCTCGGTCTCGCTGTAGGGGATGCCGAGGATCAGCATGCCGTGGTGCAGCAGGGGGAGCATCATGGACAGCAGGGTGGTTTCCTGACCGCCGTGCAGGCTGGAGGTGGAGGTGAATACCGCCGCCGGCTTGCCGCTCAGTTCGGCGCTCAGCCACAGGCTGCTGGTACCGTCGAGAAAGTATTTCAGCGGGGCGGCCATATTGCCGAAACGGGTCGGACTGCCCAGTGCCAGGCCGGCACATGCGCGCAGGTCGTCCAGGGTTGCATAGGGGGCCCCGGTCTCGGGAATGCTGTCCTCGGTGGCTTCGCAGACGGTGGATACGGAGGGCACAGTGCGCAGTCGTGCCTGCATGCCCGGTACTTCCTCGATCCCACGGGCGATCTGCTGGGCCATGGCCAGGGTGGCGCCGTAGCGGCTGTAGTAGAGCACGAGAATATCGGCCATCAGAGGATCTCCAGTACGCTTTCCGGGGGGCGGCCCAGGGCCGCTTTTTGATTGGCCAGCAGGATGGGGCGCTCGATCAGTCTGGGGTGATCCACCATGGCCTGTATCAGCTGCTGGCGGTTCAGGACCGGGTTATCCAGACCCAGTTCCCGGTACTCCGCCTCTTTGGTGCGCATGAGTTCGCGGGGTTCCTTGCCGAGCAGCGCAAGGATACGGGTGAGTTCCTCGACGCTGGGTGGGGTCTTGAGATAATCGACGATCTGGGGTTCGATGCCCTGTTGACGCACTAGCTCCAGGGTCTGCCGCGACTTGGAACAGCGTGGATTGTGGTACAGGGTTGCGGGCGGCTTGGCCATGGATGGGTCCTCGTGATTGCTTATGATGTTACTGCAGGAGTATTCCGCAAGGCATTGTCCCAAAAGCAGGGTGTCGGCGTCCATGTCAGGGTATTCAAGGATGTTCTCTCGCTTGACGGGCCCCTGGGGCGGTGCTACGGTTGCCGCACGCTGAACTTTTTGGGATCGGCCTGGCGAAGATTCCGGGTCGACGCCGAGTCTACATGCCGAGCATTCGCAAGCTACCATTCCTTAGTCTACTTCTCTGTTACATTTTCGCATTGGTCGCCTGTGTGAGTGCGCCGGTGCAGGAAATGAGTGACGCACGTCAGGCCATTCAGGCCGCTTATGCCGCGGGTGCGGATCAGTTGGCACAGGATACCATTCAGAATGCACGCTCACTGCTGGAACGGGCCGAGCAGCAGCTGGAATCAGGCCATTATCGCGAGGCCCGCCGCAATGCCCTGGATGCGCGCACCCAGGCCATGGTGGCCCGTGAGAAGGCGGAGCAGACGCCCGTGGACGAACGGCAGGGAATGTAGAAGGGGGTCGCCGCGTCTACTAGACTTGTGGCGGTAGTCGGGGCTGTGGATGTGTGTCTTGACCCCTGATTTTTCGGGTGTTACGTTCAGCCGACCCCATGCCGGCACAGCCGGATGCCGCCGTGCATCAATACAAAAATATGTTTCATCGATCACCAGCAGCGGAGTAGATTTCATGAATAAACCCTTTAGCCGTAAGCACCTTATGATGATGGCCCTCACCCTGGGGGTGGCCGTGGGCTGCGCAACAACTCCGCCGGAGCCAGCCGCAACCGCACCCATGGCCCAGACCAGCGCCGTGACACAGGCCATTGCCGATGCCAAATCGGCTGTCGCCGAGGCCAAGGCCCTCAACTGGCTGTGGCGTGATACGGAAAAATTCCTGGCCGAAGCGGAGAAGGCCGCAGCTGATGGCGATGATGCCACCGCGATCAAGCTCGCCAACAAGGCCAAGGGCCAGGCCCAGGAAGCCGTCAACCAGTACTACCTCGAAAAGGCCAAGGTGCTGATGCAGGAAGCGCAGGCGGCCTCCAATCTGACCGCCAGCCAGAGTGCCACCCTGCGGGATGCCTCCGCCGCCATCGCCAATGCCGAGGGTCGGAAGGCCTATGACCTGCTCACCGGCCTGGTGGCAGAGCTGCGTGGCAGCAACATCCAGTATACCGTCGTGGGTGGGGACAGCCTGTGGAAAATCTCCGGCAAGGAAGAAACCTATAACAACCCCTACCAGTGGCCGCTGATCTACAAGGCCAACCGTGACAAGATCAAGGACGCCGACCTTATTTATACCGGTCAGCAATTCACGGTGGAGCGTAATCCTTCGGCGGCAGATGTAAGTGCAGCCGTGAATCACGCCAAGACCCGTGGTGCCTGGTCCATTGGGGCGGTGGAAGAGAGTGATCGTGCCTACCTGGGTGGCAGCGTTACGCTACGCTGAGCAGGGAACACTCGCCGTCATGAAAAGGGGTCCGTCAGGGCCCTTTTTCATTTGGGGCCGCCCCGATTCTTCGGCAGCCAGAGATGATGCCGCATCGCCCTGGAGTATTCGTCCAGTGATTAATGGGGGGCTGGTTCGTACTGGAACCGCTGGAATCCACTGCCGGTTTCCAGCATTTTTACGCATCGCACCCGCTCACGATGGCCGCCCCGCACCAGTTCCAGGTAGTGGCCTTCTGCGTAGAGACCGGGAGGGGTAATCAGGATATGCCAGTGCCGGTCGCCTTGCTGCAGATCGGTGCGCAGGGCGGCATGGAATTCCTTGCCGCCCTGCTGGTTGTAATAGGTGCGCACCGCCACCGGTATGGCATCCCGTGCCAGGTACTGGGCGCCCAGTTCAAAAAAGGTATTGGTGTCCACCCGAAGCCAGCGGGTGCTGGCCACGAACCAGACCCCGGGTTCCTCGCTGCCACGTGGCTGGCTGCGAATCGCGATCAGCTGGCCGACCTTGGGCGCTTCTTCAGGTGCCCAGTTGCAGCGCACAGCGATGCCGCCAGCACTACGGTTCAGGGTGTGGCAGGACAGGTGGGGGAAGCTGGTCTGCTTGGCAGGGTCCCACTGCTGGGCCTGGCTGCCGGGGTCGATGTGCTCCGTGTCCGCAGTTTCCGGCGCCAGGTATGCGTGGCGATCAAAGGCCAGTCCACGGTTGAGGAAATAAAAGGCGCTTTCCAGTCCGATGGCGATTTCCGCATCGGCCTGTAATGGTATCCGTTCTGCCTTGCGTGCCACATCCTGATGCCAGCCACGTAACAGTCGCTCCAGGATCTGGATCGCCTCGGCGGTTGGCAGGTGTTCGCTGAAACCCAGATCGCGCGGTTTTTTTCCGTTGTTCAGGGCTTGCAGCTCCTGCTTCGTCACCGCCATCAGTTCCTGCAGGTTGAGACAGAGCCCATGGCGATAGCCATCGGCTTCCGGGTTGGTGGCAGGGAGATAGTAAAGTCCTTCCTGCTCCTCGTTCTCGGCCCAGGGATGCAACTGGACCTGTGGGGTATGTCGTTGCAGGAAGCGCCGGGTTTCCCAGAGACGCCCGGTAGGCAGTCGAAAGGGGTCGCTGACTTTCAGCAACAGGATTTCCAGGTAGGACTGTTCGATGCTGGTGGATTCACCACGCGGTCCGGTGTGTGGCTGCTGATGGTATCCGCGTCCTCGCGCGTAGCGGTATAGCTGATCGATCTCCGACCAGAGGCTGGAGGGCAGGCGCTGGTACTCGGCGTAACGGTGGGCGAGTTGCTGGCCCAGGTAGCGGATCGTCAGCAGGATTGCGGCCTGCTGCGGCTTGTTGCGACCGAACAGGGTGGATTTGCCCTGGGTGCCATGGACGCTGATCTTGTAGCCAAAGGCCAGGTCCTGGCAGTAGTGCTGCAGGGCACGAAGGCTGGCCCCTGTTTCCAGGTTACCGCGTGCACGGGTTTCCGGTATGGCCAACAGGGCCTCAAACAGCCGCCAGTAGGGGGCGGCAAGGATGTCGAGGATTTCCAGTCGCCGGGTCGGTGGTAGTGGCTGGCGGTTGAGTTTCTGCAGCAACGCCCGCACCTGTTGCGCCGCCAGCACCGGAGTCAGGTAGGGCAGTTCATCGGCCCATTCCCGCAGTGCCCGGGGTTGGGTTTCCACGCTGGGATCGATGTGAGGCTGTTGGGCGGGTATGGTGAGTTTCAAAGTGGCTTGTTTGGCATGATGTGCATGGCAATGAGGTTGGTTGCGGTAGCGTGGAGGAGAACTTGAGCGATTGCTCAGTCTCCGGCAACGATGGGAATGCCGGCGATCCGTTGCTGCCATTCACGGGGGCCGGTGCGGTGCACCGACTCGCCCCGGCTGTCCACAGCCACCGTGACTGGCATGTCTTCCACCTCGAATTCGTACACCGCTTCCATGCCCAGCTCCGGGAAGGCCACCACCCGCGCATGCCGGATTGCCCTCGACACCAGGTAGGCGGCACCTCCGGTGGCGATCAGGTACACGGCCTGGTGCCTGCGAATGGCCTCGATGGCTGACGGGCCGCGCTCGGCCTTGCCGATCATGCCGATCAGGCCGGTTTCCGCCAACATGGTCTCGGTGAACTTGTCCATGCGGGTGGCGGTGGTGGGGCCGGCGGGGCCCACGGCCTCACCGCGCACCGGGTCCACCGGGCCAACGTAATAAATGAAACGATTATGGAAATCGAGTCCTTCCGGTAATGCCTTGCCCTGCGCCAGCAGGTCGGTGATGCGCTTGTGGGCGGCATCGCGGCCGGTGAGCAGCTTGCCCGTCAGCAACAGGGTCTCACCCGGTTGCCAGTTGCGTACTGCGGCGGCATCCAGTTCATCCAGATTCACGCGCCGGGTATTGGCGCTGGCTTCCCAGCGGACCTCGGGCCAGTCGCTGAGGCGCGGTGGATCGAGTTGCGCCGGGCCGCTGCCGTCGAGGGTGAAATGCAGGTGGCGGGTGGCGGCGCAGTTGGGGATGATCGCCACCGGTTTGGACGCCGCGTGGGTGGGGTAGTCCTTGATCTTGACGTCGAGTACGGTGGTCAACCCGCCAAGGCCCTGGGCGCCGATCCCCAGGGCGTTGACCTTGTCATAGAGTTCCAGGCGCAGCTGCTCCAGGGTGTTTTGCGCGCCGCGGGCCTGTAGCTGCTGAATGTCGATCGGTTCCATGAGCGCCTCCTTGGCCAGGATCATGGCCTTTTCCGCAGTGCCACCGATACCGATACCGAGGATTCCCGGCGGGCACCAGCCGGCGCCCATGGTCGGAACCTGTTGCAGCACCCAGGCCGCCAGGTCGTCGCTGGGATTGAGAATGGCGAAGCGTGCCTTGTTTTCGGAGCCGCCGCCCTTGGCGGCCACGGTCACCTCGACCCGGTCACCGGGCACGACCTCCATGTGGATGACGGCAGGTGTGTTGTCGCCGGTGTTGCGGCGGCTGCCGGCCGGGTCGGCGACGATGGAGGCACGCAGCGGGTTGTCGGGGTCCAGGAAGGCGCGTCGCACCGCCTCGTTGACCATCTCGGCGACGCTGCGATCGGCATCCCAGCGAATTTTCATGCCAATCTTCAGGAATACCGTGACAATTCCGGTATCCTGACAGATGGGTCGGTGGCCCTCGGCGCACATGCGCGAGTTGACCAGGATCTGGGCGATGGCATCTCGCGCCGCCGGTGCCTGCTCGGCCTCATAGGCACGATGCATGGCCTGCACGAAATCGAGTGGATGATAGTAGGAGATGTATTGCAGGGCGTCCTGAATACTCTGAATGAAATCCGATTGACGAATCGTGGTCATGGTATCGGGCCGTGGCCAGGGAACATTTTTCGTGCCTGAGGAGTCTTAGGGTAACCATTGTAGCGTGGTGTGCCTGTTTTCGCTCAATGCATCCGGGCAATATTGCAGATTTCTGGATGGACTGGCAGGGTATGGAACACCGTACGCGGTTGAGATGAGGTGTATATGAAGTGTAGATGGATGATGGCCTGTCTGCTGGCATGTGCCATGCCCCTGGCAGCGGTAGCGGAACCGGTGAAACTCGAATTGCCGGACCTGGCGGGCAAGAGCCAGTCGCTGGAGCAGTATCGCGGCAAATGGGTGGTGGTGAACTACTGGGCCACCTGGTGTCCGCCCTGCCTGGAAGAGATCCCGGACCTGGTGGATTTCCATGATCAGCACAAGGACAGGGATGCCGTGGTCGTGGGGGTGAACTATGAGGATATCGGCCCGGAGCGCCTGTCTGCCTTTGTCGACAGCTATTTCATGTCCTACCCGGTGTTGCGCAGCGACCCCTTCGTCAATTCGCCGCTGGGACCGATTCCCGGACTGCCCACCACCTACATTATCGATCCAGATGGCAACCGCGTGGCGCGACAAGTGGGGCCTTTGACCCGTGAACAGCTCGAAACCTATATCGAATCCAAAAAACAGGAACGCCGCCAGGCAGGAGGGGCCTCATGATCCGTTATTGGCGATCCCTGTGTGCACTCCTGCTGCTGGCCGTGCCGCTGGCACTGACGGCGGCCCCGCGTGACCCCGATACCTATTTTTTCGACGAAACCTTCGGCGACTTCCAGGAAGAGCTGGCGCGTGCGCGAGAGGAAGGCAAGCAGGGCATCCTGCTGTTTTTTGAAATGGATGAATGCCCCTTCTGTCACCGCATGAAGGAAACCGTGCTCAATCAGCCGGCAGTACAGGATTTCTACAAGGAGCACTTTCTGGTATTCCGCGTGGACATCGAGGGTGATGTAGAGATCACCGATTTCAGCGGCGAGCACATGCCCCAGAAGGACTTCGCCTTCAAGCATAACCGGGTGCGGGCCACGCCGGTGTTCCAGTTCTACGACCTTGATGGGCAACCAACGGCGCGCTACACCGGGGCCACCTCCGGGGTGGAGGAGTTCCTCTGGCTGGGGGACTATGTCGCACAGGGAATCTACCGGGAAATGCCTTTCTCCAAATACAAGCGCACGCGCAGACAATAAGCCCCTTGATATGAAGAAATCCCGGTTGCGCACTCCGCTGCACTGGATCACCTGTTGCCTCAGCCTGGTGATGCTCACGGTCCAGGCTGAGACGATCGACGACGCGGTGCCATTGCCCGAACCCCTGACCCTGGGAGCGGCCCTGCAACTGAGCCAGTCCCTGCATCCCGACATCCTGCTGGCGCAGGCGGAGCGGGAAGCCGCCGAGGCCGAGCGGTTGCAGGCCAAATCCCGTTATGGCACGGAAGTCACTCTCCTGGCCCGCGCCCGCTGGGTGGAGCCCTCACCGCTGGCCCAACAGCTATACGATTCCCACAATGATTCCGACGCCCGCCTGGAGGTGCGCCGACGCCTGTACGATTTCGGCCAGACCCGGGCCCGCGTAGCCGCCGCCGAGGCGGCCTCGGCCAGTCAGGATCATCAACTGGAGCAGGCCCGTTTGCAGCGGGGTCTGCAGGTACTGGCCCGTTTCCTCGACGTGAAGTTGGCGGATCTCGATTTTCAGGTGCAGGACGAGGCCATGGCCATCGCCTATGTGCGCCTGGACCGGATTCGTGACCGCCATGAGCTGGGCCAGGTCGCCGATCTGGAGTTGCTGGATATGGAAAACGCCTATCAACAGGTACGCCTGGCCCGCTTCCGGGCCCAGGCCGAGCAGCGTAATTCCCGCGCGCGTCTGGCCCTGGCGCTGAATCGCCCCGGCGAGCTGTCCTCGGAGCTGGTGCGGCCGGAATTTCCCGGTAATGGCCGCGCGCTGCCGGAACTGGCGGAGCTCGAGGCAGCTGCGCTGGCAGGCAGCCCGCAGCTGCTGGCCTTGCGGGCGGAGGTGGCAGCGCAGCAGGAACGGGTGGCGGCGGCCCGCGCCGGTGGTCACCCGGTGCTCACCGGTGTGCTGGCCGCGAGTGAATACCAGCGCCAGGGCAGTAGCGATGACGATTACGAGGCGGAACTGGCGCTGGCGCTGCCGCTGAGCACCGGTGGACAGGTGGCGGCACAGACCGCCCAGGCCCGTGCCGATCTGCACCGTGCCCGTGCCGCGCTGGTGGATGCGGAGTTGCGTGTCCGTCAGGAGGTGTTCGAGCTGCTGCAGGAGGTAGCCGTGTTGCAGGCGCAGCGCGATGAAGTACGCGCCAATATGGATTTTCGTGATCTTGATCTGGATCGCAGCCGGGCCCTGTATGAAATGGAGGTGAACAGCGATCTTGGCGATGCCATGGTGCGCTTTTCCGAGGTGCGCCTGCAGCAGGCCCGCACCGAATACGAACTGGCCCTGGCCTGGGCGAAACTGGCGGTGCTGACCGATAATCCGGACTGGAATCCCCTGCAGGGAGGGAGTGTGAATGAATAGCGGCAACTGGAAATGCGCGTGTCTGCTACTGGTTGGCTTGCTGCCGGTTGCGGTGCAGGCGGAAGGCGTGCCGGCCCGGCTGGAATGGCAACAGCAGATTGTCCTCAGCACGCCGGAATCCGGCGTGATCGAGAAGTTGTCGGTGGTGGTCGGGGACAGGGTCCAGCATGGCCAGGAGTTGTTACGCCTGGATACTCGTGTACAGCAGGCGCAGCTGCAGCAAGCGGATGCCGCCGTGGCGGAGACGGAACTGCTGCTCGCTGAGGCGGAGCGGGAACGGGATCGCACCCTGGAACTGTATGACCGTACCCTGCTGGCGGACCATGATCTGCAGTTGGCGCAGATCGCCTATGCGAGGGCCCGTACCCAGTTCGCGGCTGCCCGTGCGCAACGGGCCCAGGTACAGCAGCAACTGGAGTATCGTGTTCTGCGCGCCCCCTGGGCGGGACGCGTGATCGCCGTGCCGGCCCAGCCGGGACAGACGGTGGTCAGCCGGCTGGAGCCGGTGCCGTTGATTACGCTGGCAGGCGAAGGCGGGATGCTGGCGCGTGCCCAGGTCCGGCCGGAGCAGCTGGTGGGCCTGAATCCCGGACTGGCGCTGGAGGTGGAAGTGGCGGGCCGGCGCTATGCCGGCGTGGTGAATAGCCTCGGTTGGCCAGCGGATGAGGTGGCTGGCGAGCCCCGTGCGGGGCTCGCCGTGCACTTCACCGTGCCGGCTGACACAGTGCTGTGGCCGGGCATGGCGGCCAGCATCCAGCTGCCATGAGCCATTGCATCCGCTGCCGTGTCAGCGGCCGGGTGCAGGGCGTGTTCTTTCGCGCCTCGACCCGCAACCAGGCCCGGGTGCTGGGGGTCACGGGGCATGCCCACAACCTGCCCGACGGGAGTGTGGAAGTGCTGGCCTGCGGCGCACCGCAGGCTGTGGCGGCATTGCAGGACTGGCTGTGGCTGGGGCCGCCCGCCGCCGTGGTTGAAAAGGTCGATTGCGAGGTGGTGGAAATGGCGCCGCCTGCGGAGTTTGTGGTGGGGTAAGGGAGTAAAGCCTGGGGTAACCACGGATAAACGCGATTGATTGACAGGTGCCATGCTTCCCGGTGGTAGAGCCGAATTCATTCGGCTCCCCGGCGTGATGGCAATGCGAATGAATTCGCACCTGCAGCCAGGCCCGGTTTTTGGTTCATAAGTAGCGATGTTTTTTGAGTGTAATATCCCCGATTCGGCTAACCCCTACCGTTCCCCATTGCCCACCGCCACCCGTGGCGGCTGATTGTGCTGCCCGGTGCGGGAGTCCGGCACCAGCACGGTATCTGTTGGAGGATGACTTTCGTCGGGCTCTGGATAGTCGAGGGTATAGTGCAGGCCGCGGCTTTCCTTGCGCTGCTGGGCGGAACGGATGATGAGTTCCGCCACCTGCACCAGATTGCGCAGCTCCAGCAGGTCGTTGGTGACGCGGAAGTTGCCGTAATACTCGAGAATTTCCTGCTGCAACAGCTCCACCCGGCGCCGCGCCCGCTGCAGGCGCTTGTCGGTGCGCACGATCCCCACGTAGTCCCACATGAAGCGGCGCAGTTCGTCCCAGTTGTGGCTGACCACCACCTCTTCGTCGGAGTCGGTGACGCGGGATTCATCCCAGGGCGGCAGGTCCGGCGGCAGGGTGATTCGCTGCAGCTGGGCAGCGATATCGCTGCTGGCGGAGCTGGCGAACACCAGGCATTCCAGCAGCGAATTGCTGGCCATACGGTTGGCGCCATGCAGGCCGGTGGAGGCGCATTCGCCGATGGCGTACAGCCCCTCGACATCGGTACGGCCGTGCAGGTCGGTGCGGATGCCGCCGCAGGTGTAGTGGGCTGCCGGCACCACCGGGATGGGCTCGCGGGTCATGTCCATGCCCAGTTCCAGACAACGCCCATACACGGTGGGGAAGTGATCGATAATGAATTCGGCCGGCTTGTGGCTGATATCCAGCAGCACGTGGTCGATCCCCAGGCGTTTCATTTCGTGGTCGATGGCGCGGGCCACGATATCGCGCGGTGCCAGTTCGGCACGCGCGTCGAATTCGGGCATGAAGCGGGTGCCATCGGGCAGCAGCAGCCGACCGCCTTCACCGCGCACCGCCTCGGTGATCAGGAACGACTTGGCCAGTGGATGGTACAGGCAGGTGGGGTGGAACTGGTTGAATTCCAGGTTGGCCACCCGGCAACCGGCGCGCCAGGCCATGGCAATCCCGTCACCACTGGCAGTGTCCGGGTTGCTGGTATAGAGATAGACCTTGCTGGCCCCGCCACTGGCGAGCACCACGCTGCGGGCGCGGAACACCTCTACCCGATCGAGTTCGCGGTCGAGCACGTAGGCGCCCAGGCAGCGGGAATTGTCCAGGCCCAGCTTGGGGCCGGTGATCAGGTCGACGGCGATGTGGCGTTCAAATAGATCGATGTTGGGTCGGCGGCGGGTTTCCTGCTCCAGGCTATTCTCAATGGCCTGGCCGGTGGCGTCGGCGGCGTGCACCACGCGGCGGTGGCGATGACCACCCTCGCGGGTCAGATGGTAATCCTGCTTGCCGTCGGCCTTCTCTTCCTTGGTGAAGGGCACGCCGAGGTCGATCAGCCAGCGGATGGCCTCGGGGCCGTGCTCCACCGTGAAGCGCACCGCGGCCGGATCGCAGAGGCCGGCACCGGACGCCATGGTGTCGGCTACATGGGCCTCGATGGAGTCGTCCTGATCCATGACCGCGGAGACTCCGCCCTGGGCATAGAAAGTGCTGCCTTCGCGCAGAGGTCCCTTGGACAGCACGGCGACCCGCAGCGAGGGAGGCAGCCGCAGGGCGCAGCTCAAGCCCGCGGCGCCGCTGCCAATAATCAGAACATCGTAGTCGCGCTGGATGTGCATCGGTGGTGGCTGTCCGTCAAATGGGGTATGTTGTCGCCGCGCGCCAGGCCCCGCAGGGCGGCGCGTTTACCTTACCTTAATCGCATCATCCTGGCGAACTATCCCTGATGGGAGTGGTCTATGCTGCTGAACGACGATCACCGGCATCCGGGAACCGAGAGGAGATAGGCCCGGATGGGCGAACGCAGTGTTGATCAGGAACTGGTAGAGCGGGTACAGCGTGGCGACAAGACGGCCTTTGACGTTCTGGTCCGCAAGTATCAGCACAAGCTGGGCAAGGTGATTGCCCGCTATATCCGCGACCCCAGCGAGGTGCTGGATATCTCCCAGGAGGCCTTCATCAAGGCCTATCGTGCCCTGCCGTCCTTTCGGGGCGACAGCGCCTTCTACACCTGGCTGTACCGGATCGCCATCAACACGGCGAAAAATCATCTGGTCGCCCAGGGACGCCGCCCTCCGGGAGAGGACATCGATGCCCAGGAGGCCGAGCAGTACGAGGGCGTATCCAGTCTCAAGGAAGAGGATACGCCGGAAGGGCTGCTGCTCAGGGATGAAATTCAGCGCACCATCATCGATGCCATCGATGGCTTGCCGGAGGATCTGCGCACGGCCATCTCGCTCCGGGAGCTGGAAGGCATGAGTTATGAGGAGATCGCGACCACAATGGAATGTCCTGTCGGGACGGTGCGATCGCGGATCTTTCGGGCCCGCGAGGCCATTGATAACCGGATTAGGCCCTTGTTGTCGGGTAGTGCCGGGGAGTAGACGCCATGAGTGAAACCATACATGAACAGCTGTCCGCACTGGTGGACGATGAATTGCCGGCCGGCGAACACGCCCTCCTGCTGGAGCGGTTGTCGCGGGATCCCGGTCTGCGCGAACGCCTGGGTCGTTACCAGCTGGTGAACGATGTGCTGAACAACCGGGTGGCGATGTCGATAGAGAAGGATTTCCCCCTGCGTGTCATGCAGGCCATCGAGGCGGATCCCACCTATCATCGATCACCGCTTACCGTCTGGCACAGGCTGCGCAAGCCGCTGGCGGGTATGGCGGTGGCGGCCTCTGTGGCGTTGGTGGCAGTGCTCTCCGTGCAGTCGATCAACCGCGATACCGCGCCGGTCACAGCTCCACGGCTAGCCACTGTCGCGCCGTCACAGGATGTGGTCCGCGTTGTGCAGCAGGGACAGTGGGACCGCCAGGCCCCTGAGGTGCGTAGCCGCCTTGACGGTTATCTGGTGCATCACAATGAATATGCTGCCAGCAGTGGTGTGCAGGGTGTGTTGCCCTATGTGCGTATCGTGGGCTATGACAGTGGAAATAAATGACTAAACGTCTGCTAGCACTGGGACTGGGTTGGTGGCTGAGCATCCTGTCGGGCGTGGTGCTGGCCGGGGACAGCGAGGCCCTGCTCCTGCTGGACCGAATGTCTCAGGCCGTCCAGCAACGCAATTACATTGGTACCTTCGTTTATCTGCACGACGGTCGTATGGAGTCCATGCGGGTGGTGCATCGTCGTGATGCCGACGGGGAGCGGGAGCGCCTGTACTCGCTGACCGGGGCGGCGCGTGAAGTGCTGCGCGATAACGAAAAGGTCACCTGCATTCTCCCGGACAGCGAGTCGGTCATGGTCAGCGCCAGCAAGCCGCGCAGTCCACTGCGGGCCGAATGGCTGCAGGACCTCGACCGCCTTGCACAATCCTACGAAATCCGCCTCGGTGGCGAGGATCGGGTCATCGGCCGGTTGGCCCGCGTAGTGGATGTGCTGCCGCGGGATCAATACCGTTACGGTCACCGTCTGTGGCTGGATGTCGACAGTGACCTCATGCTCAAGTCCATGGTGTTCGATGAAAAGGGCCGCACGGTGGAACAGATGATGTTCACCGAACTGGAACTTCCGGACTCCATCGGGAATGCGGTGCTGGAACCGGCCCTCAGCGGCAAGGGATTCAGCTGGCATGATGATCGTGACGGCGAAGAACAACCCGATCACGATGCACCCGAACCCCGCTGGCAGGTCGCGCAGTTGCCACAGGGCTTTATCCTGCAACACCATAATCTCCACCGGCATCCCGGTCCCCATGGCATGATGGAACACCTGGTCTACGGGGACGGGCTGGCCTCGGTGTCGCTTTACATCGAGAAGGCCGGGGACCAGGCGACGCCCTTTCAGGGCAGTTCACGCCGCGGCGCAGTGAATGCCTTCGGCGTCCTGCTGGACGGTTACCAGATCACGGCGGTGGGCGAGGTCCCGGCCGCGGCGGTGGAACTGGTCGGCCGTTCCGTGCAGCGTCGTGGGGGAGCGGATCATGATTGAGGAAACGGCACAGGTGGTCGCCTGCGAGGGCCGGTTCGCCTGGGTGGAAACCCGGCGTGCCAGCACCTGTGGCAGCTGTGCGGCCAACAAGGGCTGTGGTACCGCCACCCTGTCCAAGGTGCTGGGGCAGCGCCGCAGCCGGACCCGGGTGCTGAACGAGTTACAGGCCGGGGTTGGCGAAGAGGTGGTGATCGGCCTGCAGGAGCAGGCGCTGGTGCGCGGTGCCATGGCCATCTACCTGGTACCGCTGCTGGGATTGCTGGGAGGCGCGCTGCTGGGTGGTTACCTGGCGGAACGGCTGCTGGCGGAGCATCCGGATCTGTTTACCATGACGCTGGGTGGTCTTGGGTTGGGCGCAGGGGTTTTCTGGCTACGCTACTATGCCCGCAGGATTCGCGAGGACGCCCGCTATCAGCCGGTTGTGCTGCGGCGCCTGACTGGCGGGCCGGCACAGTTGTTTTCACAGCTCAGTCGCTACTAAGACGGCCGGGCCAATTTTCGTTACACATGCGATAAGGTTGGAGATGCTATGACAGGAGTGGTTGCTCGGGGAATGGGACGTGTGCTGGCGGTGCTGCTGTTGTGTACCTTGTCCGCATCCCAGGTTTGGGCGCAGGTGACCGGCCTACCGGATTTCACCGGCCTGGTGAAACAATCCAGTCCGGCGGTGGTGAACATCAGTACCACCCAGAAGGTGAAGGCCGGTGGTATGCATCCTTCCCTGCCGGAGGGCATGGAAATCCCCGAAGGGCCGCTGGGCGATCTGTTCAAGCATTTCTTCGGCGAAGGTGGTCCGGGAACTCCCGAAGAACCCCTGGAGCGCGATGCCAAGTCACTGGGCTCCGGTTTTATCGTGTCCGATGACGGCTATATCCTCACCAACAATCACGTGGTCAAGGATGCCGACGAGATCGTTGTGCGCCTCAGTGACCGCCGCGAGCTGCAGGCCGAGGTGGTGGGGCTGGATGAACGCAGTGATATCGCGTTGCTGAAGATCAAGGCCGATCACCTGCCGGTGGCCAGGATCGGCAAGAGCGAGGATCTCGAGGTGGGGGCCTGGGTAATGGCCATCGGCTCGCCCTTCGGCTTTGATTATTCCGCTACCGTCGGGGTGGTCAGCGCCAAGGGCCGTTCCCTGCCGCGTGAGAACTATGTGCCTTTCATTCAGACCGATGTGGCCATCAACCCCGGCAATTCCGGCGGCCCGCTCTTCAATCTCGAAGGTGAAGTGGTCGGTGTGAACTCGCAGATCTACAGCCGTACCGGTGGCTTCATGGGCCTGTCCTTCGCGATCCCCATCGAGGTGGCCATGGATGTGGCCCAGCAGCTCAAGGAAAATGGCCGGGTCAGCCGCGGCTGGCTGGGCGTGATCATCCAGGACGTCACCCGGGAACTGGCGGAATCCTTTGGCATGGGCAAGCCGCAGGGAGCCCTGGTGTCGAAGGTGCTGCCGGACAGCCCGGCGGAAAAGAGCGGGCTGAAGGTGGCGGACGTGATCATGGAATTCAATGGCCACGAAGTGATCAGCTCTACCGATCTGCCGCCCATCGTGGGCACTACCCCGGTGGGGAAGAAGGTGCCTGTGCTGGTGATGCGGGATGGCAAGCAGGTGCGTATCAACGTGAAGCTGGGTGAACTGCCGGACCAGGAACCGAAGCTGGCGGCCGATGAGAGTG
This sequence comes from uncultured Gammaproteobacteria bacterium, assembly GCA_965367295.1. Taxonomy (GTDB): domain Bacteria; phylum Pseudomonadota; class Gammaproteobacteria; order DSM-19610; family DSM-19610; genus JAIVHA01. Next base: position 28,115 of record CBDUHN010000020.1, on the reverse strand, counting down.
CCAAGGCGACCCGCACCAGCCGCCTGGGTATCGCGGTCGTCGATCTGACCAAGGAACAGCGCACCGAACTGGAACTGGAAAAGGAAGGCGTGCTGGTGGAGGCCGTGGAGAAGGGTGCAGCGGCCGATGCCGGTATTCGCCAGGGCGATGTAATCCTGCGCATGAATAACCGGGCGGTGAAGAATGCCAGTGACTTCAAGGCCATGGTCAAGGACCTGCCGGCCGGTAAAAGTGTGCCGGTGCTGGTGCAGCGTCGGGGTGGCCCCACCTTCCTGGCGCTGAAAGTACCGAAAAGCGAATAGCGTTTGCGTGGCCGGGCACCCTGCCCGGCCGCTTCCCCTGGCTATGAGCAAACCCATGCTGACGGTCTATACCCGTCTTTACTGTCATCTCTGCGAGGATCTGCTGGCCCGGCTGGAGGCCCTGCGGAGCGAATTCGATTTTCGCTATGAGGTGGTGGATGTGGATGAGGATCCGGCCCTGCGCGCCCGCTACAATGAGTGGGTGCCGGTGCTGGAGGTCGGCGGACGGGAGATCTGCCACCATTTTCTCGATGAGACCGCACTGCGGCACTATCTGGCACAAGCCTGAACCTGTATACTAATCAAATAATTGTAGGTCGGGGTTGATCCCGGCATCCGGCATATTGTCGGGAGTGATCCCGACCGGCGGGATTGCGTTTTTACCGGGTTAGTAAGCTGCTGGTTGAACAGGCAATACACATCCATCCCCTGACCGCGCCCCCCCGATTCCAACCGATGACCGAATACCGTGGAATACGGCCATGGGTCCTGATTGAACTGATACGGTGATTCTGAGTGTTTCGAGTAAACTTTTTTGGCCCTGGGCGGATTTCCGGGTTGCCCACGCTGAGCCGGGTCCGGATGGTGAAATTCCATGCCTGATCTGAGCCGCATTCGTAATTTCTCCATCATCGCGCACATCGACCACGGCAAGTCCACCATCGCTGATCGCTTCATCCAGGTCTGTGGTGGTCTGGCCGATCGTGAAATGGCCGCCCAGGTGCTGGATTCCATGGACCTGGAGCGCGAGCGCGGCATCACCATCAAGGCGCAGAGCGTATCGCTGGAATACAAGGCCCGCGATGGTAATACCTACGAACTGAATTTCATCGATACCCCCGGTCACGTGGATTTTTCCTACGAGGTGTCCCGTTCCCTGGCGGCCTGCGAGGGTGCCTTGCTGGTGGTCGATGCGGCCCAGGGCGTAGAGGCCCAGAGTGTGGCCAATTGCTACACCGCCATCGAGCAGGGTCTGGAGGTATTGCCGGTGCTGAACAAGATCGACCTGCCCTCGGCTGAACCGGAGCGGGTGATCCACGAGATCGAGGAAATCATCGGCATCGAAGCCAAGGACGCCGTGCGCGTCAGCGCCAAGACCGGTGTGGGGATCGAGGACCTGCTCGAGGAACTGGTCAAGCGCATCCCGCCACCCGAGGGCAATATCGAGGCACCGTTGCAGGCCTTGATCATCGATTCCTGGTTCGACACCTACGTGGGCGTTATCTCACTGGTGCGGGTGATGCAGGGCACCATTACCACCCGTTCCAAGATGCAGGTGATGTCCACCGGTCGTGTATACCAGGTGGACAAGGTTGGCGTATTTACCCCCAAGCGCACCGATTTGCCGGCACTGCATGCCGGTGATGTCGGCTATGTGATCTCTGCCATCAAGGAGATCGATGGTGCGCCGGTGGGGGATACCCTGACCAATGCCGATCGCCCCGCGGACAAGCCACTGCCGGGTTTCCAGAAGGTGCAGCCACGGGTATTCGCCGGCCTGTTCCCCATCAATGCCGAGGATTATGAGGACCTGCGCGAGGCCTTGCAGAAACTGCGCCTAAACGATGCCGCGCTGCACTTCGAACCGGAGACCTCGTCGGCGCTGGGTTTCGGTTTCCGTTGCGGTTTCCTCGGCATGCTGCACATGGAAATCATCCAGGAACGCCTGGAACGGGAATATGACCTGGATCTCATCACCACGGCGCCGACGGTGGTATATGAAATCATCACCACCAAGCATGAGCGGTTGTTGATCGACAATCCCTCGAATCTGCCGCCGGAAAACCAGATTGCCGAGATTCGCGAACCGATTATCCTCGCCAATATTCTGGTGCCACAGGATTACCTGGGTGCGGTGATCACCCTGTGTATCGAAAAGCGCGGCGTACAGCGCAAGCTGCAGTACCTGGGTAACCAGGTGGCTCTTAGTTACGAGTTGCCCCTGAGCGAGGTGGTGCTGGATTTCTTTGATCGTCTGAAGTCGGTCAGTCGTGGCTATGCCTCGTTCGATTACAGTTTCGAACGCTTCCAGGTGGGGGCGATGGTGAAACTGGATATTCTCATCAACGCTGAGAAGGTGGATGCCCTGGCGATTATCGTCCACAAGGAATTCGCCCAGGCCCGCGGCCGAGACCTGGCGGACAAGATGCGCGAGATCATTCCGCGGCAGATGTTCGATGTGGCCATTCAGGCGGCCATTGGTTCGCATGTCATTGCCCGCACCACGGTGAAGGCGCTGCGCAAGAACGTGACTGCCAAATGCTACGGTGGCGATGTGAGCCGTAAGCGGAAATTGCTGGAAAAGCAGAAGGCGGGTAAAAAGCGCATGAAACAGTTTGGTAAAGTGGAAATACCGCAGGAGGCCTTTTTCGCGGTGCTGCACGTAGGCAAGAAGTAATATGGGCGTAATACGTATTTTCGTAACCGCAAGGGCGCAGAGACCGCAAAGAGAAGCGTGTCGTATGTGACTGGGCTGCGGGCTTTCGGGCAGTGCTGTTGCGAATGCTGAGGAAAGACTCGCTGAGTAAGTCGTCATGCCTGCGCAAGTGGGAATGACGAAAAGAAGCTGAACCGGAAGGTTTGTGACGGGTTCTTCTCTGCGTGTTTGGCGTCTTTGTGATGAATAATATAGTTAAATCTTCAATCAGGAATCGCATATGAATCTGGATTTCCCAACGCTGCTGGTGGCAGCGACCTTCATTACCGGTGCCATCTGGGCCCTGGATGCCTGGTTGTGGGCGCCCAAGCGCAATGAGGCGGGGCGGAAAGAGCCCATGCTGGTGGAATACGCCAAGTCCTTCTTCCCGGTCATCCTGGCCGTATTACTGCTGCGTTCCTTTCTGGTCGAGCCGTTCCGCATTCCCTCCGGCTCCATGATGCCGACTCTGCTGGTGGGCGATTTCATCCTGGTGAATAAATACACGTACGGTATCCGTTTGCCGGTGATCAACCAGAAGGTCATCGACATCGGCGAACCCGAGCGTGGTGATGTGGTGGTGTTCCGCTATCCCAAGGATCCCGGCACGGATTACATCAAGCGGGTGGTAGGCCTGCCGGGAGACCATGTGCAGTACCGCAACAAGGTGCTGTCCATCAACGGTGAACAGATTGCGCAGGTACCGGCCGGCACCTATATCGGCAGCGGTTCCGGCTTATCCGCCTCCGGTGCCAGCCTGCGCCTGGAGCAACTGGGGGATGTGCAGCATGCGATTCTCATCGAGGCGCACAAGCCCAATATGGAAACCGATTTCCGTGTACCCGAAGGGCAGTATTTTGTCATGGGCGATAACCGCGATAATAGTAATGACAGCCGGTTCTGGGGTACGGTACCGGAAGAGAACCTGGTGGGTAGAGCCTTCCTGATCTGGATGAACTGGGATACCGCCAATGGCGGTGTGTCCTGGGAGCGGATCGGCGAAGGCATTCAATAACAAGGCGAGGTGATGCGGATGAACAGACTGGACAGGCAACGGGGAATGACTGCGATCGGCTGGTTGATCGTGTTGGGGCTGATCGCGTTTTTTACGCTGATTACATTGCGGCTGGTGCCGCTGTACCTGGAGTACAGCAAGGTGACATCGGTACTGGAATCCCTGCAGAACGAACCCGGCATCACCAGAAAACCCAAGAGCGAGATCTACAAGCTGATTGAACGCCGCTTTGATGTCAACGATGTGCGCAATGTCGATCCCAAGGTGGCCAGGATCGAAATGCGTAACGGCAAGCTGACTGTCACGATGGACTATGAACGCCGTACCAATATAGCGGGTAATGTTGATGTGATCGTCAAGTTCAACAAGTCTGTAGAGGTGGTCGCGAATTGATGTCCTCTGTACGGGAGCTGGCCCGGAACCTGGGATACAGCTTTCAGAATGAGGGGCTACTGCAGCAGGCCCTGACCCATCGCAGCGCCGGTGGGCACAACAATGAACGACTGGAATTCCTGGGGGATGCCATTCTCGGCTTCGTAATCGCCGAGGCGCTGTATCATCGCATACCCGCTGCCAGCGAGGGCGAACTCAGCCGCCTGCGGGCCAGCCTGGTGAAGCGCGAGACCCTGGCCGAAGTGGCGCGTGGGCTCAGCCTTGGCGACTACCTGGCGCTGGGCTCCGGCGAGTTGAAAAGCGGTGGTTATCGCCGCGATTCCACCCTGGCCGATGCCCTGGAAGCGGTGTTTGGCGCCATCTACCTGGATAGTGGGTTCCCTGCCTGTCAGACCTGTATTCTGCACCTGTTCCGGGGCCGCCTCACCAACCTGCCTTCAGCCGCTGCGCTGAAAGATCCCAAGACCCGGCTGCAGGAGTATCTGCAGTCGCGCCATCTTGCCCTGCCCGAATATGAAGTGGTGGAAAGCCGTGGCATGGACCATAACCGGGTATTCCGCGTGGCCTGTCGGGTAGAGGAGATGGGCATTACGTACCAGGCCAGTGGCAGCAGTCGGCGCCGTGCCGAGCAGGCCGCCGCCGAAGGCATGCTGGAAAAACTGGGCGCGGCCTGAAGCGTCTGTAGGAGAGTCTTCATGTCAGATGAATTCCATTGTGGTCTTGTGGCGCTGGTCGGGCGGCCGAATGTAGGCAAATCCACCTTGTTGAACCGTATTCTCGGTCAGAAAGTGAGTATTACTTCACGGCGGCCGCAAACCACCCGCCATCGTATTCTGGGTATCAAGACCGAGGACCAGGTGCAGGTGGTGTATGTGGATACACCCGGACTGCACCAGGGTGGCAAGCGGGCCATGAACCGCTATATGAACCGCGCCGCCAGCGATGCCCTGCAGGATGTGGACGTGGTGGTGTTCGTGGTTGAAGGCACCCGCTGGACCGACGAGGACGAGTTGGTGCTGGACAAGGTGCGTCACGCCCGGTGCCCGGTGATCCTCGCCATCAACAAGATCGATCGCATCGCCGACAAGCAGACCCTGCTGCCGTATCTGCAGCAGTTGTCGACGCGTATGGATTTTGCCCACGTCATTCCCCTGTCGGCCAAGGGTGGCAGCCAGGTGGATGAACTGGAGCAACTGGTTAAGGCCCTGCTGCCGGAATCCACACCCTTCTATCCCGAGGACCAGATTACCGACCGCAGCCTGCGTTTCATGGCGGCGGAGCTGGTGCGGGAAAAATTGTTTCGCAAACTCGGCAAGGAACTGCCCTATGGCATCACGGTGGAAATCGAGCAGTTCAAGGAAGAAGAAGGACTGTATCGAATCCATGCGTTGATCTGGGTGGAGCGTGCCAGCCAGAAAGCCATTGTCATCGGTAAACAGGGTGCACTGCTGCGCGAAGTCGGCCGCGAGGCGCGCGAAGATATGGAGAGGGCCTTCGGGCAGAAGGTATTCCTGCAGACCTGGGTAAAGGTCAAGGAAGGCTGGGCCGATGATGAGCGCGCCCTGCGCAGTCTCGGCTATGACGACTAAGGCGCTGCTGCATACCGTATTCACGGTCGCCCGGGTCGTTACGGTGCACAATGAAACGGCTGACCAGTTCAGGGAACCCCTGATCGCTTCGTCATTGCGAGCAGCCAAGCGACGTAGCAATCGCTATACGATCAATTTTGCGCGATGGGATTGCCACGCTTCGCATGCAATGACGGGGATATTTCAAGTAAACAGAGGTTTTCTGGCTTTGCATCCGCTGCATTCCTGATGATCAAAGGTGTCCTGGCCACAGCGCGAGCGGAATGGCGCCCCGGCTGGCCACGCATCTGATTTCCCGGTAACGTTTCCGCATGTCCACGCATCCCTCACTGGCCCCGGCCTTTATCCTGCATAGCCGCCCCTATCGCGACACCAGCCTGTTGCTGGAGGTGTTCAGCGAGGAGCATGGACGGGTAGGGCTGGTGGCGCGGGGCGCCCGTTCGGCACGGGCGCGTCAGCGAGGCCTCCTGCAACCCTTTCAGCCACTGTTGCTAAGCTGGTCCGCGCGGGGGGAAATGGGTACCCTCAACGGGGTCGAAACCGCCGGCGTGGCGCTGCCGCTGAGTGGCAATGGCCTGTACAGCGGGTTTTACGTGAATGAGCTGCTGGTACGTCTGCTGCACCGCAACGACCCGCACCCCGAGCTGTTCCCGGTCTATCTCGCAGCCCTGCACGGGCTGGTGCAGGCACACGCACTCGAAGCGACCCTGCGCCGTTTCGAACTGCGCCTGCTGGAGGCGCTGGGGTATGGCCTGCAGCTGGAACAGGAAGCCGAGGCCGGTACACCGCTGGAGCCGGACCTCCTGTACGATTACCAGCTCGAACGCGGTCCACTGCTACTGGGGCAGGGCGCCGGCTTCGGAGTGACGATCAGTGGGCACAGCCTGCTGGCCATGCGGGAGGAGCGGCTCAATGAGGAGCAGGTGCTGCGTGATGCCAGGCGGCTGACCCGGGCGGCACTGGATCTCTGCCTCGGTAGTGCGCCACTGAAGACCCGCGAAGTGATCCGGCAACTGGTGAATATACGCTGACGGGTGCGTATCGGATATCATCAGCCAGGCGATGTAGTCCATCCTGCAGTTTCAGACCGTCTTATTGCCGCAAAACCTGACCCAGCAACCAGAAAGGCATTTGTAATGGAAAATCCACGGGACATCCTCCTTGGTGTGAATATCGATCACGTGGCGACGCTGCGACAGGCGCGTGGCACCCGCTATCCCGATCCCGTTCAGGCCGCCATCGAAGCGGAAACCGCCGGTGCCGACAGCATCACCCTGCACCTGCGGGAAGACCGTCGCCACATTCAGGAGCGGGACGTGGAGATGTTGCAGGACATACTGCTCACACGGATGAATCTGGAAATGGCGGTCACGGATGAAATGCTCGCCTTTGCCGAACGCATTCATCCCGCCGACTGTTGTCTGGTACCGGAGCGGCGCGAGGAGCTGACCACTGAAGGTGGCCTGGATGTGGCGGGCCAGCAGTCGCGTATGCAGGAGGCCTGTGCGCGGCTGGCGGCGGCCGGTGTGCGCGTGTCCTTGTTCATCGACGCCGACCCGCAGCAGGTCCAGGCATCCGCTGCCGTGGGGGCGCCCTGTATCGAGATTCATACCGGCCACTATGCTGATGCTGCCAATGCCGTGGAACAGGAGGCAGAATACCGACGCATCGTCGCTGCCGTGCAGTTGGGTGCGGAGCTGGGTCTGCAGGTGAATGCCGGGCATGGGCTCAATTACCAGAATGTGGCGGCGATTGCGGCACTGCCCCGAATTCGGGAACTGAATATCGGCCATGCCATCGTGGCACGTGCCCTGTTTACCGGTCTGCGGGAATCCGTGGCGGAGATGAAACGACTGATGCGTGTGGCGCGCGGTCAGGCATGATCTACGGCATCGGCACCGACATTGTGCAGGTGTCCCGTATCAGGGATTGCCTGAATCGTTTCGGTGAGCGCTTCGCGAAGCGGGTACTGGCCCCGGAAGAATGGCCGCGCTATGAAAAATCGGCGCAGCCTGCGCACTTCCTCGCCAAGCGCTTCGCTGCCAAGGAGGCTGCGGCGAAGGCACTGGGCACTGGTTTTCGGGGGGGAGTCACCCTGTGTGACTTCATTGTCGTCAACGATACACAGGGACGTCCCGGTCTGCAGTTTCAGGGGCGGGCGCAGGCCCTGTGTGAGCAATTTGGTATCGGTGACTGTTTTGTGAGTATTTCCGATGAGCGGGAGTACGCGGTGGCCTTCGTGACCCTGATGCGTCAGTAGCGGTTGGGCCATGATCCGGCGGTTATTATCACTGCACACCCTTCCACGCCGGTAGGCTTGTTTATTACAGCCTAATCAGTGGCCGCCAGCATCCGGTCAATCACCGCCAGTATGTCCCGCAGTGCCGCATCCACCTGATCCGGTTTTTGCTGCTTGAGCAGCCGTTCCAGGTGATCGACCGGTTCTTTCAATTCCGGTATCTGGCAATAGGCCGCCGCGCCGTTGAGTTTGTGGGCCCGTTCGCAAAGCAGGTTCAGGTCGTTGGCGGCATGTGCCTCGGTGAGCCAGGCGCGGTGCTGGGGCAGTTCATCCATAAGCATGCGTTGCAATTCCCGCAACAATTGATCCTGATCCATGGTGGGCGATTCCTTTTCCTCTTGCATGGGAGCGGTGGTGGTGTCGCTGGTCGGCTCATGCTGAGCCCAGCGCCAGACGGTATCCACCAGCAGTTTTTCGCTGATGGGTTTGATCAGACATTCGTTCAGGCCTATGTTCAGCAGGCGTTCCCGTTCACCCGGCATGGCGTTGGCCGTCAATGCGATGATCGGGGTGTGCTGATTGGAACCGGAATGGTCGCGGATGCGTTTGCTGACTTCGGCGCCATTGAGGATCGGCATCTGGATGTCCATCAGAATGATATCGAAGTCCATATACAGCGCAAGCTCCAGTGCTTCCTGGCCGGTGGTGGCTTCGGTAACCACAGCATGATGCTGGCGCAACTGGGTAGTGAGCAGCTTGCGATTGATGGCATTATCATCTGCCAGCAGGATGCGTAGTTCCTGCAGGCGAGCGGATTGTGGCAGGGTGTGGGGTTCGCCTTCAGATTTGGGCTGCGGGTGCGACGGGCCGATCAGGCGCTGTAATTCACGGTACAGGCTCTCATAGCGTACGGGCTTGCTTATGCAGGTGTCGGCTCCCATGGAGCACAATTGCTGCATGCGTTCACGGTCCGAAGTGTTGGCCAGCAGCATGATGGCAATGTCGTTCCTGCTGCGGATTTCCTGGACAAGTTGGTGCAGTACGGAATCCTGCGGGCTGGCGCCACCCAGCCCGATGATAAGCAAGTGGCAGGGTTGCCGGTTGGTGCGCATCTGGTCCAGGGTGTTCAGTAACTGCTCGTATTCCTCCAACTCGGTAACCTTGAGATCCCAACCCTGCAGGATATGCAGTACGGCGAGCCGGGCCGTAGGATGAGGATCGCATACCAGTACATGACGATGTCCAAACGGTGTCGTAACGGTGGGAGGATGGGCATGGTGTTGCTTGTGGCAGGGTAGCGTGAAGTAAAAGGTGGAACCGACACCGGGAGTGCTCTCCAGATCGATGCTGCCACCCATGTGTTCCACCAGGTTTTTGGTGATGACCAGTCCAAGCCCGGTGCCTCCGAAGCGGCGTGTCGAGGAGGTATCCGCCTGGCTGAAGGCGATGAACAGGCGTTTCTGTTCCTCATTGGTAAGACCGATGCCGGTATCGTTGATCTGAAAACGCAGCCAGACTTCTTCCGGTTCGTCTTCCTCCAGCATGACGCGGATCACCACGCTGCCGTGGTTGGTGAACTTGATGGCGTTGCCCACCAGGTTGAGCAACACCTGGCGCAGGCGTATGGGATCGCCCAGCAAGGCCTTGGGTACATCATCATAAATGAGCGAGACCAGCTCGATTTCCTTTTCGTGAGCGGAGGGCTCCAGCAGGGTAAGGGCATCCTCAACGGTTTCACGCAGGTCGAAGGGAACCTGGTCGATTAGCAGTTTGCCGGATTCAATCTTGGAGAAATCCAGAATATCGTTGACGATGGTAAGCAGGGTGGTGGTGGACTGGCGAATGGTGCGAATGTAATCGCGCTGTTCATCATCGATCGGGGTGCGCAGCAGCAGATCCACGAAACCGAGAATGCCATGCATGGGGGTGCGGATTTCGTGACTCATGTTGGCCAGGAATTCCGATTTGACCTTGCTGGCCTGTTCTGCGCGTTTGCGTGCTTCGGTCAGCTCCAGGTTCTGGGTATTCATGGTTTCCAGTGCATTGCGCAGTTCCTCGGTGGCCTGCTCGACCTGTTCCTCAAGTTCCGTGCGGCCCTGTTCCAGGGCTTCTGCCATGTTATTGATGCCCTGTTCCAGGCGTCCCAGTTCACCTTTGGTATGGGTTTCCACGCGCGCTTCGAGATCACCGCGGCCGAGTTTCTCCACCGCCCGTGTCAGATTGAGTACCGGGTTGATGATGCTGGCGCCGATGCGTGCGCCCAGCAGGCTGCTGATGACGATCAACGACAGCGTGATCAGAAAGCTGTGCAACAATACCTGCTGCTGACGCTGTTTGGTGCCGATAGGCGACATTTCCACGGTTATTGAGCCAAGGATATGGTATTCCGTATCGTCATTTTCGCCGCTGCCGCTGGTGGGGCTGAGCAGTTCATCATAGGCATCGGTAATCAGGCGGGTCTGTATGACCGGTGTATGGAACACCAGGTCCGGTGGAGCGGATGCACCGGAGGCACTGAATTGGGGATCGGTCGCTTCCACCAGGATATTGCCGTCGACATCGGCGATGATGACATGGGCGACATCAGGTTCATGCAGGGCTGCCTCTGCCTGCTGCTGCAACAGGGCCAGGTCGCCGGCGAACACGCCGAATTCGCTGGCCGGTGCCAGCTGGTTGGCAATGGCGCGGCCGCGGTCGCGTAGCGACTGGTCGAGATCCTTCAGGCGGGTATGGGTGAAATAGCCGCTGAGTACCAGGGACAGGGCCAGCACTGGCAGGATGGCCAGCAACAGCACCCGGCTGCGGATCCCCTGGCTATTCATGGGGCCGACTCCATACGCTGCAGGTCCATCAGCAGGGTTGCCTCGTCCGGCACCCGCAGTCCCAGCGAGCGGGCGACCTGGTGATTGACAGCGACGCTGTATTCGCTTGGATGGTGCGGTGCTGGCAGTGACCGGCTGCGGTCCTCAATCAACCGGGTGATCCACTGTGCCGCCTCGTGGGCAATCTGTTCCGGGGTCGAATACACGGCCGCCAGTGCACCGGCACGCACATAGCCCGGGGAAAAGCCGATCAAGGGTACCTCACGGCGGTAACTGGTCAGCAGGATACCCTGCAGGTTCTGCCGGTTGAAGATGCTCTGGTCGGGGATGGCCAGCAAGACATCGCTCTGTTCCAGCAGCCGCCGCAACGGTCCGAGATAACTGCCCGCTTCAGTGACCATGCCGATCAGTGGCTGCCATTGCTGCGCCTGTATGGCCTGTTCGAGCTGGGGGCGCAGTGCCCTGGAGGTATTCCCCAGTAGCAGGCCGACCCGCTCAACTCCGGGCAGGGTCAGCTGGATCAGGTTCAGTTGCCGCTGCCACGGCTGATCGATAAAGATGGCGCTGTGCCGTGATGGGGTGGCAGTGGCGGTAGCATTGTTGAAAGTCGTGGACGGGATCAGCAGATGCAGTACCTGGCCCTGTGTGGTTATGGATTGGATCTGCTGCGCAGCGTTACTGCCGATCGTTACGGTCAGGTCGGCCAAACTGATCTGGGTGCGGTCCGGTTTGGCAGCCAGGCTTTGTTGTATGCGGTAGGTCGTGGTGGGTAACTGCTGCAATTCATTGGTCAAGGCCTGTGCCAGCGTGTGGTAAGGGCCATTTTGCTCACTGAGCAGAAGTTCAATGCGATAGGGGTCGTCTGCCGCGTGGGCAACACGCAGGCAAAGCAGCAGACCCAACACCAGGTGTTGCCATCCGCGCTTGCCGGCAGCGGTCATCCCGCCACCGCCCATTATCCCCAGGATATCCTGCACTATAATTACCGCCATTTTACTGCTAACCGTTAACCGGTATTTTTGTTTTTTTTCGTTACTTTCGGACATCAGCCGGCTCCCCATGCCACTGCTGATATCTACTGCACACTGCTTCAGGGGGCAGGTCGTTATCTGGGCGCCAGGCTCAGCTGTACAAAGGCACGCGCTTCAGACAGGTTGCCACGGCGGAATTCGACATGGCTCCCCGTCACATTCTGGGTTACCAGCGCGACCTGTGCGTCGAAGCCCGGTAGCGTAAAATGCTTGGCAATTCGCAGGTCGAGTCGGCTGACGTCCTCAATGGCATGCCATTCCAGCCATTCCATGCCATCGGTGTAATGATAGGCGAGACTGACATCCAGGTGGCGCGGGAAACGGTGGCTGGCAAACAGCAGATAGCTGTTGCGCGGTGCGCTGGTGCTGTAGTGCTCCCAGATATCATCGCTATCGATTTCGATATAGGAATGCCCGAAACGCACACTACTGTGGGTCTCGGGACGCCAGTCGAGCTGGGTTTCGATACCCTTGATGCGGGCCTTGTCGGTGTGTTCGAAGTCGATTACATCGTTATCCAGCAGAGCGATCGCCTTGTTCTGATTGGTGGTCTGGGTGATCAGTGCGTCTACATCATCATAGAAGAAGCGCATGTCCAGTTGCAGGCGACGATCAAAGAGTTCGCCGAAGTAGCCGATCTCGCGCGATGTGATGCGCTCCCGGGTGAGGTCGCCGCCACTGAGTAACAGTTGCTCAGGAATATCGAAGGGCACGGTACCCGCCCCGGTGTCCAGTTCGCCGAGGATATGCGCGGCCACATCGGAAAATTCTTCGATCATGGCCGGGGTGCGTGAGGACTTGGAGATGGCCAGACGCAGGCTGTGCTGCGGGGCGAGGCGGTAATTCAGCGCCAGGCGCGGCGAGATATCGTTGCCGATGATGCTGTTGCGCTCCAGCATGGCGCCGGCATTGACCAGCACCCGGTCGGTGAGTCGCACCTCGGCATTGCCGAACAGCCGGAACCAGTGGTTGTAGATCCACTCGTTGGTACCGAACCAGCCTTCGGAGCGGGCCCGGTCGGTGCGCAGGCTGCTGCCCCAGACGAAGCGTGAACCCTGTTCCGGGCTGTAGCGGTGCTGGAATTCCAGGTCGTAGCGCTGGGTGCGCAGCTTGCCATCCTGGGTGGCGGCGATCAGGGTGCCCGGGAAGGGGACGCCGAGGATGGCATTCACCGTGGCAGCATCCAGCGGGATCCCCAGCGGCACGGTGACCATGTCCCGCGTCAGATGTTCGTCGCGATGAAACTGGACATGGAAATCATGGCTGTTACTACTGCTGCGTTCCCAGCGCAGTTGCAGGAAATTGCTCTGCTCGGTCTTCTGGCGTGGCGGGTCGGTGAGGTCTGTGAACAGGGAGCCTTTTCCCTGCGGGGAGTCAGCGCCCCCGGCCTGGATCTCCCAGTGATCGGTGGCGCTGGGCTGGTAATCAACGCGGGCGGTCAGGCGTCGTACCCGGCTCCAGTCTGCGTTGTCATAGGGGCGGGTCTTGTTATAGGTGACGCCGGTAAACCCCTGGTCCTGCTGGTAGCCGGCCGTGATGCGATAGTCCAGTTCGCCGCTTTGTCCGCTGTGGCCACTGTGGCGCAGTACAGCATCGCCGATGTCGTCGCTGCCGCGGGTGATTTTGGTATAGGTACCGGTTTCCTCCGCGGCATGGCGGGTGGTGATACTGATTACGCCGAGGAAGGAGTTGGAGCCGTAGGTGGCGCTGTTGGGACCGCGGATCACCTCGATGCGATCGATATCCTCCAGTACCAGTGGCAGACTGCTCCAGGGGATGCCGCCGAAGCTGGGCAGGTAGATGGAGCGGCCGTCCACCAGCACCTGCATACGCCGGGAGAATTCATCGGACATACCATGATAGGTCACTACCTGCTGGTTGCCCGTGGCATAGGCGGTCTGCATGCCCGGTACCAGGCGCAGCGCGTCGACGATGGTGCGCGCGCCACTGGCCTCGATCATGTGGCGGTCGATCACCGTGACCGAGGTGGGGGTATCGTGGCGCGACTGCTTGAGGCGGGTGGCGGACAGCACCACCGGCAACTCGGCAAGAAAGGCAGCTTCGTCGCCGCTGGCAGCATAGGTCGGGGCGTGCATGCCTAGGAGCAGCAGGGGAAGGGGCATCAGGGTGCGCAACGGGCGCATGCTCGGGCAATAATGAAAAACCATGGGAAGATACACTCCACTTCCGGATTATTGGCTTACTGCTAGGAAGGCCTTCCCTTGCGGCGACTCCTTGATTGAAGCCTGTCGGGAACCTGACGGGCCTCTAGCCTGCCGTATGGTGCAAGGTTTTGCCCAGCAGGTCAAAAATTCCCGGCCATGCTGAAAAAACATCGCTAATCTTCTGTTTCACCTTGCGAATACAGTACACTCGCGGCATGACTTTTCAGATCCTAGAAGATTTTGTCGGCAATACGCCGCTGGTGTTATTGCAACGCCTGCCGGGCAATACCTCGAATCGCATCCTGGTCAAGCTGGAGGGCAACAATCCGGCCGGCTCGGTGAAGGACCGCCCCGCCTTGAGCATGATCCGCCATGCCGAGGCCCGCGGCGAGATCAGGCCCGGTGACACCCTGATCGAGGCCACCAGTGGCAATACCGGCATTGCCCTGGCCATGGCGGCCGCCATGAAGGGCTATCGCATGGTGCTGATCATGCCCGACAACATGAGCGTGGAGCGGCGTGCCGTAATGAAGGCCTTTGGCGCCGAGATCATCCTGGTGACCCGCGAGCAGAGCATGGAGGGGGCACGTGATCTGGCCAAGACCATGGAGGCGGAGGGCAGGGGCAAGGTGCTCGATCAGTTTTCCAACCCGGATAATCCCCGCGCCCATTACGAGGGTACCGGACCGGAGATCTGGCGCGATACCGAAGGTGCGGTCACCCACTTTGTCAGTTCCATGGGCACCACCGGCACCATCATGGGTACCTCGCAGTACCTCAAGGAAGTAAACCCCGGCATCCAGGTGGTCGGGGTGCAGCCCACCGAGGGGGCCTCCATCCCCGGCATTCGTCGCTGGTCCAGAGAGTACCTGCCGTCGATCTTCGACGACCAGTGGGTGGACCGGGTTATCGATGTGAACCAGCAGGATGCCGAGGATACCACCCGCGCCCTGGCGGCACAGGAAGGGATCTTCTGCGGCATCTCCTCCGGTGGCGCCGTGGCTGCGGCCCTGCAGCTGTCGCAGCAGGTGGAAAATGCGGTGATCGTCTCCATTATCTGCGATCGCGGTGATCGCTATCTCTCCACCGGGGTCTTCCCCGCCTGATCCATGGGCCCGGCCCGCATATTCCGGCTGGGTCTTTCCCTTGCGGTAATGCTGCTGTGCCTGCGCGCCGCGCCGCTGCGGGCCGTTGATGAATTGACGTTGGCACTGGGTGATCTGCAGGGACCGGGCTGGTCGCTGCGCGATGGTCAGCTGCGTCTGTACTGGGACGGGAATGCAAGCCTGAAAGCGGAACTGCATGCCGCGCGCCTGTCCCTGCCGGCCTCCCTGGGTGAAGTGCATGAGCTGCACTTACGCTGCAATGATCTGCGGCAGGATGGTGCGCGGCTGCGTTGCCGGCAGGGGCAGTTGAACGCGGATTCCTCCTGGCTGGGGATATTGGAAGCCGGTGCTCGCTGGGAACTGGATCGTTCCACCGGCGACCTGGACCTGCAGTTGACGGATGTGCAATCTCCACATGGCACACTGGGGCTTGATCTGCAGTTGCGGCAGACGCGCTGGCAGGCCGCGCTGAAGGTAGACCGGTTTGCAGTGTCAGCCCTGGCATCGCTGGCAACGCCCTGGTATGTACTGGAACCGGCCTGGGATAGCAGGGGCCATGTGCGAGGCACGGTTGATCTGCGGGGAGCGGGCAGTGCGCCCGCAGCCGTAACACTGGATCTGCGACTGGAAGGGTTCGGGTTTGCCAATACCGAGGGTACCCAGGCCGGCGAAGCGTTGCAGGGACGCCTGCAAGTGCAGGCCAGCCCCACGGCCGCCGGTTGGCAGGGCCGGTTGCAACTGCAGGTTGAACAGGGCCAGCTGTATTCCGATCCGATGTACCTGGAGTTCACCCCGGCAGCCCCCGTGAAACTGCAGGCGACGTTGAGCATGGGTTCCGGAACGCTGGCACTGTCCGATGTTCACTGGCGGCATCCCGGCGCACTGGTGGTGACGGGGAGTGCCCGGCTGAGCCTGGGCGATGCGATCCGGCTGGAGCAGCTGCAACTCGAAGTTGAACAGGCGCACTTCCCCGCCGCGTTCACCACTTACCTGCAACCCTGGCTCGTGGATTCCACCTTTGCCAATCTGCACACCACGGGCACGCTGCAGGGACAGCTGGGATATGGTGCGGATCAGGGTGTGACGCAGGTGGAGCTGCAGTTGCAGGACGTCAACCTCGATGATCCGCGCGGCCGGCTCAAGCTCGAAGGCCTGTCGGGACAACTGGACTGGGCCGCGGATGAACAGCTGCGCCGGCAGCGCCTGCACTGGGACGGCGGGCACCTGTACCGGGTGGCGTTGGGCGGTGCGGATGTGGAATTGCTTACCGTCGGCAGGCAGGTGTCGCTGGCGCAACCGGCTCAGCTGCCGGTGCTCGATGGTCGCCTCATCGTGGATAGTTTCAACCTGCACTATGGGGATGCGCTGGAATGGTCGCTGGATGCCGCACTCACACCGGTTTCCATGCCTGCGCTGACCGGAGCGCTGGGCTGGCCGGAGATGTCCGGGACCCTGTCCGGTATGATTCCGGGCGTACAGTACCGTGACGGTGACCTGGAACTGGGCGGCACGCTGCTGGTGGGGGCCTTTGACGGCGATATCACGGTGCGCAACCTGCGCATGGAAAAACCCCTGGGCGCGGTGCCGCGTCTGTGGGCTGACGTGAATATCCGGCAGGTGGATCTGGAGACCCTGACCCGCACCTTTGCCTTTGGTAAAATCGAGGGCCGCCTCAACGGTGCGGTAACCGGACTGTACCTGGAGGCCTGGCGCCCGGTGGCCTTCGACGCCTGGTTCGCAACACCGGAAGATGATCGTTCCCGGCATCGTATCAGCCAGCGTGCGGTGGACAACCTGACCAACATCGGTGGCGGTGGCATGAGCGGCGCATTGTCGCGGGGGTTTCTGCGGTTTCTGGAGGATTTCCCCTACCAGGCTATCGGGCTGCGTTGCCGGCTGGAAAACGGCGTTTGTCACATGAGCGGTGTGGCACCTGCGGAACGCGGGTATTATCTGGTGAAGGGGCGCACCATTCCGCCACGTATCGATATCATCGGCTACGAGGAACGGGTGGACTGGGAAGCATTGCTGGAGCGCCTGCAGTCCATTACGGCGGAGCAGGGGCCGGTGGTGCAGTAACCACACGGGTGCGCAGGGATAAAATAATGATTCATGGTGGAGCGGGATGATCCGGCTCCGCCACCATCGACAAACCATCAGCAAAGAGGTGCTTGGCATGAAGGCATTACCGGTTTCACCGCTGTTGTTGGCGCTGCTGTTGCTCAGCGCCTGCGTGACTATCAATGTGTATTTCCCCGCGGCCGCGGCGCAGGAGGCGGCGGATCGCATCATCCAGGATGTGTACGGTACGGAACCAAAGGCGCCGGCCAGCAAGCCCGAACCCACGTCATTACGGCAGGAGAGTCATCCGGCCATGGCCTGGATCGGGGGTGTGCTGGAATGGCTGGTGGCACCGGCACAGGCTGCTAATGTGAATATCGATATACAGTCGCCGGGCATACAGCGACTGACCAGTTCCATGGCGGACCGGCACCAGCGCCTGGCGCCCTATTATGCCTCCGGTGCGGTGGGGATGACCGAGAACGGCGAGATCGAGGTGCGGGATCTGAACGCGGTGGCACTCAAGGATCGTAAACAGGTTACCCAACTGGTGGCAGCGGAAAACCAGGATCGTAGCGCGCTGTATGCCGAGATCGCGCGTGCCAACGGACACCCGGAATGGTCCGCCGATATCCGCAAGACCTTCGCGCGACGTTGGGTGGATAACGCCCCGGGTGGCTGGTGGTACCAGAAGCCCGGCGGTGCCTGGACCCGGAAATAATCCTGGCGTAGTACTCCAGGGCGCGGCGTACCGGACCGAAGCATTGCTCGTTCCGTACCCCGCGCCCATGAGGGCATCTGTTTACCCGTATACCTCCGTGCCTGCATTTTTCTGCATACGCTGATCCTGCAATAGCGGGGCGTGGCTTTATCCGTGGCGATGATTGTATGAACGTATTCGTGTTTGATATCGAAACCGTCCCCGATGTGGATTCCGGTCGCCGTCTCCATGCCTTGCAGGGGCTCAATGATGATGACGTGGCCAAGGTCATGTTCCACAGGCGGCGCGAGGAAACCGGCGGGGATTTTCTACGCTTGCACCAGCATCGCATCGTGGCCATCTCTGCGGTGCTGCGCACCCGCGACCTGGTGCGGGTATGGTCGCTGGGTGACCTGGATTCCGGTGAAGATGAACTGATTCGCCGTTTCTTCGATGGCATCGACAAGTTCACGCCCACCCTGGTGTCCTGGAATGGTGGTGGCTTCGATCTGCCAGTATTGCACTATCGTGCCCTGCTGCATGGTGTGGCGGCTCCCCGCTACTGGGATACCGGTGAGGATGATCGCGATTTCAAGTGGAATAACTATCTCAGCCGCTACCACGCCCGCCATACCGACCTCATGGATGTACTGGCCGGTTACCAGCCGCGTGCCAATGCACCGCTGGATGAAATCGCATCCATGCTGGGTTTTCCCGGCAAGATGGGCATGAGTGGTGCCCGGGTCTGGGACGAGTACCAGGCCGGCAACCTGGATGGCATCCGCAACTATTGCGAAACCGATGTGCTCAACACCTACCTGGTCTACCTGCGATTCGAGCTGATCCGTGGCCACCTGGGCCCGGAGCAATATGAGCAGGAGCTGGGGCTACTGCGCGATACCCTTGAGGCCGAGCACAAGCCACACTTCGAAGAGTTTCTTGCCGCCTGGCCCCTGTCCCGGAATGACCCGTAGACCCGGGTGACCCCGGCTCCAGGCCGCCTTTTCTTTATCTCCATAATGGTAGTTTCATGACGCGTCGCAACCGCAAAAGACCTTCCCTGCCCACCGAACCCGTGCGGGCACAGATCGAATCACTGTCCCACGATGGCCGTGGTGTGACGCATATCGACGGCAAGGCCGTGTTCATCGATGGCGCGCTGCCGGGTGAGGAGGTGGAATTCCGCTATACCGCGATCAGTCGCCGTTACGATGAGGGGCGGGTGATGGAGGTGTTGACGGCCTCGGCGGACCGGGTCGAACCGCGTTGCGCGCATTTCGGTATCTGCGGCGGTTGCAGCCTGCAGCATATGGAGCCGGAGGCGCAGATCCGTGCCAAGCAACAGGTGTTGCTGGACAACCTGACTCATATCGGCAAGGTCAGTGCCGACGAGGTCCTGGAACCCCTTACCGGGCCGCACTGGGCTTACCGCAACAAGGCCCGGCTGGGCGTGAAGCATGTGCGCAAGAAGGGCAAGGTACTGGTGGGCTTTCGTGAAAAGCGCACCCCGTACCTGGCCGAGCTGGAACGCTGCGAGGTGCTGCATCCCTCGGTCGGTGAGCGGCTTACCGAACTGGCAGACCTGATCGCATCTCTGGAGGCTTTTGAACGCATCGCCCAGATCGAGGTGGCGGTGGGCGACGAGGTGACGGCGCTGGTGTTTCGCAATCTCGATCCACTATCGAGCGGCGATGAGCAGCGGCTGATCGATTTCGCCACCCGTACCGGCCTCCATGTCCATCTGCAACCCAAGGGGCCGGATACGGCCTATCCGCTGTGGCCACAAGTCTCGCGGCTGTCCTATGCACTGCCTGCCTATGAGCTGGAGCTGGAATTCCTGCCCACGGATTTCACCCAGGTGAACCCGCAGATCAATCGCAAGATGATCGGGCATGCGTTGGCCCTGCTGGAACCGCAGCCCGAGGATCGCATTCTCGATCTGTTCTGTGGGCTGGGCAATTTCAGTATGCCCATCGCCCGCCGGGCGGGCTCGGTGGTAGGTGTGGAGGGGGATGCGGGACTGGTGCAGCGCGCGCGGGACAATGCACTGCGCAACGGCATCGGCAATATCGAGTTTTTCGCCACCGATCTCACCCAGGACCCTTCCGGCATGTCCTGGATGAAGCGTGAATATGACCGCATGCTGATCGACCCGCCGCGCAGCGGCGCGGCCGAGATGATGGCATGGGTCGGCAGGTTGAAACCGCAACGGGTGGTATACGTGTCGTGTCATCCGGCCTCCCTGGCGCGGGATGCCGGTCTGCTGGTGCATGAGCAGGGTTATCGTTTACGCAAGGCCGGAGTGATGGATATGTTCCCGCATACCGCGCATGTGGAATCGATCGCGGTGTTCGAACGCAAACGCTGATCAGGGTGTTATTGGCGGAACCAGCGTTTGGACAGGGAGGTGAATACCCGCTGTGGATACCAGGTCTTGCCGACGCTGCCGTTGTAGCGTGCCAGCGCCCGCACCCGGTCGCCGCGTTCCCGGTCAAGATACTGTTTGAGGATGGTGCAGCCGAAGCGCAGGTTGGTGTTGATCTGGAACAGGTCATCGCCCGGCCGGCCGATCTCCTCCAGCCAGAAGGGCATCACCTGCATCAGACCGCGGGCACCGGCGCTGGAAATGGCGAAACGGTCGAAGTTGCTCTCCACATCGATGACCGCCAGCACCAGTTCCGGCGGCAGTTCGGCGCGGGTCGCCTCATAATGCACGGCCTTGAGGATGGTGAGGCGTTCCTCATGGTCCTCCACCCGCCGGCTGAGGCGCAGGTTCATGTCGGTGAGCCACACCTCGGCGTCGAACCGGTCCGCGAAACTGTCGCTGGATTCCACCGCCTGCAGCAGCAGCTGGCGCATCTCGGGGTCGGGGCGCTCCTGGGTGGCCGCCTGGCCGGCACAGGCGAACAGGCAGCCACCCAGCAATAACAGGGTGGCCAGGCTGAACGGGCGGTGTCGGGTGATCGAGGTCATCGGCGCTTTCAGGTTGCAGGTTGCGAATTTCTCCCAGTCTAATCGGCGCTGCGCAGCCGTTCCTTGAGCAGTTCCACAATTCCCGCCAGGGGCAGGTGCTGGGAATCCTGGTCCTCGCGGGCCTTGAATTCCACCAGGCCCTCATCGAGATTCTTCTCGCCGATCACTACCCGGTAGGGAATACCGATCAGCTCCATGTCGGCGAACATCACCCCGGGGCGGATCTCACGGTCGTCAATGACCACTTCCAGGCCGGCCTCCTGCAGCTGCTGGTAGAGTTGCTCGGCGGTCTCGCGTACCCGCTGGGATTTTTTGGCGTTCATGGGTAGCACGGCTACTTCGAAGGGGGCGATGGCGGCGGGCCAGACGATGCCGCGATCATCGTGATTCTGTTCGATGGCAGCGGCCACCACGCGGGTGACGCCGATACCGTAGCAGCCCATGGTCATGACCTGTTCGCGGCCGGACTCATCCAGGACGCTGGCATTCATGGCCCGGCTGTACTTGTCGCCGAGCTGGAAGATGTGGCCGACCTCGATACCACGGGCGATGGACAGGGTGCCCCGGCCGTCCGGACTGGGATCACCTTCCACCACATTGCGCAGGTCCACGCCGATGGCCTCCGGCAGGTCGCGGCCCCAGTTTACGCCCGTCAGGTGCTGGCCATCCTGATTGGCGCCGCAGACGAAATCGGCCATTGCCAGCGCGGCACGATCGGCGAACAGCGGGATGCCCAATCCCACCGGTCCCACGGAACCGGGTTTGCAGCCGGCGGCCTGTTGCACCTGTTCCTCGCTGGCAAAGGTGAGCGGGCTGGCGACGGTGTCGAGTTTCTCCGCCTTGATGGCATTCAGCTCATGATCGCCGCGCAGCACCAGGGCGACGACCGGGGTCTCCGTGCCCTGCACCAGCAGGGTCTTGAGGCATCGGGACGCCGGCAGTTGCAGAAAGGCGCTGATCTCCTCGATGCTGTGCTGTCCGGGGGTCTCCACCCGGGCCAGGGCGGCGCTGGCGGCGGGACGTTCGCCGGCGGGGGCAATGGCCTCGGCCAGTTCCACGTTGGCGGCATAGTCGCTATCGGTGGAGAAGGCGATGGCGTCCTCGCCGGAATCGGCCAGTACGTGGAATTCATGGGACAGATTGCCGCCGATGGAGCCGCTGTCGGCCTGCACCGGCCGGAAGTCCAGCCCCAGGCGGGTGAAGATGCGGCTGTAGGTGTCGTACATCACCTGGTAGGTTTCGTTCAGGGAGGCATGGTCGACATGGAAGCTGTAGGCATCCTTCATGATGAACTCGCGCGAGCGCATGACCCCGAAGCGCGGGCGGATCTCGTCCCGGAACTTGGTCTGGATCTGGTAGAAGTTCAGTGGCAGCTGCTTGTAGCTGCGAATCTCGCGGCGGGCGATTTCGGTGATGACCTCTTCATGGGTCGGGCCGAAGCAGAACTCACGGTTGTGGCGGTCAGTGATGCGCAGCAGTTCCGGGCCGTATTGCTCCCAGCGGCCCGATTCCTGCCACAGCTCGGCGGGCTGGACTGCCGGCATCATCAGTTCCAGGGCGCCGGCGCGGTTCATTTCCTCGCGCACGATCTGCTCCACCTTGCGCAGCACCCGCAGTCCCAGTGGCAACCAGTTGTACACGCCGGTGGCGAGCTTGCGAATCATACCGGCACGCAGCATCAGCTGGTGGCTGATGATCTCTGCATCGGCCGGAACTTCTTTCAGGGTGGACAGGGGGAAACGGGACAGGCGCATGGCGATGGATTCTTGGCTGTGGGAAAGCCTGCGATTGTAGCGGCTGCGGGGCGGATGCGTACAGGGGCGAAACCGGCGATTCAGCGCTCCCGTAGCTGTGGCGGCAGCGGCAGCAGGTTCTGGTCGCTGCGGTAGTGCAGGGTCTCGTAGGCAATCCCTGTGGCCGGTGGCCGGTCGGTGATCTGCCACTGGCCGGCGGCATCCTGCCATTTATATACGACCGTGGTTTGGGGAGCGATGCCGAGGGTCTCGCGCACGGATCGACCGGCCTGCCCGGGGAAGTCCGGATTCCAGTAGGTGTAGAGGCCCAGGCCCAGTACCACTGTCACCAGTATCCAGAAAAGGGTTTTCATAGGATGCGCATGCGGCGTGGACGTACTATTGTCGGTGGCAGGGAGGGCACTAGAAGGTACCGCCGTTCCAGCCCCACATCTGGCGTGGGGCATCGGAAAATTCGATATAAATACGGTCCTGGTCGATGCCCAGTGCCCCGTGTATGAGTTCGCACAGGGTTCGGGACAGGTCGCCGGTGGAATCACTGGACAGGCCGATGCTTTTCAGTTCCAGGTAGGCCAGCGGCGCATCTTCGCCGGCGAACAGCATGGCGGGGTTGTGTTCCATCGAAACCATTACATAGCGCTCCGGCTTGCCGAGCTGATCGGCCATCAGTCGGGAGGCCGTGGCCAGCAGGGAAGCCTGCTGGTCCCGGGGCAGGTCGAGGTTGGTATGGATACGCAGTAACGGCATGAATGGCTCCTGATGGGGTGGCAAGAATCCCTGGATACTATCCGGGAGACTTACTGGCAATCCTCTTCGATGATCTTGCGGGCGGCCTGCATGCGTTCTTCGCGCTGCGCGTCGGTGGGGCGGATCACTTCGCCGGTTTCCGTCTGAATGCGGCGCCCCCCTCCCAGTTGCAGGGATTCCAGGTTGTGGCGGGCCGCTTCGCAGCGCCGTTTGCGCTGGGCCGCCTCGGCTGCCTGTTTGGCCTGTTCCTCCTGGTCGGTTTCCTCCGTCAGGCGGCGATTGTCAAAGCCATCGATCTGTTTCTGCAGACGTGCTTTTGCGGCCGCCGGATCCTCGGCTGGTGGTGGCGGCGGGCGCAGGCGTTCGGCCTGTTGATCCTTGGGGGGATACTGGGAAAACTGGGTGACACCGTTTTCGTCCACCCATTTGTACATGGCGGCATGGGTAGCCAGGGAGATACAGAGCAGGCAGGTAGCCAGGAGTATGCGGTACATGGGTGGATTCCTCATCACGGGCCCGGGCCCGGTTTACTGTCAGTCGACATTATCCGCTCTGCCCGGTGCAGGGCAAGGGTGGCTTCAGTTTCCCGTTGTCAGGACGATTATTGGTTGATTATGAAATCGTTACGCGAAAATTCAAAAATAGGTCGCAGGATGTTCCGGTACCGGTGGCAAGAGATGTTACGTGCTGTCTGAAGTTTCCGTATTGTTGATCGGGGTGTGCCTGCTGCTGGCGCTGGTGCCGGTCCTGCTGCTGTGGCTATGGCTGCAGCGACACCTGGCGGCGCAGCAGCTGGCTGACCAGGGTTGGGCGCAGGCACTGGATTGCAGCGAGGATGCCTTCTATCTCATCGATCTCGACGATCGGCTGATCCGCGGCAACCGGATTTTTTACCAGTGGATGGGGAAATCCGCAGCGGAGCTCATCGGCCAGCCGATGCCCATATTGTTGCACGGGAAGCAGGAGATCGATGCCTGTGAAGTGTGCCGGGCACGCCAGGAACGTCGCGATGCCATCTTTATCCGCGAGGCAGACGACCCCCATAACCCCTTCGATTATCCCATCGAGATTGCGATTCGCATTATCCGTAACCTGAACGGAAATCCCACTGGGGTGCTGCAGGTATGGCGGGATTTGCGCCGGGAGCGCGCGGCACAGGAAGCGCTGCTGGAAAGTGAGGAACGGTTTCGTCATCTATCGGATGCGGCCTTTGAAGGGGTGGCGATCCACGATGAGGGGGTTATCGTGGCCGTGAACCGGGCGCTGACGGAGATGATGCGCTGTGCTAGCGAAGACCTGATCGGTATGCCCGCCACGGGCTTTGTGGATGAGGAATCCTGCTTGCGCATGCTGGAACGGATTCAGCATCACAGTGACGAGCCCCTGGAGATTGCCGGCCGGCGCAAGGATGGCACGCGCTTCCATGCGGAACTGCGGGCTCGCGACCTGCCCCTGCAGGGCCGCAACCTGCGAGTGGTGGCAGTGCGCGATATCACCGATATGGCGCGTACCAATGACGAACTGACGGTGCAGACCGAGCGCCTGTCCGTGACGCTGGAGGCTATCGGTGAAGGGGTGATCGCCACCGACATCAAGGGGCGGGTGCAGTTCATGAACGCGGTTGCCGCCCGACTCACCGGCTGGACGGTGGATGCAGCACAGGGCGCCTATCTGGCGCAGGTATTCCCGGTGGCCAATGAGCGCGGCCTGCCGGTTACCGATCCGGTGACGGCCTGCCTGGCGGCCGACGCGGTGGTGAACTGCGACGGTGACCATACCCTGCGTCGGCGGGATGGCAATGAATTTGCCGTGGAGCACACCGCAGCGCCGATTCATGATCACCAGGGTCGCCCGGTGGGAATGGTGCTGGCCTTCCGTGATGTCAGTGCCGTGCGTGGTATGGCCCGCCAGTTACTCTACCAGGCCAGCCACGATTCCCTCACCGGGCTGATCAATCGTGGCGAATTCGAGTCCCGCCTGCAGGAATCACTGGAACGGGTGCGACATGAGCCTGCCCAGCAGGATGCCCTTTGCTATCTGGATCTCGATCAGTTCAAGGTGGTGAACGATACTTGCGGCCACATCGCCGGCGATGCCATGCTCAAACAACTGGCATCGCTACTGCATGACTGCCTGCGGGTACACGATGTGCTGGCGCGGCTGGGTGGAGATGAATTTGGTGTATTGCTGCGTGGCTGTAACATGGCAACAGCGGAGGTCGTGGCCGAGAGTCTGCGACGTACGGTGCGGGAGTTTCGCTTTGTCTGGCAGGATCGCACCTTCGATATCGGTGTCAGCATCGGGCTCGTGGTGATCAACGCGGAAAGCGGGACGGTCACCGACCTGCTCAGTTCCGCCGACTCGGCCTGTTACGTGGCCAAGGACCAGGGGCGCAACCGCATCCAGGTCTATCGGCCCGATGACCACGTGCTGGCCCGGCACCAGGGCGAGATGCACTGGGTACAGCGCATCTCACGGGCCGTGGAGCGGGATCGGCTGGTGTTGTATGCACAGCCCCTGGTGCCGCTACAGGCGGCGGTGGAGGATGGCAGGCAGCATGTGGAAATCCTGGTGCGCATGCTCGACGAGGAGGGGCAGCTGGTGCCGCCCATGGCCTTCATTCCGGCGGCGGAACGCTTCAATGTGATGTCCTCCGTGGATCGCTGGGTGGTGCGCGAAACCCTGGCCATCATGGCGGACCATCACCAGGGGCGCGAAGTGGGGCAGCTGGCCTGCGCCATCAACCTGTCCGGGCAATCGCTGTGTGATCCATCCTTCCTGCACTATGTGCTGGAGCAGATTCGCTATCATGGCATTCCAGCGGAGCATGTCTGCTTCGAGATCACCGAGACCGCGGCCATTGCCAACTTCACCCAGGCCCAGCGTTTTCTCGCCGAGATCCGGGAACTGGGCTGCTGTTTTGCGCTGGATGATTTTGGTAGTGGTCTCAGCTCCTTCGGCTATCTGAAGAACCTGCCGGTGGATTATCTGAAGATCGATGGCAGTTTCGTGCGCGATATGGTGGACGATCCCATCGACTTCGCCATGGTGGAGTCCATTAATCAGCTTGGTCACGTCATGGGGATCCGCACCATTGCCGAATATGTGGAGAGCGAGGCCATTCGCAGTAGCCTCGCGAAGCTGGGGGTGGATTACGCCCAAGGCTATGCGGTGGGCGGGGTGGTCCCCCTCGATGAACTGCTGGGGCAGCTGGTGGTGTCCTAGGAGTCTGTCGATTTGGGCGGTCGTAGTGGGCATCGTAGCGGGGCCGGTGCGATGCCGATAAGTCCACTCCGTCGGTGTGCCTTTATCCTCCGGACTCGGTCGGAATGGCCCTCTCGGCCTGCCGCACAGCCACTTTTCCGTGGATTCTCTTGACCTTCGGTGGCAAGATACGTAGTTTCACTGGACTGCGCCTTCGGGCGATCCATGCCCGGTTCCCGGGCATTTTTTGTACTGAATTCCGGGACTATGCCCAGGATCCTGCATTTGCGGGCCTGGTCCCCCTTCAAATGCTGCAATCAAGCGAACGCGAGAGAGAGATACGAACGTGGAACTGACCGGTGCCGAAATCTTCGTCCATTGCCTCAAGGACGAGGGCGTAGCCTATGTATTCGGCTATCCCGGTGGTGCCGTTCTGCCGATCTATGACGCCCTGTATCAGCAGGAAGCCGTCAAGCACGTGCTGGTGCGCCACGAACAGGCTGCTACCCATGCCGCCGATGGCTATGCCCGTTCCACCGGTCTGCCCGGCGTGGTGCTGGTCACTTCCGGTCCCGGTGCCACCAATGCCGTGACCGGCATCGCCACCGCCTATATGGATTCCATCCCGATGGTGGTGTTCACCGGCCAGGTGCCCACGGCCCTGATCGGCAATGATGCTTTCCAGGAAGTGGACAACATCGGTATCACCCGTCCCTGCGTGAAGCACAACTTCCTGGTCAAGGACGTGAAGGATCTCGCCGAGACCATCAAGAAGGCCTTCTACGTGGCGACTACCGGCCGCCCCGGCCCGGTGGTGGTGGATATCCCCAAGGATGTCAGTGCCGCCCGGGCGGAGTATGCCTATCCCAAGCGCATCAAGATGCGTTCCTACAACCCGGTGGTGAAAGGGCATCCGCGCCAGATCAAGAAGGCAGTGGAACTGATCGCCACCGCCAAGCGGCCCATGATCTACAGCGGTGGCGGGGTGATCCTGGGCGAGGCCTCCAAGGCCCTGGTGGAATTCACCCGACTGCTGAATTTTCCCATCACCAATACCCTGATGGGGCTGGGTGCCTATCCGTCCCCGGATCGCCAGTTCGTGGGCATGCTGGGCATGCACGGTACCTATGAAGCCAACATGGGTATGCACAACTGCGATGTGCTGATCGCCATCGGTGCCCGTTTCGATGACCGTGTCACCGGCAACATCGAGAAATTCTGCCCCACGGCAAAGATCGTCCACGTGGACATCGACCCGGCCAGCATCTCCAAGAACGTCAAGGTGGATGTGCCCATCGTCGGCGGCGTCGACCAGGTGCTCAAGGCCATGCTCAAGGAGCTGAAGGATGGTGCGCCGCTGCCCGATGCCAAGGCCCTTGAGGCCTGGTGGAAGCAGATCGACGAATGGCGCGCCATGGATTGTCTCAAGTACGATCGCGCCAGCGATGTCATCAAGCCCCAGTACGTGGTGGAAACCCTCTACAAGGTTACCAAGGGCAAGTCCTTCATTACTTCGGATGTGGGCCAGCACCAGATGTGGGCAGCGCAGTTCTACCAGTTCGACAAGCCGCGGCGCTGGATCAATTCCGGTGGCCTGG
>CBDUHN010000019.1:0-56142 GCA_965367295.1 uncultured Gammaproteobacteria bacterium | reverse complement strand
CATCCAGGGTCATCCCGATCCGCAGGGCGGGCACTATTGCCATGCCCTCGCCGAGGCCTATCACAAAGGTGCGCAGGCGGCGGGCCATGCAGTGCAGTTCATCCAAATCACCGGGCTTGATTTTCCGGTACTGCGCAGCGCGCGGGAATGGGAGCAAGGCGAATGCCCCGCGGACATCCGCGCCAGTCAGGAAATCATCACCCGTGCCGACCATCTGGTGATCCTGTTTCCACTCTGGTTGGGCGGCATGCCGGCCTTACTCAAGGCCTTCTTCGAACAGCTGTTCCGACCGGGCTTTGCCGCCGATGCCGGAGAGTCGGGCGGCATGTGGAAGAAGCGGTTGACGGGCAAGTCGGCGCGCATCGTGGTCACCATGGGTATGCCGGCCTTCGCCTACCGCTGGATCTACCGGGCCCACGGCGTGAAGAGCCTGAAGCGCAATATCCTGGCCTTCTCCGGTATCAAACCGGTGCACACCAGTCTCATTGGTATGATTGAATCTCCGAAAAGTGCCGCACGGGAGAAGTGGCTGCGGCGCATGGAGCAGTTCGGGAGGGACGCGCGGTGAGGGGGCTTGATCATGCGTACGATCTTCATTGCGGCCTTTCCGGAGATTATGGATGAACACTCTGCAATTGCAGGTTCGGGATGCCGTTCCCGGCGAAGTCGAGGCCATCGCGGCGCTGGTGAACTCCGCCTACCGGGGCGAGACCAGCCGTGCGGGCTGGACCACCGAGGCGGATCTGCTGGGTGGCCAGCGTACCGATGCGGACATGGTGCGGGAGCTGATCCTGGAGCAGGGTTCGCGCCTGTGCTTGTGTGTGCTGGATGACGAGATTATCGGCACGGCGTATCTGCGCGATGAGCGAGGTGGCGTTTACCTGGGGATGCTGACGGTGAAACCGGGATGGCAGGGGTGCGGGATCGGTTCACGGTTTCTGGCGGCCATCGAGAAACGGGTGCGCACCGAATGGCAGGCTTCCTGGATCCGCATGACCGTCATCAGCCTGCGGGAGGAACTCATTGCCTACTACGAGCGCAAGGGCTACCGGCGCACGGGCACATGCGAGCCATTTCCGACCTCGGTTCGCTATGGTATTCCCAAGGTCGATGGCCTGGAACTCGTGGTGCTGGAGAAGCGCTGGACGGATTTGTCCGGATGAATGCGGATTTGCAGAGAAACCACCCGTAGGCGCGAATTCTCATTCGCAATACCGGGTCATGCAATCATGGCAATGCGAATGAATTCGCACCTGCGGTGGAAAGCCACCAGGCCTTCTTGGCATTGAATTCGTTCAGGCATCCCTACTGCCAAATCGGCTATCATCCATCCCCATGTTGATCATTTCCCACAACGTCACCATACCCGCCAGTGAAATCGAGATCACGGCCATTCGTGCCCAGGGGGCCGGCGGGCAGAATGTCAACAAGGTCTCCAGCGCCGTGCATCTGCGCTTTGATATTGGCGCCTCTTCCCTGCCCGAGTTCTACCGGCAGCGGCTGCTGGCTCTGCAGGATCAGCGCATCACGAAGGACGGTGTGATCGTGATCAAGGCACAGCAGTTTCGCAGCCTGGAAAAAAATCGCGACGAGGCCTTGCAGCGATTGCGCGAGCTGATCAAGTCAGTGTCCTATACGCCGAAAGCGCGTAAGCCGACGAAGCCTTCGAAGGCCGCGAAGCGCAAGCGGGTGGACAGTAAGACCAAACGCGGCAAGGTGAAGCAGTTGCGGGGGAAGGTGGCTTCGGAATAAATATGAAATTCCGTGTGGCATCATGGTAAGCCGGAAGGAAAATCGGGACCTACAGCTCAGATAGCAGGCGCTCCATCATGCCCTGTGCCTGACGGGCATAGCCGCCGCCAAACAGGTTGGCATGGTTCAGGATGTGGTAGAGGTTATAAAAGTCCTTGCGTACCCGGTAGCCCACATCCAGCGGATAGCTGTGCTCATAGGCGGCATAGAAATCCTGGCGGAAGCCACCAAACAATTCAGTCATGGCGATATCCGTCTCACGGTCACCGTAATAAAAGGCCGGATCGAAAATCACCGGTTCCCCGTTCTGCGTAAAGCTGTAATTCCCAGACCAGAGATCGCCGTGCAGCATGGCGGCGGGGGGCGATGGATTGTCGAACAGCGCCGGGAACTGTTCCAGCAATTGCCCACCCAATGTCTGCAGCCTGCCGCCAAAGCCATGGCGGGCGGCCAGTTCGAGCTGAAAGCCGAGCCGCTGTTCACGCCAGAAACCGATCCAGTCGTTCGAAGGCTTGTTGGGCTGTGGTGTGGAGCCGATGGTGTTGTCCCGCTGCCATCCATAGCGGGGCCGGGTGATGCGGTGCATGGCTGCCAGCTGTTCCCCGAGTTGTGCCTGTGAGCCGTTACCACCCAGTGGCAGGTGTTCCAGTACGAGATAGGCATGGTCCACCGTACTTCCCCAGCATACCGGTTGTGGCACACGGATGGTGCCGCTGTCCGCCATCTCCTGCAGGCCTTCGGCTTCGGCCTCGAACATGTCGGCCAGTTCGGGCCGGTTGAGCTTGACGAAATAGGGGCTGCCGCCGCATTCGATGCGCTGTGCCTGGTTGATACAGCCGCCGGCCATACCGGTGCTGGCGCCAAGTTGGTTGCGGCCGCCGGTGGCTGTGGCGATCTGGTCGCAGATGTGTTGCCAGAGGGGAGTGGGCATGGGCTGCACCATACCATTTTCTCAGGCAGGGAAAAATTTCACCTGCAGGTACCGCAAGATTGGGAATTGCCACGATGACATCAGGGTAGCACCCGGATCCCGTTGGCGCCGCCGAGCATCGCAGGCAAAACCGGAACAAGCGCGCAACTGTCTGAGCCGCGCAGCGGCGAGTTTTGCGCGCGCCGGTTTTGCCGAGAAGCGCAGGGTACCCGCGCAGCGGGCAAGCCTCCGGGTGGCCTTCTCTTTGGTTACTTTCTCTTGGCCAGGCAAGAGAAAGTAACCCGCCCAGGAAGGGCGGAAGGAAAGTCATGGAATAGCAGGCAAACCGAAACGAACGCCATCCGAAGGCAAATTCGGACCTGCACGGGGCACTCCCGTCAGGGGAAATTCCGACGGGAGAGAGAATGAGGGCCTCGTTTCAGGCCGTCAGATCATCTGCGACAGTCGTTCGTGCAGCGGGCTGCTGCGGGGGAAGTGTGCCAGCAGGAATTTCATCTGGTCGGCGAGCACCCGCTTGCCCTGCAGGTAGATGTATTCGGCATAGTTGGGAGTGAAGGGGACGGCGAGCAGTTCCATACCGGCCTGTTCCGGGGTCCGGCCGGCCTTGTGGTTGTTGCAGCGCCGGCAGGCGGTGACCACGTTCTTCCAGAGATCGCGGCCTCCCTGGGATACCGGCGTGACATGGTCGCGGGACAGGTCCGAGACCGGGAAGCGGTTGCCGCAGTAGAGGCACAGGTGGGCGTCGCGCTTGAACAGGGCGCGGTTGTTGAGTGGCGGGATGTAGCGGGAGCGGACCTTGGAGAGCACGCTCTTGTTGCCGTAGGTGGCGATAATGGAATTGACGGCGATGACGCTGCGCTGGCCGGTGGCGGCATTGATGCCGCCGTGGACTTCGTACAGCTGGGTGCCGCAGGTGAAGGCCACCTGTTCCAGGTAGTACAGGCGCACGGCATCCTGATAGTCGATCCACTCCAGGGGCATTCCGGCCTGATCGGTGCGCAGCACCTGGTGGTTCAGCTCGTACATGGAGAAACTCCCCGACCCACTCGTTTGCATACTGATGGTGCATCCCTGAGGAAATTCAGGGATCCCTGTCATTGCGAGTACTTCAGGACCGCTACCGCGTTTCGTCAAGTACTTCCTACGCTTGGTTCGCGGCGTGGCAATCTCGTAATCCGGATCAACCGCCTGGAGATTGCTTCGTCACTACGCCCCCCGCAATGACGCTAACATCAGAGTCCTTATAGTTATCCCAGAAACCTGCCCGTTTGTAAATGCCTGAATTCCGGTGGATTACGATTTCATGGCAGGAGGGATGGTGCTGGAATGCGAGGAAATGCCGGCGTTTAATCGCGGGCCGGATTCCGCTATGATGCCGTGATTTTACAGGCGAATCCGTCGGAGTTCTGGTGGTTCGCCCCCTTCATAATTGTTAAATCAAAGGCAGTTTCCGCCCGGAAGCCTGCCGGGCCTGGGTCGCACGCCTGCGGGTGTGGTGCTCCATTATGGTTCGCCAGGTATCAGGGCTGGATGTCGGAGAGTGTAACTATGCCGATTCGTGTGGCAGTGCCCAAGGAAACCTTTGCCGGTGAACAGCGGGTGGCGCTGGACCCCAGCACCGTCGACCGGTTCGTAAAACTGGGCGTGGAAGTATTAGTGGAACAGGGCGCCGGCGCCGGCACCTATCATGCCGATGCGGATTATGCCGCCGCCCGGGTGGTGGATGCCGACACCTTATATAAGGAGGCCGATCTGCTGCTCAAGGTGCAGCCGCCCAGTGAAGAGGAAATCGGACGCCTGAAGGAAGGCGCCGTGGTGGTGGGCATGATGCTGCCGCACAAATATCCCGAACGCGTGGCCAAGATGCGCGATGCGAAGATCACTGCTTTCGCCATGGAACTGGTGCCGCGCATCTCCCGGGCCCAGGGTATGGACGTATTGTCTTCCCAGGCCGCGGTGGCCGGTTACAAGGCCGCGTTGATGGCGGCTGATCGTAGTGGCCGCTTCTTTCCCATGCTGACCACGGCCGCTGGCACCATCCGCCCCTCCAAGGTACTGGTGATCGGCGCCGGTGTAGCCGGCCTGCAGGCCATCGCCACCGCCAGGCGCCTGGGTGCCCAGGTGGAAGGCTATGACGTGCGCTCCGCCACCAAGGAACAGGTGCAGTCGCTGGGGGCCAAGTTCGTCGATACGGGGGTGAGCGCCGAGGGTAGCGGTGGGTACGCCCGTGAACTCACCGAGGAAGAGAAGCAGAAGCAGCAGGCGGTACTGGAAAAGCACATCATCGCCGCTGATGCCGTGATCACCACCGCCGCGATCCCCGGCCGCACCTCGCCGCGCATCATCTCCAGGGCTGTAGTCGAGCAGATGAAGCCCGGTGCGGTGATCATCGACCTGGCCGCCGAGGGCGGTGGCAACTGTGAAGTCACCCAGCCGGGCGAACAGATCGTGCACCAGGATGTCATTGTCTACGGCCCGCTCAACGTGCCAAGCATGCTGGCGGTGCATGCCAGTGAAATGTATGCCAAGAACCTGCTGAACTTCCTCACCCCGATGATCGTGGAAGGCGAGTTCAAGCCCGACTGGGAGGACGAGGTCATCGCCGACAGCGCGCTTACCCATGCCGGTGAAATCAAACACGGCCCCACCCGCGAGGCCATTGAAGGAGCGCAATCATGATTGAAGGTTTCACCGCTCTCTATATCTTCATGCTGGCCGGCTTTACCGGCTACGAGGTCATCAGCCGGGTACCGGTCATCCTGCACACACCGCTGATGTCCGGGTCCAACTTCGTGCACGGTATCGTGCTGGTGGGCGCCATGGTGGCCATGGGCCATGCGACCACCGATATGGAACGGTTTATCGGTTTTATCGGCGTCATGCTCGCCGCGGGCAATGCCGTGGGTGGCTATGTGGTCACGGAGCGCATGCTCGAGATGTTCAAGAGCAGTAAGGAGAAGAAACAATGATCGAGCTGA
This sequence comes from uncultured Gammaproteobacteria bacterium, assembly GCA_965367295.1. Classification (GTDB taxonomy): domain Bacteria; phylum Pseudomonadota; class Gammaproteobacteria; order DSM-19610; family DSM-19610; genus JAIVHA01. The sequence continues at coordinate 50,481 of CBDUHN010000019.1, read as the reverse complement.
GTTACTTCGCCGCAGCTGTACTGTTCATCCTCGGCCTCAAGCGCATGAGTTCGCCGGTGACGGCCCGTGGCGGGATCATCTGGGCCGGCGTCGGCATGCTGGTGGCGACCCTGGCCACCTTCTTTGTCCCCGACCTGCACAACTTCGGGCTCATGATCCTGGCTATCCTGATCGGTGGCGGTGCTGCCTGGTACACCGGCAAGAAGGTGGCCATGACCGACATGCCGCAGATGATCGCCATCTACAATGGCATGGGCGGCGGCGCCGCGGCGGCGATCGCCGCGGTGGAACTGCTCAAGGGAAGCTTCGCGTCCGGCAGTTTCCAGACCCTGGCGGTGCTGGGTGCCCTGATCGGCTCGGTGGCTTTCTCCGGTTCCATGATCGCCTTTGCCAAGCTGCAGGGGCTGATGAAGAAATCCGTGATCTTCCCCAAACAGCAGATCCTCAATCTGGTGGTGTTCGGGGGTGCCATCGTCTTCGGCCTGATCCTGATTGCCGCTGATGTGCCCATGGGAACGGCCATCTTCCTGTTCTTCGTGCTGGCGTTGCTGTTCGGGGTGATGATGACCCTGCCCATCGGCGGTGCCGATATGCCGGTGGTGATCTCGTTGTACAACGCCCTTACCGGTATGGCGGTGGCATTCGAGGGCTTCGTGCTGGGTAATGCCGCCATGATCATCGCCGGTACCGTGGTGGGTTCCGCCGGTACCCTGCTGACCCAGATGATGGCCAGGGCCATGAACCGGCCGATCTCCAATGTGCTGTTCAGCGGCTTTGGCGCCAGTGGTGGCGAAGCGCTCGAGTCTGTGGGCGGTACCATGAAGGAAGTGAGTGCCATGGATGCGGCCAGCATGATGGCCTATGCCAGCAAGGTGATCATCGTGCCGGGCTATGGCATGGCGGTGGCCCAGGCGCAGCACAAGGTCTGGGAATTCGTGCAGTTGCTGGAAGACAAGGGCGTGGAGGTGAAGTTTGCCATCCATCCCGTTGCCGGTCGCATGCCTGGCCACATGAACGTGCTGCTGGCGGAGGCCGGTGTGCCCTACGACAAGATCTTCGATCTGGACGAGATCAACAGCGAATTCGCCCAGGCCGATGTGGCGCTGGTGATCGGTGCCAATGATGTGGTCAACCCGGTGGCGCGTACTGATCCCAACAGCCCCATCTACGGCATGCCCATTCTCAATGCCGACCAGGCCGAGCATGTGATCGTGGTGAAGCGTGGCAAGGGTGCCGGTTTCTCCGGCATCGAAAATGCCCTGTTCTTCCTCGACAATACCCGCATGCTGTACGGGGACGGACAGGCGGTGGCCGGACAGTTGATCGCGGAAGTGAAGCAGATGTGACGTTTGCCGTTGTGCCCCATGAAAAAAGCCGCCACCAGGCGGCTTTTTTCATGGGGCAGCACCCCGATGGAGGAGCATCCCCCTCGGCCTGGGTTCCATGCAGTCCCCTCACGCCACCCGGCCTACCCAGGAGTCGGCCGTGCCGGAGATCCCATGGCCACGGAGTGGTGCGGCATCAGGTACACTGCGGCAGTTGGCCAGGACCCCAGACACTGCCCGAATTGCCGGTTTCAGGCGAAATTGCACGGTAATACCGGGGCTTGGCTAGGCACATCCGCAGGGTGGGTTCAAGCATCGAACGGCTATTTCCGGCAGGTTTATACACAGAGCGTCGGATTATTTACGCAAAAGCCGTTTTCCCCCGCGACGAGACGCGTTTGGTGCTATAAAAACAGCGTATATATATGATTTATATTGTATTTATGTTGATGGTGAAGATTTCACCAATTTAACAGGAATGTAATAATGACGCCGCTTGCAGCCGGTTTACCCCAAACCTTCCACAGAGTTATCCACAGGTTCTGTGGATAAGAAGTGCTCTCAATAAGAATAATGAGTTAGCGTTTATTGGTGAGAATGGCTCTGAGACATCGGGGCTAACTAGGTTTAAAAAACCGCCGTTCCGTGAAGCCCATGGGTATGACTGTCGCGAATCCGAACATTTTGCACATCGCTGTTCCTTCACCCCTGTATCGTTTTTTCGATTACCGGGCGCCGGCCCATGTTGATGTCGCGCAGCTGCAACCGGGCATGCGGGTGCGGGTACCCTTCGGCCGCACCGAGCGGGTGGGGGTGTTGCTGGCCGTAAGTGATCGCAGCGAGGTGCCGGCCAACAAGCTGAAGCCGATACGGGATGTGCTCGATGATGCACCGATACTGCCGGCGGATCTGCTGGCGCTGCTGCAATGGGCCAGCCGTTATTACCGGCATCCCATCGGTGAGGCAATGGCGACGGCGTTGCCGGTGCTATTACGGCAAGGGCACCGTGGTCGAATCGAAGGCGTGCGTGAATGGAGTCTGACCGATGCCGGTCGTGCGCTGGAGGCGGAGTCGCTCAAACGGGCACCACGGCAACTGGCTCTGCTGCAGCAATTGCGCCGGCATCCCGCAGGGTTGCCGCGTGAGGCGCTGGAGGTGACCGCCCAGACATTGCGTGCGGTGGTGGAGAAGGGTTGGGTGGAAGAGCGTCTGCGCCCCTGCCTCGAAACCATACCGGCACAGGCGGATAGCCCGCCGCCACTGAATACCGGCCAGGCGGAGGCCGTCGCTGCCGTGGTTGCGGCACTGGGGCGTTACGCCGCCTTCCTGCTCGAAGGGGTCACCGGCAGCGGCAAGACCGAGGTCTACCTGCAGATTATCGCCGCCTGTCTGGCTCTGGATCGGCAGGTGCTGGTGCTGGTGCCGGAGATCGGTCTGACGCCGCAGCTGGTCTCCCGTTTCCGGCGCCGCTTCCCGGTACCGCTGGCGCTGTTGCATTCGGGGCTGAACGATCGCGAACGCCTGTGTGCCTGGCAGGCCGCCGCCACGGGTGAGGCGGCGGTGGTGATCGGTACCCGATCCGCGGTGTTCACCCCGTTGCCGCGGCTGGGGCTGGTGATTATCGACGAGGAACACGACGCTTCCCTCAAACAGCAGGACGGTTTCCGCTATTCGGCACGCGACCTGGCGGTATGGCGTGCGCACCATCGTAACGTGCCGGTGGTGCTGGGTTCCGCCACACCCGGGCTGGAATCCCTGCATAACGTCAACATCGGCCGTTACCGGCGCCTGCATCTGCCGCAGCGCGCCGGTGCCGCCCGGCCGCCGCGGGTGGCGCTGCTGGATGTGCGGCGCCAGCCCATGGACAGTCCGCTGGCGCCGGCCCTGCTGGGGATGATGGATCGGCATCTGGCGGATGGTGGGCAGGTGCTGCTGTTTCTCAACCGGCGCGGCTATGCACCGACGCTGATCTGCCACGAATGTGGCTGGCTCGCTGACTGTCCGCGCTGCGATGCCCACATGACGCTGCACCAGCGCGCGGGCAGACTGCGCTGCCATCACTGCGGTCATGAACGGGCGTTGGTGGCGGCATGTCCCGCCTGCGGCAGTCCCGACCTGCTGGCGCTTGGCAAGGGTACCGAACGCATCGAACAGTTTCTCACCGCCCGCTTTCCCGACCAGGAAACCGTGCGCATCGATCGCGATACCACGCGTCGCAAGGGTGCGCTGGAGACACAGTTGGCACGGGCCACCAGCGGCGATGGCCGCATTCTGGTGGGCACCCAGATGCTGGCCAAGGGCCATCATTTCCCCGGTGTCACCCTGGTGGCGCTGCTGGATGTGGACCAGGGTCTGTTCAGCAACGATTTCCGGGCCGCCGAGCGGCTGGCGCAGCTGATCGTGCAGGTGGCCGGTCGGGCCGGCCGCGCCGAGCGGCCCGGCGAGGTGGTGATCCAGACCCATCACCCGGATCACCCCCTGTTACAGCAGCTGGTGCTGCAGGGCTACGGTGCCTTCGCCGAGGCCGCACTCGCGGAGCGCCAGGCGGCGGGTTTCCCGCCCTTTGCCAGCCTTGCCCTGTTGCGCGCCGAGGCCAGCGACCGCGAGCCGGCACTGGCATTTCTCGACGAGGCACGGGATGCCGCCCAGGCGCTGGGTCTGAACGGGGTGCAGTGCTGGGGTCCGGTGCCGGCACCCATGGAGCGCCGCGCCGGTCGCTATCGTGCCCAGTTGTTGCTGCAGGCGCCGGAACGGGCCGCTCTGCAGCAGTTGCTGGAACCCTGGGTCTTGCAGCTGGAGCAGCTGAAATCGGGCCGCAGGGTGCGCTGGTCGCTGGATGTGGATCCGGTGGATACGCTGTAGTTCGAATTCATTCGAACGTTTTTTCCGGCGTGGCCATGCGATGAAAATTGCACCTACAAAAACCCGGCACCTGATTCCCGTTGGCGCCGGTGGAGAAGCGCAGGGAACGGGCACAGTCCGCAGGCCGTCTGGCGGCCTTCTCTTTGGTTACGTCCCCTTGGCCGGGCAAGGGGACGTAACCCGCCCAGCAAAGGGCGGAAGAAAGGTCACGGTTCAGCACGTAAATCAACAAGAACACCAGGCGAATGACTTCGGACGGGTTTGAGATGACGTGCTGAATCCATATCCCGTGCCCCGCCCCGGAAGAGGATAATCAACCACGCCTCCCGGTTGCCAAAATCGGGGCAGCAGGGATAATAGGCGGCTTGTTCCGCCCCGCGCGGACCCTGGTAACCCGAAGCGAACCCGTTCCCATGAAGCAACAGCTGGCGCAACTCCTGGCGCAGGCCTACGCGGCCCTGCAATCCCAGGGCATGATTCCCGTAGACCACGCGGCCAACATCCTGGTGGAGCGCGCCCGCGACCGCAGTCACGGGGATTTCGCCACCAACCTGGCCATGACCCTGGCCAAGGTCGCCCGCCGCAAGCCGCGTGAACTGGCCGAGGCCATCGTGGCGGCCCTGCCGTCCAGCCCCGAGGTGACCAGGGTGGAGATCGCCGGGCCGGGTTTCATCAATTTTCATCTGAGCCCCGCGGCCTACCATGGCGTGGTCAGCGAGATCCTGGCGCAGGGCGATGTCTACGGCCGCAGCGAGCTCGGTCAGGGGCAGTCGGTGCAGGTGGAGTTCGTTTCCGCCAATCCCACCGGGCCATTGCATGTGGGTCATGGCCGTGGCGCCGCCTATGGCGCGACGGTGGCGGACCTGCTGGCCGCCGTGGGCTATGCCGTGCATCGTGAATACTACGTGAACGACGCCGGGCGGCAGATGGATATCCTCGCCACCAGCGTCTACCTGCGCTACCTGGAACTGGCGGGCATTGAGCTGCCGTTCCCCAGCAACGGCTACCAGGGTGATTATGTCTGGGATATCGGTGCCACCCTTCATCGCAACCACGGTAATGACTGGGCCTTCACGGCCGAGGAGTTGATGCGGGATATCCCAGCCGACGCACCGGATGGCGGCGACAAGGAAGAACATATCGACGCGCTGATCGAGCGCGCCAAGTCCCTGCTCGGCGCCGAGCGTTACCGCGAGGTGTTCGATGAGGGACTGAATTCCATCCTGGCCAATATCCGTCAGGACCTGAAGGAGTTCGGTGTCGAATATGACGAATGGTTCTCGGAACGCTCCCTGACCGAGACCGGCTCCGTGGACAAGGCCATCGCACGCCTGCAGGCCAGCGGCCATGTCTATGAACAGAACGGCGCACTCTGGTTCTGCTCCACCGACTTCGGTGACGAGAAGGACCGGGTGGTGGTGCGTGACAACGGCCAGAAGACCTACTTCGCCTCCGATATTGCCTATCACATGAACAAGCTCGAACGCGGCTACGGCCGTGTCATCGATATCTGGGGCGCCGATCACCATGGCTATGTGCCGCGGGTGAAGGCCGCGCTCACGGCGCTGGGCGACGATGCCAGTAAGCTGGATGTGCTGCTGGTGCAGTTCGCCATCCTCTACCGCGGCGGCGAGAAGGCGCAGATGTCCACCCGCTCCGGCGAGTTCGTCACCCTGCGCGAGCTGCGTCACGAGGTAGGCAATGATGCCGCGCGTTTCTTCTATGTGCTGCGCAAGTGCGAACAGCACATGGACTTCGATCTCGATCTGGCCAAGTCCCAGTCCAACGACAACCCGGTGTACTACATCCAGTACGCCCATGCGCGGGTGATGAGCGTGTTCCGCCAGCTGCCGGAAAAGGGCATGGTATGGGACCAGGCGCAGGGGGCACAGGGCATGCATTTGCTACACGAATCCCACGAGGAGTCGTTGATGGTGAAGCTGTCACGCTACCCGGAGGTACTGGAAGCGGCGGCCATCAATCACGAACCCCACCAGCTGGCGCATTACCTGCGCGAGCTGGCCAATGAATTCCATACCTATTACAACGCCCACCAGTTCCTGGTCGGTGACCCGGCCCTGCGCAACGCGCGTCTGAACCTGATTCAGGCGGTACGCCAGGTACTGGCCAATGGCCTTGGGTTGCTGGGCGTGTCCGCGCCGGACAGCATGTAAAACAATTCGCGGTGACGGGGCCATCGGTTCCGCCACCCCAGGCAGGTTATCGTTATGCCCCGGGATTACAAACACCAGGTCCAACGCAAGAAGAAACGCAAGTCCGCCCCGCCCTGGGTGTGGATGATTGCGGGGCTCGGCATCGGCCTGTTCGTCGCCTTTCTGATCTACCTGAAATCACCCGGCACAAAGTCACCGGCTGGTGGCGCGAAGGTGGAGGTGCCGGCACCCAAGCTGCAGGATGCGCGCGCCGTGAAAAAGGAAACCGCCAAGCCGATTCCGCCGCCACCCAAGCCGCGGTTCGATTTTTACACCATCCTGCCGGAGATGGAGGTGGTGGTGCCGGAAGAAGAGATCACCGGCACCAAAAAGGAAGGCGTGCGCCAGGTGGAAAAACCCGGCACCTACCTGTTGCAGGCCGGTTCCTTCCGAACCTTTGATCAGGCCGACCGCCTCAAGGCGCAACTGGCCCTGATGGGGCTGGAGACCAGCATCCAGTCGGTGAGCATCAACGACAGGGAAACCTGGCATCGCGTGCGTGTCGGTCCGTTCCGGAACCTCGACGACCTGCACGAGGTTCGGGTGCAGCTCAAGTCCCATAATATCGATGCGATCCTGATCCGGGTGAAGGAATAGACCTGAGAGGCGGGTACGGCTGAACCCGGATTGACCTCCGGATGGATCGTATCAGGGTAGGTGCGAATGAATTTTCACCTACCGCTCAGTGCAGTATCTGGCGGCCGATCATCGCCTGTAAACGACCCCGCAATCCTTCACCGGTAACTCTGTAGCACCTTCAGATAATTGGCCCGTTCATAGGCCGGCGGATCGGCGGCATTCAATCGGCTCACGCTGCCCTTGAGTTGTTGCACCGAGGTGTATTCATGTTCATCCAGCCATTCATTGACCCCGGCGATGAGGTGGCGCAGGTGGCTGGGGCCGCGTTCCAGCAGGGCGCTGCACAGGTGTACCACGTCGGCGCCGGCCAGCAGGGCCTTGAGGGCATCTTCGGCGGTGTGAATGCCGCCGGTGATGGCCAGTGACAGTTGCACGCGCTGGTAGAGTATGGCGATCCAGCGAATGCGCATGCGGGATTCATAGGAGCGGGACAACTGCAGCTGCGGGGTGACATCGAGGCTTTCCAGGTCGATGTCCGGCTGATAGAAACGGTTGAACAGGGCGACGCCCTCGGCGCCATGGTCCTGCAGGCGCTGTACGAAGTGGGGCAGGGCACTGAACTGGTTGGACAGTTTCACCGTGATAGGGATGCTGACGGCATTGCGCAACCCGGTGAGCAGTTCCAGGTAGCGGTTCTCCACCATGGTGGAGGATTCGTCGGGATCGGTGGGCAGGTAGTAGGTGTTCAACTCCAGTGCATCGGCACCGGCTTCTTCCAGTTCACGGCCGTGACGCACCCAGCCGTCGAGGGAGTAGCCGTTGAGACTGGCGATCACCGGGATATCCAGCGCCTTCTTGAGTTGCACCAGTTGTTCCAGGTAGTCCTCCAGGTCGCTGGTGAAGTGTTCGGGATCGGGCAGTAGCGAGTCGAACTCGCCGAAACCGATCTGCTGTTCGCTCAGAAACCGGGCGGCACGTTCCTCGGCGGCAGTGATCTCTTCCTCGAACAGGGAATACATGATGATGGCGGAGGCCCCGGTGTCTTCCAGTTCCCGTGCGGTGGCGAGATCGCGGGACAGGGGGGATGCGGAAGGCACGAAGGGATTACGCAGCTTCAGCCCCAGGTAGCTTGTGCTCAGGTCCGCCATGATCAGGTTTCCTCTTCCGGTGTGTCGTTGCCCCAGGGCAGATCGGCGAGCTGTTTGTAATGGTGATAACGGCTGTGTACCTCTTGCTGCGCCTGTTCCACAAACCGTTCGGCACGCTCGGGATGACTGCGCCACAGCATGCTGAAACGGGTTTCGGTTTCCACGAAATCACGATAGGGAATGGACGGCTCGGCGGAGTCGAGGTGCAAAGGGTTCCGGCCCTGGGCCGCGCGCTGCGGGTCATAACGGAACAGCGGCCAGTGACCGCTGTCCACCGCCAGTTGCTGTTGGCGGTGGTTGTGTTTGAGATCGATACCGTGGGCGATGCAGGGGGAGTAGGCGATGATCAGCGAGGGGCCGGGGTGGGCCTCCGCCTCCAGGAAGGCGCGTATCGTCTGCACGTCCTTGGCGCCATAGGCCACGTGCGCCACGTAGACCTGTTCATAGCCCATGGCCAGCAGGCCGAGATCCTTTTTCGCTACCGGCTTGCCGCTGGCGGAGAACTTGGCCACCGCACCAAGCGGCGTCGCCTTGGAGGTCTGGCCGCCTGTGTTGGAATACACCTCGGTATCGAGCACCAGGATGTTTACATCGCGGTTTGATGCCAGTACATGATCGAGGCCACCGTAGCCGATATCGTAGGCCCAGCCGTCACCGCCGATGATCCACACACTGCGTCGCACCAGGGTGTCGAGCACGGTTTCCAGTTCGCGGGCGGCGGGTTGATCGATGGCGGCGAGCGCACTGCGCAGTTGCGCGACGCGGGAGCGCTGGTCCTGGATGCCGGTTTCATCCGCTTGCTCGGCACCCAGCAGCGCTTCCACCAGGGAGGTATCCAGTTCATTGCTCAGCCCCATCAACAGTTCGCGGGCATATTCCTGCTGCTTGTCCAGGGCGATGCGCATGCCGAGGCCGAATTCGGCATTGTCCTCGAACAGTGAATTGTTCCAGGCCGGACCGCGGCCCTGGTGGTTGGTAGCCCAGGGGGTGGTGGGCAGGTTGCCGCCATAGATGGAGGAGCAGCCAGTGGCATTGGCCACCAGCATGCGATCCCCGAACAGCTGGGTGGCAAGCTTGATGTAGGGTGTTTCGCCGCAACCCTCGCAGGCGCTGGAAAACTCGAACAGTGGCTGCAGCAGCATGCTGCCCTTGATGGTGGTCGGCTTGATACGGGTGCGGTCGTACTCGGGCAGGGTCAGGAAAAAATCCCAGTTGGCCTTTTCCTGCGTTTCCAGCTCGGTAGTCAACGGTGCCATGTTCAGCGCCTTGCGGCTGGCCCGCGACTTGTCACGGATGGGGCAGATATCGACGCACAGGCCGCAGCCGGTGCAGTCCTCCGGTGCCACCTGGTAGGTCATGTAATGATCGGCTGGGTAATCCTTGCCCTTGACCGGCATGGCCTTGAAGCCGGCGGGTGCCTGTTCCATGAGACTGGCCGGGAACAGTTTGCTGCGAATCACTCCATGGGGGCAGACCAGCGGGCACTTGCCGCACTGGGTACACAGATCCGTTTCCAGCACCGGGATCTCCAGGGCCAGGCGGCGTTTTTCCCAGGCCGCCGTACCGAGCGGAAAACTGCCATCCTCCGGCATGTGGCTGACGGGCACGGTATCGCCACGCCCGGCGATCAGCTCGGCGGTGAACTGGCGTACAAAGGCTGGCGCATTGGCGGCGACCGTCGGCGGCCGTTCATGCCGGCTGTTGATAGGCCCGATGGGGATCTCGTAGAGGTGATCGAGGGCCGCATCGATGGCGCGGAAGTTGAATTCCACCAGCCGCCGGCCCTTGCGGCCATAGGTTTTTTCCACCGCCTCCTTGATGGCCGTGATGGCCTGCTCGCGAGGCAATACCTCCGAGATGGCGAAGAAGCAGGTCTGCATGATGGTGTTGATGCGCTTGCCCATACCGCTCTGTTCCGCCACGGTGTAGGCATCGATGCCATAGCAGCGGAGCTGCTTGTCATGGATCTGCTGCTGCATGCTGCGTGGCAGGCTGTCCCAGACCTGGTCCTTCGGTAGTGCGGTGTTGAGCAGGAACACGGCATGCTCGGCGGCCTTGTCGAGCATATCGTAGCGATCCAGAAACACCGGCTGGTGACAGGCGATGAACCGCGCATCGCCACGACCGATGAGATAGCTGCTATGGATCGGCTGTGGCCCGAAGCGCAGATGCGAGACGGTGACGGCGCCGGCCTTTTTCGAGTCGTAGACGAAATAGCCCTGCGCATGCAGTTCCGTTGCCTCGCCAATGATCTTGATGGAATTCTTGTTGGCGCTGACGGTGCCGTCGGAGCCCAGACCGTAGAACAGGGCCTGGAAGGTATCCCGCTGGGCCTCGGTGCGAAAATCCGCATCCCATTCCAGGCTGGTGTGCGACACATCGTCATGGATGCCGATGGTGAAGTGGTTCTTCAGCTGTTCCTGCTGCAGTTCGTGGAACACCGCCTGCACCATCCCCGGGGTGAATTCCTTGGAGGACAGGCCATAGCGGCCGCCGATCACCCGCGGCATGTGTGCCAGGTGGTCGCAGCTGAAGGCGTCGGCCAGCGACGTCACGACATCCTTGTACAGCGGCTCGCCATCGGCGCCGGGCTCCTTGGTGCGATCCAGCACGGCGACATGGGTCACGCTGGTCGGCAGTGCGGCCAGCAGGGCCTGCGTATCCCAGGGTCGGTACAGGCGCACCTGTAGCAGACCGACGGCTTCCCCTTGCTGATTGAGATAATCCACGGTTTCGCGCACCGTCTCCGCTCCCGAGCCCATGAGCACGATGACCCGCCGTGCCTCGGCATCGCCGTGATAGTCGAAACAGTGATAGGTGCGGCCGGTGAGTTCGGCAAAACGCACCATGGTGTTGGCAACGATGGCGGGGAAGTCCTGGTAGTGGGGATTCACCGCCTCGCGGCCCTGGAAATAGACATCGGGATTCTGCGAACTGCCGCGCAACACCGGGTGGTCGGGGTTCAGGGCACGGCGGCGATGGGCCTGCACCCACTGGTCGTCGATGAGCGCACGCAGGGTGGCGTCGTCGAGGGGAGCGATCTTGGCCACCTCGTGGGAGGTGCGGAAGCCGTCGAAGAAATGCAGCACCGGCAGGCGACCCTGCAGGCTGACGGCATGGGCGATGGCGGCGAGATCCTGCGCTTCCTGTACCGAGGCCGAGGCCAGCATGGCGAAGCCGGTGGCGCGGGTGGCCATTACATCGCTGTGGTCACCGAAGATGGACAGGGCCTGCACCGCCAGCGAACGTGCCGCGATATGAAATACCGTCGGTGTGAGTTCACCGGCGATCTTGTACATGCTGGGGATCATCAACAGCAGGCCCTGGGAGGCCGTGAAGGTGGTGCTCAGGGCACCGGCCTGCAGGGCGCCATGCACCGCACCGGCGGCACCGCCCTCGCTCTGCATCTCGATGATCTGTGGCACGGTGCCCCACAGATTGGATTTGCCGGAGGCCGCCCAGCTGTCGGCCCATTCGCCCATGGGCGAGGCCGGGGTGATGGGATAGATGGCGCAGATTTCACTCAACCGGTAGGCAATGCCCGCTGCCGCTTCGTTGCCATCGATGGTGACGCGTTGTGCGGTCATAGGGATTCCCGCTGTTGGCACTGTGATAGTGCTGAGGGTAGGCCTCGTACCCCACGGGCGCCAGTGATAAAGGCGGCGGGTTTGACGGGGATCAACAACCGGTGCTGTTCCCATGCCCCGGCATGCTTCATGGGGTCCGAAACCGGGGATGAGCCGGAAGGGGGGGTAAAAAAGGCGGCCGACCCTGAAAGGTGCCGGCCGCCCCGATCGTGCAGAGACGTACTAGTAGCGGTAATCGATCGCACGACCGCCATGGCGGTAACTGCGAGTACCGTCAGGCCGGGCAGTGCCCATATCCATGACGGCGAACTCGGCCTTTTCCGTAGCTACGCCCTGGCGGGCATGCAGCAGGTCGACGCCACGGCCACCGGTGGCATAGCCGGTACTGACCGCGGCAGCGGTGGGCGATTGAATGGACGAGGCGCTCATGGCGCGGTTCTGGTCCACGTAGCGGCCGGCAAAGCTGGCGCCCGACGCCATCAACAGCGCGAGGGATGCGGACAGGGCGATGGTTGGAATACGCATGATCTATCTCCTTATGTTTATCAAAGCGGGTGAAGGGTCCTTGCATTGGTGCGCACACCATATGCTTACTTCTATAGATGGGTGCTGGGCGAAAAAGTTCAAGTAGCTGATTAAAAAGAAAAAATGCACGCTATTGGTGCAATGGGGCGGGCGGACGCACCGTCTGCGGGCGAAATTCCTCCGCTTATGGGCAGGGCCATGTGCCAAGTTACTGAAAGCAGGGTAAACGGCTTTATGGCATGGACACTGCAAAGACCAGGGAGGTGTAGGGCCTGTTACCACTATTCACACCGCGGCGTTGCCGCCCCGGAAGCCGCCAGGCAAGGCGCGAGGAGAGAAGTTTGGTCATTCCAAATGAGCGAGGAGCAACGCCGCATGGCGGCTTCCGGGGCAGCCGTACGAGGCGCGGAGCAGGGGCCCCACGCAGTGGGGATGCGACCGCCGGCGCGCGGCCGACCGCCCCAGCCGCGCACGGCTTCTTGCCCCACCGAGGGTCGGATCCCCGGCTGTGCCGGGGGCCCTCCTCCGCCTCTCGGGGCGATACCCGGAGGGGCCTCCGTCGCCGCGGTGTGAATAGTGGTAACAGGCCCCTAGAACAGGTGCGATCATGAAACCATGGCTCACCCTGCTGGGATGGTCATTAGCGGCCCTGGGCATGGCTGTGCAGGCGGATCAGACCTATGTACCCATGCACGACAAGGGCAGCTCCACCTTATATGTCCGCGGTTCCATCGTCGGCAGCGGGGATGCGGAGTTCATGGTGGATACCGGTGCCAGCTATGTGGCCCTCAACGAGGTGACCATGGAGGCGCTGCGTGAAGCGGGTCAGGCGCGCTACCTGCGCAAGCTCTCGGGCATGATGGCCGATGGCCGCTCGCGGACGGTACCGGTGTACCTGGTGAACGAGATCGCCATCGGCGAGAGCTGCGTCATTCGCGATGTGGAGGTGGCGGTGCTGCCCGGCAACACCCGCAACATCCTTGGCCTGAGTGCCCTGCGCAAGGCCGCCCCCTTTGTGTTCGCCATGGATCCGCCTTCATTGGGTTTGAGCCATTGCCAGGTGGGCAGCGTATAAATTGTTGTCCGATTTATTCGGACAATGCGGCTCGCTCAGCCTGGCTGCATCCCTCGCCGCACGATCCCTTCCCAGGATTTACTTGCCTCCCGGCTCACGAAAGCGCCGCTGCTCCTCTGTGAACAGCGCCGAGATATCCTGCCCGCCACGGCCGGCGGCCATCAGCCGCTGATAATGAATCAACGTCATCTCCACCAGTGGCAGGGCTACATCGAACTGTTCCGCCATGGCCTTGCAGATGTTCAGGTCCTTGTGGTGCAGCGCCACCTTGAAGCCGGGTTCGAAACTGCCCCGCGTCATGCCGGGTCCGCGATGCTGCAGGAACCAGTTGCCGGCGGCACCGGCGCCGGTCACCTCGATGACCTTGTCCAGGGGCAATCCAAGGGCCTCGGCGAAGGCCAGTGACTCGCTCACCGCCTGGTTGATACCGGCGGCCATGACCTGGTTCACAGCCTTGGTGGCCTGGCCGGCGCCGGTCCCGCCCATGTGGGTGATGCGACTGCTCATGGCTTCGAATGCCGGCCGGGCCCGTTCCAGGTCCGTGGCTTCACCGCCGACCATGATGGACAGCGTGCCCTGGCGCGCACCTTCCACGCCACCGGAAACCGGTGCATCGAGAAAAGCACCGCCTGCTGTCCTTACCTTGTCCGCCGCCAGTCGAGCGGTATCACGACTGACGGTGGACATGTCGATGACCAGGGTGCCGGTTTCCAATCCGGGCAGCAGCGTGTCGATCAGTTCCAGCACGGCCGCGTCGGCGGCGACACACAGTACGATGAGGTTGCATTCGGCCGCGAGTTGCGCCGGGTTTGCGCTGGCCTGGATGCCCAGTTCGGCGGCCAGGTTTTGTGCCTTGCTGGCGGTGCGGTTCCAGACGGCGGTCAGCAGGCCGGCGCGGTGCAGGTTGCGCGCCATGGGTTCGCCCATGGCGCCGAGGCCGATGAAACCGGTGGAGATTGGCATGTGTTGCCTCCTTATCGAATTTTGTTGTCCGCTTCCTCCCGCCCTCCCCCTGGGAGAGGGGCGGGGAGAGGGGGCTATTGACTCAGCCGGTCCAGCCGTAACCGCTGGCGTTCATCGAACAGCCGGCGGCTGCTGATGGCCACCGCGCCGAGGGTACCCAGGCCGGTGCCGGCGGAGATCAGGAACATGATCAGGATCTGGTATTTCACCGCCTCCACCGGCGGTGCGCCGGCGAGGATCTGGCCGGTCATCATGCCGGGCAGGCTGACCACGCCGGCGGCGGACATGGCGTTGATAATGGGGATCAGGCCGCTGCGCACCGCCTGCCGGCGCAGATCGGCAATGGCCTCGCGGGCGCTGTGGCCGAGCATCAGCCGGGCCTCGATGCGCGCGCGTTGTTCCCAGGCGGACTGGGTGAGACGGTCCATGGCGATGGACACCCCGTTCATGGTGTTGCCGAGCAGCATACCGAGCAGGGGGATGGCGTATTGCGGCTGATACCAGGGGTCATTGCCGATGATCACCCACAGGGAAAACAGTGTGACGGTGAACGACGACAGGAACATGGACAGGCTGCCGATGCCGTAGCTCCACAGGCCGCCGAAGCGGCGCTGCTGGCGCGCCTGCACCTCATAGCCGGCCACCAGCAGCATGATCAGTGACATCAGCAGCACCCAGCCGAAGCGGCCATCGGCAAACAGGCTTTTCAGCACCAGGCCGATGAGCAGCAGCTGGATGCCGGTACGTCCGGCGGCCACCAGGATCTGGCGTCCCAGCGGGGCATGATGACGATGGGCGAAGCCGGCCAGCGCCAGCACCAGCAAGGCGGCGATGGACAGGTCGAGGTTGTCGAGATGAATCATGCCGTGGCTTCCTGTGGGACTTCGCGCAGCCGACCGTCCGCCAGTTGCCATCGGCGGGTGGCCAGGCGCGCGCGCTGTTGCGGATCATGGCTGACCCATAGCACGGCCACGGGGTGGGCCTCGCAATAGTCGCAGATCAGTTGTTCCACGCGGGCGGTGTTGTCGGGATCGAGGTTGGCAGTGGGTTCGTCGAGCAACAGCACACGGGGTTGCAGCGAGAGCATCCGTGCCAGTGCCAGCCGCTGGCGTTCGCCGCTGGACAGGCGCGCTACCGGCCAGTCGAGCGCCGCTTCCGGAAAATCCAGGGCCGTGAGCAGCTCCGTTGCGGTCTGCGTGAAGTGATCGGCCACCCGGTCGGCCCACCAATGGCTTTCGGATGGCAGGTAGCCGACCTGGCGCCGCCATTGTGTGGCGGACATGGTCCGGCACGGGACGCCATCCAGTGCCATGCAGCCTGTATGGGGATCAAGGTCGGCGATGGATCGCAGCAACAGGGTCTTGCCGGCACCGGAAGGGCCGCTGATCATCACCCGTTGCCCCGCCTCCACGGTCAGGGATAGCGGCGCGAGTCCCGGGCGTGCAAGCTGGTCAAGGGATAGCAGGGGCAGAATGAATTCCTCATGGATGCAGGAGAATCGCGGTCCTTGGCGGGCGATGTCGAGCGGCCATTATGGCAGCCACGCCAGCGTACAAAAAGCGGGGTGTCCGAATGAATTCGGACAGGATTGCGGTAAACGGTACTGCCAGGCCACAAAAGAAAGCGGGCGCCGAAGCGCCCGCAAGATAACGACTACCAGTAGTGCTGTGAATTACCGGCCGGAACCGCGTGAGCCGGTGAATTCCGGGTAGGCTTCCAGGCCACACTCGGCCAGGTCCACACCCTCGTACTCTTCCTCTTCGCTGACGCGAATCCCCATCACTGACTTGATGATCATCCATACGATGAGGCTGGTGACGAAGGTCCAAACGAAGATGGTTGCCAGGCCGATCAGCTGGGCCGACAGGGTGGCATCGGAGTTGGTGAAAGCCACCGCGATCAGGCCCCACATACCCACCACACCATGCACGGAGATGGCACCGACCGGATCGTCGATCTTCATCTTGTCCAGGGAGACGATGGAGAACACCACCAGTACGCCACCGATGGCACCGACGATGGTGGAGACCATCGGGCTGCCGGCCAGCGGTTCCGCGGTGATGGCCACCAGGCCGGCCAGGGCACCGTTGAGGGCCATGGTCAGATCGGTCTTGCCGAACAGGATGCGGGCGGTGATCATCGCCGCGACCACGCCACCGGCTGCTGCCATGTTGGTGTTGACGAACACCTTGGCAACGGCATTGGCTTCATCGATGTTGGAGAGCACCAGCTCCGAGCCGCCATTGAAGCCGAACCAGCCCAGCCACAGGATGAAGGTACCCAGGGTGGCCAGCGGCATGTTGGCGCCGGGGATGGGGTTGATCTCACCGTTGGGACCGTACTTGCCCTTACGTGCGCCGAGCAACAACACACCGGCCAGGGCCGCAGTGGCGCCGCACAGATGCACGATGCCGGAACCCGCGAAGTCGTTGAAGCCCAGACCGTCCAGGAAGCCGCCGCCCCATTTCCAGTAACCCTGCATCGGGTAGATGAAACCGGTCATCACCACGGCGAAGATCAGGAAGGACCAGAGTTTCATGCGTTCCGCCACGGCACCGGAGACGATGGACATGGCGGTGGCAACGAACACCACCTGGAAGAAGAAGTCGGACATGTTGGAGTAGTAGATGTCACCGTTGCTGGCAAGCACCTCTTCCACGCTGTTGTCACCACCCAGCAGGAAGCTGATACCCGGCCAGTAGGCGTTCACGGCAGCATCACCCGGATACATGATGTTGTAGCCCATGAGCATGTACATGATGCTGGCGATAGCGAACAGGGCGACGTTCTTGGTGAGAATCTCTGCGGTGTTTTTGGCGCGGACGAGACCGGCTTCCAGCATAGAGAAACCGGCGGCCATCCACATGACGAGTGCGCCGGATACCAGGAAATAAAAGGTATCGAGTGCATAAGATAGTTGTGTTACTTGTTCCACTGTTTAACCCTCCGTAACAGGCTTGGATTGGATCAGAGTGCTTCCGGTCCGGTCTCGCCGGTACGGATACGAATGGCTTCCTGCAGTTCGAAAACGAAGATCTTGCCGTCACCGATCTTGCCGGTGTTGGCGGCCTTGGAGATCACTTCGATCACCCGTTCGACCAGATCATCATTCACGGCTGCCTCGATTTTCACCTTGGGGAGGAAGTCGACAACGTACTCAGCGCCACGATACAACTCGGTGTGACCCTTTTGGCGGCCGAACCCCTTGACCTCGGTGACCGTGATACCTTGCACCCCAATCTCGGACAATGCTTCGCGCACATCGTCGAGCTTGAAGGGCTTGATAATTGCGGTGACTAACTTCATGGGTATTCTCCTGAACACGAACTCACCCTTGCGGGCGGGTTCGATTGTTGCGGTTTAGAAGCTCTTCGAGGCGGTGAAGACCACGCGGCCATCGGTCAGTGTGTCGCTGTTACCGAAGATGTCATCGCCATCATCGTTCACATCGATCCAGCTGAGGTCGAGGTCAACCCCTTCGAAAGAGGTGGAAACGCCTACGGAGTAGTCAAAGTAGCTGTCCGGCACGCCGGCCCCCAGGTTGTCGAAGAATTCACCTGCGCTGTAACCGATGGCACCGTGGACGGTCCAGCCCTCGGACACTTCCGTTTCTGCACCCACATTCAGGTACCAGGCACCATCACTATTGGTGTCGCCCAGGTAACCGATTTCAGGGGTGTAGGCGAAGGTGGCGTTGAACATGCCGTAGCTGCCACTCAGATACAGTTCGGTGGTATCGCAGTCGTTGCAGCCGCCGTAGTCGAAGCGCACCAGGGAAATGTCATAACCGAAGTCATTCATTTCACCGGCATAGCCGACATAGAAATCCATTTCCAGCTGGGGATCAGTGGGACCGCCAAAGAAGTTGGAATCCACGTTGGACATCCAGGTGCCGACATACAGGCCGCTGTCGTGGGCGTAATCGAACCCACCCTGCAGGGCCATGTTGCCGTCGGTCTGGGATACACCGCGGAACATGTAGTCGGAAGCGATGCCAACATTGGCACTGATTTCAGCCTGGGCGGCACCTGCCAGGGTCAGCAGGGACGATGCGATCAGGGTCTTGCGGAAGGTATTCATCGGGGTATCTCTCCTAATTTATATTGTGTCTTCGCGTACTGTGGGTCGGGCGTCGTGGGCATAGCGTTGTGCAACCAGAGGACGTTCCTGCAGGTCTTGTTGCAGCATCAGTGCCAATTTTGAAAATCCATTAATAACAGCTAGTTAGTGGATTGGAATGGTCGATCGCCGCATGTCACGCACCAAAACAGGGTGCCCGTCCGGGGCCTGCACCAGACATACGCACTAAAAAGGGGCGTCCAGGCCGGTGGCAGGGGCTGGCGCGTCTGGCCCGGATCCAGTACCTTTGCGACATGCTGAATCCAAAGACTTTTGATGATCTCGCCAAGCGTCTGTCCGACGCCGTGCCCACGGGCGTTCGGGAACTGCAGGCCGACCTGGAAAAGACCATGCGTGCCCAGTTGCAGGCGGCCCTGGCCAGGCTCGACCTGGTGACACGCGAGGAATTCGATGTCCAGGCCAAGGTGCTGGCCCGTACTCGTGCCAAGGTGGATGACCTGGAAAAACGGGTGGCGGAGCTGGAGTCCCGGCTGCTGAAACCGGCCGAGAACTGGGATGATGGCAATAGCGACGGGGATTGAGTGAAAATTCGATTCACCGCCAAGACGCAAAGAACACGAATAAACCGGATTAGTTTGTAGCTCCGGTTTATTCGGACATGGTGTAAGCCCCATGTGTTGTCCGGAGGCAAATTCGGACCTGCAAGACTCCCTGCATCAGGAGTGTTTGCGTCTTGGCAGTGAATAGCGCTTGAAATATTCGGCACGGAAGCCGGAGACCACCAACAGGAAGGGAAGCCCATGTCACTCGCCGTGGTGTTCAGCCGCGCGCAACTGGGGATCGAAGCGCCACTGGTGACCGTGGAGGTCCACCTGGCCAACGGTCTGCCCAGTCTTTCCATTGTCGGCCTGCCTGAAACCGCGGTACGCGAGAGCAAGGACCGGGTGCGCGGCGCGCTGCTCAACAGCCGGTTTGAATTCCCCGCCCGGCGCATCACCATCAACCTGGCCCCCGCCGACCTGCCCAAGGAAGGTGGCCATTTCGATCTGCCTATCGCCATCGGCATCCTCGCCGCCTCGGGCCAGGTCCCGGCGGAATTGCTCGAACGCTATGAATTCGTCGGTGAGCTGGCCCTGTCCGGTGCCCTGCGTCCGGCACGGGGCGTGATCCCCATGTCCCTGCAGTGCCGCGAGGCCGGCCGGGAGCTGATTCTGGCGCAGGCCAATGGGGCGGAAGCGGCCCTGGTGCGGGAGGCGCGGGTGCGCCCGGCCGAGCACCTGCTGCAGGTGAGTGCCCACCTGTCCGGCGGAGAGGGACTGGCGGTACAGGAAAACGGTCCCTGCCCACCAGCGCAATGGGCCCATGCCGATCTGGCGGAGGTGCGTGGCCAGCCGCAGGCGCGCCGGGCCCTGGAGGTGGCGGCGGCGGGAGGCCATAGTCTGTTGATGGTGGGGCCACCCGGCACCGGCAAGACCCTGCTGGCCAGCCGTCTGCCGGGTATCCTGCCGGCACTGGAAGAGGATGAGGCCATGGAGGCGGCGGCACTGGCCTCGGTGAGCAGTGATGGTTTTGATGCCCGCCACTGGCGACGACGTGCTTTTCGCGCCCCCCATCACAGCGCCTCGGCGGCGGCGCTGGTGGGCGGCGGTTCGCAGCCGCGCCCGGGGGAGATTTCCCTGGCCCATCACGGCGTGCTGTTTCTCGATGAACTGCCCGAGTTCGACCGCAAGGTGCTGGAGGTGCTGCGCGAACCGCTGGAGACCGGTCATATCACCATCTCCCGCGCGGCGCGGCAGGCGGAATTCCCGGCCCGGTTTCAGCTGGTGGCGGCCATGAATCCCTGTCCCTGCGGGTACTGGGGTGATCCCAGCGGCCGTTGCCGCTGCAATGCCGAGCAGGTGCAGCGATATCGAAACCGCATCTCCGGGCCGCTGCTGGACCGCATCGATCTGCAGGTCCAGGTGCCGCGGCTGGCCTTTGCCGAGTTGCAGGGGGAGCCGGGCGAGCCCAGTGCCACGGTGCGGGAGCGGGTGGTCCGGGCGCGGCAGTGGCAGCGGGAGCGCTCCGGCTGCCTCAATGCCGACCTGGATAGTATCGGCATGGCCCGGGTCTGCCGCCTCAAGGCGGCCGATCAGGCTCTGCTGGGAAGGATCATGGAGCGCTTCCAGTTATCGGCGCGCAGTTATCACCGCATCCTGAAAGTGGCGCGCACCACTGCCGACCTGGACCAGAAGGAGCAGATCGAAACCGGTCATCTCACCGAGGCCCTGGGTTACCGCAGTTTCGATCGTGCCCTGTCCTGAAGTCTTCCCGTCAATCAATCCCGACGATTGGGCGTTGGTACGAATCCGGCATCCCGGTACAATGCAGGTCGTAGTGACATCCCCTCAAACGAGTAATTTCTGTGGCAGGACTCAATCCCCATCAGCATGCTGCGGTACAGCATGTGGACGGCCCCTTGCTGGTGCTGGCCGGTGCCGGCAGCGGCAAGACCCGCGTGATCACCCAGAAGATCGCCCACCTGATCCAGAACTGCGGTATGGGTGCGCGCAACATCGTCGCCGTCACCTTCACCAACAAGGCGGCGCGGGAGATGCGCGAGCGCGCCTCCGGCCTGCTCAACAAGGGTGAGGCACGCGGCCTGACGGTTTCCACCTTCCACAACCTAGGGCTCAACATCCTGCGTCGCGAGCACAAGCACGTCGGGCTCAAACCGGGCTTCACCATTTTCGATTCCGCTGACAGCAGCAACCTGATCGCCGAGATCCTGCGCAAGGGTCCGTCCCTGGACCCCGATGCCGCGCGCCACCAGATTTCCAGCTGGAAGAACGACCTGATCCTGCCGGAGCAGGCCTTCAACCGTGCCGAGAATGATATCCAGATCGCCACGGCGCGGGTCTACGAGGAATACCAACGCAGCCTCAAGGCCTATAACGCCGTGGACTTCGATGATCTGATCCTGCACCCCGTGGTGCTGTTCCAGACCGATGACGAGGTGCGCACCCACTGGCAGGATCGTATCCGCCATCTGCTGGTGGACGAGTACCAGGATACCAACGGCGCCCAGTACGAACTGGTGCGCGCCCTGGTGGGCAAGCTGGGGGGCTTCACCGCCGTGGGCGATGACGACCAGTCCATCTACACCTGGCGCGGTGCGCGGCCGGAAAACCTGTTGCGCCTGAAGGAGGATTTCCCTCGCTTGAAGGTCGTGAAGCTGGAACAGAACTACCGTTCCTCCGGGCGTATCCTCAAGGCCGCCAACAAGCTCATCGATCACAACGAGCATGTATTCAAGAAACGCCTGTGGAGTGAACTGGGTTATGGTGATCCGCTGCGGGTGTTGAGCTGCAAGGATAGCGAGCACGAGGCAGAGCGGGTGGTGTCCGAGCTGCTGCATCATCAGTTCACCAAGGGCGCACGCTTTGGCGATTACGCCATCCTGTATCGCGGCAACTTCCAGTCACGTCCCTTTGAGAAGGTATTGCGCGAACACCGGATTCCCTATCACCTGTCCGGCGGTATGTCCTTCTTCGAATACACCGAGGTGAAGGATTTCGTTGCCTATCTGCGGCTGCTGGCCAATGAAGATGATAACCGCGCCTTTCTGCGGGTGGTGAATACTCCGCGCCGCGAACTGGGCGCCAGTACGCTGGAGAAGCTGGGGGCCTATGCCAGTGAACGTGGCGTCAGTCTCATCGGTGCCTGTTATGAAATAGGCTTGTCGCAACGCCTGCCGGAGCGTGCCGTTACCCGCCTGCAACGATTCGCTGAATGGGTGATGGAGCTGAACGAGGCGGGCAAGGGCGGTGATCCCATGGCCGTGGTGCATCGCGTACTGGCGGAAACACAGTACGAGGATTGGTTGCGCGACACGGCCAAGGAACCCAAGGATGCCGAGCGGCGCCTGAATAATCTTGATGATCTGCTGGGCTGGCTGAAGCGCATGGTGGAACAGCTCGATGACAATGCAAGTCTGGTGGACCTGGTGAACCGTATCAGCCTGATGGACATGCTCGACCGCGACAAGGAAGAGGGCGGTGGCGATTGCGTGCACCTGATGACCCTGCATGCCGCCAAGGGGCTGGAGTTTCCGCACGTGTTCCTGGTGGGGATGGAAGAGGAGATCCTGCCCCATCGCACCAGCATCGCCGAGGACAACCTGGAAGAGGAGCGTCGCCTCGCCTATGTGGGCATCACCCGCGCCCAGAAAACCCTGACCATGAGTTTCACCAAGCGCCGCAAACGGGCCGGTGAATGGTACAGCTGTGAACCGAGCCGTTTTCTGGCTGAGTTACCGGAAGATGATCTGGAGTGGGAGGGGGATCACGAGAACGTCGATCCGGAAAAGCGCCAGGAACGCGGGCGTGCCCATCTGGCGAACCTGCGGGGGCTTCTTTCCTGAACGTTGTGATACAGCTGGGCGAATAACCAGGTGACGGTTAAGCCGTGATCGAAAAACAAAGGGGCGCATACAGCGCCCCTTTGTGGTTGTGGTGCAGGTTTCGATCAGATATCGAAGCCGTAGGTCAGGCCCAGCACCATGGAGTCATCGTATTCCTGACCCGCACGGTCTTTGCCGGCAACGGTGTACTGCACATACATGTCAGCGCCGGTGTTGCCCACGGGATGGGACAGGGTGATGTTGAAGTGACGGAAGCTGGAGTCATCCAGGGTGACGCCACCCAGTTCGCTGTTGTCGTCATCGTCATAGGTGTAGTAACCCAGATCGAAGGCCAGGCCGAAGTCCTTCGGCAGGTCCATGGCGTAACCGGCCTTCCAGTAGATGTCACCGGCATTGCCCCACCAGCCATCGTTCAGCAGGTACTGGAAGCCGACATAACCGCCGCCCATGCTCAGGGTCGCCTTCAGTTCGGTGAGGTTGGAGTCGTCGACATTGAGGTAGAGATACTGGATCAGTCCGACGTCATAGCCGAAGCCGCCCATTTCGCCGGTGAAGCCGGCGTAGAAATCGTTTTCCATGCCGCGTTCGGTAACATCAACGCCGGTGCTGCCGGAGTCATAGGTGTAGCCCAGATTGGATGTCCACCAGCCGGCATAGAAACCGCTGTCATTGCTGTAATCCAGGCCACCCTGCACGGTGGTATCGTCATTCTCTTCGAAAATACCACGCAGCAGGTACTTGGAATGCACGCCGATGTTGCCGCTCAGTTCGGCATTGGCCGCGGTGGGTGCGAAGGCGGTGGCACCTGCCAGGGAAACGGCCAATGCGAGTGGGCTTGCTTTCAACAGACTCAGTTTGCTCATGTTCAAGACTCTCCGAAATTTTAGATTGCAGTGGGTGGAACTAAACATCATTGGCAACGTCTTTACGTGCAGTGGTGCGAGCGGTGCATGCTTTCCTGTGTTTCGCGCCCAACAAAAACCGTTGCGTGATGGAGAGTCACAGAGCAAGGGCTATGCCAGAATTTTTTCGTAAGTAAATAAATAACCAAAAACAGTTAGTTGTTTATGCGTTTGTGCAACGACGTGGTTTTTGTGCTACGTCGTGCATGCACCTTGCTGGTGCCAGCGGTGATTTCCATGAACCCGAATGGATCATGCACGACGGAAGATGCCGCGCATGCCGGTTATGAACTGACCGGTTTGTAAGTGCGTTGACGAGCACTGAAGGGCGGCTACAGCATGCCCTGGTGACGTATAAAGTCGATGATGGCATCGAGGCCTTCGCCGGTTTTCAGATTGCTGAATACGAAGGGCCGTTCACCGCGCATCTTTTTCGCATCCCGGTCCATGATCTCCAGCGATGCGCCCACATGGGGCGCGAGGTCGATCTTGTTGATGACCAGCAGATCGGAGCGGGTGATGCCTGGTCCACCCTTGCGGGGAATCTTGTCACCGGCGGATACGTCGATCACATAGAGGGTGAGGTCTGATAATTCAGGGCTGAACGTGGCGCTGAGATTGTCGCCGCCGCTTTCGACCATCACCAGGTCCAGGTCCGGAAAGCGCTGCTGCAGTTCGGCAACCGCAGTGAGGTTCATGGAGGCATCTTCACGAATGGCGGTATGTGGGCAGCCGCCGGTCTCGACACCGATGATGCGGTCCTGATCCAGGGCAGCACGACGCATCAGGAACTGGGCATCCTCCTGGGTATAGATATCATTGGTGACCACCGCGATTTCAAAGTCGTCGCGCATGCGTTTGCACAGCGCCTCCACCAGGGCGGTCTTGCCGGAACCCACGGGGCCGCCGATGCCCACGCGCAGGGCGGGTTTTGCGTTGTTCATCTGTGTTCCTCTTGATCTGCAATCATCATGTCCCCCTCCCTCCGGGAGAGGGACCGTTGTAGTTACGACCGGAACATCCGGCTGTACTGCTGCTCATGCAGGGCGCTGCCGATGGCCAGGGCCGGAGCCAGCTGACCGATATCCCTGTCATCCAATCCCATGCTGGACTGGCACCAGCGCGGGATCTGTGCGGCGCAGGCCTGCAGGATGCGTTGACCATCGGTTTGCCCCAGTGGCACCAGCTTGATGGCAACGGCCACCTGGTTTTCGCACCAGGCCCACAGGTAGCCCACGCAGGCATCTGTCTCACGGATGCCCTGTTGTACGGCGGCGAGGCTGAACAGGGTGGCCCAGGTAACATCCGGATGACGGACCCAGTGACCAGCGGACTCATTACCCAGGTCACTCAACAGACGTGCCATGGCCATCCCGATGTGACGGTCCTCGGCCAACAGCTCAGCGCTCTCCCGTGATGCACACAGGAACCGGCTCCAGTGTTCCACCTGTGCCGGCTGTCCACTCGACCAGGCACGATACAGGCGTTGCAGCACCGGCAGATCCAGGCTGCAGATACTGTGTTGCATGATCCCGCTGATCCACGCCAGTGCGCTATCCCGGTCATGCACCCAGGCGCTGTGCACGGCATGTTCCAGTCCCTGGGAATAGGCATAGGCCCCCACGGGCAACGCCGGGCTGACCAGTTGCAGCAGACGTACCAGTGCCAGCGAGGGCGGATCGTTCGTTTCAGTCGTGGTCATGGTGATGATGCGAATGCCCACCCTGATAGGCGCCGGCCTCGGGTTCGAAAGAGGTCTGTTCGCAGATCACCTCCAGCCCCAGCCCACGCACCATGTCATCGAGCACATGATCGTGCTGGTAGCGCACCCAGCCGGGGCCGATCTGCAACGGGACATGCCGGTTGCCCAGGTGATAGCAGGCGCGCGCCAGCAGGATGGCGTCCTCACTGTGCACGGTGGACACGCTTTCCGCCGCCGCCCGCACTTCCACCACGAAGCCATCCGGGCTCTGCAGGCAATCACCATGACGCAGGATATGGCCGCGCTCGAGATACAGGGCCGCTTCGGCGCCGTTATCGAGCCGGGTGCGCAGCCGGCTTTTCTGGCGTGCTTCGAAAGGCAGCGTCAAGGTGGTGTGGGAAGCCGTCTGGGAGGGGGCGATCCGGGTCAGTTCGTATAGGGTGCTCATCAGAACAGGAAATACCGTTGTGCCAGCGGCAGGACCTCGGCCGGTTCGCACACCAGCAGTTCACCATCTGCGCGCACGGCATAGGTCTGCGGGTCGACCTCCATCTTCGGCTGGTAGTCGTTATGGACGAGATCCTGCTTGCGCACTGTGCGGCAGCCCTTGACCGCGACCAGCCGCTTCCCGAGTCCCAGCAGCTGATCAAGTCCGCGTTCCTGCGCCAGTTGCGAGACGAAGCTCACGCAGGTGGCGGACCGCGCGCCGCCGAGAGCGCCGAACATGGTCCGGTAATGCACCGGCTGCGGGGTGGGAATGGAGGCGTTGGGGTCGCCCATGGGGGCGGCGACGATCATGCCGCCCTTGATGATCATGGATGGCTTGGCACCGAAGAAGGCCGGTTTCCACAACACCAGGTCAGCCAGCTTGCCAGCCTCCACGGAACCCACCTCGTGGGCGATGCCGTGGGTGATGGCCGGATTGATGGTGTATTTGGCAATGTAGCGTTTGGCACGGAAGTTGTCATGCTGTGCACTGTCCTGCGGCAATGCACCTCGCTGTACTTTCATCTTGTGCGCGGTCTGCCAGGTGCGGGTGATCACCTCACCAATGCGCCCCATGGCCTGGGAGTCCGAGGAGATCATCGAAAACGCGCCGAGATCATGCAGTATGTCCTCCGCGGCGATGGTCTCGCGACGGATGCGCGATTCGGCGAACGCCACATCCTCGGCGATGTTCGGATCGAGGTGATGACAGACCATGAGCATGTCGAGGTGTTCATCCACGGTGTTCACGGTATAGGGCCGGGTAGGGTTGGTGGACGAGGGCAGCACATTGGCCTCGCCGCAGGCCTTGATGATGTCCGGCGCATGGCCGCCGCCGGCGCCTTCGGTGTGATAGGTATGAATGGCGCGGCCCTTGAAGGCGGCCAGGGTGTCCTCGACAAACCCGGATTCGTTCAGTGTGTCGGTGTGAATCGCCACCTGCACATCGAAGCGTTCCGCCACACTCAGGCAGTTGTCGATGGCAGCGGGCGTGGTGCCCCAGTCCTCGTGCAGCTTCAGGCCCATGGCGCCGGCGGCGAGCTGCTCCTCCAGCGGTGCCGGCAGGCTTGCGTTGCCCTTGCCGAGAAAACCGAAGTTGATGGGCAGTTCCTCCACCGCCTGGTACATGCGGTGGATATGCCAGGGACCGGGCGTGCAGGTGGTCGCATTGGTGCCGGCCGCCGGACCGGTGCCGCCGCCGAGCATGGTGGTGATGCCGGACATCATGGCGTCCTCCACCTGCTGCGGGCAGATGAAATGGATGTGCGCATCGATGGCGCCGGCGGTGAGGATCTGGCCTTCGCCGGCGATCACCTCGGTACCGGGGCCGATGACGATGTCCACGCCGGGCTGGATGTCCGGGTTGCCGGCCTTACCGATGGCGGCGATGCGGCCGTCCTGGATGCCGATGTCGGCCTTGACGATGCCCCAGTGATCGAGGATCAGGGCATTGGTGATGACGGTGTCCACCACTTCGTTGCTACAGCGCTGGCTCTGGCCCATGCCGTCGCGGATTACCTTGCCACCGCCAAACTTCACTTCCTCGCCGTACCGGGTGTGGTCCGCCTCCACCTGAATCCACAGCTCGGTATCACCAAGCCGCACCCGGTCGCCCACCGTGGGACCGTACATTTCGGCATAGGCGCGTCGGTCAATGCGGCTCATGTGGTTTCCTCCAGTGGGCCCATGATCTCACCCCGAAAGCCATACACTCGGCGTTCCCCGGCATAGGCCACCAGCTCCACGTCGCGGGTCTGGCCGGGTTCGAAGCGAACGGCGGTTCCGGCGGCGATGTTGAGCCGGAAGCCGCGGGTGGCAGCGCGGTCGAAATGCAGCGCCGGGTTGGTTTCGAAAAAATGATAGTGAGAACCCACCTGGATCGGACGGTCGCCGCTGTTGGCGACACGGACCATGCGTGTGGGGCGGTCCAGGTTGAGTTCAATGTCACCTGTGGCCGTCTGGATTTCACCGGGAATCATGTCGGGTAAGTCTCCATTTGAAATCAATTCTGTTGGCCCTGCAGGTCCGAATCCATTCGAACGCAGAGGTTGGGGTTGCACATCCCCGTCCGGATAAAGTTGAATCTGCAATAGTTATATTCACCGGGATGCTCACACAATCGGGGCATGCACCGTCACCAGCTTGGTGCCATCCGGGAAGGTCGCTTCCACCTGCACCTCGGGGATCAGCTCGGCGATGCCCTCCATTACTTCGTCGCGATTCAACAGCGTGGTGCCATAGCTCATGAGCTCCGCCACACTCCGGCCGTCGCGGGCACCCTCCAGGATGGCGGCGGAGATATAGGCCACCGCTTCCGGGTAATTCAGCTTCAGGCCACGGGCCTTGCGCCGTTCCGCCAGCAGGGCGGCAGTGAACAACAGCAGCTTGTCTTTTTCGCGTGGTGAAAGTTCCATGGGTTCCTCTGTGCGGGATGATTCAGGTATTCCAGATGCGCGGGGCGACGGCCTCGCGCCCGAGGATGCGCGGTCGCAGCCAGCGCCATACCTCGCTCAATCGTTGCCGTGCCCGCTGCGCCTCGTCGCCGAGATAACGACACACCAGCACCTCGTCGAGCTGGGTGATACCGAGCCATTCCTGCGTGGCGGGCGTGACCGCTTCGCGCAGTTGCGACACCAGGGTGTGGTCCCGGTTGGTGCAGACCAGGGTGCCGGTGACCGTGTGTCCGCGCAGCCCCCAGGCGGCGGTGAAGGCCGGGCTGTGATCCCGGTAACGGCTGCGCTCCAGCCACAGTGGCCGATCATCGCGCCAGAGTTCGAAACGCTGACGCAGGTCGCACAACTCCAGCCGTTCCCGGCTGGCCGGTCTGCCCAGGCAGCTGATTTCCCAGCCCAGGAAACGCGCATCGCCGGTCAGTTCCACCCGCGTGCCCAGCTCGGCCCGGGCGCCATCGTAGAGGATGCCTTCCTGGGGCAGCCATTCCAGTGTGCCACCGGCGGCGACCTGTAAGGTCTGCTGCTGGCGCACGGCATGCAGGCCGTCACTGCGGTAATACTTGCCAGCGCCCGGTGTGGTGAGCAGGGCATGGGCGCCACTCGCCACTTCGATATTGATCATCAGTTCATCGCCACTCACCAGGCCGCCCGGCGGATGCAGCAGGTAGACAT
Organism: uncultured Gammaproteobacteria bacterium; assembly: GCA_965367295.1. Classification (GTDB taxonomy): domain Bacteria; phylum Pseudomonadota; class Gammaproteobacteria; order DSM-19610; family DSM-19610; genus JAIVHA01. The sequence goes on along the minus strand of CBDUHN010000019.1, from coordinate 21,507 downwards.
GGCATACCTGACGCGTTTCCGGGTAGAAGGGGCGCTGCACCCGCAGCGGGCCACGATGCCGGCGCGTGGCGAGAATGGTTTCACCATCCCGCGCCTGGAAGCCCAGTTGCAGTTCCGCTTCCCAGCTTCGCGGTGGCAGGTTCAGCACTGCGTTCATCGGACCACGCTATGCAATAGATAGAGGCCGGCAAGCACGGAACCACCCGCGATAATACGGCGCAGGGTATTCAGATGCTGTGTGCCGTATGCAGCCAGGCGCGCAAACAGCACGCCGAGCAGGCCACCGAACAGCAGCATGGATGCGAGCGTGCCCAGGCTGAACAGGGCCAGGTAGAGCAGGCCAAGGGAGAGTGACTGTTGCGTGGCGATGGGAATCAGCGCCAGCAGGGGCGCGGAACCAGCCGTGCCATGCAGGGCACCCACCAGGGTGGCGCCATGTTCGTGATGGTGGGTGTGGCTGTCTGCAGGTGGATACCAGTGGGCATGATGTGGCAGGCCGCGGTGACGGTGAAAGCGCAGCTGCAGTGACTGACGGCGGATATCCCACCATACCCAGCCCCCCATAGCGATCAGCAACAGGCCCACCCCGGCTTCCGCGTAGTGACTCAGTGCCGCTGGCAGACGGGTACCGATGCCCCAGGCCAGGATGCCCAGCAGCAGCAGGGTCAGGCCATGGCCCAGCGCCCAGCGCAGGCAGAACCGCCATGGGCGACGGGCGCTGTCGGGATGACGACTCGCCAGGGTGGAGACGGCCAGGATATGGTCCGCATCGAGGGCATGCAGCAGGCCCAGCCCGAAGGCCAGTCCCAGTATGCCGGGCAAGGCTTCCCATTCACCCATATACGGTCCCATGGTCATGATCCGGTTAACAGGAGCTGGCGCATGGTTATGCGTCGGCTGCGTTCAGCTGCAGGCCACCCGTAATCATGGGGCGATGCAACCTGTTGCATGACCTCATCGCAAGGTTTGTGCCAGTAAGGTGCAGCGGGAACGCAGGGGTGTGTGCAGTGGTGCAGATGACGCCGTGGGTTCAGGAAGCGCGGCGTATCCTGCTGTTTATAGGAAGGAATCCGGTGGTGGGGGCGGTAGCGGTAGTGTCAGGCCGGGAAGTGACATGAACGTCGCGGCCGGTTCCGGTGCCCCAGGTGTGTGCATGGCAGCCGGGGCATGCACCATCCGGGGTCAGTGGCCGAGCCGTTTGGCGAACTTCTCTTTCCAGCTCTTCGCCAGGGGTTCCAGCCGGGTCGCCGCCAGTGCAGCGGAGTGATCGTCCTTGTCGAGATGGGACCAGCGCCACAGCTCGTTCACCGTATGGCGTGGTGTATAACGCGATACCACCTCGATCGCATCCCCGGCGCACAGGTGGCCGGGTTCGATCACCCGCATATAGAAGCCCACCCGGCCACTGTCCTGGAATTCCTTTGGGAATTCCTTGCGACCCATCTTGATGCCCAGCTTGAAACAGGGTGTACGCGGCTGACTCACCTCCAGCAGGGCTTCCCCGATGCGCAGCCGGTCGCCGATGGCGACATCGGTTTCCAGCAGTCCCTCGATGGTCAGCGTCTCGCCGAATTGTCCATGGGGAAAGGCTTCGCGACCGAGTTGTTGCTGCCAGTAGGCATAGTGCTCGATGGGGTAGGCATAGGCGGCCTTGTCCACGCCGCCATGCACACTCAGGTCCGCCTGCGCATCGCCCTCCAGCCCTTCTTGATGCAGCATGAGTGCGCCGTGCACAGGCTGCTTGAAGATACCGGTGGATACCCTGCGCCCGCTGTATTCCACCTCACGTGGCTGGGCGATGTTCACGGAGAGCAGTTTCATGGGGAGACCACGGTGATTGTAGGTGCGTACTAGTTTTACCCAGGGGGGATTCGGGTGCAAGCATCGGGTCATGGTCGTGTGGCGCTGATGAGATGGAGTCGCAACGCATGAATCCGGCAGGACCCGTAGAGCGATGGGTGTCCAATGACATTCATAGTGAATCCTGCGGAGCGGGCTTCAAAGTGTGTCTGCGGAATGGGTTGTAAAAGAAAAGGCAAGAGGAGGAGGCCTTTCCATTCCCATTTTAAATTCTGACCCGCAGGGTAAGCAAAAATGTAGAACGAGGTATGAGGTCTCATGCGTGCGGCAATTAAGTTGCCATTCCCTGATGCTTGATATATAGTTGCTTAATCAAGCATATATCAAGGTATTTTTTATGTCTCATGAATCCGTCAGTTCCTTGTTCGTGATAAAAAATGCGCTGTTGGCGTCGAAGCTCTCGAAAAGAGTGGGGAATCATCTCAGTGCTCATGGCATAAGCCTTACCGAGTACCTGGTGATGCACTATTTGGATAACTCACCCCGTAAAGCGGTTCCGCGGATTGAGTTGGCTGAGCATATGGGTATGAGTGCTTCAGGTATCACTCGTCTTACCGCGCCTTTGGAAAAAAATAGAATCATAGAAAAAGTGGCGAATCCTCGCGATGCCCGGCAGAGCTTGGTAAAGCTGTCTAAAACGGGTCAACGCCTTTATGGTGAAGCGAGCATTAGCTTTGATCATATTGCGAATGAGCTGGTTGGGAGCATAAGCCTTGGTCAGCAGGAAAAAATAGTAGAGCTATATGACAAGGTGATTTAAATGATGAAAGATAATTTTCTAGAGCCGACCCGGGAATCCGGGGCCGCCTTGTTCAGGCGAAATATTTCCGGGGAGGTTGTAATGCTGAATATGCTGCGCCTTAGAGAAACTGCCGATTATTCTGCGAGCCCGGAACTGGCTCCATTAACGCCGATATCGGGTAGAGAAGCCTTTCAGATGTACATGGATCATACGATGCCATTTCTAAAGGAAAGTGGTGGGGGGCTGTTATTGCTGGGTGATGGTGGACAATTCTTCATTGGTCCAAACGATGAGCAATGGGATATCGTCATGCTTGTTAAGCAAAGCTCCATAGAAAGTTTCTTTGCATTTGCTTCACATTCCGAGTATCTATCCGGAATGGGTCATAGAACTGCTGCAATACTTGATTCCCGGCTTCTTCCAATAGTTGAATGCAAGGGGCGCAACATAATGAAGTTTTCCGGTTGACACCCAAGCATCCGTACCTTGGTTACTATGATGATGGTCGGCAAAAGGTGTCTGTCCTCTTTTTCTTTTCCCCGCCAAATGCTTGTGGGCTGATGTGCTGCAATGAACGAGGAGACCCCTCCATTTAATCGCTGGGTCTCCAGCGCGCGAAATGAGTGCTGTAATAGATGGACCACTAAACACGATGCAGAGACATGGGAGAAATGAGGATGCGTGTAGCCAAAGAGGATGTGGACGTCAAGATGGAGATTCCGGGCGCGGTGATTCGCCAACGGACGGACTTCGGTGATGCCACTGGTTTAGGCAAGATCAGCGGTGAATATTTCACTCTCTCAGCAGGCGTTGATACCACGCCACTGTTCCTGGGGCTGGAAGGCGATTTGTGTCAGTGCCCTCATTGGGGCTTCGTCTTGCGCGGTCAGCTGACTGCAATCGATGCGAACGGCACGGAGGAGACCGTCAGCGAGAATGATCTTTTTTATTGGCCACCCGGGCACAATGTCAGGGTCAACGCGGATGCGGAGATCATCATGTTCAGTCCTCAGCGCGAACACAGCCATGTTATCGATCACATGATAAAGAAGGTAAAGGCTTAACCGCTGTGGAAAAGGGGCAGCCTCCTTTCCTCTTTTTCTTTGAGGTGTTGAGAGGGTGCCGTATCGTTGACTGTTGCAGTATTCGGGCGCACATGGCCCTTCCGGGTGAGTACCGATCCAGGGCCGTCGGAATGAATACGGGTCTGCAGGGAACATAAAAAAGGGCTGCCGAGGCAGCCCTTTTTCATCGTGTACCGGAAGGCTTACTTGCTTTCGGACACCATGTACTCGACGGCGGCCTGCAGGTCGGCATCGGAGCAGGCGAAGCAGGTGCCCTTGGGCGGCATGGCGCGAATGCCGTTGATGGCATGGTTCAGCAGGGTGTCCATGCCCTGGGCGATGCGCGGGCCCCACGCGGCGGCATCGCCGACCTTGGGTGCGCCGGCGGCGCCGGTGCCGTGGCAGGCGAAGCAGCTGGTCTGGTAGACCTCCTTGCCTTTGCCGGAAGCGCTGGTAGCCGGGGCGGCTGCGGGAGCAGCGGCCGGAGCTGCAGCCGCTTCGCCACCGCTGACCTTGATGCCGGTCTCCCCCAGCATGTAGACGATGGCGTTCTTCAGCTCGTCGGCACTGCAATCGGCGCAGGTGCCCATTGGCGGCATGGCGCGCAGGCCGTTGGTGGCGTGGTTCAGCAGGGTATCGAGACCCTGGTCCGCGCGGGGCGACCAGGCGGCCTTGTCGCCGACCTTGGGTGCGCCGGCGACGCCGGAGGTGTGGCAGGCGGTACAGGCGGCGGCAAACACGTCGCTGCCGGAGCGGGGTGCCCGTGGTGCGGCGTCCTGTGCGGCGCCGGAGCCGACGCTGACCTTCGCCACCGGGGCGATATTGTCCAGAATCTTGGCTTCCATGCGCTGGTTGGGGGCGACATCCCCATCCCCGCCGGTCACGGTAGTGGCGACAAAGTAGAAAACAAAGGCGATAACGACCAGTACGGCCAGGACACCCAGGAAGGTGGTCATGAAAGCGCGGTCCTGTTGACTCACAGTATACCCCTAGATAATCAATTAGTTAGTGAAGGTGTCGGCCCTTTCCGGTCGACACGACGGGCGCGATGGCGAATATCCGCACGGAAGCGAAAAGGCGGCGCAAAGTATAGCCGCAAAGGGGTTGCTTGCGAAACCGCCAACTGCGTCACACATCAAGTAAATCCGGGGGTTAAAGTCGAGTATCCCGTGGCCGCTACCCAGTACGCAGGGGAGCATCACATGCCATGGATAGCCCAGTAATCACGAGGCGCCATGAATATCGACTCACATCTTCCGCCGAGCCAACTGGTGGTTACACCGGTTAGACCGGACCCGGTTCCCCCCGGGCAGGAGACCGTGCGCCCCACGCCAACCCCGAACGGGGCCGAGGCCGGTGCCCGTCATCCCCTGCAGGATAACCAGCGCGAAAATGCCAGCCGTGCAGACGCCCGCAACCGCCAGGATGCCGGCCAGGAAAACGCCACCCGTACCGGGGCGCGAGCAGGCGACAACCAGGCGTTGACGGAAGCCCAGAAGCGCGAGGTGCAGCAGCTCAAGAGTCGCGATACCGAAGTGCGTAACCACGAGGCGGCGCACAAGGCTGCGGCCGGCGGACTGGCGCAGGGCAGCGCCAGCTTCGAGTACCAGGTGGGGCCCGATGGCCGTCATTACGCCGTGGGCGGCGAAGTATCTATTGATACCTCAAGGTCGGGTGATCCCCGGAAGGATCTGGAAAAGGCGCAGACCATCCGTCAGGCGGCATTGGCGCCGGCGGCGCCATCGGCGCAGGACCGCCGGGTGGCCGCTGAGGCGATGGCCATGGAGGCCGAGGCACGCCAGGAATTGCAGGCTGCACGTACGGAGCGTCTGCAGCAGGGAGGGGATGATATCGGGGCGGGTGATGAAGCGGCCAATGATCCCATCAACCCGGGGGCCACGGAACGTACCGTGTCTACCGTCGCTCCGTCACGGATCGGTGAACGAATTGATGTATTTGCCTGAGGAAATGCCATGAAAATCGGTGGAGCTTTCAATCAAGCCATGCTCGGCGTGCAGCGCGGGCTGCAGGGTGCCCAGCAGAATGCCGCGAAGATCGCCAGCGCCGGTCAGCTTGGCGGTGATGATCCGGGAGGCCTGGTGGAACCGCTGGTCGGTCTCAAACTCAACGAACTGCAGGTGCAGGCCTCGGCTGAGGTCATCAAGAGCGTGGACGAGATGCTCGGGTCCTTGCTGGATGAGCAGGCCTGAATGCAGGCCGGTGCCCGAGTAATACAGGTGATCCCGCAGGTGCCAGGGGTTCGCGCCTGTGCCATGTATCAGACCCAGGCCTGGACGAGCTGGTTGCAGGTATACCGGCGTCCAATGAATTCGATCAACAAATAATTTCTATACGGCATCACTGGTAGGTGCGAATTCATTTGCATTCCCGCTAATGCCGGTCGTGGCGCTGGGAATAAATTCGCACCTGCGGCCAATAATCGTAACTAGGGCCTGTTCCCCAGGTAGGTACGCCAGCCTCCCAGCTCGGTGATATCCACTGCGCCCTCAATCCCATACCCCTCGCAGATGAAGCCATTCACCCAGCGGCCGTCCTGCAATTCCACCTTGCCCAGCCCCAGCGGCGCCGGGATGCCGGCTAGAAAGCTGCCGAGTTGCGTCTCCGGTACCGCCCATACCTCTAGCTCGATCGCGGCACCTTCTGGAGCGCGGATCATACCGGGGCGAGCCGGTGGCCCGCCGGCCAGGGCGTAGAGACGATAACAGGCAGCGCTACGGGTTTTTTCCAGCAGGAAGGCGCCGCGTTCCATGAGCTGATGGTTCAGCGGCAACCCCGCCAGATGGGCGCCGCACACCGCCAGCGCGAGGGTGCCCGGCGGCGCGGCGACGGGTGCTGGCGTGGATTCGGGCAGCGGCTGGCCGGTGGCGCCCAGGGTCGGGGACTGGCTGGCATGAAACCGTTCCGCGAGCGCCAGCAGGGCGGCATCGGCAAAGGCCGGGGCGCAGAAGGTCACGCCGAAGGGCAGGCCGTTGGTCTGGAAGCCGGCCGGCACCGCGATGGCGGACAGGTCCAACAGGTTCATGAAGTTGGTGTAGTAACCCAGGTTGCTGTTGAGCCGGATCGGATCGGCGTCCACCTCGTCGATGCGGTAATGGGTGCCGGCGGTCGGGGTGACGATCAGGTCCAGGTCCGCCAGCGCGGTATCGGCGGCGCGCCGGCAGTCCGCCAACCGGTACCGGGCCTTGAAGGCATCCGCGGCACTGGGCCCGGCTCCACCCGCGATGATCTGGCGGGTGACCGGCAACAGGGCATCGGGTTGCATATTCATGAAAGCCTCGATGGCTACATAGCGCTCGGTGACCCAGGGGCCTTCATACAGCAATCGCGCCGCATCCAGAAAGGGCTGGAAATCGATTTCCACCGGGCTGCCGCCCAGGGATTGCAGGCGGGCCACGGTTGCGTCGAACAACTGCTCATAGTCGTCGTTGCCGAAGAAGGCCAGTTGGTCGCGGCGCGGCACGCCGAAGCGGAATGCGGTGGCGGAAAACACGGGACGGGCGCTGGGCATGGGGCGCGCATAGCTGTCGTGGATATCGAAACGGGCGGCGACGTCCAGCACCCGGGCGGCATCATGACTGGTCAGCGCGAAGATGGATACGCAGTCCAGGGTGCGGCAGGCCGGCACCACGCCCCGGCAGCTCAGCAGGCCGCGGCTGGGTTTCAGGCCGACGAGATTGTTGAAGGCCGCTGGCACGCGCCCGGAACCGGCCGTATCTGTGCCGAGGGAAAAGCTCACCTGCCCCAGGGCGACGGCGATGGCCGAACCGGAACTGGAGCCGCCGGAGACATACGCCGGATCGAAGCTGTTGCGGCCGGGGCCGTAGGGCGAACGGGTGCCTACCAGGCCGGTGGCGAACTGGTCCAGGTTGGTCTTGCCGACCGGGATGGCCCCGGCTTCGATCAGTTGCTGCACCACGAAGGCGGATTCTTCGGGGACGTATGCATAGTCCGGACAGCCGGCCGTGGTCGGGATGCCGGCCAGATCGAGGTTGTCCTTGATGGAGAAGGGGATGCCGTACAGGGGTTTCTCGGCCGGACTGCTGAGTTCGAGGTTGTGGAGATAGGGTTCCAGTTCCGCTGTACTCAAGCAATGAATCCAGGCGTTGTATCCCGGCTGGCCGGCGATGCGTTCGCGCACCAGGGCGATCAGCTCGCGCGGGGTGAAGCGGTGGTTATGGTAACCGTCCAGCAGGGTAAGGATGTCGAGGCTCTGGTCGTGGGCAATCATGTGTTATCCGCTATGAGGTTCAAAAGTTCGTTGCAGGTCCGAATTCATTCGGACCTGCAGGCGACCAGTCCATGCCGTATGAGGTCACTCCACCAGCTCCAGGATCACCAGCGCCTGGCCGGCCTTCACCGGGCTGCCCTGGCTACACAGCACCTCCCTGACGATGCCGCATTCATCGGCGGCGATGGCGATCTCCATCTTCATGGCCTCGACGATCACCAGTTCATCGTCGATCGCCACCCGGTCACCGGGTTTGACCGGCACTTCCCAGACACTGCCGGTCACCGATGAGGCCACGGCGATACAGCCCTCGGGCACCGTGAAGGGCGCATCGGAGGTGGCGGCCTCGTCGGGCAGGTCATGGCGATAGTGGGCCTGGCCGGTCTGTTCCCAGCGCTCGCGCTCGGCGTCGAAGGCGGCCTGCTGGCGTTCCTTGAAGCTGCCGATGCTGTCGGCATGCTGTTCCAGGAAGCGGTTGTAGTCGCGCAGCCGGAGGGTGGTTTCCTCGATGCGCAGCTGGAAGCGGCCGGCGGGAAAGTCCTCGCGCATCTGCAGCAGTTCTTCCTGGCTGACGGGATAGAAGCGGATCTGATCGAAGAAACGGAGCAGCCATTGCTTGCTATCGGTGAAGTCGCGGGTCTGTTTATAGCGGTTCCACATCTGTACCGTGCGGCCCACGAACTGGTAGCCGCCGGGACCCTCCATGCCATACACGCACAGATAGGCGCCACCGATGCCCACGGCATTTTCCGGGGTCCAGGTGCGTGCCGGGTTGTACTTGGTGGTCACCAGCCGGTGACGCGGGTCCATGGGCGTGGCCACCGGGGCGCCGAGGTAGACATCGCCCAACCCCATCACCAGGTAGCGGGCATTGAACAGGATGTCCTGTACGTCCTGGATGGATTCCAGGCCGTTGATGCGGCGGATGAACTCGATGTTGCTGGGGCACCAGGGCGCATCGGGGCGTACCGACTGCATGTATTTGTCGATGGCCAACCGGGTGGCCTCGTCATCCCAGGACAGGGGCAGGTGCACGATGCGGCTCGGCACCTCCATGTCCTCCACCGCGGGCAGTGCCGCTTCCGCGGCGAGCAGGCGCTCCACCAGCTGAGCCTGGGTGATCGCCTGGCTGTCATACTGCACCTGCAGGGAACGGATGCCCGGGGTGAGATCGAGGATGCCGTCGATGCCCTGGCTGCGAATCCATTCCATCAATGCGTGGACGCGAAAGCGCAGGTTGAGGTCCAGCACCAGCGGACCGTACTCGATGAGCAGGTTGCGGTCACCGGCCTGGCGATAACAGACCGCGATGTCCGTTCCACCGGCTTCACTGCGATACAGAATCGGGGTGGTATCGTCACCCGCCACCCGCGTCTGTACGGCGGCTCCGTATTCACCCTCCAGCAGGCCGATGGCGGCGCTCTGGATCTCCTCCAGCCGATTGGCGTCCTGCACGGCAATGCAGTGAAAGCGGATGGTATCGCCCGGCCGGAGCTGGCCCATTTGCCACAGGTCCGCCTGCACGATGGTGGCGGGACAGACGAAGCCGCCGAGGCTGGGGCCATCGGGGCCGAGCATTACCGGCATGTCGCCGGTGAAGTCGATGCTGCCGATGGCATAGGCATTGTCGTGGATGTTGGAGGGATGCAGGCCGGCCTCGCCGCCGTCCTTGCGCGCCCACTGGGGTTTGGGGCCAATCAGCCGTACACCGGTACGGCTGGAGTTGTAATGCACCTCCCAGTCGGTGGCGAAGAAGGTGCGGATGTCCTCAGCGGTGAAGAAGTCCGGTGCCCCATGCGGGCCATACAGCACACGGATGTCCCAGTGCTGGCCATACTGCGGGATCAGTGCCGCGGGAATGGCCTTGCAGGTATCGTCCAGTAGCGCCGGTGCCTGCAGCCGCAGCACGTCACCCACCCGCAGGGTGCGGCCACCATGGCCGCCGAACTGGCCCAGGGTGAAGGTGCTTTTGCTGCCCATGTAGTCGGGCACATCGAAACCGCCCTTCACCGCCAGGTAACTGCGGTTGCCGGCCCCCTGGATACTGCGCAGCCTGAGGATGCTGCCGGCCTTCACCGCCACCGGCTGCCAGTAGCCGATCTCCTCGCCGTCGAGCAGCGCCTTCATGTGCGCGCCGGTCAGCGCGATGACAGTAGCGGTATTGAACCGGAGCGTGGGCCCGGTCACGGTGAGTTCGAGTGCGGCGCTGCCTTCCGGGTTGCCCACGGCGCGGTTGGCCAGCCGGAAGGCGAGATGATCCATGGGGCCGGAGGGCGGCACGCCGATGTCCCAGTAACCGGTGCGGCCGGGGAAGTCCTGGATCATGGACTGGGTGCCGGATGCGAGCACATCGAGGGTCAGTGGCTGGAAGCGGAACTGGTCCAGGTAGCGGGTGAAGTGTTCTCCTCTGGCGAACACCTCATCGAGTAATACCTGTTGCAGGTAGGCCAGGTTGGATTCGATGCCATGCACTGACGTCTGCGCCAGTGCCTGTGCCAGTCGGGCACGGGCGCTGTCGCGGTCCGCAGCCTTGGCGATGATCTTCGCCACCATCGGATCGTAATAGGGCGGCACCTCGATGCCCGTCTCCACCCAGCTGTCGACGCGTACGTTAGTGGGAAAGCGGAGTTCGGTAAGCAGGCCGGAGGCCGGTTGGAAGTGCTTGCCCGGGTCCTCCGCATAAAGCCGCACCTGGATGGCGTGGCCCTGCGGCTGGTGGCGGTAGTGTTCGAGAAAGTCGTGTTCCCCGGCGGCGCAGCGTACCATCCATTCCACCAGGTCCACGCCGGTGACTTCCTCGGTGATGCCGTGCTCCACTTGCAGGCGGGTGTTCACCTCGAGGAAATAGAATTCTCCGCTGTGGCTGTCATAGACATATTCCACTGTGCCTGCCGAACGATAGTGCACTGCCTCGCCGAGGCGTACCGCGGCGGTCATCAGACGCTGGCGCACCGCCGCGGTGATCCCCGGCGCCGGGGTCTCCTCGACCACCTTCTGGTTGCGCCGCTGCAGGGAGCAGTCCCGTTCACCCAGCGCTACCACCCGGCCCTGACCGTCGCCGAAGATCTGCACCTCGATATGCCGGGCACGCTCGACATACTTCTCCAGGAAGAGACCGCCCTGGCTGAAATTGTTGCATGCCAGGCGCTCCACGGAATGGAAGGCCTCCAGCAGTTGCGTTTCTTTCCAGCATAACTGCATGCCGATACCGCCGCCGCCGGCGGTGCTCTTGAGCATGACCGGGTAGCCGATGCGCAAGGCTTCGCGGCGGGCATGTTCCAGATCATCCAGCAGCCCGGTGCCGGGTAGCAGGGGTACACCGTTCTGTTCGGCCAGTGAGCGGGCCGTGTGCTTGAGGCCGAAGTCGCGCATCTGCTGGCCGGTGGGACCGATGAAGGCGATGCCCTGTTCCGCACAGGTCTCGGCGAATTCGGCATTCTCACTCAGGAAGCCGTAGCCGGGATGGATGGCCTCGGCACCGGTTTCCCGTGCGACCTCCAGAATACGCTCCGCGAGCAGGTAACTCTGCGAGGCGGGTGGCGGGCCGATGCAGATGGCCTCGTCGGCCTGGCTCACGTGCAGCGAGTGGCGGTCCGCGTCCGAATAGACTGCCACCGAGGCGATGCCCATCTTTTTCAGGGTACGGATGATGCGGCAGGCAATGGCGCCGCGGTTGGCGATGAGGATTTTCTTGAACATGATCGATGTTGCACCCATAGATACCGAATTCATTCGGAGCTACGGGTGATTCATACCTCTTTGCTATAGCCAGGGCGTCCCGGCGTATTCATGCACCTGGCGGGCCGTCCCGCAGGTGATGCTGCGTTTCCTGATGCACCGCAAAGGCGAGAGATTCCTCAGACATCCCATACCAGCACCTCCACCGGGGTGGGATTGTAGGCGTTACAGGGGTTGTTGAGCTGCGGGCAATTGGAGATCAGGATCAGCACGTCCATCTCGGCGCGCAGTTCCACGTAGCGTCCCGCAGCGGAGATGCCGTCGGCAAAGCGGAGTTTGCCATCCGGGCTCACTGGCACGTTCATGAAGAAATTGATGTTGCTGGACAGGTCGCGCTTGTCCATGCCCTGGTCGTGTTCCGCCAGCGCCATCAGGAAGCTGTCGCGGCAGCTGTGCATATGGCGTTTGTCGAGGGCGTAGCGCACGGTATTGCTTTCCGCCGAGCAGGCACCGCCCAGGGTATCGTGGCGGCCGCAGGTGTCGGCGATGATACTGAGCATCGGGTTGCCCTCGTTGGACAGCAGCCGCGTACCGGTGGTCAGGTAGATGTTGCCCTGCTCACGAATGGTGGTATTGGCGTCATAGCGCTCCTCGTGATTGCGGGCGCTGTAGAACAGAGTGTCCACCGCCTGGTTGCCTTCCAGGTCCAGGATGCGAACCACCTGTCCCTTTCGGATACGTTTCATGAAGGGTTCTCCGGCGGGCACGATTTCGCGGAACATGGCTTGTTCGACATTCAATTGGCTTTCCGTCAGCGCGTTCATGCCAGTCTCCTTGGTGATATATGCTCATGGATAAATGCAAATGAGTACGGAGATGACCAGAGCCATACGCCTATCGGTAGGTGCGGATTCATTCGCATTACCACCGAACGCCATGAGCACGGATGCGGTTGCAGCGTCTGCCGGTAACGACCGAAGCAGGCTGTCAAGCCGGGCGGCAGACTACCCCGCGACCGCCGTGGCCAATATGCTGTGGATGGATGTGGCGCGATCATGGGTCCGGGTATCTCAGGCAAACATGCGTTCGGTGTTGATGAAGGCACGGTCATTCTGCTCGCAGTGCAGGCGGCAGGGATCATCGACGCCGGCCACACCGGAGCGCCAGGCACATAACTGAACGGTGCGCGGCTGATAGACCGGGGCCGGATCCAGCGGATGCTGGCAGGTGGACAGTACCACCAGAGCATCCATTTCGAAGCGCAGGTCGATATAGTCACCGGCGCTGGAATGATCCGGTTCAAAGCGCATGTGTCCATCCTCTTCCACGACCACTTTGCTGAATAGATTGAGATTGGCGGTCAGATCGCGTTTGCCCAGGCCGTATTTGCCGAGTTCATTCACCAGGCTGTCATAACCGTTGCGGTGATATTCGTTGCGGTGCTCCTGATAGGGTGCGGCGCCATATTTCGCCTCCACCAGGGCGGCATTGGACAGGCCGCCGATAGTATCGTGCCAGCCACAACGGTCGGCGGTGATGGAGCAGATCACGCGGCCCATGTCCGAATAGCAGACGTTGCCTGCGGTGAGGAAGGCGGTGTGCTGTCCTTTGAGGGTATCGGCCATGTTGTAGCGTTCGAGCAGGTTTTCATAGTTGTAGAACAGCATGGCCACGTTGGCGCGACCCTGGGTGTCGATAACCCGCAGGCTGGTGCCACGGCGCAGGACGCCGGACCAGTGGGCGCCGCCGGGAACGGCTTCCTCCCACAGCACCAGCTTGGCATCCAGTGCGTCGGTGGAGCTTGGTTTCATGAGTGTTTCTCCTGTTGATTGCGTACTTCCACGAGCGCTCTTATGCGTTCCCCTTTCGGCAGCGGATGCACCGGCGGCAGCAGGGCCGCCGTCAGTTCCAGCTTGCCGGTAATGACCCCGCGGCAGGTGAGCATGCGGTCGGCAATGACCTGCAGTTTCAGTGCGGGTCCCTGCACCAGGATCACCTCCATGGTCTGGGCGTCCATCAGGTGCACATGCAACGAACTGATGACTTCGTTGAGGTGGAGATGCTGGATATCCGCCAGCTGTTTTTGCAGTCCCGGGGTGGCGTGGTTATAGATCAGGGTGATGGTGCCGGCCATGATGTCGTCACCCAGTTCGCGGCTGTGCTGTGCCAGCTGCTGGTTGATCATCTCGGCGATAGCCTGGGAGCGGCTCTCGAAGCCGCGCGCGTGGACCATGCTGTCGAGTTGATGCAGCAGGCTCTCGGGGAGCGAGACACTGATGCGGCTGACACTGGTTTTCATGACGGCGGACATCAGAACACGCTCTCCACTTCATCGTCGACGGACACCATGCGCACCATGTTCAGGTGGTCGCCATTCAGTTCATCCTCGCTGGCCGGCGGATGGATGAGTTGTTCGAGCCGCTGTTTGGTGGCGAGGAATTCCGGTGACAGGAACTGCTCCGGCGAACGCGGCTGCGGCACCGGTACCTCGATGAGCTCCTGCACCTCGCCGGGATGGGCCTTGAGTACCAGGATGCGATCGGCCAGGTAGATGGCCTCGTCCAGATCATGGGTGATAAACAGGATGGTGATATCGATGTTCTTCCAGATCTCCATCAGATAGGCCTGCATCCTGGCGCGGGTCTGGGCATCGAGGGCGCCGAAGGGTTCATCCATGAGCAGGATGCGCGGCTGGTTGGCCAGGGCGCGGGCGATGGCGACGCGCTGCTTCATGCCGCCGGACAGCTGGTGCGGATAGCTGCTGGCGAACTTGCTCAGCCCTACCAGGTCGATCCACTGCAGGGCCTCCTCTTCGGAAGCCAGTCGGCCGCGGCCGGCCCGTTCCAGGCCGAACATGACGTTCTTCTTTACCGTCAGCCAGGGAAACAGGGTGTAGCCCTGGAATACCATACCGCGATCGGGACCCGGACCCTGCACCTCCCTGCCGTCGAGCAGCATCCTGCCGCCGGTGGGGTTTTCCAGTCCGGCGAGGATGCGGATCAGGGTGGACTTGCCGCAGCCGGACGGTCCGATCACGCACACGAACTCACGCTTGTGGGTCTTGAAGTTGATACTCCTCAGTGCGGTGACCGTACCGTTGCGGCTCTCGAATTCCTTGTGCAGGTCCTGTACCTCCAGCACCACGGGCCGCTGTTTGAGACGTGCGAAGCGGTCCTGCACGGCAGCGGACTGTTCGAGATAACTGGGGAGTTCCAGGTGCTGCATGGATACGGTCTGCCTCTATGCCGGAGTAGCCTGGCGCTGCCAGGGAAAGATGTGTTTGCCGAGCTGGGCCAGGATCAGATCCGTGGTCAGGCCGATGATGCCGATCATCATGATGGCGGCAAATACATTGTCGAAGTTCTTGTAGCGTGCCTGCTGGGTGATGAACCAGGTGATGCCGGAGCTGCTGCCGATCAGTTCGGCAACGATCAGGTAGGTCCAGGCCCAGCCGAGCAGGATGCGCAGATCTTTATACAGATCGGTGATGATGCCGGGGACGACGACCCTGAACAGCAGCGCCAGATTTTTCGCCCCCAGGGTCTGTGCCGCCTCCAGCAGCGCCGGGTCGAGCTTGCGGGTGGTATTGGAGACCACCAGCACCTGCTGGAAGAAGGTGCCGATGAAGATGATGGCGATCTTGGGCGCCTCGTGGATGCCGAGGATGGCCACCGCCAGGGCGCCGAAGGCGGGTGCTGGCAGATAGCGGAAGAATTCGATAAAGGGCTCGAACAGGCGGTTGAAGACAGCATAGGTGCCGGTGAGGATGCCCAGTGGTACACCAAACAGGGACGAAAGGAAAAATCCCCAGAAGATGACCTGAATGCTTTCCCAAAGACTTTCGTGCAGCCATTTTTCACTGCGCCGCTTGGGTTCGGTCGTGAAGGCGGTATAGAAGGCTTTGGCCACCTGGTGCGGGGCCGGCAGGTAGATGGGATTGGCCGGGTTACCCCGGGGCAGCGCCATGCCGGCGGCTTCCATGTTGCGGGTTTCCTGGTCGAAGACCCCGCGCTCCACCAGCGTACCGGGCTGGAAATAGCGGACCGCACCCGGTTCGGTGATTTCCACCATGGGGTGCCACAGCCAGGGCACATAACTGATCAGTGACCAGATCAGCAGCGGCAGCACAAAACTCATGATCCCGATGATCATGCGCGGGCGGGAGCGGAGCTCCTTGCGCACAGCGAACCATTGCATCGTTGACATGGGGTTTTGTCCTGCTTGCTGCCGAGTGATCCGGGTGGTTTACATTTCGTTGGTCAGAGACGGATCGATGTAGCTGTCCACGTCTTCCGGCTTGTCGTATACCTGGTTAGCGACGTTGAAGTCATCGGCGATGCTGGTGGAGCCATACAGCGAGCCGAAGCCATCCGCCTTTTTCATATAGGTTTTGGCTTCCTCCAGGGTCAGGATCCTGGTGCCGTCGACAAAGGTCTTGTATTCCGCCGGGCTCAGGCCGACACGGGCCGCCATGATCCTGATGGCATCTTCGCGGGTAGCGGGGTCGTAGAAGTAATCCACCACGCGATACCAGACCTTCATGAACTTCTTCCAGTCGTCGCGGCGCGCGGCGAGACTGGACGGCGAGGCAACGTAAACGTCATAGATCAGGCCGGGCTGGTCGGCGCTGGTGTACAGCGGTCTGGAACCGGGCACCAGGTTCAAGGCCTGGCCGGAGCTGGGTTGCCAGGCGACGATGGCATCCACTTCACCGGAGGCCAGTACCTGCGGGGTTTCATTGGTGGGCACGTTCACCAGTTCCACATCGGCTTCGCTCAGGTCGTTTGCCTTCAGCGCATCGAGCAGCATCAGGTGGCTGACGAAACCGACCTCCACACCGACCTTCTTGCCTTTCAGGTCCTGGACGGAATCGATGCCCGGCTTGCCAATCACCATGTCGTTGCCGTTGGAGTAATCGTTGACCAGGATCATCACGCCCTTGGCGCCGGTGGAACCGGTAACCAGGGTGTCGCCGTTGGTCATGCCCACGCCGTCCAGCTGGCCGGCGGCGAAGGCATCCATGGACGCCACATAGTCGAACCATTCGAACTGCACATCGACACCTTCCTCTTTGAACCAGCCCTTTTCCAGGGCCACTTCCCAGACCACCCAGCCGGGCCAGTCGCTGTAGCCGATCTTCAGGGGTTCGGCGCTGGCAAAGGTGGTGGCGGCGGACATGGCCGCCCCGGCCAGCATGCCGAGGATGGTGCGTAACGGTTTCTTCATGGTGAGGCTCCTCAGTATTACGGATCAGAAATCGGGTATTACTGACAGAGCAAGGGGCATGCCAAACCATGCAACCGGGCGTATAGCCCGTAAAACAAGGAGAATCCACGGGGGGTAGCAGGCAGGGCGCGATCATCGCGCACAGACATAGTGCCCTGCGCACACGAATGGTGCGTCTTGTGGGTCCGAATTTATTCGGGCGGTGTTCTTTTTAATTTCTCCGCTGAACCCTGGTCTTCCTTCTGCCCTCTACCAGGCGGGTGACTTTCTCTTACCCGGCCAAGAGACAGTCACCAAAGAGAAGGCCGCCCGACGGCATGCTCGTGATTAACCCCGGGGTGCACCACAGGTACGCCTGTTCAGCGGAACCAGGGTCCGCTGGGTCTTGTTCTGTTTCCGCCTCGCCCCTGCGCTTCCCGTTGGCGCCAACAGGACCCGGGTGCCAATCTGGTAGATACATGGCAATGCCCGATCTTGCGCCACCTGTAGATCCGAATTCATTCGGACAGGCCGTTGGTGATTACCATCATTTATCCGAATGGATTCAGGTCTGCAGGAGGTATCAGGGTGCTGGCTTGCAACTTGCACCGAAAATGGCTTTCTGAATGTACGGATGAGTTCGGCATGAAACTGGAGTTGTTCAAAACCCTGTGGGGGTTCACGGCTGATTTCGCCACGGCGGTGCGCGAGGCCGAGCAGGCCGGCCTGCAGGGCATCGAGGGGCCACCGCCCGCCGACATCAACCAGCGGGCGGTATGGAAGGATCTGCTCAATGACGCGGGACTGGCCTATATTGCGGAGATCGCCACCGCCGGCGGCTTCGTGCCGGATCGCCGGGCGAGTGTGGAGGATCACCTGCAATCGGTGGCCGAGGGCTTGCGGCACGCTGGTGATCTGGAGCCGTGTTTCGTCACCTGCCTCGGTGGCTGCGATGCCTGGCCCGAGAGCCAGAGCCTGGAGTTCTTCGGCCGGGCCATGGAGCTGGCGGCGAAGGCGGGGGTGCTGATCAGTTTCGAAACTCACCGCAGCCGTTCCACCTTCAATCCCTGGACCACCCTGCGTCTGGCGCAGCAGTTGCCGGACCTGCGCCTGACCTGCGATTACAGTCACTGGTGCGTGGTATGCGAACGGCTGGTGGACACGGAGCAGGAGGTGCTGGATGCCCTTGCGTCCCACGCCCATCATATCCATGCGCGGGTGGGTTATGCGCAGGGTGCACAGGTGCCGCATCCCGGCGCGCCCGAGTATGCCGAGGCGCTGCGAGCCCATCAGCGCTGGTGGGAAGCCATCTGGACCTCGCAGCAGGCGCGCGGCTATGCCATTACCAGCATGACGCCCGAGTTCGGTCCGGATGGTTATCTGCATCAGCTGCCCTTCACCCGGGCACCCATCGCCGATCTTGGTGAGCTCAATCAATGGATGGCCGATGAGGAGCGGCGCCATTTCGAACGCTTTCTGGGGGAATGATGCGTTTGCGACCGGAGTCCTGGTAGGCGCGAATAAATTCGCACCTACAGGTAAAATCCTTGCCTAGGTGGAACCCACCTCGGGTAGCGGCGCTTCTTCCCGCCGTCCTTCGATGATGGCGGCGCTCAGCACCATCAGGCCGCCGAGCATTTCCAGCGGAGCCATGTTTTCTCCCAGCAGCAGGGTGGCGGATACCACCGCCGTGACCAGTTCCATGACGATGATCACCGAGGCCCGTCCGGCTTCCAGCTGGGTCACTCCCCACTGGGTGCCGAAGGTGATGAGCATGAGCCAGAGCAGGCCATAGAGGGCGCTCAGCAGCAGCGCGTCAGGGGCATAGTCGGGCAGGGTTTGCAGGGTATAGCCAAGGTACAGGCCGACCAGCACCGCGCCGCCCATGAACATGGCGGCCACCTTGCTGGTGACCGGCAGGTCCGGGGTGGCGCGAAAGGCAATGTTGTTGAAGGCAAAGCCCATGCCGGAGGCCAGGGCGAGCAGGTCCACCCAGCTGGGACGGGTGAGCAGCGCCTCGAAGCCACCGAGGATCAGCAGGGCGCCGAGCAGGGCCGCACCCACCGTAAATACCCGCAGGGCATCGATGTGCTCGCCCAGCACCACGCGCCCACCCAGTACCGTCCACACCGGCAACAGATAGAACAGGATCATGACCCGAATCACTTCCCCCTGCTGCAGGGCCACCTGAAAGGCCAGGTTGGCGAACCCGCCGAGCAGGGCGATGAGCAGCAACTGGCCTGCCTGGCCCTGCCACCGGTGGCGCTGGCGCAGCAGCGGGAGCAGCAGGGCAAGGCTGGCCGTGCCGAAGGCAAGCAGCACCAGCATGGGTCCATCCATGCCGCGCGTTTCAAGATACTTGAGCGGCAGCCAGCACAGGCCCCAGCCGATGGAGCTGGTGAACAGAATGAATACGGCAAGGGATGGATTCATGGCTGCCTATATCAAAGAACGATGTGATCCTGCCTGGATGGCGATGCGGATCTTACCGGAATCGCACCGGCAGGTGTTCATTCGTACCACTTGGGGAACGGCCGGCAGCGCTGGAAAAATCGCAGATCGTGATTGGGCCAAAGCTGGGCGCCGGTATCCGCTGCCAGTCGCTTCAGTTTGCGGATGCTGGCGATGGCCAGATCCTCGCGGTCCTGCCAGCACAGGCCCGGGGCGATTTCCTCCTGCAGGTTTTCCTCCAGGTCGGCAGCATCGCCGGCCAGCAGGATGGGCGGGCCCTTGGGCAGCTCAATGAGCATGGACATGTGTCCGGCGGTGTGACCCGGCGACTCGATGGCGCGCACACCACCGACCAGATCATACTCTCCGCACTGGGGCTGCCAGCGATAATCGGCGGCGAAGTCATCGGCGAAATAGGCTTCATCCGCGGGCTGGCGGGCGGCGACCAGTTCCTGCTCGTGCACGTGGATCTCGGCATGCTGCAGTTCGCACAGGCCACCGCCATGATCGAAATGCAGATGGCCGACGAACACCAGATCCACATCGCCTGCCTGCAGACCGAGTTGTGCCAGGCGGTTGGGTAGGCGTTGTTCCTCGGTCATCTCCGGCGGACCGAAGGGAAACCCTGCATGCTCGTAGTACTGTCGGCGCAGGGCCGGGTCGGTGACCTTGCGGTAATCACAGCCCACGTCATACAGAATGCGGCCGTTTTTCGTCTCGATCAGATAGGCGAGGATGGGCGCCTCGATGATCACCCCCTGGCCGCGACCACGGGTGGACAGGGTCTTTTCGTAGCGATGCATGCCGGTGAGGATCGGCCAGAAACGGGTTACCTGGGTCATGGTCAATCCTAATGCGCAGTGAGGAAGGACACGCCATCCACACCGACAAAGTGGGCGCCCTGATCGCTCAGGATATCGAGATCCCCCTCGTCGGTATTGAGCATGCGCGGCACGCGGTACACATGATAGGCCTGCAACAGCTTGCGAAACGGCAGCATCTGACTGTAATCCTTGCCATACAGTTCCCGGTGCAGGGCCGGCAGGCGGTGCCAGGGCGCGGTGGGTTTGACGTGGTGGGCATTGTGATAGCCGAAATTCAGCACCAGCAGATTAAGCCAGGGATGCCGTTGTGAAAACAGATTGGAAAAGGTGTTGCGGTGCTCGTAGGCAGCATCGAAACGCCGTGCCTCCTGGCCGCGTTCCCGTTCCAGGGTCTCGAAGATTTCATAGGTGTGCTGGTGCGTGTCCATGAAGCGCATCACGGTCAGAAATAGCAGGTAGGCCAGCGGATATAAAAAGAGTATCCGCCAGGAGAGGCTGGCCAGCGCCGCAAAAAACAGGCTGCGGATCAGCAGCACGGTGATGATGCGCGCGCGCCGGTCACGGCGCTGGGGCATGCGAAACGGCAGCACCAGCACCAGGACGTGCATCATGAGTTCCACGGCGGGGATGTAGGCCCATTCCAAAGTGCGAAACAGCTTCACCAGGCGCGGATGACGCGCCAGGCGGGTGCGGTAGTCAAAGGCCACCACATCGGCGCGGTCCACGTGATGCCGGAAATGTTTGTGGCGGATATCCTCGTAGCGGCCATAGCAGGCCCCGGTCAGCCAGTTGAGCAGGCCTCCGAGGCGGGCATTGTGCCGATTATTGGCAAACAGGGTGTTGTGGGCGCACTCATGGACCAGATAGGCGGCGATCACCAGGGAATGGGCCAGCAGCAGGCTGCCGGAGAGATTGAGCACAATCGAGTGGGACAACATCAGGATCAGGCCCAGCGTATAGCCACCGCCGGCATAGCTCAGGGCCAGCAGATTGGGCATCAGACCATCTTGGTAGCGAAGCAGGCGCGCCATCGCAGTCACCTGCGGGTCGTCCCGCCCAATGAATGTCACCGCCCGGGTCGTCCCGCAGGGTGGAGGAGGCCGTGGCTGCGGAGCCTCCCCGGGGGAAATAGTGAGCAAAGGCTGTGCCAGCGCGGGGCGCTGTGGTCGCTCCCGGCGGAAGTCGTTTTAGTTTTCTGTTTTTAGATATAAAAATGAGTTTGCCGGTGGATGGGGCTGGTTCTATGCGGTTGCCCGTTGTATCCCGTGTTGCATCGATTGCGGGCATGACCGCACCCCCGTTGAGCACCGATGGTTGGCGTGTACTGCATGGACTCCTGCCGGAGAGAAAGGTAAACTGCGCAGCCGACAGGCTGCTGGTGATGCAGTATAGTTTTCAAAGATCCACAGCGTTTAGCGCCCGTAGCTCAGCTGG
>CBDUHN010000018.1:0-58170 GCA_965367295.1 uncultured Gammaproteobacteria bacterium | reverse complement strand
CTACAGTAACAACCGGACTCTAAACAGGACTGCTACTCAAGATGGGGTAACGTCGGGGGGATACGGGTGAGTATTCGATTCCCGCCGCCTCCATCAAACCCAAAGGCCTTGGAAAATACCAAGGCCTTTTTCTGAAGACCACTAGAATGGCAACAACGATCTACTATTAATTCAGAATCATGACCAGTTGAGGGGCCTTTCCCAGCCCCTTCCAGGCCATGCTCCGCAGCATAGTCATACCGGTGGCAGATACAAACCCGGTGCCTTAGTCGCTGAATTTAACCAACCGGGTCACCTGAATGTCCGAGATAAAAACAACCCCGGAATGCTCATTGTAGAAAGGTGCAAAACCCTGCAGGATCGGTTTCACCAGCGGTTCCGGCACAGCTGCGATGACCATGATCAGGACATTATCCTCGTTGAACATAAGATGTCCTTCATGGAAGCCATGCCTCCCTTTCCCCGAGAGATTATTGATAATGGTATAGCCCTTGACACCGATCCGATCCAACAGGTCGGTCGCGAACTCCTGGTACTCGCCTTCGAGTATGATTTCGAGTTTTTTGATCGGGCTGAATTTCAGATTCTTCATGATGCAATCGCCTCCTGGTCTGCCATCTGGCCGGCAATGGACGGGATATGGTGCTCTTGCCACTGGCCTTTGCAATGGATGTGGATTTTTTGGGTCTCAGGATCAACTACCAGAACGCGGATCCATCCGTTATTCAGTAATCGTCGTACGACCGCAACCTGATTGATGGTTGCAAGAACCTGTTCAAATGGCGCTTCAATGACGGTCATCAGCCGCATTGGCTCATGGTAAGGCTTTCCTCCTGATAGTACCGTCTGCGCCGGCAGGCCGGTACGGAGATCACTGAGGTTGCCCGTCATAACACCGAAGCGGCCGGCAACATTGTGATAAACCTTGCTGCCGCTACCATAATGTTCATTATCGACAGTGGAAAAATAGTGCTCCATATTGATCCATTGCCCCACGACCAGCGGGCCGGTCAGGATGTTCTCCAGCAGTCGCTGCTTCCTGTCCACCCGGTAATCGTATGAATGCAGGAAGGCGCGCCCTTCAAGAGACAGTTGTTCGGTAAGGGACCGGCGTCCGATGATGAAATATGCGTTGCGTGACAGCCCCCATTCAGGCCGCACCTGCGACCAGTCCATTGCATTACGCAACGCCCGCTTGCCGGCATCAGCCGGGCTGAGGGCTTCAGACTCGATATCCAGGGTGGGGAGTCGTTCCTGGGCGCACAGTCGACAGGCCGCGACAAGGCCATTCTGCAATCGATCCAGGTAGACCGGGTGCGAGGACGGCAGCAGGTCAAGATCATGCAAGGTCACTTCATCGGTGGTGGTATTGTGGAGTGCCGGGACGAACCAGGCGTCATCGGGTATGGTGATGCCCTGTTCATGCAACCGCTGCCGGACGGCCGGCTTATTCGCCATATGCGCGAATATGCGCGCATTGAACAAACCAAGATTGCCACCACAGGCACCACAATCAAGTGCCGACTCATAGGGGTTGTTTTCGGATTGACTACCATGCCCCACAACCAGTATGAAACGGGAATAGTTATCCGTCAGCCCGATGGCGCGCAGTGCCTGGGACACAAAAACGACCTGCTCATCCAGCGAAAATCCAATGCGTCCCAAACGTTTCATCTGCAGTCGCACATCTGCCGGGTTGATATGGTAGGCGGTTCGCAGACGCTCGATGAATGCATTTGCCTGGTCGGTATTTACCTGCAATTGCTGCTGCAATTGCGGTGTTGACTCGGTATGCCCCAGCGCGGTTTCGCGCAACTCGCGAATCAGGTGATCATTGATATGTTCGGGCGATATGCTCAACTCCTGCTCGATGGCCTTGGCAATCACCGCGCGCTGGACAGCGCGCACGATAGAATCTGCCTGTTCACGATTCAGCTTGTCGATCAGCAGATGCGTATGTGGTTTGTGCTGATGCAAGCGCGATCGCCAGCGATTATAGGAGGTCGGCGCCAGCGTCT
The DNA here is from genome assembly GCA_965367295.1 of uncultured Gammaproteobacteria bacterium. GTDB lineage: Bacteria > Pseudomonadota > Gammaproteobacteria > DSM-19610 > DSM-19610 > JAIVHA01. The sequence goes on along the minus strand of CBDUHN010000018.1, from coordinate 56,152 downwards.
TGCCGACCATATCCAGCCCAAACAGCAAACCGATCGCCTCAACCGTAACGAAAGGAGTCAACACCGACTCCTTCAATTCGTGCAAGGCCTTTTCCATGGCCGACAGGGCCATGGTATCCTGGATGTCATTGACGGACATCTCCATGACCAGATTCTTCGGTGTCAGGAGCACTGGACACAGATGGGTTTCACTGCCTTTTCCGAGTTCCATAAAGCTCACCGGCACACCGAAGAACCCGGCAATACCGAAGGTCTGATAGTCGCCCACGCCTTCCAGGTGTCGGCGCAGCCGTTCCGAACGGGTATCGATGCAGAATAACGCCTGGGCAAAGGGGCGCTTGTCTCTGGGCACAGGTGCTTCAGACTGTATGCCCTGCAAGAGCTGCTTCATGGCGGTGGCCTCCATGGCTTCCAGCCAAAGCATACCTTCTCGCTTCTCAAATGCCCGCACGGTATCGATCAGCTGGGACAGCGCCTCGATCGACAAATGTTCAAGCGCATCGACTGCATCGGCATATTCGGCAATCCGTTGCAGCGACGCTGCCTGTGCGGCGGCATCACGCACGCACTTCTCCTGCCGGTAAGTGAGGCACAGCTGTTCAATTTTCTCGTGGTCGCCAGCCAGCAGTACTGACTCCACCCGCTGCGCCCATGCCGGTAGAATCTGTCTGCCGTAGAATTCGTGGCGCAGATAGGCCTCCATGGGACGCTGGCGGATATAGTGTTCCAGCTGCTCGCTGGTATGGGGGATACCGTCGCGACCGCGCTCGTGGATCAGGGCCAGTGCCAGCGTCAGGCGAATAGCGAGAAAATCGACCAGGTCTCCGGGATAGCGACGACCCGGATAATAATGCCGGGCAGTCGACCGCCAGCGGATGAACCCGGCCCAGCCGTGCAGGCGGGCCAGTTCGCGACGGAAATAGCGCATCCAGTGTTCCTTGGGAATCGCCAGACACCCCATGACATGCACAATGATCCCCTCCGGATCATCATCGACCATCAGGGTCTCCCGGATCTGGCGACCACGCAGAAACAGACGTGCATTTCGGCGCGCCACTTCACGCCAGGCCGCAAAAAAGCCCTGTTGTCGTCCAGGCATTTCCCACACAGACTGACCTTCATCGAAAAAGTCCAGGCAACTTTTGATAACCAGTTCATCGAGTTCTTCAGCGATACCGAGCCCAAACAGGACGTCCAGCGCTTCATACACAGGGCAGTCATCCAGCAGGACATCGCACATCTGATTCGCCAACACAGCAGGATCCACGCTACGCGCATCCTCTACCGGCTCACCACGGAGTGCGGCTCTTACATCGCGCACCGTAACTGAGCAATCAGACGCAAATACTGGTGCTTCAATTTTCGTGAGCAAACCCGTCAACCAGCGCTTCTGATCGACTCCCTCGATGGATGGTCGTTGGTCCAGAAAATCGGAAATTCCATCGGCAAGTACCTGGTGATCTATTTTGCTGTTTGCGTAGTATTGCTGATAAACCGAGCGTCGCAGATACCCCGCACCATGAAACAGCCGCTGTCCCTGTTCGACTGCCACTTCAAATGGCAGTTGTTCCAGCCCATGCAACGGGTTGTGATGGATAAATGCCCGCATCGGCCAGAAATTCGGAATAGGTTCACCGGCCACAAAGACCATGGAACGTATTTGCGCTTTCATACCCAGCGAAAGACTCATAACAAAACCCCTGACAGATACAGGCCGGCTACGGCCATAAACACCAGCGACAAGCTATAGACTGTTGTAATCCACTGGCTGAGATCCTCAGGGCGTGGCTGACTCGCAGGTCCGACCAGTATCCCCTGCAACAATCGCGCCCCGGCCCAGCTCCAAAGCAGCCAGATGCCCGCCAGGCCAAACGCCGCTATCGGCAGGGTGGTGATTGCACGAGTCACATCGTTCAGCATCGAAAAAAAGCCTGGGAAAATCGGGCTGCCGATAACCGCCAGCACCGTCAACACCAATACACCGGAGAGTCGTGGCTGGGCCTCTGCCACGCCACTGACAACGCCGGCGTATGCAGACTCATAGCGCCGCTCCAGCTCAGCCACCAGTAAAGCCAGCAGGGCCAGGGGCAGACTGAATGCCATGGCCTGCAATACCAGGCTGCCCGGCTTCACCCCCACTGCCAGGGCAACCCAGATCAACGCCCAGGATGAGGTTGCGAGGAATCCCGTCCACACTCCGATTTCTCTCACCACCACCGCCCTGAAGCCATACAATGCCGCGCTCAATAACGCCCACGACAGCATCCAGGTGGAGATGTCAGAAGGCATATCACGCAGGATCCACACGCCAGGCAACGGCCAAATCAGCAGTAGTGCCGCGCGCAGCCAGGCATTGCGTATCCTTTGAAACAGAGCATTAAAGACCATGCCCAGCGGAAACAAGGGCAGAAACAGGCCCGCGACTATCCAGCTCAGTGATTGCATATCAGATCCACCTCAACCAGGTATTCAATCGCGTCGCCAGCATTTCCATCCGACGTGTCATCAAGGTGTAGAGATCGCTAACATAAAATTCACGCGAAATGAGGACATAGAATCCCAGCCATAACGGCCTTAATGTCCTATCAATTCGCTGTCCATTACGTTCGCTGTAATAGGTACGCAGCCAGCCCATCACAATGATCGCAGTGACTAACACCACCAGGCTGTCAAACCAGATCACATCGATACCTGCCGCGGAATAGATACGCGACCGGAACGCCTCATCGGGGTACAGGAACAGGTCAAAGGCGTGACTGATCAGGGCGTATCCCAGCACAACCACGACAAACGACACGATCACCATGGTGAACAAACGAGTGAGATTTTCGGTATGCATGCGGTAAGCGGTGAAGATCAGCTGTGCACCGGTTACCCATCCGAAGAACAGCAACACCACTGCTCCCTGTTTCTGGAAAAAGTCCTGCTCAACCAGCCAATGCGCCAGCACCAGGGTAGCCACTGGCACCAGCAGTGTCATCGCCGCCATCAACAGCCAGGGCTTGCGACTCCTGGTCGGGTACTTTTCCACCACGAAATGGTATAGCGGGTCCTTGGGCACACCATCGTCCTTGCGCGCCTCACCAATCACACCGCCTGCGCCGAGAAACAATGTCCCCTTAAACAAACCATGGGCAATCAGGTGATAGATAGCCAGAGAAAATGCCCCGACACCGCATTCCATGATCATAAAACCCATCTGCCCCATGGTCGAATAGCCCAGTGCTTTCTTGATATCGTTCTGGGCCAGCATCAATACCGACCCGAACACTGCCGTCGCCAACCCCACCACGAACACCCAATGCAGGACACCACTGGTCTCGACAAACAGGGGAGCAAAACGGTTGATCAGGAAACCACCCGCATTCACGATCCCGGCATGCATCAATGCCGATACCGGTGTCGGGCCACCCATGGTATAGGGCAACCAGGTGTGCAGTAAAAACTGGGCGGAGCGTGCAAACGCGGAAAGCGCCACCAGTACGCCGACCACTTCGACCAACGGCATCCCCAGGAAGGTATGCGCCTGCGGTGCCGTCGCCAACCGCTCGAAAATCACGGTCAGGGACCAGCTGTCGTATGCCTGGTACAGCAATGCTGCAGCCAGCAACAGAGGCAGATCTCCAAAGCGATAGGTAATCCAGGTCCAGAACGCATAGCGATAGGCCGAATGGCTGCGTGTCTCATAACCCAGCAGAAAATAAAGCAGGATACCGACCAGGTGCCAGGCAATCAGTAACGTAATGAGATCCCCCGCCGCCACCATCAGCAACAGCGTACCGGTCATGAGATCCAGCAGTACGAAAAACCGCCTGTAACCGGGCTCCTCGGCCATGTAACGCACCGAGTAGAGATGCACGATCAGGCTGATTGCGGCGATGACCAGACACATCAGCGTACTCAGGGAGTCAAAGCGAATGATGCCCCAGTCCTGCAACAGACTGTGGTCACGGGGTTCTGCACCGGACAAGGCCAGCCACAATGTCGCGATAGCGAGCAAAAACGTCATCCAGGCGGACACGATGCTCACTCCAGGCACCCGCCAACCCAGGCGAACGGACAATAGCTGTGTTATGACGGCCGCAACAAAGGGAATCGCTATGACCAAAATGATCAGCTGCTGCATGATATGAATCGTCCTCCTCACCGGATGACTGCTTGTTCACACCCGAAGCAGGCATCCGCACTTGTCCGACCGGACTGACCTGCCCGGATCGCGACAAGTGCCGGATTCACGGGATATGAGCGAATTTCCGCTCACGTTTTATATGCAGCGAGTATCAGGAATATGGCCTACAGGGACTACTCAATATTTTTTACTGTTTAGATTACCTTAAGGCTATAGATGGGAAGCCTTGATCAAAACTCTACCTTGTAAAGCCCTATAGCGATGCGGCCTTCCCAATCCCTCTTATTGATAGATATATCTCTATACATGGGATCGAAAACTTCTGTTGTTCATAAGAACTGTAACCGTCTATAAATGAACAGGGTCTATAACCGATGGATTGCATCGTCACGTACGAAAAATGACGGCCCATTCATACACAGTTGCCATACAAACCGGATGATTTCGCTCAGAACCTACGTTTACATCGATGCCCTGCAACCCCAGCTGGCGGCGTATATGGCCACTGTATCCCAGGGCTTCCTGCCCGTCCCTGGGGATTCCTGTCTATGGGTCGAGGTTTCGCCGGGCATGGCCGTCCATCGGCTCACGGATATCGCTTTGAAGGCCACACGCGTGCATCTGGCACAACAGGTTGTCGAGCGTGCTTACGGTTCAATGGTGATTCATCAGCGCGATCAGAGCGATGTGCGCGAAGCGGGAAATATCCTGCTGGCCAACATGGGTGCCACCGCCCAGAACCGACAGAGCTGTCGAGTCGCATGGAAAGAGATTATTCGCGGCATGACGCCCGACCACACCGTATTGATCAATCGTCAGGATCGGCGGGGATCCATGATCCTGCCGGGACAAAGCATGTTTATTCTCGAAACTGAACCTGCGGGCTACATCGTCTATGCCGCAAATCAGGCTGAAAAGGCCGCCAGCATCACACTGATTGATGTCCGTGCGGTCGGCGCCTTCGGGCGCCTCATCCTCGCCGGTCGCGAAGGCGATGTCGATGAAGCCGCGGCGGCAGCCATCGCGGCCGTCGAAAACCCGGCGGTGACCTGAATCAGGGGTATAGGGCATGCATCGACAGGAACTCTACTCGTTACTGGATCGTTATCGTACACCTTTCAACACCGAAGCCGGTTACGTGACCCGGGTGCGGCGTTTTGTTCAGCAGTACGAGGATTGTTTCGACAGCCATCTGTGGCCAGGACATGTCACGGGCTCCGCCTGGGTGGTGAACCCGGCACGCGATAAAGTCCTGCTCCTGCATCACCGCAAGCATGACCAGTGGTTCCAGCCCGGCGGACATGCCGACGGCGACGCCGATATCCTACGGGTTGCCTTGCGCGAAACACATGAGGAAACCGGGCTGCCCACCGAGGCCATACGCCTGGTCGACGGTGACATCTTTGACGTGGATATCCATACCATCCCGGCCAGTCCCCGCGGTCCCGAGCACAGACACTACGATATCCGGTTTCTGGTGGAAATCGACGACCGCCTGGCTGTACCAGGCAATGATGAGTCACATCAGATTCTGTGGGTGCCACTGGAGACGGTGGCGCGCTTTAACAACAACCTCTCCACCTATCGCATGCTCGAAAAGACCCGTCGTCTGCGGGCCGCTGCCTGAGCGCTGGATCAGCCCCTGACCTTGGACCTGGCTTTCTCCAGGACCTTGCCCGCAGGTTCAGCGGCTGCCAGGGTATCCGCCATTCCCGGCCATTGCTCCTTCATTTTTTCGCGCAGGCGCGGTTCCACATCGAGAGAGAACTCCAGAAATGCTTCGGCCACCAGCGACAGTTCCTTGCCCTTCGGATAGACCAGATGCCACTGGCGCATTATCGGGAAATCCTCGACATCCAGCAGCACCACCGGGCCATCCGGCCCTTCCAGCGACAGCGTATGCAATGACAGCACCGCAACACCCAGCCCCCCGACTACGGCGTGCTTGATCGCCTCATTGCTGCCCAGTTCCATGCGCACCTTAGGCTTCAATCCTTGCTGCTCAAACAGGCGCTGGGTTGCATCTCGTATACCCGATCCCGGCTCGCGCAGAATCAGTGGCTCCTCGGCAATCCGGGATAACGGGATGTTTTTCACACCGGCCAGGGGATGATCGCGTGGCGCCATCACCACCAGTGGGTTGGGCGCAAAGGGATACGACACGAGATCCCTGATATCATCCGGGGCCTGACCCATGATGTAGAGGTCGTCCTCATAGGCATTGAACCGTTCTATGATACGGTCCCGATTGGACACCTTCAGCGCCACATCAATGCCGGGGTAGAGGCGACAGAACTCCCCTAATACTTCCGGCACAAAATATTTGGCTGTGGTCACCACACCAAGACGCAGGCGACCCCGCTTCATACCCTTGTGCTCGGAGAGCTTCATTTCCAGATTGGCCAGATTTTCGAATATCCGCCGACAGGATTCGTACAGGTCATGCCCGATTTCTGTGGGACGCACATTGCGCCCGATCTGTTCAAACAGCGGCAGACCCAGTGCATCGGTCAGTTTTTTGATCTGCATGGAAACCGTCGGCTGAGTCACGAACAATTCTTCGGCCGCACGTGAAAAATTTCCCAGCCGCACACTGGCCTCGAAAATCTGCAGTTGTCGCAACGTGGCATGCCGAATCAGGTACTCCGGCATCGCGGACGGTGGTGTATATCCTGGCTCACTGAAAGGCGGTGACATTGTAACCTCTCTACTTCTTAATTTAGGGCCTGTTCACCCTAATCCAATCGGCGCTGTTGCGCCTGAAAAAGCGCCAATCAAGACGCGAGGAGAGAAATTTGGTGATTCCAGATGAACGAGGAGCCACGCAGAGTGGCGCTTTTTCAGACGCAACCCGAAGGGCCGGGTCTCTGCTCCGCCCAGCGGCGTTATCATTCGCTCCTGTAGAATGACTTCACCTCGTTCATTCTGCCTTGCTGGAGGGAAACAGAGGCCCAGCAGAGCCGATTGGATTAGGGGGAACAGGCCCTATCATACCGCAAGGCTTGCCATGGCATTCCGTCACCACACCCTATATCAATTTTCCTAATACTGCCAATATCCATACTATCGCGGGCAATTTATCCGCTCTGGCTCAATCCGGCCAGACTCGACGGCCAAAGTGATAGCGGTCCTGCTGTACCTGTTCTGCCGTTGCTTGCCGCGCAGCGGTACGTGTCGATGTCGCAGCAGCCGGTTTGCGAGTGGTACGGGGCGTTGCAGTCTTGCGCGCCACCTCTCCGGATTTGCTTTTTCGTATGGAAGCAACCAGTTGTTCGCCAGTCTTATCTTTGCTCGTCATGACCACTCACCAGTTCATCTATTAATTGTTTGATCTCGGCCGCGGCACTACCGGCTGCCGCACCGGCATCCAGCACACTGCGGCCCTCGAGCATTGCATTACGATACGCCATGCGCCTCTTGATCGCAGTCGTGGCAACAGGCAATGTGATTTCGGCAAGGGCGTCATGCATCAAGCGTGACAAACGGGTTCTGGCTTCAAGTTGGTTGATCACCAGTAGTGGCCGTATGCCAGGATTAACCGATCGCACCCATTCCAGCTCCTGCTCGACACGTACACTGGCCCACAGATCCAGGGGGGAAGGCAATACCGGTATCACCGCTATGTCACTGCAGGCCAGCGCCTCCCGGGTCTGATCCGATTGCACCGAAGGCGGACAATCTATCACCAGATAGCGGTATTCATCCCGGTACCGGTGAACGGCATTCTGCACACCATCCACAGTATCAACCACTTCGACCAGGCCATCACGACCGGCTATTTCACGCCATTGCAAGGATGAACGCTGTGGATCGGCATCCAATAACAATGTGGAATCCCGCCGATACAATCCGCTTGCCAGATTGATGCATAGCGTGGTTTTACCTGCCCCGCCCTTGTTACCGACCAGCGCTATGATCGGCATGACCGGTGACCTCTCAAGCCTGTCTGGCCGTATCCAGCGTATCCAGCAGCGCCGCAAATTCACGCTGTTGCTCGGTCAGCTGCGCACTGCCTTCATCGGCATGAATGGTAAAACTCGCATAGGTACGCCCGAAACCGATATCCGGATACAGGCCTTTTTCTTCCGACAGGTCCGCAGCATCATCAAGAAATGCACGCAATTCCTCATAGTCATCGAAATCATAGCGTTTTTCCAGACGCGAGGGACGTACCCGTTCCCGCCACTCTGTTACCATCATCGGTCTCTCCTTTCAGCCATGGATATACGACTGAATCACTTGTTCGTCATCGACTGCCACGCATGCGCTCTGTCGGCATCTGTTGCAAACGACTCAACCAGGCATCGAGTTCATCGAGGTGTAGTTGCTCCTCCCTGAGCAACCCTTCGAAAAACAGCCGGTTGTCATGATCGCCCACCGCTGAGCAATGACGGGAAGCCACCAGATACAGGTGAATCACTTCCGCTTCGAATTGCCGGTTGATCAGCAACAACGCGGAGAGATCAGACCCAATCCTGACCGGACGCAATTGCGAACCGTTGGGCGCAACACCAATGGCCAGCATCCGCTCGATGATCCGATCCGCATGCTGCAGCTCCTCTTCTGCCTCTTTACGCAAACTGGCCGCTGCCTCGCTCAGCCCCCAGGACGCGACCAGTCGCGCCTGGGTGCTGTACTGCTGAACAGCGGAAAGTTCCAGGCTGAGTGCCCTTCCCAGATATCCGAGAACCTTCTGATCAGGCCGTGCTGCAAACATGTTCTAGCGGCTTACCCGTAGTTTCAGGCAGCTGCGGACTTGGCGTCGCCACCCGTCGGCAGAACCGGTTCCACCTCGCGATGCGGACGCGCAATGATGTGCGCAGCCACCAGACCATCGCCGACGCGTTCGCAGGCATCGGCCCCGGCACGCACTGCCGCATTGACCGCCCCGGTCTCGCCACGCACCAGCACCGTTACATACCCGCCGCCGACAAACTCACGACCGATCAGGCGCACTTCCGCCGCCTTGGTCATGGCATCCGCCGCTTCGATGGCGGGCACCAGGCCGCGGGTTTCGATCATACCCAGAGCAATTCCGTAACTTTCATTCGCCATTTTTGCATCTCCGTATCACGTAAAAGAAAGAATCAATCACGACGCCCGCTTCGTGGTCGCGGACCCTGAATTAATTTCCAGCACCGGCTCAACCTCGCGATGCGGACGCGCAATGATGTGCGCAGCCACCAGACCATCGCCGACGCGCTCGCAGGCATCGGCCCCGGCACGCACCGCGGCGTTAACTGCCCCGGTTTCGCCACGAACCATTACGGTGACATAGCCGCCACCCACAAATTCCCGGCTTATCAGCCTGACCTCGGCAGCCTTGGTCATGGCGTCTGCCGCTTCGATGGCGGGCACCAGCCCGCGCGTTTCAATCATACCCAGTGCGATGCCGTAGTTTTCACTTGCCATCTTCATGTCTCCTGTTGACTGCATTGTTTAACAAAGTTCTCTCAATCCGGGGTACGTCCCGCCATCTCCGTAGCTGGCTGGTCCGGTTCCCACCGATCGATAATGCCGCCGATCGTGAGATCGGTGAGAATATCGAAATCCCCTGCTGCGTATCGTGCAGCCGACCCGCTAACGGTGAATACCCAGTTACCTTCCCGAGCGCCGATCGGGTCCACCGCCACCTGTTGTTTGCCACTCACCGACCGCAGTACGCGCAGGCTGATTGCCTGTAATCCGGCCACGCGGCGGGTACAAACCAGGGCCGATTCCACTTGCAGAATCTCCATCAGCCTTCTCCGTTATCAGGTGGCCAATGATCGATGATGCCGACAATGGTCAGATCACTGGGATATTCCTTGCTGCCGGCGGCCTCGCGCGCCGCGGAACTTCCCACACAGATCACCCAGTCACCCGGTTTGCATCCAACCGCATCCACCGCCACTGCCGATGAACTCCCATCACGGACTACCTGCAGATGCTTATGCTCCATACCCGCGATGCGATTGGTTGCTACCAGCGGTCGTTCCACCAGGCAGATCTTCATTTAGCGACCCTCCACATGACGCGCATTCACGGAGCAGTCAAAAATCTCAATTGGCCCATCGCCATCACAGTCATGCGCCACCTGCAATACATGTAACAGACCATCGCGACACAGATCCGCATAGCGATCGGACAATGCCTGGGCCACGCGCCCGCAGCGCTGCACCGCCCGCTCTCGCGCACCGGGAACCTGCCCGTGATAATCGAACCGTACAACCACCGGTACCGGAAGCCCGCGAACCACGTTCAGGCCTTTGAAAATCTTGATACCGACATCCAGGTCCGCCGCACCTTCCTCAACGGTATCGAGGTAGGCGAAGTACATCAGATTGCGCAGCTGGATATCCTCGAAACCTACACCGGCACCAATGAAGCGCTCTGCATGACCGATATCGGGATAACGTTCACCATAATGGGCAAGCACATAATCAATCTGTGACAGGTTGTTCTCGACCAGGCGCGTGATCAACTTCACCATGCCTGCCGCCACTTCCGGTGAGCACTCATGAATAGATGATTCGATTGAACGAATCGCCTCAGGCGCACTCATCCACGTCGTTTCTCCGTAAATGGTCTGCGAATCAACATAGCGATCCAGTTCCATCTGGCCATCGCCATCAGGTACGTGCACCCGTATTGAATCTGTGTCGGTATCCACACCGATCAGCAACAGATCTATGGATGCACCACAACAGAAACTGTTTTCGATGGCCTGACGGAAGCTTGTCAGGCGCTCCAGTCCTGCCTGTGCCGCCTTACGCATGTCGGAACCGTGGGCCGCACAGCCTTCGTGATCCGGATCGCCAGAACTAAAGTGATAGGCCACCACTTTCAGGTAACGGGTGGGCGTATCCGCCATGTTGGGTCTACCCTCGCGAAAACGCATCAACTCGATTTCCACCCATTTCTGGATGCTGTCTTCGACATCGAACATCGCCCCGGCATATGATTTGCGACGTACCGCACGCGACGGCATACGCAGCACATAACGCACCAGGTGAGCCAGACGGCCATCCGCACAGGGCGAGATATCCAGAGTATGGAACCCGCAGTCCTGCAGAAACGCGTCAAAATCCCCGGATCCATCCCCAGCCAACGGGTCAGCTGTAAAGAATTCATCGCAGAAACGGCGGTAGGTATAAAACACGCACCAGGCATACAGGCGCCGCATATCCAGCTGTTCCACCCAGGCCTTCGCCAGAATGCCAGCGGGCAGATCGAAGCCCAGTCGCTTTCGGGCGATACGTTGCGCCTGCTCATCAAAATCACGTTCGTGCTGTATGGCCGAAATCTCCTTGAGTGTCGGCACGATGGCATCGAATGCCTGTTTGGTCCTGTTTTCGTAACGATGCAGATTCGCGTTCTCCTCAGCCCGGCACAACGGGTGCCCGACCTGGGATAACACACTGCGCAAACCTGTCGCCTGCTCACCCACTGCACCCGGACGCCGCAGGGGCGCGGTACCGGCAGGCCGGCTGCGTGCTGGAAGAGCTTGATGAGCGTTACGAAGCATAATCGTGACCAATACTCGTTAGGGTTAACCGCGTGCGCCGCCGGAATAGGTGATCAGGGAGCCTTTTTCGGTATTGCCACTGCCGCCTGTAACCTTGCTGACCGGTTCCGGTACATCCACGGGACGCACCATGGCGGCGCGCGCCGGCATGGCCCCCGTAGTACCGCCGCGAAGGGTAGGATTACGCCGTGTCGCAGACGCACCTTCCGTACCGGTCACATGATCACCTCTATCCCAGTCATCGCCGGTGATTCTCTGACCGGCATCCATTCCTTCACCGGTGATACGGGACTTGACGCGGCCATGGAGAGTTTCCGCCGTGGATGGCACTTCGGGCTCTAATCGCGGACGATCAAAACGTGCCTGTTCCGTACCGGTTACCTTGCCTGTTGCCATACCGAATGGCCCGGTGATGTCACCGCGTTCGGACTGTGATCCAGTGACCTGTGAAGGCATTTTTTCCTGCTGCGAGGCATGAGCCGGCGTAGTTACGCTGAACTCACCCCAGGGGGTCTGTCCCAGCAACTGGGGGAAATCCGGGCTATTCGGTTCTGCCGCCGTGGCAGGACAAGCATCAGCCACCTGATCAGCACCCACATAGGGCGTACCGCTGACGGTTTCACAGACCCCTTTAGCCGCTCCCGTCAAGTGGCCACCGATGCCAGGCTGTTGTCCTGTCATGGGCTTGCCCCAGGTTTTCGTGGCGGGTTGCATGCGCGCCTGTGCTTGTACCATCTGCGAGGACTCGCAGTATTCCCGATATTGTTCGCCCCCCGCATACGGCGTTCCGGTGACGGCCTTGCAGGTTCCCGGTTCATCACCGGTAACATGGCGCGAACGTCCTGCCAGGCTGCCGGTAACGATACGTCCCGCCAGGGTCTCGGAAACACCCACCTTGCGGTCCTCGGGCTGGGGTGTGGCTGGGCAGAATTCACTGTACTGTTCCTGGCCGATGTACTCATCGCCGGTGATATTGCGGCAACTGCCCGGCTCGTCGCCGGTCATACGATCACGGCGGCCGAGCACGGTGCCGGTGACGCTACCGCCACGCAGCGTGGCGCTGACGCCGACCTTGGACGGAGCATCGCCGATATCAGCCGGCTTGCTGTACTGGGTACCGGTGAGCAGGCGGCGCATGCCGTACTCGTCTCCGGTTACCCTCTCGGAGCGACCGACATTATTACCGGTAACCGTTTTACCCTTCATGGTCTCGGTCATGGACACCTTACGCGGCGACTTCGTTGCCAGTTCTCCACAGTACCCCTGCGTCTGTTCGGCGCTAACGTACTCGGCACCGGTAACACGCTTGCAGGTACCGGGTTCGTTACCGGTGACATTACTGGCCCGGCCCATACGGTTACCGCTGACATTATTTCCGTGTGAAGTCGTGGTCACGGTGACTTTTTTCGCCGCGCTCGCCTGTGGATCGCTCTGGCAGAACTCGCGAAATATGTCCGCGCCCAGATACTCGGTACCGGTGATGGAGCGGCAGGTGCTCGGTTCATCACCCGTCATACCGATATGACGACCCACCATCGTACCGGTTACGGTCTGACCGCTGGATGTCTCACTGGCACCGACTTTCCAGGGTGTATCCTGGGCTGCCCCGACGGCGACATTTTTTGATTTGCGCTGGCGACCACAGGGTGCCGATTTTTTCTGGCCGGCACCTCCGCGTCGACTGCGTTGTTCGCGTATTACCTGCGCCAGTTCTCGCCCCGAAAGCCTTGGATTGCTGGCCCGGGCGGCCTGGGCCTCGCTCATTCCACTGCTGCTCATACCGGCCTTACCTCGGGATGACAGCGCCTTGCGGCGTGCCAATGCGGCCACTTTGGCGGTACTGGAAGCATTCACCGGGCGCCGGGTATTGCGTACTCGGGCCGCCCGATTACCGCCGCCTTTCAACGCGGCAGTCGCCGGGGCACTGCTGATTTCGGCCTTGCTTGCACCACCGCAACCACATCCGCAATCCGCCTTCACGCGTTCGGTGGCAGGTGTATCAACTGTTGTGGCCTGCGGTTGACGAGGAGTCGGTGCAGTACGCACACGATCCCGGCTGTCAACCGCCATTTTTCCGCGACTGGACATGGCCTTGCGCCGTGCCAGGGAAGCGGACCGGGCGCTGTTGTCCGAAGGCGTACGAGAAACGGCAGGTGCGTGACTGACCGACTGTGGTGATGTAATACCTTTGGTGCGGGAAGCGCCGGCAGACTGCTCCGCTACCCTGCTCTGGTTTTTCAACGCAGCCTTGCCACCAGCCGATAAGGCCTTGCGCCGCTCAAGCGCATACGCGCGGCTGTTGCTTGCGTTTGCCATTGCACCTTGTGACATGATTCATCCCGCCTTTTGCCGTTGCTCGTTAATTCGCCACTCCCGAATACCGCATCTGCGGCATCAGACCCGTCCTTCAAACACCACGAAAGACACGCCCTGGCCCTGGGTATAGTTGTCATACCCGATCAGGCGAATGTGGTGATCCGGATAGTTACGACGGCAGGCTTCCAGCTCTTCCATTACACGGACGGGATCCTGTTCGCTGAACATCGGCAGTTTCCACATGGTCCAATAATGATCTGCTGAACGGGTCGGATGTTCGTGTTCAATGGCCGGAGTCCAGCCCTGTGACACAAGGTATGTGATCTGGTCATAGACTTCGTCCTGCGTAAGCTTGGGCAGAAATCCGAAGGTCTCCAGGGTCTGAGAGGTTTGAAAATCACCCATCTGGTTGTTCATGGACATTACGCTATCCTCTGTGTTTGTCAGTGTCTTACGTGGTCGGGTCCGGTTACTCAGGCAATATCCAGCTTGTCAACGGTATCGAACTCGAACTTGATCTCCTTCCAGGTCTCCATGGCGATCGCCAGCTCGGGGCTGTTCCTGGCTGCCTCGGTGAGGATGTCACGGGCCTCCTTCTCGATCTCACGGCCCTGGTTACGTGCCTTGACACTGGCCTCGAGTGCGACGCGGTTGGCTGCTGCGCCGGCCGCGTTGCCCCAGGGGTGCCCCTGGGTACCACCACCGAACTGCAGCACGGAGTCGTCGCCGAAGATGGTGACCAGTGCCGGCATGTGCCAGACATGGATACCACCTGATGCGACGGCGAAGACGCCCGGCATGGAACCCCAGTCCTGATCAAAGAACACACCGCGAGAGCGATCTTCCGGAACGAAAGATTCACGCAGCTGGTCAACGAAACCCAGGGTGGAAGCGCGATCGCCTTCCAGCTTGCCGACCACGGTACCGGTATGCAGGTGGTCGCCGCCGGACAGACGCAGGCACTTGGCCAGCACCCGGAAATGGATACCATGCTTCGGATGACGGTCGATTACGGCGTGCATCGCGCGATGGATGTGCAACAGCATGCCGTTCTTGCGGCACCAGTTGGCCAGGCCGGTATTGGCCGTGAAACCGCCGGTCAGGAAGTCATGCATGATGATGGGCATACCCAGCTCCTTGGCGAACTCGGCGCGCTCGTACATATCTTCCGGGGTGGCAGAGGTGACGTTGAGGTAGTGCCCCTTGCGCTCACCGGTCTCCTGCTCGGCCTTCTGAATGGCCATGGCGACGAACTCGAAACGGTCGCGCCAGCGCATGAATGGCTGCGAATTGACGTTCTCGTCGTCCTTGGTCAGGTCGAGGCCGCCGCGTAGACATTCGTAAACAGCACGGCCATAGTTCTTGGCAGACAGGCCCAGCTTCGGCTTGATGGTGCAACCCAGCATCGGACGGCCATACTTGTTCAGGCGATCACGTTCAACCTGGATGCCGGCCGGCGGACCGCCACAGGTCTTGATGTAGGCCATGGGGAAGCGGATATCTTCCAGGCGCAGGTGACGCAGTGCCTTGAAGCCGAATACGTTACCAACCAGAGAGGTCAGCACGTTAACAATCGATCCTTCCTCGAAAAGATCGATGGGATAGGCCACGAAGGCATAGAAGGATTCCGGGTCACTGGGCACATCTTCGATGCGGTAGGCGCGCCCCTTGTAGTATTCCAGGTCGGTCAGCAGCTCTGACCACACGGTACTCCAGGTTCCGGTTGAGGACTCAGCGGCCACCGCCGCAGCGACTTCCTCACGTGGCACGCCGGGCTGTCCCGTGCACTTGAAACAGGCGAGCAAATCGGTATCCAACGGAACATAGTCCGGTGTCCAATACATATCGCGGTATTCTTTGACGCCTGCATCGTACGCTTTCGAGGCCATGGTCAACTCCTGTACTCAGTTTTAAGTGAACGGGTCGGAAATATCTTTCCGAGTTGCCAAGGAGTCTAGGAAGCGAATGAAATCATTACTAATCGATATTACTTTGGCATTTCATAGAGACTGACCTATATATTCCCCGCATCCTCCTTCTATCTTTGTAATACATACATCTAGGGCCTGTTCACTCCAATCCAACCGGCTCTGTTGTGCCTTGCTGGACGAAAAAAGAGTCCCAGCAGAGGCTATTGGATTGGGCAAAGCAGGTCCTAGCTCGCCATCCCGCTCTCGATCTGCGCCTTGACACACTCCTGCGTACTGCCTGGCAAGTGATTTTCACATCAGAGTGATGCCGGAATTACGAATTGGGGGGGGCGAGGTTCAAGACCTGAAGAAAATACAAACAACAGTAGATGACAGAAAACGCTGTCAGCGCGTGGGGAAGGGCACTATCCAACTGGTCTGCGTAGCCGTCTGCATCAGCGAGGCTTAGTAGCACTATCAGCCTAAACTGGCGTACGAGTACGTGGCGATTGCCGACTGTTCGGGACGGCTGACGCACAACCAGCGCAATCAGGGATTTCGGCCTGTGTTTTCCACACCTGTGCAATCCTGAAGGGCTCTACCTGGAACCACATGCGCGCGCCATCTTTCCCGCTACGGCAAGTCGCGTCTTGCATTTGGCCATACCGCTCAAGCAGGATGCTCCCGGCCATTTTTTCCAGCTCGCGACGCTACAGGCTCATCGTCTCGATGGATACCCTGATCCAGCACCATGCCTCCGCTTGTACCACGGCATGGAATTCATCCCCTGTGACCGGGTGCACCGGAAGGGCAGACCCGGCGCCGAACCGGTGTTCAGCCTGCAGGCTGATCCGTAGCAAAACCCTTGATGGCGGCAGTACGGCTTCTTCATTTGTTGTGTCAGTCAGGAATGGAGTGATCCGCCAGCAGCGGCAATCGGGCCATCACCGGGCAGCCATGCTCAGGGCACAACACCCTAGCAAATTTACCTTACAATGCTTCTTTTTTGGCGCATTAATGCTATTTTTGACCTATTTTGCATGATTTTTGATGTGTATCGCCCTGGACAAGCAGATAACAATGCTTATAATTTGATGCATAGTTCCTGCGATAAGTCGTTAATACGTCAATTATGAATCACAAGCTTAATTTCAAAACCAGCCCCAGCACCGCCATCGCGGCAGCACTCTGCGAACGGCTGGAAGCCATTCGCCTGAGCAAGAACATCAGCCAGGCCGCGCTTGCCAAGCAAGCGGGCGTATCGCGCAGCACGCTGACCCGTATTGCCGATGGCCAGAGCATTTCGCTCGACTCCTTCATCCGCGTCATCAAGGCACTGGGACTAGCCGATCACCTGGCCGCCCTCCTCCCGGATCCCGATGTTCGCCCGGTGGAACTGGTGCGTCACGCAGGCCAGCATCGCCGCCGTGCTACCGGCAAACGCAAGACTCCTGAACCCTGGACCTGGGGTGACGAGGGAGAGGACGCGTGAGCACCACGGCAAGCGTGCTGCTATGGGGGCGGGAGATTGGCGCTGTCGCCTGGCTGGACGAACGCGAACTGGCGGTCTTCCAGTACACGCCCGCGTTCGCCGGATCAGGCATACAAGTGGCGCCGCTGACCATGCCGCTGCAGGAAGCCCCTTACGAATTCCCTGCCCTGGCCCGCGAGACCTTTCATGGCCTGCCGGGCCTACTGGCCGATTCGCTGCCCGACAAATTCGGCAACCGCTTGATCGATGCCTGGCTCGCCACCCAGAAGCGCTCGCCGGGCAGCCTGAACCCGGTCGAACGGCTCTGTTATACCGGCGCGCGCGGTATGGGCGCTCTCGAGTTCAAACCCACTATCAAGGGTGCCCCGTCGAGATCCCACAAAGTCCAAATCGAAACGCTGGTGGACCTGGCCAACCGTATACTCGACGAGCGTATCAGTCTCGAAGGTAAATTTGCCGGTCAGGACGACCAGAACGCCATTGAGGACATCCTGCGGGTTGGCACATCCGCCGGCGGCGCCAGGGCGAAAGCCGTACTGGCCTGGAACGAACACACTGGCGAGTTCCGTTCCGGTCAGGCACCCGACAGCCAGGGGTTCAGCCACTGGCTCATGAAGTTCGATGGTGTACAGGGTAACCGAGATAAGGAACTGGCAGACCCGCAAGGGTTCGGCCGGATCGAATACGCCTACTCACTGATGGCACGCGATGCCGGCATTGCTATGGAGGAGTGCCGCCTGCACGAAGAAGGGGGACGCGCCCATTTCATGACCAGGCGCTTTGATCGCACGGACAGTGGCGAGAAACTCCATATGCAATCGCTTGGCGCGATGCGGCATTACGACTTCAACCAGGCCGGCGCGTACGCATACGAGCAAGCGATCGAAACGATTCTGATGCTTTCGCTACCGATGGAGGATATCGAGCAGCAGATTCGCCGCACATTCCTGAATATCCTCGCCCGCAATCACGACGATCACGTCAAGAACATCGCGTTCCTCATGAACAAGCAGGGCCAATGGCACCTCTCACCTGCATTCGATGTGGCGTACTCGTTCAATCCTGATGGCGCATGGACCAGCCGACACCAGATGAGCCTGAACGGGAAGCGCGATGGCTTTCAGACTGATGATCTAATCGCTTTTTCAGAAACGGCTGGCCTGAAGAAAGCCAGAACGATCGCCCTGCTCCGGGAAGTTGCCGATGCGGTGAAAAACTGGAAGCGTTACGCAAAAGCGGCTGAAATCTCCGTGCATGACATCAACCGCATAGAGAAAACCTTTCGGATCGAGCTGTTTCCATGACCTCTCGATTCCAATCACCCGAAACTCAGGAAGGAAAACTGCCGGGCGTGAGTTACGGTGTAGATGTCGCGCCCCACCAGCCCCCTATACTGCAATAATCATTTCCGCCGCCTCATAACGGACTTTTTTCAATTCAGCATTGGCATCGTCAGGATGTCGCAAACCCAATGCACAGATCACCGACGTTTCCAGACCCAATTCGTCCAGTTCAAGCAGGCGATCGAATCCTGCTGCTTCTATCCCGCCCATCGGGCAGGTATCAATTTCCATGATCGCGGCCGCTGTCAGCAATGTTCCCAGGGCGATGTGTGCCTGCTGATGCGCCCATTCCCGTTTCTGCACAGCATTCATGCCGGCAAATACCTCCTTCATATGATCCGCAAGTCCCTGCAAACCCTCCACAGGAATGTCCCGCGTTTCAGCAACCGAATGTATATAGCGATCCACCATGCCATCACCGATATCCGTCTGTGCGGCGAAAACCAGCAAATGGGAGCAGTTCGCCACCTTGTCCTGGCCATATGCGTACTGAAGCAGCTTCATGCGAACATCCATATCATTCACCAGGATCAGCCGGTAGGGTTGTAATCCGTAGGAAGTGGCACTCAGCCGGGTTGCCGTCAACAATTCTTCCACTCGCTTATCATCGATTCGTTCGGACGAGAACTGCCGAACGGCATACCGCCAGTTCAACGCTTCAATTATGTTCATGCTTGTATCCTCAATCATCTATTGCAATATCGCTGTCAGCGACCAGGCGCGACGGGTAGCGATGTGTTCATCTGCTGTACGCTGCGCGTCAACGTGGTTAACAGCACACCCGACAAGATAAGCCCCATGCTCAGCAGGTCGTTATGGTCGTAGTGTTCGCCCCACAATACGATTCCGGCCAGCAGTGTCACCGCCGTAATCACATATCCCATCTGGCTGAGGTAGACCGGTCCGCCAACTCTCAGCAGGTTGAATGAACTGAGATACGAGGCTCCCGACATGAAGGCGAGCACGGTCAGCAACGGGCCGGCTTGCTGAATCACCGGCATGCCACCATGAAAATTGCCCAGCAGCAGGTTAATCACCAGCAGGCCCAGGCCCTGCACGGTCAGCATGCCGACCACCAGCGGCATAGCCTCGCTGCCAGCCGGCCAGCATCGGCTCCGGTAGATGTTGCTGGCGGCAAGGCTGACAGGGATGCACAACGCAAGCATCATCGACGACCCGTTACCCGTAAGATCCAGGGACTCCTGCGGCATCACCAGCAGCACCACCCCGACCAGGCCAATGACCAGCCCCAGCAGGCGCAGCGGATGACTCCCTTCCAGGCCCAGCATACGTGCCAGTGCATAGGTCACGATGGGCGACAAGGCGGTAATCAGACCTACCGTGCCCACCTGCAATACCTGCAACACGGAGAACGCCAGCACATAGGGAAGACTCACTCCCAGCAGACCGCCGATCAGGTAATAGCGCACGTGAACGGCATCCCAGGACGGAAACCGGCGTACAGGCCATGACACGACCCACACTACCAGGGCACCGCCGCTCATTTGCCAGAACAGGATCAGCAGGGGAGGAAGTTCCTGGCTACTGGCCTGTTTGCCGGCAATAAACACCCCCGCGGCAAGAATGCCGGAGACGATCAGCAAAAGAAGCGCTTTCATCCTGGCCGCCCTCCCCGCACCCGGTGCGGAATATTCGCTTGCGACGGGTACGCCGGTTGGGGTTCTGACAGTTCAATCACATTACGATCCGGGTCCCGGAGAAAGATCGAGGTGCTCCCGTCACCAAACATAACCGGTCCTTCCGTGATGCGTATGCCACGTTCCAGGACCTCACGTTGCACAGCTGCCAGATCCCGCACACGCAGCGCGATATGAGTCAGCCCCGGATAACGCACCGCCTCGTCCATGAGAATATTGCGTGTATGGTGGCTGGTAGTGACGGAATCCAGCAGATTGAGTTCGAGTCCACTCGGGTGTCGCAGCACCACCACACGCTCCTGGTAATCCTCACGCACCAGCGCAAAGCCAAGCTGACGGTAAAAGGCAATGGCAGATCCGAACCCGGTCACCCGTATGCCGATATGGGCCAGGCCTTCTATATCCATCATGAGGCACCCCCTGTTACCCCTTGCACGGGAATGGCGATGGGGCGCAGCGGTGCAGCATCTGCACCACGCAGCTTCAGAGAGCCGCCGATGAAGGCAAATTCGTAGACCTTGTCCCTGGCAAGGGCTTCCAGGTTGACCAACTCCATGATGGGAGTGCCCTGTTCCGCCAACAGGTAGGTATGCACCGGGACATAATTGTCATCCACCTCGGGCGGAAAAGACTCGAAACTCAGGTTGTCGGCGCCGACCACCATGGCGCCCCCCTCTTCCACCAGGTAGCGTGCGGCCGACAACCCCATGCCCGGTGGATCAGCCATGTAGGCAGCGGCATTTTCATACTGCTGCATACGCCCGGTACGGATCAGCACCACATCCCCTTCGCGCAGCATCACCTGCTGCTGCTTCAGGGCGTGGACGAGATCGTCCCGGGTCACGCGATAGCCATCGGGCAGCATGTCGACACCCTTGGCCGCGGCCACGTCGATCAGTACACCGCGGGCGATGATGGGGGGAATGTTTTCCACACCGCCTTTTTTCCAGCCCCGGTCACCGAGATGTTCCCCGGCACTGAAGCCGTTCCAGATCCTGCCGTTCAGGCCAAAATGATTGAGCGCATCGATATGCGTACCCGTGTGGGTGTACATGGATACCGCCGCGCCGGTGTACCCCACATGGGCATTCATGGTTCCCCCCTGCTGCAACGGGTCATCGATGGCCGTTCCGTGGGGGGTATGGGTCATCCAGATACGGTAATGGGGGTCACCAGCCGCCTGCCAGCTGGGCATGCCGATGAAGTACTCGACGGACAGGTCATAGACCTTCTCCCCCGACAGGCGCGACAGAATGGCGACCCGGGACTCCGTGGTCATGAGATTCAGGCGGCCGATTTCGTCATCCGCCCCCCAGGGACTGGTGCCGACCTGCTCCGCCAGCACCGGGGAGGCCAGCCCCACCGCCATCGCGAGGGCCAGCCCGGTAAGAGAATATGGTATGTGCATGTAATCGCTCCTGTTCCACTGCCCGGTACCAGGACTGCCTGGAATGACCGGTGGTTTCTGAGTGGAAAGAAGCTTAATAGGCTTTCATTGTTTTATAATCGGCCTATTTGGAATAATATTGTTCACAATTATTTACTAATTGAGCGGACCTATGGAGACACTGACGGATATCGCCGTATTCGTACAGGTGGTGGACAGCGGCAGTTTCACCGCCGCCGCCGAGCGACTGGGAATGTCCAAATCGGTGGTCAGTAAGTATGTCACCCGGCTGGAGGATCACCTCGGGGCCCGGCTGCTCAACCGCACCACGCGCCGCCTCAGCCTCACCGAAATTGGCAGGACCTTTTACGAACACAGCCAGTCCGGCCTGCGGGAAATCGAAGAGGCCGAGGCGGAGGTATCCCGGCTCCAGGGAGCTCCCCGCGGCACATTACGGCTGAATGCCCCCATGTCCTTCGGCATCCTGCATATCGCGCCTGCCATTCCGGACTTTATCGCCCGTTATCCTGAACTGTCCGTGGAAATGAACCTGGATGACCGCCAGATCGACCTCGTGGAAGAAGGCTTTGACCTGGGAATTCGCATTGCCGAACTGCCGGATTCGTCGCTGGTGGCAAGACGGCTCGCACCCTGCAAGCATGTCGTCTGTGGCGCGCCCGGCTATTTCCGGCGGCATGGCATCCCGCGTAATCCAGAGGAACTGCGCAATCACAATGCCATCACATTCAAATACCAGTCATCCGCCCGTGAATGGCATTTTATCTCCCCCGCTGGAACAGCCGTTCGGATCCCGGTCACCGGCAGCATCCAGATGAACAACAGCCTGGCCCTGCGTGAAACCCTGGTGCGCGAAGCCGGCGTCAGCATGATCCCGACCTTCATCGTCGGTGCCGATATCAAAGAAGGAACGTTGCGAGCCGTTTTGACAGACCACAAGACCCTGGAATTGTCGATCTATGCCATCTATCCCCAGCACCGGCATCTCTCACCCAAGGTCCGTGCATTTGTGGATTTCATTGCCGACAGGATCACAGACAGGCCGTACTGGGATATTGAGTAACCCAGGCGGGCATCCGAAACAGCGCGGGGTGGCCAGGAACACGGGGTTCAGGATGTATAGTTTCCCCGCACTGCCATTGAGGCCCTGAATGCTCAATTCAAGATCACCGGGAAAGTGAATCAAGGGATTTTTCACAATCCCAGGTCGAACAAACCCTGGATGGAGAGCGCCAACATGAACGCAAGCAGCTACTGCGGTCTCTTGATCGGTAACAGTTTCTGTATCTCGACTGCCAATGCAGCATCGGACGCATACAGCACACCACGGTGATTCATGAATGTGGAATCCGCCCGGTTCAATTCCAATGCCTGTCCATAATAATCACCTGCAAAGGCCCCACACTCATTAAAGATCGCAGCAGTTGCCGCAAAATCCCACAGGCTGCCACCGCCCTGTTGTGGTTTCGGGAATTTAAAATAACAACCCGGTGGATTTTCCAGCACCTGAATCGCATTCATCGCCGCGCCATCCCCTTCCAATGTCTGCACGGCAGAATAACCGTGTCGAATGGCCAGTTCGTTCAAGGCTCCAGACACCCACGCATAGTACTCACGCTGATTAAAACCCCGATCAAACACCAGCGTGAAAGGCGTGTTTTCCTGTGGCATGGTCGATGGCTGCCAGGGCGACCCCTGGCGTTGTGCACCCTGCCCCCGCACCGCGGAATACAACATATCCATGACCGGGTTATACACCACACCAATCAGAGGCGTGCCGTCCCGCGCCACCAGGCCGATGGATACCGAGTATCCCGGTTTGGAGTCAATGAAGGCCAACGTTCCATCGAGAGGATCAACTGACCAGAAGGCGTCCTTCTCCAGCCGCATCCTGTCGTCCGTGCTCTCTTCGGTAAGCAGGGCCAGGTCATAACGTACACAAGCTGGCCGCAACGCATTTCTGATTATCGCATCCGCACGCAGATCCACCTCTGTCACCACCTGCGAGGCGATGTTACTACCGCCGCTTTTGTGCTGAACCGTGAAGCCCTTCGCTGCCGATTCCTGGACAAAGGCACCCGCCTCTCGTGCCGCCGAAATGGCACATTGCAGCAGATCGTCCAGATCCTGTTTCCCCAGTTGCATCATTCGCTCGCTGGTGTGCTCAGCTGCGCCAGCACCTGCCGGGCAAGCCGCTCACTGTAGCCATGAATTTTCCAGTGACCTGGACTCCAGCCCTTCATGAATCGATGAAAATCCGTCCAGGCGACGGGATATAAGCCGCGCCACTCTTCCTCGATCGCCTTCGGGTCAACACTGCAACCACGGCTTTCGATCGCATCGCCAAGCGCGGTGAAATAATATGCCAGTAGCGCGTCCTCATGCCGCTCACAGCCTTCTTCATGCAGACAACTGCCGATGAAATACGCAACGTCCTTCATGCCGCAACCACCGCCGACGTATTGGAAATCCACAGCCGCCACCTGCATTCCGTCTTGTGAAAAGCAGAAGTTAGCCAACTTGGCATCGCCATGGATAAAGGTCTGAAAACGTGCAGTGCGCAGTAACGTATCGATTTCGCCCGCAGCCTGCTGGAGAGCCACATCATCCAGTGCCGCCAACTCGTCCGGGCGCGTATCCAGATGCCAATAGGAACCCACCTCCCACAGACCCCGGGGCACTTCAGCCAGGAAGTCCGCATGAAAATGCGCCAGCCACCTAAGGCATGTGTGCATCTCGGCAAGGGAAACGCTGCTTTTACGCAATGGAAAACCACTGGTATCCAGATCCTCGAATACCATCAGGAATTCGTCCACATCCGATTCCAGGGCAAGACAGGCCGGCACCCTGCAGCGTGCATCACAGGCTGGTGCCCAATCTCGATACCAGGCCATCTCCACCTGATAGGAACGGATCTTGCGCTGATGAGATCGGTCACCATTCCAACCCCGTGGATGGTTGTGCTGATCCGGCAATTTCACGTGCTTGACGACCACACGGTCCCGATCTGTACCACGCAGTCCATAGCGCGCAATCCTGCCGTAACCGCTCCATAGCGATTGGATGTCCTCGATATGATACAGCGCATCAGCGCCTGTCGCCTGAAGGATGACGTTCTGAAAATTGTGATTCATAGCGGGTACTACTTCATTGATCTTCAATGTATGCAGGTATGCGCCCCGCAGAGCCTGTATGCAAGGATGACAGCTCATGCATGCAATCATCTCCGTGCATTGAAATTCCTGCCTAATTGTCCACCGGACCCCAGAACAGTTTATCCAGGTCGCTCGGCTCGCTGGTGACCGGCGGAACCACCTTCCCCTTAACAAACTGCACGCCCTCCTTCTCCAGCAAGGCCTTCTGCCTGTTATAGGCATCGCTCCCTTCCGCAAAGGCCAGGGTGCGATCAGAGCGCACAACCCGGTGCCAGGGTAACGGTCCGCTGGAACGACTCATTGACTTGCTCACCATTCGCGCATGGCGCGGAAACCCCGCGGCGCGCGCCACCTCGCCATACCCCATCACATGCCCCACCGCAATACGAGCGACAATGTCCCAGATGGCCCTATCGAATTTATGCTGTGAATATGACATGGACAATACGCTGAACGAAACCGGCTGACAGATGACTGTGCGACTAATCTACCAGAGAACCGGCACCGGCCTGTATACTTTCGTCATGTTCATATCCTGGCTGAAAAGCAACCTGCACCCCGCCCATCCGCCCGCCCTGAAGGCTATCTTCATTGCCAGCGGTGCCGGCCAGCCGATGCAGTCCGTACCCGCCATCACCGCCGTCGCCAACAAAGGCCTGCAAGGCGACCGCTACCACGACGATAAGGGCCACTGGCAATCCATCGAAGGCTGCCAGGTGACTCTCATCACCGAGCAGGAACTGAAGCGGGCGCAGAAACAAACCCACATCCCGCTGGAAAACGGTGGCCACCGCCGCAACCTCGTGATCAACGGCATCAAACTCAAACAACTGGTGGGCAAACGCTTTCAGATCGGCAACGCCTTATTCGAATACCACAAACCCCGCCCACCCTGCGGTTACATCGACCAGGTGGAAGGCCGGGGCATTGGGAGGGCATTAAGTCACAACAGTGGGGTTTGCCTGAAGGTTATTGAAGGAGGACGGATTGATGTAGGAGGTTTGGTGCGAGTTATCGATTCATAGGGAGCGGGGAGTTAATGCCACTGGAAGGCCGCAACAACGACTCATCGCCCAGCACAAGTGTAGATACCGGATCTTATCCAGCATAATGAATCGTTCGGAGGGTCACTAACCAATGACCTGGAACTGTACCAGCGAAACGTCTTCAGCTACCGGGTGCCACAGATGATTTCGGCCGGAGAAAATACCTGACCTGACTGGCCGAACTTGTGGCTGAGTTGATCCGGTTCGGCGAAAAAAGGAAATAGCGGGCAATAATCAAAAGGCTGATCAAGCCGGTATCCGACAGTGCGCTGGGCGTTACGGTGTGCGGCATCCTTACCTCCCCCGATTTTTATTGTTTATTATTTTTCAAGTATGCACTTGAATTTTTTTGGCTGATGGCATTCGAGGCTGGGAACCTCTGATTGATTCGTCATTCCGGGCGCAGCGCAGCGTAGACCCGGAATCCAGCGGTCCTGATTCAACCTGCTATGGATTCCGGCATTCGCCAGAATGGCGCAAAATCGAATTAATCAGAGCTTCCCCAGCCCAGCCCATTGAAAAAGCCCCCTCGATTTCGAAGAAAAGCCTGATCTATAAGCAATGATTACTGTTTTTACACCATCACTTCCCGCATTGCCCTGGTGGACGACGCGTACTGGCCAACAGATTTCACTTAGAAGCGCCCGTTTTACGAATAACGCCGTGCGATCAGGTGGTCGATACTGAGTTTACCCGGCCCTGAGAAAAGCAGCGGCAGGAACAGCACCAGATACATCAGCGGCAGCTTGAAGCCGTTGCTGCAGACATTATAGCCATTACCGGAATGCACACTCACCCAGGCCACGATGGTCAGAATGATCAACGTAACACTGAAAAAACGGGTACCCAGGCCGATCACCAGGGCAACCGCACCGATAAGCTCGCTCCAGGTGGAAATAAACCAGCTGATATCAGTCGGCATAAGGTGGAATGGGAACGGGAACCGGTCCTGGATATCGGCAAACCAGTTTTCCCCGTTGAATTTTTCCACCCCCGATTCCCAGAACTCGTAGGCCAGCAGGAACCTAAGCCCCAGCTGGGGAAGAAACCCGCCGATTCGATTCAGGAATCCGAAAATGTCGCGGGCAACCCAGGTCATGCCTGTGTTCATTATATTGTTCATGATTTTCTCCATATTCCGGATACTGCCCCGGCACGGCGCAGTTCCACTAATAATGTCTGCCCCATCTCGCGGATGAATGCGGGGTCGGGATGGTCCAGCTCACGGGCAATTTGCAGCATGGCCTGTTCACCCGTGCTTGCGGAATCGCGCAGCAGCTCCAGAAGTCGTGCAGATACCGGGTTGAGTACGATGAAGCGCACGACCTCTTCGTGATCACGGTACAGCAGATACCAGAACACCTGGCCTTCCAGTGTATCCAGTTCAGCAAGCCTGAAACGGGGGCCGATGCGGTGGACCGGATATGAGTAACAGGTCAGCTGCGCTGTCGGATTGAGGATTGGCTGACCCGACAGGAGATCGCCGTCCGGATCGATGCCGCATGCGGAAGCTTCGCCAGGACTGATGGACACCGACAATTCAAGCCACTCGTAATGCATGAGTGCATACAGGTAGGGGTGATCCGGGAAGAGACTCTCCGCTTGCGTTTCCATCCAGGCGAGGAATTCACCGGGGATATCCCGAAACAGGGGGGATCCACAGTGGTGTTCAGCAAAGAAGCGTCGTGCCGTATTTCGCCATGCATGGTCTCCCAGCAGCTCGCGTGTGACCGGAAAACAGGCCTGTAGAAAGCCCTCGATGTTATTGAACAGCAGATCCTCATATACACGCATGCGCTGTACCGGAACCCCTTGCGGCTGCGGCTGACTATCCGGATCACGGATACGTGCAGCGAATGCTGCCTGGAAGCTGCGGAAATCCAGGGGTTCAGGCGACCTGTTCATTGCGCTTCTCCCCATGATGGTTTTGCAGCGTACGGATGTGCCTCACCTCCTCCAGCAATTCATCCAGTGGGGGGAGATTGAAATCCCGCTCCAGCAAGGTGGGTGGGGTACCGAACCGCGCATAGGTGCGATCCAGCAGTTGCCATACCGGATCGATCACATCCGCGCCATGGGTATCGATAATCAGGTCTTCGGCTTCCTGGTAATGCCCGGCGACATGCAGATAGACCACACGCTCGGCGGGCAATGTTTCGATGAATCGCCAGGGATCGAAATCAAAATTCACGCTATTGACGTAGACATTGTTTACATCCAGATGCAGGTCGCAATCGGCCTCCTCCAGGACATTACGGATGAATTCGTTCTCGCTCATTTCGGAGATCGGTGGCGCAACATAGTAGGATGCATTTTCCACCGCGATACGCCGCTCCAGGATATCCTGGGTACGCCGGATGCGTGCTGCGACATGCCGCACGGCCTCCTCTGTAAAGGGGATCGGCAGGAGATCGTATAAATGGCCGGCATCACTGCACCAGGACAAATGTTCGGTATAAAGTGCAATGCCCTGTTCATCCAGAAACGTCTTTATACGTTTCAGGAATGCTTCATCCAGCGGTGCCGGTCCTCCCAGAGACAGGGACAGGCCATGCGCCACCATCGGACGCTGTTCGGTGAACCGTCGCAGGTCCTTGCGCCAGATGCCGCCCATGTCCATCCAGTTTTCGGGGGCAATTTCGAAAAAATCGATGGCATCCGGTATCCCGATCCTGAGGTCGGGAAGCAGCTCCCGCCTCAGGCCGAGTCCCGCGCCATGCAAGATTGCATTTGGCATATGCGGTTTCATTCCGGATTATTCCTGGTTATGGTCCATTGCCTTGCGCTTGCCCGCGCCGCACTTGCCTTCACCGCACTTGCCATCTTTGGCCTTGCTCTCTGCCTTGGCGGCGCCGCACTTGCCTTCACCGCACTTGCCGTCTTTGGCCTTGCGCTCTGCCTTGGCGGCGCCGCACTTGCCTTCGCCACATTTGCCATCTTTGGCCTTGCGCTCTGCCTTGGCGGCACCGCACTTGCCTTCACCGCATTTTCCATCCTTGGCCTTGGTACCAGCCTCAGCCACCATGTAACCCTGGTTCAGGGCCTGCATGCCAAACGGATTTTCACTCGCCAGTGCAACGCCGCCAGCGCTCAGGGCAGCCGTCAACGCCAGTGTCATAGCAGTCTTGGAAGTATTCATGATTACGCTCTCCAGTAGTATTTCTTCATGTCGTAAGCCCGGAATGGGTATTTCACGACGATGGTCCCGGAGAACCGGACAAATCAGTGCGAATGCGTATCCCGCTCGGCAAGTGCCTTGCGAATGCGTTCGTGTGCCTCAGGGGAGAGTTCCGGACCCTGCGCATCCGTCTCTGCGTGTGAAGCCGCTTTCCGCAGCGCCCGACGCAGTAAATGGATCTGCCGCTCGAAACGACGACAGTTTGCGCACATCCAGAGATGCAGACGCAGTCCCAGCCGCTCCCGAAACCCCAGGGGACGTTCCTGGTGTTCCGATACCAATCGGCTGGCATCCTTACAAGTCAGCATCATATCTACCCTCAGGCCCTACCGGCCCAGTTCTTGTCGAGACATTGCCGGAGCCCTAATCGGGCCCGATACAACATCGTCCACAAGTTGGTCGGAGTAATCTCGAGATCCTTACAAATTTCTTCCGTCCCTTCTTCCATTACCTCGCGCAATACAAAAAGACGGGACAATCGCCTGGGCAGACGATCCAGGCAGTACTGCAGGACCACCCAGAACTGGCCATTCTCCAGGTCCTTTTCCGGGTTGCCCCAGTCGGCCAGTCTGAATCCCCAGTGCCCGTTGCTGGAAAAGCTCTCCTCGGCAAGATGATCATCCTCAGCGCCGGAATACTCCTCGTCATCGGTTGTCATGATGCGGGCTTCATATCGAAACTGATCCAGAATCTTGTGCTTGAGAATGCCGATCAGCCAGGTCCGTACAGACGATCCGCCTGAAAAGCGTTCATATGCCTGCAAGGCCGCCAGGAAGGTTTCCTGTACCAGTTCTTCCGCCTTGTGTTGATCACGCAATCGCACCAGTGCATATCGATATAGCGCGCTGCCGTGCTCATCCACCCAGCTTGCAGGTGAACCTGCATTATTTTCCATTCACATCATCTCCAGGAACAACTTTCTTCAAGAATGCCCAGACCACACTTCCATACCAGGCTTGAACCAGCATTCAGCGCCATGATTTCCCTGGGCTCCAGGCATACACAGCCTCATTTCACCAGCATACTCATGCACAACATGTCATCATGTATTTTCCCGTTGCAGTGTTCGTACACCTTTGCGCACAGACCATCCGCCATGTCACGGCTGTTTTCCTGGTCATGCGCCATCACATATTCAATGATGCCTGGGGAGCCGAATTCCTCCGCTGCATGGTTTCTTGCTTCCGTAAGGCCGTCGGTATACAGCAAGATGCGATCTCCCGACGATATTTTCCGCTGCTCCATAGGGCACTCCACTAGCAAGGGGTGATCAACCCCCAGCAGGCTGGTTTGCGACTCCAGCAGATGCGCATGATGATCTCCCGGGACATAGTGCAGGCTTGCCGGA
This sequence comes from uncultured Gammaproteobacteria bacterium, assembly GCA_965367295.1. GTDB lineage: Bacteria > Pseudomonadota > Gammaproteobacteria > DSM-19610 > DSM-19610 > JAIVHA01. Next base: position 25,665 of record CBDUHN010000018.1, on the reverse strand, counting down.
TGTCCGGCGCCTGCGTAGTGCATTTCCATTGCATCAAAATCGAGAAAGACGACAAAAAAGGATGCATACATTCCGGTGATCGATAACTTGTTGCACAGAAATGCATTGAGGGAATCAATCAGGTCACAGGGCTTACGCCCCTGCAAAACACTGGCCAGAACAAAGGTATTGATACGCGCCGCATACAATGCCGAGGCAACACCATGGCCAACGGCATCACAGATGCAAGCTGCAAACCGGTTTTCACCCAGGGGAATGACGCTGCAATAATCCCCCCCAAGAACCGCATTCGGAATGGAGCATGTAGCCACCTCCAGCCGCTCATCCGCATAATATTCAGGCAGAAAGCTGTAATGGACATCAGCGGCGATTTTCAGATCTTCTTTCATCCAGGAATCTCATTATCAACGCGACTGCCGTTGGTTTTTCTAGCGAAGTTCTTCAATGCTTGACAACACCACATTCCGATACCCATCGAGCGCCATATTGATGATTTCCACGCTTTCGTCTGCAATCCCCAGGTTTGACCATTGCGCTTCCCAGGCCGCTTTCAATTTGCCTGCCTCCTTCGGGACCGGCGACGGCATCAGCTGGCTCAGGTCGTATATGGTAAGAACATGCGCCCACCCGGTACGGGGATTTCCCAATTCCTGATGCTGGTCATAGTGGCTGAAAAACACCACCCGCCGCAGTTCCCCGACCTCCACCATGATTTCAAAACCAGCCATGCGAATATTGCTGTTCCGCTCGGATTTCTCATTGCGCCAGGTGTTATAACCGAGTCCTGATAGCGCCACTGTCAAACTGACAATCGCGACCATATTGCGCCGGATCTGCTCACCGATGCCTACTTTCATAACTGAATACTCCGGCCTGTCCCCGATGAACCAACCTGGACACTCCTGATTCGGTTTCATTACAGAAAGTTCAACTTTTCCTGTCAGGAATCCTTCGTAACAACGACCAATACCTGCAAGCCATGTTTCATTCCACGCCCGTCGTCGCTGTCATCAGCCGGCCTGGTCTGGACATGCCATGCATGTTTCTGGAAAACCTCATGGTTACACCTGCTCCTGGAGGGCCCTATCATGTGCAGCACACCCAAAAACAATGGCTTGTCCATTGCACCACCCAAAAAACTGGATGAAAACTTTGACTACGCATCCCATAACCGGATGCTGAAAGCCGCCTCGGAGCGGTTTGAACGCCGACAGCAGGCCCGCGAAGCAATGCATACGCTGAAACCCGCCCGGGTATCGCCGGCAACCAATGAACGCAACGCCCCGAAACGGTCGGCACGCAAAAGCGCTCCAAACCGTGTCAAGGCAATACTGATCCGACTGATCGATCGCCTCGCTGGCCACACCGGCTACCAGGACGTCCAAAAATCCGCCAAATAAACAATGAATTACGAATCAAACCCAGTCACACCCCGTAGCGACAGGCAATCCATGGCACAGATCGGCCGCTATGCGGGCAACATCACCCAGGCGCGGCTGGAAGGGCACCAGTTCCGTAATTATAGACTTGAATTAGACCGGTCAGTCAAATATCCTATACCCATGCAGAAGGAAAACGATACCCGCCACCGCATCGTCGCCAGCGCCAGCGACCTGATTTACAGCCGTAGCTATGACAGCGTGGGGGTGGCCGAGATCTGCGATCAGGCCGGGGTCAAGAAGGGCAGTTTCTATCATTTCTTTGCCAGCAAGCAGGAATTGAGTCTGGCGGTAATCGATGGACTGCGTATTGCGGTTGAAGACCATATCCTGATCCCGGCCTTCGCCCGGGATTTACCCCCGCTACATCGACTGGACCGTTTCATCGACACCCTGTATGCATTCCAGCGGGACTCTGCCACAAACTCCGGACACCTGCCGGGCTGCCCCTTCGGTAATCTGGCCCTGGAAAAGGCCACCAGTGATGAGGTGATTCGCCATAAACTTGAAGGGGTTTTTGCCGGCATCCAGGCGCGATTCGAACATGTATTAATAGAGGCAGAGGCGGCGGGTGACATTGTTGCACTGGACATACCGAAAACCGCGCAAGCCATGCTTGCCTATGTGGAGGGCATACTGTTGCTGGCCAAATCCGCCAATGATCCGGAAGTGATCCGCCGCCTGGGACCGGCATTCGCCCGCATTCGTATTCCACCCGTAACGAGCTGATTTTTTTTGCGTCCAATATTGACCGACCGGTCAATTATAAACCAGGAAGGACCTACACCATGAAAAACATGCCCTACCACACCCCGGAGACTTCACCGGCAGAGGCGCGTCCCCTGCTGGAAGAGGCGCAGAAGAAATACGGAATGATTCCGAACCTGTTCGCCAGGATGGCGGAAGCACCGATGCTGTTACAGGCCTATATCCAGGTTGCAGAGGCGTTTTCCAGGTCCAGTCTCACCCCTGCAGAACAGCAGGTCGTGCTGTTGACCAGCAGTCGTATGAATGAATGCGAATACTGTATGGGCGCCCATAGCGTGCTGGCAGACATGGGTGGCGTACCCGCCGAAGTAACCAATGCGATCCGGGACGACACCCCCATCCCCGATGACCGGCTGGAGGCGTTGCGCGGGTTTACCGCCCGACTGGTAAAGGAAAGAGGCTGGTTGCAGGAACCCGATATCGAGGCCCTGATGAATCACGGATATAGCCGTGCAAATGTGCTGGATGTAGTGCTGGGGATTGGTCAAAAGACGCTGTCGAACTATACCAATCATCTGGTTGGCACCGAACTCGATGCGGCCTTTTCCGGACGGGCCTGGCAGACACCATGAAGGTGATATATGACTGATCCGATCGCATCCGTAGCGGTAGCCGTAACCTATCATCGTGAATGGCAGGACGGTTTTGGGGCGCGGGGCTGGAAACTCGATGTGTCCATCGGTGAACCCAGTGTCATTGCGGCAACCGCCGAGCATGGTGAGCGCATACCCACTTCCGTACTGGTGCACGACATCCTTGATCATCACCTGTGTGGTTTTGGCATTGGTGGCCATCGAAACGAAGCGATGGCCCTGATCCAGCTTGCCTCTCGCACCGGCGCCGATCCACGCCTCGATTTCCAGCAGATTATCGATGAGGACCTGATGCATGGCCATTGCAACGGTGAATCATTGCAATCATTCCTTCCCCCGGATCTGACTGCCCGGATACCAGCAGACATACAGGATGGAAAATCGATAATACATCACCTGCAATCAATGATGGGTATCGATGCACTACGTGCTCGACTGGTGCAGCATTTCATGGAGATAGGTGAATCCGTTCAAGCCCGGGTTGAAGCACACTGGCGTGGAATGCGCCTGGCATATCAGCGTCGCAGGGAGATGGGCCTGGCCCTGCAGGAACTCCTCGAAGGTGTGGACGCACAGGCACGCGAACAGCACTGGGAGCAGGCGCATGGTCACTTCATGGTCGGGAACGATGAGTGCGCCCTGATGCTGGATTCCCCCATCAAATTACATCACCTCGTCGCGCTCGGACACGCGAGGCCTCCTGATAACAGCAGCGTCAGGTCCAACTGCGGCTGACCGATCGATAACTCATAGTGCATTAGTGATATGCGACAGCGGTATCTGTATCATTTCACAAGGGACATAGTGTCCCGGGATGTGTGGCTGTAAAACCAGCCATCCTATGAGTATTCACCATGTAACAGGCATCTGCATGAACCCCACTGCACCTCTTTGCGTACTCGCCCTGCTGAGTCTGGCATTGACCAGTGCGCGACTGCCAGCAGAAGAGGTCAGTATCGCGGTGGCGGCCAATTTCACCGATGCCACACGGGAGATCGCAGCGCGGTTCGAACAGGCCGCCGGCCACACGGCAAAGATCAGCTACGGGTCTACCGGCAAGCTGTATTCACAGATCGAAAACGGCGCACCCTACGAGGTGTTCCTGGCCGCCGACACCCAGCGCCCCATCAAGGCCGAGGATGCCGGGCTGGCAGTCCCCGGCAGCCGTTTTGTCTATGCCCGCGGCAGACTGGTATTGTGGAGCGCACAGGAACATCTCCTCGATGATGGCGAGGCCTACCTGAAAACCGCCGCCTTCAGGCACCTGGCCATGGCCAACCCCGGGACGGCCCCCTATGGCCTCGCAGCACAGCAGGTCATGGAACACCTTGGACTCTGGTCCAGCCTGCAGCCGCGGTTGGTGCGCGGCGACTCCATTGCCCAGACCTTCCAGTTTGTGGTGACCGGCAATGCCGAGGCCGGTTTTGTCGCCTGGTCACAGGTGAAGGGCTGGAAAAAAACCACCGGTTCGACCTGGCAGATCCCCACGAGCCATTACGCACCTATCGAACAATCGGCCGTCCTGCTGCAGAATGGCGCGACCAACCCGGCAGCAAAAGCCTTTCTCGATTTTCTCCGGGGTGACAGCGCCCGACAGGTTATCGAGGGCTTTGGTTACGGGGTGGAATAAGCCCTTCGCAAGGAAACAGACGCAGTATGTCCTACGACGGGGTTTTCGACTGGCAGCCGGTCTGGCTGACCATGAAACTGGCCGGTATTACGACCTTGACGCTACTGGTGATCGGTACGCCCATCGCCTGGTGGCTGGCACGCACCTCGGCCTGGTACAAACAGCCGATTGCGGCCGTGGTCGCGCTGCCGCTGGTATTGCCGCCGACCGTATTGGGTTTTTACCTGTTGCTGATGCTCGGCCCCCATGGGGTGGTGGGCCAGTTCACCCAGTCCATAGGCTTGGGCACCCTGCCCTTCACCTTCGAAGGACTGGTGGTTGCCTCGGTGATTTACTCCATGCCCTTCGTGGTGCAGCCACTGCAGAATACCTTCGAATCACTCGGCAGCCGACCCATGGAAGTCGCCGCCACCCTGCGCGCATCCCCCATGGACCGTTTCATCAGTGTGGTGGTACCGCTGGCCCGGCCCGGTTTTCTCACCGCTGCGGTACTCTGCTTCGCGCATACCATTGGTGAGTTCGGCGTGGTGCTGATGATCGGCGGCAGTATTCCCGGCGAGACCCGGGTATTGTCGGTGGCAATCTACGACCATGTCGAGACCCTGGAATATGGTCAGGCACACCTGCTCGCCGGTGGCATGCTGCTGTTCTCCTTCCTGGTGCTGATGCTCCTGTACCTGGTCAATGGCCACCTTGCCCGGGGACGCCAGCCATGAATCATATCGAGGTGCAGTTGCAGGGACGGATGGGCGAGTTCAGCCTGGATGTGGCCTTTTCCGCGCCGGCCAGCGGGGTGATCGCCCTGTTCGGCCCTTCCGGCTCGGGCAAGACCAGCCTGTTGCGCGCCGTGGCGGGACTGCAGCGGACGATCCAGGGTCGCATCGTGGTGAACGGTGAAGTCTGGCAGGATGCACGATGCTTCATCCCCACGCACAAACGCCCGCTCGGCTATGTGTTTCAGGAAGCCAGCCTGTTTCCACACCTTTCGGTGCGGCAGAACCTCGAATACGGCTGGCGGCGGATACCCGCACGCGAGCGACATATCCGCTTCGATGAGGTGGTGGAATTGCTGGCGATCACCCCCTTGCTGCAGCGCGCAACCGCGCGACTGTCGGGTGGCGAGCGTCAGCGGGTGGCCATCGCCCGCGCCCTGCTGACCAGCCCGAAATTATTGCTGATGGACGAACCGCTGTCGGCGCTGGACTATGCCGCCAAGCGGACCATCCTGCCTTACCTGGAAAGCCTGCACGATGAATTCGGCATCCCGTCGCTGTATGTCTCGCACGACCCCAATGAAGTGGCTCACCTCGCCGACCATATGGTGCTGCTGGAACAGGGCCAGGTGATCGCCCAGGGAAATACCGCCGATCTGCTGACCCGCCTCGACCTGCCACTGGCAAGTTACGATGACGCCTCCGCCCTGCTGGAAGGCACCGTCTCCTCGCACGATCTCACCTACCATCTGACCTGGATTTCGGTCGGTAGCAACCGCATTGCCGTCACGCGGCACGACCTGTCGGTCGGGCGGCATGCCCGGGTGGAGATCCGGGCGCGGGATGTAAGCCTGTCACTCAGTGCACATCGTGACACCAGCATCCTCAATGTGCTGCCGGCAAGGGTAATCGGGATCCAGGATATCAATTCGGCACAGGCCATCGTGCGTCTGCAACTACAGGATGGCCAGATCCTGCTGTCACGAATCACACGGCGTTCTGCCATCGGCATGGGGCTCCGGGAAGGCATGCCTCTATATGCCCAGGTCAAGAGTGTGGCGCTGATCCAGGGCCTGTTTACTTGATCGTATCCAGTCTGGCATTCCATAGCCATAACCCCCTCGACCGCACGGCCGGGGCTCGCCCGCACCGGGACTGCGTTCGCCCAAGTTCCCATCAGCTTCAGACTTAAACGATATCAATATCTGGATGGTACGGTGTGGAAATGGATTGCGGATAAAGAATCCCTGATCAAGTTATCGTAGCCGGTGATGAAACCGATGCCGGTCAACATGAAGACCCGGGGCCTGGAAGGTGTCACCATATCGGAAATCGCGATGGCCGGTGTCGGCCGGAACGAAGTATGGATGGCCCACACCAGTTCACCGATGGCCTCGTGGCGAATGGCCATGAGTACGCACCGTATCTTTTTTTCTTTTGGTCAGTTAAATCATACCGATACTTTTCTTCATCATTGCCCTGTGTCTTTCTTGCATCCGGTGCCGAATCCATCAGAGGCTGGAAACCCGAGATTGACCGGGGTATTGCAGCTTCGCAATGCAGAGCATTCGCGCGTACTATACTTTCTGTACAACGCCGCGTTGTACAGGATGCCGCAGTCTTCCAGGCGGGTGAATGAAACCCGTTTCCCATTGATACATGGGTTCTGGTCGCACTGATGTTTTTCAATGCCACCCGTACTGCTTTTGTAAAATAAAACCGTTTTCAGGTTAATCACCTATCACCTTGACAAGCGACAGGTGAACACGGCGAGCCAAAATATAGGCTTTTCATGGCCGGTCAAGCATGAAGCCAACGAGCCAGTCCATGGTTCTCTACGACTCATCACCGACCTCTGACCATTTCACTAATCGAATATGGAGTAAGGCTGCCAACCATGACACAACATACACTTCCCGACCTACCCTATCCCAAGGACGCCCTCGAACCGCATATCTCGGCCGAAACCATCGAATACCACCATGGCAAGCATCACGCCAGCTATGTGGAAAAGCTGAACAAGCAGGTCACCGGTACCGAATTTGAATCCATGTCACTGGAAGACATCATCCAGAAGGCCTCCGGCGGTATCTTCAACAATGGCGCCCAGGTGTGGAATCACACCTTCTACTGGAACTGCCTGGGTCCCAATGGAAAAGGCAAGCCTGCCGGCGCACTTGCCCAGGCCATCGATGAGACCTTTGGTGGTTTCGCGGATTTCAAGGAACAGTTCAGCGAAGCGGCGGGATCAAACTTCGGCTCCGGCTGGACCTGGCTGGTAAAGAATCGCGATGGCAGCCTGGAGATCGTCAATACCGGCAATGCGGACAATCCTCTCAAGGATGGCAAGCAGCCCTTGCTGACCTGCGATGTCTGGGAACATGCCTATTACATCGACTATCGCAATGCCCGCCCGAAATATATCGAAGCCTTCTGGAAGTTGGTCAACTGGGATTTCGTGGCGCAGAATCTGGGTCAGTGACCCGCATGCATCACAATGTATGAGAAGCAATGACGGAGAGAGGGATCCGGCATCCCCCCTCATTGGGTGACCGCGCGTGGATGTGCGGAATACCCTTCCGTTCAGCGTTCCTGCCGGGTACCGGTTTCCCTGCTATCGCCGGCGGCTGCGGGGGAATCCTTCTCCCCGGACTCGAACAGGCGCGTGAGGAATGGCGCGCTTTCCGATCCGAAATACAGTGACCGATGCGGGAACGGGATTTCGATCCCGGCCTCGTCGAAGGCCAGCTTGATACGACGCAGAAATTCCCGGCCCACCTCCCACTGCTTGATGGGCTGGGTCTTGATGCGTCCCTTGATGACCACCGCCGAATCCGCCAGTTTATCGACGCCGAAGATCTCGATATCGTCCAGGATCAGGCGACCGAATTTGGCATCCTGTTTGAGTTCATCGGCCACACCACGCATGACCCCGACCACCTGATCAGTGTTTTCCTTGTAGGCCACGCCGATATCAAACACGTAGGCGGACCACTCCTTGGTCAGGTTCGACAGGGTGGTGATGCTGCCGTTGGGAAATACATGCACCGTGCCGGACAGGTCACGCAGCACGAGGGTGCGAAAATTGATCGCCTCCACCAGTCCGCCGGTGCCGTTGACCACGGCCACGTCGCCGACCCGCACCTGGTTTTCGAGGATCAGGAAAAAGCCGCTGATCACATCCCGTACCAGGTTCTGGGCGCCGAAGCCGATGGCCAGACCGGCCACCCCGGCACTGGCCAGGATCGGGCCAACGGAAACTCCCATTTCATTCAGAATGACCAGCAATGCCACGATCCAGATCAGCAATGTCACACCCTGGCGCAGCAGGCGTACCAGGGTATCCGCGCGTTTGGATGCCTCCGAGGTGATGTCTCCCTGCTGGCGGCCTTCGGCAATCAGTCGTTGTTCGAAGCGGCTCAGCGCGGTGCGTGCAGCCAGGCTGACCAACCAGCTGAGCACCAGGATGAGCAGGATACGCAGGCTTGCAAAGATGATGTCAGCCCAGGCTACAGAAGAAAAATATTCCTGAACCAATTCCATGCCGGTCTCCCTGAGTGGTTGCGCTGTCGAAAATATCGGCGCCATACGAAAGGCCGGCGGCGATATCAGTGTGGTCGATGGTGATTACCGCGAAACGGCATACCCATCAACCGGTATCTGGCGGCTGGGATCTTGTAGTAGGTAAAACATGATTAAGCAAAGCCAAAAGCATTGGGATTTTTCGATGCAGGGCAGCAGCCGGTCACAGGACTATAACACCGACACCTTATCACTTAACCCTCTATACCCGATACAAGATAAAGACCAGTCAACAACGCGCATGTTCCACACGATGGTGCAACAGGGTCTAGCGCATGGCTACCCTTACGATTGCGTTGGAACGACAAACCGGATGCGGAACTGACCTCACGGATCATGCAGAGCCTGATAACGGGAGTCGGCTTCATCGGCGGCGGGGCAATCCTGAAAAATGACGGTACCGTGCAGGGCACCGTCACTGCCGGTGGCCTGACCGGCTGCAACACCATCGAGGGTACAGGTCAGGATATCGAAAATGCGGGAGATGCCATCGGGGATGAAGCACGGGAGCATAAATAGAGATCCATGAACAGGGCTAGCTGAACCAGGGTTCCTGAAGCCTGGTGTCGATCCGGCCATCCTCCCGATGGCCGGATCCTGTCTTCCGCTGGTTATATACCACCAACTTCAGTTCATCGACTCCATCTCTATGATCCCGCAGGCCACCCGGGCACCACCGCCACCGAGCGGTTTGGGATCGTCGGCATAATTGTCCCCTCCTTCGTGCACCATCACGGCTCGCCCGACCAGATCCGGAACCTGGAGCCTGGGGGCGAACATCGCCATCCGCGCATTGCCTTCGGCATCCACCACCAGCACCGGCAGATCCCCCAGATGGCCATCGTCGACCGGCCCCCGGTGGCGGCCGGTGTTGCCGGGATCATAGTGCCCCCCGGCGGACAGACCGGCAACCGGCTTACCGTCTTTCATGTCATGGGTACAGGATGGATGTTCATGCACATGAAAGCCGTGGATGCCCCCACTGAGGCCGTGCAGTTTGGGGATGATCAACAGTCCGAACTCACCGCTGTCACGAAATTCGATGGTACCGATGGACGGTCCCACCCCCTCTGCCGTGATGGCCTTCATCTCCACCTGCAGATCCGCGGCGGGCAACATGCCTGGCCATCCGCCCGCCATGAAGCACAGGGCCGCACCGATCGATCGTTTATCTAGACGCATGGAACTCTCCTTATTCATGCCATAGGAAAACACTGCTTGATCCGTCATCCGCCCACCCGTTGCAGGTCACCTGCCCGGGCGCACCGGAATCCCCCTCCAGCAATTCAGCAGAAACGTCCTGGCGGTTGGCACAAGGTTCAGGGCGAGGCCTCGGGATGGGGACGTGCCGGTGGTGGCACCTGCTCCGGCGAAGCCTCGGTGTGGCCCTGCTTCAGATGTGCGTACCAGAGATTATGGTGCTCCTTCATCCATTCCTCGCTGACCCGTCCCGACACCATACCCCGCAGAGTGCCCGGCAGCCCGAGGGTGCCGAGGTAGATATGCCCGAAGGCGATCACCAGCCACAGCCCGGCCAGGGAGGCATGAATGACATTGGCCAGTTGCATGGTTTCGCGACTCTGACCGAAGTTGGGAAAATCCAGCACCAGTCCGCTGATACCGACGCCCAGCAGGCCAACGGTGGCAATGAACCAGAACCAGAGCTTCTCACCGGCGTTGGTCCGTCCCGCTGGCGGGTGATCCCCCTTCTTGAACATGCCACCCATACGCTTCAGCCAGATCAGGTCATAGGACTTGAAGGTGTTGTAGCGCAGCCAGGTGATCACCTCGATCACCACCCCCACCAGGAACAGTGGACCGGAAAAATCATGGACCGGCTTGGCCAGGTTGGCATAGATCGAGAACCCCTCCAGGCCCAATACCGGCACCAGCACGCTGCGACCATACAGCAGACTGAAACCCGTGATCGCCAGCACGATGAACAGGGTGGCGGTATACCAGTGCAGCAGGCGCTCGCCGCCGGACCAGCGGGGCAGCGTGCGTCCTGACGGGGCATGCTCCAGACGTTTCGGACCATTGATGAGGTGAAACAGCAGGATCAGCAGCAACACCCCACCCACCGCAATCGCCACCCCCAGGGTGACATAGCCATTGCGCAACTGGCGCCAGGTCTCTCCCTGGCTCTGGATCAGATCCTGCGTGGTATAGGGTCCGCTGGCTGCACTGTAGCCCTCGGTCCCTTCCCGCACGCTGCGCCAGTAGTTGGAGCGGGGATTGATCCTGCTGACAGACTGGTCCGTTTCTGCCGTCGCGGCCCGGGCCTCGTCGAAGGCCACCGCGACATAGCCGCTCAATGGCAGCACCAGTACACCGGCCAGTATGATCAGCAGACTCCACAACACGATGCGGGCGTGGCGCCGGTGACCGCTTTTGGTTTGTATCCTGTTCACCGTGACATCCTCCCGTGCGGCCATCTCAACGATCGATCTGGTTGTAGGCGGCGCGCGCTTTCAATTGCGCGTCCGGAGATTCGGTCGCGAAATGCGACCGTTTCCATTGCGGATCCTGGCCCATCCAGGGGTCCCCGACCGTATCCTGTCCGCACCCTGCCAGCAGCCACAGGAGCAGACCCATCCCGCCCATGACCCGGCCGTGGCGATCCATGATCCCTCGTGCGCTCATCATGACGGTCCTTTTGTCCACTCGCGATTACCTAGCGATCCATCTGTACCAGGCGCAGGCGCTCCAGCAGTTGCTGCTGTTGCGCCGGATCCGCCTGTCGTTCGAGCAGGGGGTCTGTGCGCCCCTGGTATTCCCCGGGCTCGAAGAAGGTGGCCTTCGGTTCCTCGTAACAGCCCGCCAGCGACAACACCACGATCCATAGTCCCGGCCATAGCCCTGATCGCGGATTCATGCCGTCTGCCTCCCGGTACATTCAGGTATCTCCCGCTGATTTTTTACTGGCGGGATAGGCGGTCTCCCAGCCCCAGGTCTGGGCATTGCCGCCACGCTTGAGGATGCGCTTGCGAAAGATATCGGCAATCACATCGCCGTCCCCGCCCAACAGGGACTTGGTGGCACACATCTCGGCGCACAGGGGCAGTTTGCCTTCGGCGATGCGGTTGCGGCCATACTTCGCATATTCCTCATCCGAATTGTCATCCAGCGGACCGCCGGCACAGAAGGTGCACTTGTCCATCTTGCCGCGCACGCTGAAGGCCTCCTGCTGCGGGAACTGCGGGGCACCGAAGGGGCAGGCGTAAAAACAATAACCACAGCCGATGCACAGGTCCTTCGACCAGAGCACGATGCCATCGTCGGTGGTATAGAAGCAGTCCACCGGGCAGACCGCCGCACAGGGCGCATCGGTGCAGTGCATGCAGGCCACGGAAATGGATTTTTCACCCGGCTCCCCGTCGCGCAGGGTGATGACCCGGCGCCGGTTCACACCCCAGGGCACATCATTCTCGTTCTTGCATGCCACCACACAGGCATTGCATTCGATGCAGCGTTCCGCGTCACAGAGAAATTTCATGCGTGCCATCGTTATCGCTCCTGTCAGGCCAGTTGAATCTGACACAAGGTGGCCTTGGTCTCCTGCATCTGGGTTACCGAGTCATAGCCATAGGTGGTGGCTGTGTTGCAGGCCTCGCCGCGCACGATGGGCGCCGTGCCCTCGGGATAGCGCGGATCGAGGTCTTTACCCTCGAACCAGCCACCGAAATGGAACGGCGTCCAGATCACGCCCCGCCCCACCCGCTCGGTGACCATGGCATGCACCTTGATGCGGCCACCGCGCGTGGGCCCCGGGTAGGGACTATCCCGCCCCGGTCCCTCAAGCCATACCCAGTCGCCGTCGCGAATGCCGCGATCGTTGGCATCGGCCGGGTTGATCTCCACGAACATCTGCTGCTGCAATTCAGCCAGCCACTTGTTGGAGCGGGTTTCCTCGCCGCCGCCCTCGTACTCGGTGAGCCGGCCGCTGATGAATACCAGCGGAAAGTCAATTGAATAATCCTTGGCCTGCACGGAGGCATAGAGGGTTGGCAGACGCCAGAAGGATTTGCGGTCCTCGTAGGTCGGATACTTTGCCACCAGGTCGTAGCGCGACGTATAGAGGGGTTCGCGATGCACCGGCACCGGGTCGGGGAACTGCCAGACCACACAACGGGCCTTGGCGTTGCCGAAGGGGGCACAGCCATGGGCAATGGCGACCCGCTGTATGCCGCCGGAAAGATCGGTCTTCCAGTTGCGGCCTTCCGCCGCACTCTTCTCCTGGGCAGTCAGATCATCCCACCAGCCGAGTTGCTGGAGCATGTCCGCACTGAACTCCGGGTAGCCGTCCTTGATCTCGGATCCCACGCTGTAGGAATCCTCGGCCAGCAGGCTGACGCCGTTGCGCTCGACGCCGAACCGGGCCCGGAACACCAGCCCGCCCTCGGCCACCGGCTTGCTGGGATCATAGAGAATGGGCGTGCCGGGATGTTTCATTTCCGCATTGCCCCAGCAGGGCCAGGGCAGGCCATAGTATTCGCCATCGAGCGGTCCGCCCTGTGCCTGCAGGGTGGTGGTATTGAAGGTGGCGCGGTGCTGCATGTGCGCCTTGAGGCGTTCGGGACTCTGGCCCGTGTAACCGATGGTCCAGGTGCCGCGGTTGATCTCGCGCAACACATCCTCGATCAACGGTTCGTTGCCGTTCACCTGGATGTGCTTGAACATCTCGTCGGCAAAACCCAGCTTCTTCGCCAACAGGTAGAGGATTTCATGATCGGTCTTGGACTCGAACAGTGGTTCGATGATCTTTTCGCGCCACTGGATCGAACGGTTGGAGGCGGTAACCGAACCATAGGTCTCGAACTGGGTGCAGGTGGGCAGCAGGTACACACCGTTCTTGCGTTCGCTCATTACCGCCAGGTGAGTCGGATAGGGATCCGAGATCACCACCAGTTCCAGGCGCTCACTTTCCAGTGCCTGCTTCATCTCCACGCCGCGGGTCTGGCTGTTGACCGCGTGGCCCTGGAAAAAAATGGCGTGATAGTTGTCGCGCTGGGCCAGGTTCTCCGGGGCCTCAAGGATGCCGTCGATCCAGCGCGACACAGGCATGCCCTCGATGTTCATGGTGTAGGCCAGCTTGCCGCTGCCATCGTCGTACTGCCGGTCCAGGTCGAAGCGGTTCTTCAGCCATTCATAGTCCACGTCCCAGACCCGTGCCCAGTGCTGCCAGGCGGCCTCCGAGAGTCCGTAGTACCCCGGCAGGGTGTGGGAGTTGGGACCCACATCAGTGGCACCCTGCACATTGTCATGGCCCCGGAAGATATTGGCGCCACCGCCGGCCACGCCGATATTGCCCAACGCCAGTTGCAGGATGCAGTCGGCGCGGGTGTTGTTGTTGCCGGTGTGATGCTGGGTATGGCCCATGCACCAGACGATGGTCCCGGGGCGGTTCTCGGCCATGGTCTTCGCGCACTGGAACATCTCCGCCTCCGGAACGCCGGTGACCTCCTCGGTGGTCTTCGGGTCCCACTTGCGGACTTCCTCACGGATCTCGTCCATGCCGTAGACGCGGGTGCGGATGTATTCCTTGTCCTCCCAGCCGTGCTCGAAGATATGCCAGAGCAGACCCCAGATGAAGGCCGTGTCGGTGCCGGGCCGCAGCCGGATGTACTGGTGGGCATGGGCCGCGGTGCGGGTGAAGCGCGGGTCGACGACGATGATCTTGGCGCCGTTCTCCTTGCCGCGCAGGACATGCTGCATGGCGACCGGGTGCGCCTCGGCGGCGTTGGAACCGCACACCAGCATAGCCTTGCAGTTGTGCATATCGTTGTAGGAGTTGGTCATGGCGCCATAGCCCCAGGTGTTGGCGACGCCGGCGACAGTGGTGGAATGACAGATGCGCGCCTGGTGATCCACGTTGTTGCTGCCCCAGAAGGCGGCGAACTTGCGCTGCAGGTAGGAGCCCTCGTTGCTGGCCTTGGACGAACCGCAGAAGAACAGCGAGTCCGGTCCCGACTTTTCGCGGATCTCCAGCAGCTTGTTGCCGATGGACTCGATGGCCTCGTCCCAGCCGATACGCTTCCATTTGCCGTCCACCAGTTGCATGGGATATTTCACGCGCTTGTCGCCCATGCCGTGTTCGCGCACCGAGGCACCCTTGGCGCAATGGGCGCCGAGGTTGATGGGGGATAAGAAGTCCGGCTCCTGGCCCACCCAGACGCCGTTCTGGAGTTCGGCGATCACTCCGCAGCCCACCGAGCAATGGGTGCACACGCTATGACGGATCTCCGTTTCCAGGCCCGCTTGCGGGGTATGACTTGTCTCTGCGGCGCGCACCTTGCGTACCAGGGTCAGCGGCAGCGCACTGGCCAGGGCCGTCCCGCCCAGCGCCAGTCCCGAGCGACGCAGGAAGGTCCGTCGACACAGGGTCTGTCCCACCAGATCGAAGCCACTGCCCGGCCGGGCCGCCACGTCGGTACGATCCTGCTTGCGCCTGAGTTTCATTGCCTGATCTCCTGTCTTGCCATGTCCACCACTGGCCGCTTCATGAGCGGGTGCTCTCGTAATAGGCACGGATGTGGTCGGTCAACCGGTACCCCTGTCCGGCAGGGGCGACCTCGCCCCCGTCGCCGGAGTGGATGGCAGGGGCATCGTCCCGGGCCACGCTGAACAGTACCAGGGCGCTACCACCCCCAACGGCCATCACCTGCTTCAGAAACCGGCGCCGTGCCGGGGCCTGTACATTCGCCTGCTTCATGTCCTTCTCCTCCGGAGCTCTTTTCCGTCAAGCCCACAACCGGTTCATTCCTCAAGTTCGAAATAGCGGCCTTCAAAGTGCAGAAATGCCTCGCCCAGCCCTCCCACCGCAGCGTACAGACAGGCCGCCTGCGCCTGCTGCAGGTCCTGGAAGAACACCGGCATCCAGGACGCGATGTGCTGCTGAAAAAACCGGCGCTGATCCGCACTGTCGATATCGTCGGCACCAATAATCACACGCATGCTTTCACACAGGCTGGCCGCATGATCCTCTGGATCGCAGCAACCCGGCTGGCGTTCGATACCGAACCGCGACAGATCACGCCGCAGATAAGCGAGTGGCCGGTCCATGAGAAAGCCGGTCAGGTACCAGGACGCATAGGGCACCAGCTCGCCGCGACCAATGCCGATGAACAGCCGGTGATACTCCTCGTCCAGCGCCTCCGCATGGCTGTCCCGCGCCGCCGTCTTCAGCAGTCGCCAGGCCAACGCCAGTTCGTCCGCCACCGGACCGGCCTCCTCGATACCCTCGAGCAGGCCCAGTAAGTGCGCGGATGGCGGCTCGGCGAGCAAACGCCCCAGCAAGCCATACATCCCGGCCCGCAGGCCGTCATGATCCTCTTGCGGCATAGTCATCGCGGTGGTATCCGCTGGCTGGGTCATCGGGCTATACATGGATCGGAACCCCTCTCCGTACCGGACCGCCTGCCCCGGTGATTTGCAACTCGCATGCCCAATCGCTCAGCAACAGAGTCGAAAGGAGGGAACGGTCTTCCCACTCCACGCAACCACCTGCCTCTCCCCCGGATGCCGGTGTCAGACAAAATGTCCCACTGCGGGCCGATGCGACACCATTTCGCGCTGTACTCAGGCATCGGCCGCCGATTGATCGAAACCATCCGCATTCTCCTGTTGCTCGAAGACATCCAGCACCCTGCAGTCCTGGCACATACCGATCCTGCGTCGCGCCTGTTCATCGCGAAACATCCAGTGTTCCGCAAGGCGTTCCGTCATGCGCTGGATCACGGCCGCGGTGGCAAAGGGCCGGCCGCAACGAATGCAATTGAAGGGCGCTTCCTCGTGCAGGGTGCGTAGCGCATGACTCTGCGCCTGCTCATACATCATGCGCGGCAGCAGGCGCACGGCATCCTCGGGACAGGCGGTGTGACACAGGCCACATTGCACACAGTTGAATTCGATGAACTGCAGTGCCGGCCGGTCATTTCCTGCATACAGGGCCCGGGCGGGACAGACGGCCACACAGGCCATGCACAGGGTGCACGAGCGGGGATCGATTTCGATGGCACCGAAGGGGGCGTCATCGGGCAGGTCGGCCAGCGGCCGGGGGGCCGGTGCCTGGGCATACAGGTAGTCGATGGCAAGTCCGAGGGTGGTGCGCTTCTCGTCGAAGGGCATGAAGCCGCCCGGCAGGATCGCCGGTACTGGCAGGTCGTCACCGAGCGTCTCGACCAGGGTCCCGTCCCGCTCACCGCTCAATACCAGTTTCAGGCAATCGGGCCGGTAGCCCATCCCGCCGAGGATGGCACGCGCATAACTGATCTGCAGGGAAATCTCCCGCAGCACGGCGCGGGGAATGGCCTGGGTGGTAAACAACACAACCCGACGGGCACCATAAGCCAGTGTTGCCAGCCAGGTATCCAGGCCGACGGAACCGAGTTCCTCCACCTGGAAAGGCAGGACCGATTCGGGCAGCCGTGACAGCCGCTGTTCCAGCACGTCTTCCCCGTTGGTACTGGCGAAGAACAACACCTGCGGGTCCTCCCCACCGGCGCTGCGATAGCGGCCCAGGGCTTCGCGGATCGAGGTCAGCAGCGTGCTGACCGCGGGATAGGCGTAACGGATGGCACCGCTGGGACAGGCGGTGGCACAGCCTCCCCCGCCCTGGCACAGATAGGGATCGACCTCGATGGTCTCGCCGAGGGAACGGATGGCCAGCGTCGGGCAGGCATCGAGGCAGCGCCGGCAGCCGGCCAGACCGCTGCGACCATGGGCACAGAGGGCGGCATCGTAGGCGAAATACCGGGGCTTCTCGAACTCCCCCACCAGTTCGCGCAATTCGTGCAGGGCCTGCTCCAGAGCTTGCGGCCCACGGGGCGCATAATAGCCGAGCGGTGGCATCTCCCGGTCCAGGACCGGGGATTCCCCAAGATCCAGGATCAGATCGACCGCACCACCGCCCGGCGCGAACCATCCGCCGGGATTGAGGGTCCCGCCCGCGGTGTCAATGCGCACCTCGAATCCGCCGAGGTGCCCTGCCAGATGACTCACCCGCCCCTCCACCAGGAGCGCGTCCGGCGGAATCTCCACCGCACGGCGGCTGCCCGGCGGGACCAGCAGGATACAATGCAGTGCCGGCAGCAACGCCCGGGCACAGGAGGCCGCCTCGGCAGGATGGCCGATGATGAGCAGGTGGCCCCGCGAACGGAAACTGACCGTGCCGACCCCACTGTCCTCCGGCCGATGGGCCTGCAAAGCCACGGCCCGGGCGCGACCGTTGGGCGTCCGGGTCGGCAGGGCTACCGGTGCCACGTGGTTGGCGCTCATGATTCCGTCCCCTGCCCGTTATCGGATGGCGCCGGACGCACCGCTGGTGCCGGCGCCGGATCGGCAATCGGGTCCGCGGCCGGGTCCGGGGGTGTTGCTGATGTCGGGACCGAAGGCTGCGATGCGTCCGGCAACGATCGGGACAGGGCATCCTGTACCGTCTCGGCCAGCACCGTGCGCAGCGGCTGCAGCAGGTGATAATCGTTGTCGTAATCATCCAGACCATCACGCACCTGGAATCGGGTACCACCAAACAGCTTGCGCAGCGCCAGGCGATGCAAGCGATCACTCACACCGGGGGACAGAAATCCGCGGTAATCGCTGTCTTCCCTCAGGGTCTCCAACGGCGGCATATCCTGGTCGGTCAGTACGGTCGCCACCGGGTCCACCGGCGCGTCGACTACCCGTGCGGCTGGCACGGTGGGCGGCTCCGTCGCACGGGCACGCTTGCGCTCGCGCCAGCGGGTGAAAAAATCGCCGGCACCGGTTTCAGTGCCGCGCGAGTCGCGGGGATGGTTTCCAGCCATCGTCCTCGGTCTCCGTCCAGTTGGTGCGTTTACGTTTACGGGGTGGCTGAGGTTGGTAGTGCTGCATCACGAAGTCCTCCAGCTGGACCTGCAACTCCGGCGGCAGCGGCGCCGAAAACACCTGGTCGTCGGCCTCCATGTGCGCCCCGGCCTCGTCATAGTCGGCGGTGACGGTGAAGGGCGTCAGTTCACCGGCATCGTCTTCACGACAGATGAGAAACAGGGAGGGCTGACGTCCCACCAGGTTGTACCAGTAGCTCTCGGCGCGATCGCGGTAGAGGGCCACCCGCAGTCCGGTCCACAACCATTGGTTCCGCTCCGCCGTGCTGCGCACCGGCAGCCGCTGCGGGGTATCGCCCGCCACGGCCTGACCGGCGACAAAACCCACCAACTGCCACACCGGCGTCTGCCAGCGATCCTGTTGCCGCCGGGTGCATTCCATTACCGCGCAGAGGGCAAAGCGGATATCGGGTTGCACGGGACCTCCTTTCGCAAATCGCGCACAGGTCCCTGCGCAAGAGCCATACCAAAATCAAAGATCAAGGGAATCCCCGACTTAGGGAAAAGGTTCCCCTGCGACCTGCGTCAGAATGTCGCAGCGGGAGGACAGCAGTAGACAGGGTGGCGTTGCGGGTCGGGGTCAGCGCAACGCAATCTGTTCATGGATGACCAGATCCAGGTCGAGCGCGGGAATGGACAGGTGCATCTGTGCGTCGAGCGGTTGCGTATCGGACCAGCGGCCCGACTCCAGCGCCGCCTGTACCGCGCGCTCGATCTCCCGTTGCGAGTTGATACCGACCTTCTTCAGAAACCTGCGCACCTGCTGATCGAAAACATCCTCGTCCATCACCTGGTCTCCTTAGGTTACTCGCGATTCCACACCTGGATCTTGCGCTCCAGGGTCTTGCGGGAAATATGCAGGCGCCGGGCGGCCTCCGATTTGTTGCCGCCGACCCGTTCCAGGACACTGAGTACATGATGTTTGCTGACTTCAGAAAGACTCCATGTCTCCGGGAACAGCGGCCGCACGGGCTCGCCAGGGGACGCGGCGCCATCGCCCTGCTTCCATTCGCAGCATTCCAGAAGCGACTGACCCAGCAGCAGGGCCCGCTCCACCAGGTTGCGCAGCTCGCGCACATTGCCGGGCCAGTGATAGGCCTGCAGGCGCTGCATCTCCTGCTGCGAAACCGACACCGGCTGAGTGCCCAGTTCGGGGCCGAACAGGTGCATGAAGTGCGCAATCAGCAGGGGGATGTCCTCGCGCCGGTTGCACAACGGCGGCACCCGGATGGGCAACACGTTCAAGCGGAAATGCAGGTCCTCGCGAAAGGAACCGTCGAGCACCTTTTCTTCCAGCGGCACATTGCTGGCGGCGATGACCCGGCAGTTGATCGGCTGCTCCTGGTTGCCGCCCACCGGACGCACCCGCCGCTCCTCCAGTACCCGCAACAGATTGGCCTGCATCGGCCAGGGCAGTTCACCGATTTCATCGAGAAAGATGGTGCCGTTTTCGGCGCACACGAACAGGCCGTCACGGGAGCTGTTGGCACCGGTGAAGGCACCCCGGATATGGCCGAACAGTTCACTGTCCAGCAATTCGGAGGGAATGGCCCCGCAGTTGATCGCCACGAACCGTCCCTTGCGCTGACTGCGTTGATGGATGGCACGCGCAATGAGTTCCTTGCCCGTGCCGGTCTTGCCCTGCAACAACAGGGTCGAGGCCGTGGGGGCGACGCGCTCTATGATATCCAGCACCTCGCGCATGGCGGGGCTGTCGCCGATCAGGCCCTGGGCCGCCGCCGTCGCCGGTCTGCGGCTGCGCTCCAGGAACGTCTCGCGCAACTGCCGGCGCCGGCGCAGGCAGCGCTGAATGGCCGCCAGCAGCTGTTCATCCCGGAACGGCTTGACCAGCAGGTCCGCGGCGCCGGAACGCAGGGCGCTGATGGCGATCTCCACGTCGGCGTATTCGGTGGTCAATATGATGTCGGCCCGTTCACCGCGGTCACGCAGGCCCTGCAACCATTCGAGCATGGACGCCCATGGCTGGGTCAGGGCCACGACGAACAGATCGAAATGACAACGCTGGCACAGGGCTTCGGCCTGCTGCGGCGTCTGCGCGGCATCCACCAGGGCGCAGACCGTCTGCAGGCTCCGTTGCAGCTGCTCACTGCGGGTGATATCCGTATCCACCAGCAGCACCGCAACCGGCTTGCGCTGCCGGTCCAGGCCGTTGTGTGCGCCCCGGGGGGAAACCTCATGTATGCGTCCTGCATTCGCCACCATTGCGGACATCCTGCATCGATACGGGTTACTGCGGGGTAGGTGATGTCCGTCAGCTGCGTCATAGCGGACTAGTGGTTTTACCGACTGCGTCAGAATGCACCACTTCCCATCCGGATGACCCGGGTCAATCTAAGATCCTTTACGACCTATTTGTCCAGGGACTGCCAAAAACCTTAGTCAAGCTCCGTGGGCAGTCAAGGCACTAGCGCTTTTGCGGCATCAGAAAGCCAGTACCCACCACTAAATTCCCGTGCCATGGCACCCAATTTGCAATCCATGACCAGCACCGGAATGCAACCCGCCCGCCCAGGTCAACATCCATGGAGGCCACCCCGATGAAACCCGCACTTCATTTTCTGATCCTGATCCTGGCCTGCCTCGGCATCACAACGGTCCAGGCCGATACCCCGGTGCTGCGCCTGGCCACCACCACCAGCACCGAGAACTCCGGCCTGCTCAAGGTGCTGCTGCCGCAGTTCGAAGCACGCAGCGGCATGGAGGTGCAGGTGCTCGCGGTGGGCACCGGCCAGGCGCTGAAACTGGGCTGCAACGGCGATGTCGATGTGGTGCTGGTGCATGCCCCTGCGGCGGAACAGAAGTTTCTCGATGAAGGCTGCGGCGTGAACCGGCGCCAGGTGATGTACAACGACTTCGTCCTGGTCGGGCCGGCCGCCGACCCCGCCTATGTGGCACAGAGCAAGACCGCCGCCGGGGCCTTCGATGCCATCGCCGACCACCAGGCGATCTTCGTATCCCGCGGCGATGACTCCGGTACCCACAAGAAAGAACGCAAGCTGTGGCAGGCCACCGACGTTGCGCCGGCGGGCCTCTGGTATCGCGAGGCCGGCCAGGGCATGGGCAAGGTGCTGCAGATAGCCGGTGAACTCGATGCCTACACCCTTACCGATCGCGGTACCTGGATCGCCTATCAGAAACGGCTACCGCTCAAGGTCCTGTTCGAAAAAGATCCCATGCTCTACAACCCCTACGGCGTGATCGCCGTCGATCCCCAGCGCTACCCCGATATCAATTACACCGGCGCCATGGCCTTCATCGGCTGGCTCACCTCGATCGAAGGGCAACGCATGATCGCCGAATACCGGATCGAGGATCAGACCCTGTTCACGCCCATGGCCATCACCCACGCGAGCCGCCGCTGAGGCCACAATCCCATGGACGGCCTGCTGCATTCGACCCAGGACGCCTTCCGGCTGCTGCTGTTGGGTGATACTGAACTCTGGACCACCATTGGCATCTCCTTTCGGGTTTCCCTGGCGGCCATTTTCTACGCCACCCCGGTGGCGTTACCGTTGGCCTTCCTGCTGGCCTACGTCCGGTTCCCCGGTCGCCGCCTGCTGGTATCCCTGTTCGAAACCCTGATGGCATTCCCCGCGGTGGTGGTCGGGCTGCTGCTCTATCTGTTGCTGTCACGCAGTGGCCCGCTGGGTGATCTGCGGCTGCTCTTTACCCAGACGGCCATGATCATCGGCCAGATGGTGTTGTGCTTTCCGATCCTGGTGGCCATGGCCCACGCTGCCATCCGCGCCGCCGACCGGCGCGCCTGGGAGACCGCGCGCACCCTCGGCGCCAACCGTGCGCGGGCAATGCTCACCCTGCTGCACGAAGTGCGCTTCGGGCTGCTAGTGGCGGTCATCGCCAGCTTCGGGCGGATCATTGCCGAAATCGGCACCTCCATGATGGTGGGCGGCAACATCGCGGGCCACACCCGCAACATCCCCACGGCAATCGGCCTGGAAACCAGCAAGGGCGCCTTTGCCGAGGGGATTGCCCTGGGGCTGGTACTGATCAGCCTGGCCTTCGGTCTGAACCTGTTGCTCAACCTGTTGCGGCGGCGCGAGGCGCAGCCGGCATGAAGGACGCGCCACTCTCCTTCACCGGTATCGAGAAGCGCTACAACGGGCGGCCGGTGCTGTGCATCGACCACCTGGCGCTGCTGCCCGGCCACATCCTTCACCTCACCGGCCGCAACGGCGCAGGCAAGACCACGCTGCTGAAGATCCTCGCCGGTCTGGAACCGCCGGATCGCTGCGAGGTGGATTGCGATGGTCTTTTGCTGCCCTGGCGGTCGATGCGGCCGCGACTGCAGAGCCAGGTGGTCTATCTGCACCAGCAGCCCTTCATGTTCGATGCCAGCGTGGAGCAGAATCTCGGCTACGGCCTGCGGGTGACCGGCGTCGCGCGCGCGGAACGCCGGCGTCGCATCGCCGCCGCGCTGGCGCGCATGGAGCTGGAATACGCGGCCCGGCGCAATGCCCGCACCCTGTCCGGTGGTGAACAGCAACGCCTGGCACTGGCGCGCGCCTGGGTGCTGCGTCCCCGGGTGCTGTTGCTCGATGAACCCACCGCCAACCTGGACCAGGACTTCCGTCGCCAGACCTGGGCGCTGCTGCGTCGCATGCTGGACGGGGAGCTCGCCATCATGGTCAGCAGCCATGAACTGTCCGCCGCGGAGAACCCCTGCTTCCTGAACCTGCACCTGCAGGAGGGCCGCCTCAGTAGCGGCAAGCCGGCCCTGCAACTGGTCAGGGAAAACCCGACGCCAACAACACCCGTACCCGGAGCCATGCCATGACCCCGTACCCCGATGTCACCGCCGTCATCCTGGCGGGCGGCCGTGCCCGGCGCATGGGCGGACAGGACAAGGGGCTGATCACCCTCAACCACCGCCCCCTGATCGACTATGCGCTGGCTGCCCTGCAGGACCAGGCCGGCGCCATACTCATCAACGCCAACCGTAACCGGGAACGCTATGCGCGCACCGGCCACCCGGTCATTGCGGATCAGCGCAGCGGCTTTGAGGGCCCGTTGGCCGGCATGGCCAGTGCACTAGCCAGGATGCATACCCGCTACCTGGTCAGTGTGCCCTGTGATTGTCCGGCCCTGCCCATCGATCTGGTTTCCCGCCTGCTGCAGGCGCGGGAACAGGCCGATGCCGAGCTGGCCGTGGCCCACGACGGCATCCGCCTGCAGCCGGTGTTCGCCCTGCTCGACCGCGCCCTGCTGCCGAGCCTGGAGGCCTACCTCGACGCCGACGGCCGCAAGATCGATCACTGGTATGGGCAGCATCGAATGGCGATCGCGGACTTCTCCGATCAGCCAGAAGCCTTTGCCAACGTCAACACACCAGACGACCTGGAGCGCATGGCACAGGCATTGAACAGCTCCCGGGACCCGGTCCCGGCCGTCAGGGAGTCATCCTCATGAGCGCACAAGCCGCCCCCCGTCCCGACAGCTGCCGGAATCCGGCCACCGACGCTGCGCTGCCCGTCGAGCAGGCGCGTGCGCAGATCCTGGCGGCCCTGCCAACCCCGCCCGTCACCCGCTTGCAGCCCCTGCGCGATGCCCTGGGCGCGGTGCTCGCCGAGGATGTCATCGCCACCCTCGATGTCCCCGCACATACCAATTCCGCCATGGATGGCTATGCCCTGCACGGCGCCGACCTGGATAAGGACGGCGCGGCTCGCTTGCAGGTGATTGGCCGCGCCCTGGCCGGCGTGCCCTTCTCCGGAACGGTGGCCGCCGGCAGTTGTGTGCAGGTGATGACCGGCGCGGTCATGCCGGCGGGAACCGATACCGTGGTCATGCAGGAGGAATGCACGCGCAGCGACGACCGGGTGCAGATCAACGCCGGCCAGCGGCCGGGCCAGAACGTACGCCAGGCCGGCGAGGACATGGCCCGGGGCAGCGCGGTGCTGCAGGCCGGGGTACGCCTGCAATCCGCACACATCGGGGTGCTGGCCTCGCTGGGCCTGGCCGAGGTGCGGGTACACCGGCCGTTGCGGGTCGCCATCCTGGCCACCGGCGACGAACTCCGTTCCATCGGTCAGCCCCTCGCGGAAGGCCAGATATACGACAGCAACCGCTACACCCTGTTCTCGATGCTTACGCGGCTTGGCCTCGATATCCTCGACCTGGGCGTGATCGAGGATAGCCCCGCGGCCCTGCGCGCGGCCTTCACCAGCGCCGCGCAGGAGGCCGACGTGGTACTCACCACCGGCGGCGTCTCCGTGGGCGAGGCGGACTTTGTGCGCACCCTGCTCGAGGAACTCGGCCAGGTGCAGTTCTGGAAGATCGCCATGAAGCCGGGACGTCCGTTTGCCTGCGGCCGCCTGCAGGATGCCCTCTTCTTCGGCCTGCCCGGCAATCCGGTGGCGGCCATGGTGACCTTCTATCAGCTCGTGCAACCGGCCCTGCTGCGTCTCGGTGGCGAGACCCGGCCACCGCCGGCCACCAGCTTCCAGGTGCCCTGCGACAGCCGCTTGCGCAAATTGCCCGGGCGTACCGAGTATGTGCGCGCGGTGCTGCAGGCCGATGAGCAGGGGCAGCTGCGGGTGCGCAGCCTGGACCGACAGGGTTCCGGCGTCCTCACCTCCATGGCGAACAGCAACTGCTTCGTGATATTGCCCCATGCCGCCGGACCCGTTGCGCCCGGCGACCTGGTGACGGTCCAGCCCTTCAGCGGGCTGGTGTAAACCCCGTAGCGAACGCAATGGACCCAGGAGGAATGCACAACACCTGACTGACCTGGATCGGGGCCCCATCGGGCATACGACGTGCGACGCCAGTGGGTCAATAGTACCCACTGCCCACCCAGGCGCCGCTGCATCGTCCCTTCCCGTCAGCCGCGAATGTGTGACCGTACAGGGACTTGGCCAAGCGGGTGGAGACCGCCACCACAGGGAATGCTTCTTGCTCGCTTACCGGTGGGCAGACCACACCGGTCCGGATACCCGAACCCTGGAGACCACCATGGAACCAACCGACATCCTGCCGAACACGCAGGACAGGCAGGACAGGCAGCCGACCGGACGACTGGTGGACCGTTTCGGTCGC
>CBDUHN010000017.1:0-59490 GCA_965367295.1 uncultured Gammaproteobacteria bacterium | reverse complement strand
GCGCAGTTCTACCAGTTCGACAAGCCGCGGCGCTGGATCAATTCCGGTGGCCTGGGCACCATGGGCTTCGGTTTCCCGGCGGCCATGGGTGTGCAGTTCGCTCATCCCGACGAGACCGTGTGCTGCATCACCGGTGAGGGCAGTATCCAGATGTGTATTCAGGAGCTGTCCACCTGCCGTCAGTACGGGCTGCCCATCAAGATTATCAATCTGAACAACCGTTACCTGGGTATGGTGCGGCAGTGGCAGGAGTTCTTCTACCAGGGGCGTTATGCCATGTCCTACATGGAATCCCTGCCCGACTTCGTGAAGCTGGCGGAGAGCTACGGTCACATGGGTATTCAGGTCACCAGGCCGGAAGACGTGGAAGGGGCGCTGAAGGAGGCCATGAAGATCCGGGATCGCGTGGTATTCCTCGATTTCCTCACCGACCAGACCGAAAACGTATATCCCATGGTGCCTGCCGGTGCCGGCCAGAATGAAATGATCCTGATCTAGGCCCACTTCGAATTAACAGGATTCCTATGCGTCATATCATCTCCATCCTCATGGAAAACGAAGCCGGTGCGCTGTCGCGTGTCGCCGGACTGTTTTCCGCCCGCGGCTACAATATCGAGTCACTCACCGTGGCGCCGACGGAAGACCCGTCGCTGTCACGCATGACGCTGGTGACCAGCGGTACCGATCAGGTCATCGAGCAGATCACCAAGCAGCTCAACAAGCTGATCGACGTGGTCAAGCTGCTGGACATGATGGAAGCGCCACACATCGAGCGTGAGCTGATGCTGGTGAAGGTACGCGCTGAAAATGGCGGTCGTGATGAGGTGAAGCGGCTGGTGGATATCTTCCGCGGCAGCGTCATCGATGTAACCAACACCACCTATGTCGTCGAACTGACCGGCACCGGTGAAAAGCTTGATGCCTTCCTGCAGGCCATTGACCGCTCCCTGATCCTGGAAGTGGTGCGCTCAGGTGTGTCCGGCATCGCGCGCGGCGAGAAGGCGCTGCATATCTAGTCGAACGGAAAGCGGATTCCGGGTACCTGTGTATCCGGGATTTGAATAACCGGATTTTAACTTCATACAGTAAGCGGGGCGAATAGCAGCCATGAATATCTACTATGACAAAGACGCCGACCTGTCCATCATCCAGGGACTGAAGGTCACCATTATCGGTTACGGTTCGCAGGGCCATGCCCATGCCAACAACCTGAAGGATTCCGGAGTGGATGTCACCGTCGCACTGCGTGAGGGTTCCTCCTCCGCGAAAAAGGCGTCCAATGCCGGCCTGAATGTGAAGGGCATCGATGAGGCTGTGAAGGGTGCCGACCTGGTCATGGTGCTGGCCCCGGATGAAAACCAGAAGGAACTGTATTACACCCAGATCGAGCCGAACCTGAAGCAGGGTGCAGCCCTGGCCTTCGCCCACGGCTTCTGTATCCACTACGGCCAGATCTCGCCACGTGCCGACCTGGACGTGATCATGATTGCCCCCAAGGCGCCTGGCCATACCGTGCGCAATGAATTCACCAAGGGCGGTGGTATCCCCGACCTGATCGCCATCTACCAGGATGCTTCCGGCAAGGCCAAGAACATCGCCCTGTCCTATGCCTCTGCCATCGGCGGTGGCCGTACCGGCATCATCGAAACCACCTTCCGCGATGAAACCGAAACGGATCTGTTCGGCGAGCAGGCCGTGCTGTGTGGTGGCGCCGTGGAACTGGTGAAAGCCGGTTTCGAAACCCTGGTGGACGCCGGTTATGCACCGGAGATGGCCTACTTCGAATGCCTGCACGAACTCAAGCTCATCGTCGACCTGATGTACGAAGGCGGCATCGCCAACATGAACTATTCCATCTCCAACAACGCGGAGTATGGCGAGTACGTGACTGGCACCAAGGTCATCAACGATGCCAGCCGTGCCGCCATGAAAGAAGCGCTGACGAATATTCAGAATGGTGAATACGCCAAGCGTTTCATTCAGGAAGGGGCCAGCGGCTATCCGGAAATGACCGCCCGTCGTCGCCTCAATGCCGAACATCCCATCGAACAGACCGGCGAGAAGCTACGCAGCATGATGCCCTGGATCAAGAAGATCATCGACAAGAACGTAAACTGATCCACTGCATACCCGGACGCCGCGGACCACCGCGGCGTCTTTTTTTCTACTCAACGAACCCGATTACATAAAATGGCTGCAAGCCGCTATCCCATGTTTTCCCGCGAAGGCTGGCCACCCATGATCGTGGTACTGGCCGTCGGTGGAGCCTGTTGGCATTACTTCGGTATTGTGTGGACGATACCGTTCTGGTTGCTGAGTCTGTTGGTGTTGTTCATGTTCCGGGATCCGGAACGGGAGATTCCCTCCAGTCCGCTGGCGGTAGTCAGCCCCGTGGATGGTCGTATCAGCGCCATCGAACATCTGTACGATCCCTATCTCGATCGTCAATCCCTGCGCATACAGATCGACATGTTTCGCACCGGCGTCTATACCACGCGCAGTCCTGTCGAGGGCAAGGTGCTGGAACCCGGGGCTGCCTTGATGGCCAAGCTGCCGCCCAAGAGCCCCCATGGCGTCTGGATCAAGACCGATGAGGGGGATGACCTGGTGGTGGTGATGCACCGCGGTCCGCTGGGCAATGCGCCGACCTGTGCAGTGCGCTTTGGCGAGCGGGTGGGGCAGGGGCAACGCTGCGGCTATCTTCACCTGGGTGGCCGTATCCAGTTATATTTGCCCGAGAACTCCCGTGTGATCGTGAATATCAACGATCAGGTCCAGGCGGGCAAGAATGTGGTCGCATACCTGGTGCATAAATAGCCTGTTTGACAGGCGGGGGCAGTATGGAAGAGGAACGTACGGAAGGTAAACCACGCAGCAAAGGTGTCTACCTGCTGCCGAATCTCTTTACCACAGCCGGATTGTTTGCCGGATTCTATGCCATCGTCGCCGCCATGGGCGGACGTTATGAAGCCGCCGCCATCGCCATCTTCGTGGCCATGGTGATGGACGGTATCGACGGTCGTGTGGCGCGGCTTACCAATACCCAGTCCGATTTCGGTGTCGAATATGACAGCCTGTCCGATATGGTCGGTTTTGGCCTGGCGCCGGCGCTGGTGATGTATGCCTGGTCACTGCAGTACCTGCGTGATCTCGGTACCGCCTGGGGCAAGTTGGGCTGGCTGGCGGCGTTCATCTATACCGCAGGTGCTGCATTGCGACTGGCGCGCTTCAATACCAAGGTGGCCAGTGCCGACAAGCGTTTCTTTCAGGGACTGCCAAGTCCGTCCGCCGCCGCCGTGCTGGCGGGTTTCGTGTGGCTCAGTGTGGAGTGGGACTGGGCAGGTGAAGATGTACGCTTCATTGCCATGGGGCTGACCATTGTCATGGGGCTGCTGATGGTCAGTAATGTGCGGTACTACAGTTTCAAGGAATTCGATTTCAAGAAACGGGTGCCCTTTGTCGCCCTGCTGGTGATCGTGCTGCTGATCGTGATCATGAACCTCAATCCGCCTACCGTGCTGTTCGTCGGGTTCGCTGTCTATGCACTGTCGGGCATTGTCTACAGCCTGCGGCATCGCAAGGACATGGTGCCGACGGAACAATCAGGCGACAGCGACGGCCCGGAATGACTCTGTAGGTCCGAATTCATTCGGACGGGTTCTTTTCTCCGCCATGTCCGAATTCATGCCGGCCAACGGGTAACCTGTCGTCACGGTTATCAGTTTTCCGCATCCCACTCCGACCAGTTCACCTGCTGGTTCTCCGCTACATGGAACAGGGCCGCCACCACCCGGCGGTCATACTTGCTGTCCGCTTCCTGTAGTAAGGCATCCAGTGCCTGTTGCACCGAGGTGGCGCCGCGGTAGGCGCGGGAGCTCATCAACGCCACGAAGGCGTTGGCCACGGCCAGAATGCGCGCTGTCAGGAGCAACTCCTCACCCTTTAGGCCATGCGGGTAACCACTGCCGTCCATGAGTTCCTGTTTCTGGGCAATGGTGTTCAGTACCGGACCCTCGAATTCCAGGTCTTTGAGAATATCCACGCTGTACTGCACGTGGCGGCGCACGATGTCCTGTTCGGCATCGGTGAGCGGGCTGCTCTTGGTGAGAATTTCCCGGGGTACGAAGATCTTGCCCAGGTTGGCCAGGTTCGCGGCCAGGTCCAGCACCCGGCGATCGCTATCATCCAGGCCCATGGCAGCCCCGAGGGCATTGGCCACCTCGCTGACCCGCGCGGAGTGGTGGCCGGAATGGGGGTCATGCAGGTCGACCACGTGCATCAGGGCTCCCACCAGCTTGCGCATCAGCTCGCTATGACGCTGCTGGGCCTGTTGCAGTTCGGTGATGTCGTGCAGCACCAGCAGACGCGCAGCCTGGCCATGCTGGCGGGGCGCGAGGGGAATAAAGGCGCACTGGTAAATCCCGCTGTGGCCACCGATCTCCAGGGACAGGCTTGCGCTGTGGGTTTCCTGCAGTGGCCCGGTTTCGAGCCGGGTGATCAGTTTCTGCGCGGCATCGGGTCCGATCACGCTGGCCAGCCGTTTACCGCGCATGTCGGTAACCGAGATCCCCACCGCCCGTGCCAGCGGCGTATTGGCAAACACCAGTTCATGCTGCGGGTTGAGCAGTGCGGTGAAGGCATCGATGTGATCGGTGATGCCGTGCAGCAACTGGGTGCGGGCATCGAGCTTGCGGGTCTTGCGCAGCAGCTCCGCGGCGGTGTGCTGGGCACGTACGCTGCTGCCATGGCGCCAGGCCGCCACCAGTGCGGCAATGGTGAAAAACAGCAGCAGGGAAAAACTGGTGAGCAGGAAGCGGCGGTGCTGGCGGGCTTCCTTCAGGGCACTTTCGTAGCCGGTCTGCTGGATCAGGATCCAGGGCGTGTCCGGCACCGGGCGGCTGATCATCAGCACGTCCCGGCCGCGATAATCGCTGGCCCGGGCAAAACGGCCGGGGGTCTCGGTGGCGATGGTGCCGGCAAAATTGGCGTTGCGTGTATCCAGGCTGCGTTGCAGGGGTGGGCTGCCATCGGAGAGCGGTGACAGGTACTGCACCTGGCCGTCACGCCGTTCTACCAGCAGGGTTTCATCCTGCTCGGTCAAGGTCGCTGCAGAACGCAACAGCGGGTACAGATACTGGTCGGCGCGCCGCACGGCGATCAGGGCCCCGCTGGCGGAATTCTTTTCCGCGCCCTGGATGGACTGGACCGGAACCACGAACCCCAGGACCGCTACGCCCCCCTCGTCCTGGTGCAGGTCGATGATGGTGCCCCGGCCGCTGGCCAGTGCCTGCTCCAGCGCGGCGTGATGGACCGCCCTGAGCGGCGGCATGAACGGGGTGGCGGTCACCCGTCGTCCGTTGTGATCCACCAGGGCGAGGCCGTTGTGTGCTGATTGCGGCAGGTTGGCATTGATGCCGCTGCTGTTATCCGTCAATCCCTCGCGCTGGGCGGCGGCCAGGATGAGGTTGCGCAGGTAGCTTAACTGGGCCGGTTCTGTACCCGTTTCTTCCGTCGGCAATGCCAGTTGGCTCAGGTAGAGCTGCAGGGAGGCATTGTTGGCCAGTTCGGTGAGCCCGGCCAGTTCGGTGTTGAGCTGGCGCCGGATGGCTTCCACCCGGCTGTCCGCGACCAGCGTCAGGCGGATTTCCCATTGCTCCAGATCGCGTTGCCGTTCTCGCTCCAGATAGCCATAAATGAGCGCGCTGCCGGCCAGGAACAGTACAGCCAGAATCAGCAGGCCGAAGAGGATGGGCTTGGACGAAGTGCGATCAATGCTCAAGGGGTGCTTTCTCTTGCATGCGGTGGGCCGGGTCAGGAGGCCGGTGTATGAATCCACCAGGCATCCTGATTGATGGAATAGACCGGCACATAGTGCACGATCTGGCGATGCCTGACGACTGTTTGCAACTGGTTGTCGAGGATGAAGATCTCATGTGCCTGCTCGACGGCGAGAATGGCGTGGGGTACGCGCAGATTGGTGTCCTGTAACACCACGATGCGCATGTCCTCCCTGGGGAAGCCGAGCCACAACAGGGAGAACAGCTTGGTGATGGCATAGTCCTCGCAGTCGCCACCGTTGTAGAAAAATTCCCGGGCAACGGCCCAGTAGTCTTCAAGAGCGTAGTTGTCGATGTCGAGCACATAGCGTTTCTGGTTAGCATACTGATTCACCCGCTGCAGCTGTTCGTCACGGGGCAGGCTGCGGATGCCGTCGAGAAACGCCAGCCACTGGCGCAGGTGGCAACGGTTCATGCGGGATTCGCTGCAATCCGCCTCGGGCAGATCCTGGAGGATGTGGCGCTCCAGGACGCTCAACCACTGGGTGAACATGCGCATATTGGTCTGGCGGGATTCCTGATAGCCGAACAGCGGTTGCTCAAAGGCCTGCACGGGCAGCTGCCAGGCCAACAGCAGTATCCATACGATCCAGCGCGGACAGGAGGTGGGTTTATGCATGTAGGGCAAGTGCATCGGTAAAGGAAATCGATTAGAATCGGCGGCGCAAGATTTTGTCATAATAAAGTCAATGCCTTATGTGGTGCAACCGAGCATTGCGTGGCTACCGATAGCATCCTGCGGCAGGGGAGAAAAAACATGACCAATAACCGAACCCCAGTGAAGCGGACGAGGCTTTTCGCCACGGTTCTGGGCCTGACCACACTACTGTCCGGCATTGGTCTCCAGGCCGCCGAGGCCGTTTCCGATACCGAACTCGAGGCCCTGTTCCAGGAGGGTATGCAGGCCCTGGACGAAGATCGCTATCGACGTGCTGTCGAGATCTTCAACAGTATCCTGAGTGCCGATCCCCAGTTACACCGTGCCCGCCTCGAACTGGCGCTGGCCTATTATCGATCTTTTCAGTATGCCGAGGCCGAACGCTATGCACAGGAGGTTCTGGACGATCCCAATACACCGGATAATGTGCGGGTAACGATCCTGGCCTTCCTGGCCCAGGTACGTAAGGATGCCGAAGCCGCCGCGGTGCCGCATGCCTGGCGGCCGCGGGTTTCACTCGGCTACATGTACGATTCCAATGTGAATGCCGGCCCCGGTTCGGACATCCTGGAAGTGGATGGCCAGTCGTTGCTGCTGACACCGGGCTCGACCAAGACCGGGGATCAGGCTGCGGTGCTGTCCGTGGGTCTGGCCCATACCTACAAGCCCGGCACCACCGTCAACGTTGGCGACCGGGTCGCCAGCTTCCTGTGGCAGAGCGAGGCATCTCTCTATCATCGGGACTACAAGGATGAACGTGATTTCAATCTGACCGTGGCCACCCTCAGCACAGGTCCTTCACTGGTGGTGCCCCGTCACTGGCGCGCCGGCCTGCAGCTGACGGCCGATCACATCAGTCTGGGTAATGAGGCGCTGGCAGTGTTTGCCTCCCTGCGTCCGATGGTGACCTGGCAGTTTGATCGTACCGAGATCACCTGGGATGCCATCTATACCAGACGTAGCTATGACGAGGCCGTCGATGCCGGTCGCGAAGGGAATTTCTGGCGCACCGGCGTTTCCGTGGGCCAGTATTATCGGCAGCGCAAGGTGGCGGCACAGGCGGGTCTCAGCGCCCTTTCTTTCGATGCCGATGCCGCCCAGTATGCCTATGATGGTTATGAGTTGTTCGCCGGGGCCAGTGTGCGCGCCTGGCCACAGGGCAGTCTCTACCTGCGGGCCAACTATCGTGATGTGCAATACGACGCGGGTACCCGGTTCAACCTGGGCGGCACACCTCCCACCATACTGAGCACCCCGGCGCGCGATGAACAGGAAACCCGCCTGCTGCTGGGCATGGAACATCGCATCAAGACGGGTCCGTTGGACCAATGGAGCCTGGGGGCCACCCTGGAATTCACGGACAACCGATCCAACGTCAGCATCTACGATTACGATCGGCGACAGTTCAGCGTAACCATGTCCCGGGCATTCTGATCCCGTGCGTCCGCCCGTAGCAGGGGGTTGGCACGGGCTGCGGGGTGCACTATAGTGTTTTCCCATGAAGCGAGTAGATCAGTACCAATTTGGTGCCCCCTCCAGCCTGCCGTCCGGCGGGCTGCTGCTCGTGCTGCGACTGCTGCCGCTGCGCGGCAAATAATCACATACCCCGGCGGGGGACCCTCACGCAGCCACCATTAACGAATCATCAGCACCGGCAGACAGGCCTGGAAAGGCTTTGGTATTCTTGCCGCTGCGGAATCCATCCCCTCGATGAGGTCGCGGGGATTGTGCGGAGCATGACATGGCAAGCAAAGACAATTTGATTATTTTCGACACCACCTTGCGCGACGGCGAGCAGAGTCCCGGCGCGTCCATGACCCGGGACGAGAAGGTACGCATCGCGAAGGCCCTGGAGCGCATGAAGGTGGACGTGATCGAGGCCGGTTTCCCCATTGCCAGCCCTGGCGACTTTGAAGCGGTACAGGCAGTGGCCCGCGCCGTGCGTGACAGTACCGTGTGCGGCCTCGCCCGCGCACTGGACAAGGATATCGATCGTGCCGGCGAGGCACTGAAGGAGGCCAATTCGGCGCGTATCCACACCTTCATTGCCACCTCGCCCATTCACATGAAGATGAAGCTGCGCATGGAACCGGACCAGGTGGTGGAGCAGGCGGTGCGGGCGGTGAAGCGTGCCCGCCAGTACACCGACAACGTGGAGTTTTCACCGGAAGATGCCGGCCGCTCGGAACTTGATTTTCTCTGCCGCGTCATCGAGGC
The DNA here is from genome assembly GCA_965367295.1 of uncultured Gammaproteobacteria bacterium. GTDB lineage: Bacteria > Pseudomonadota > Gammaproteobacteria > DSM-19610 > DSM-19610 > JAIVHA01. Next base: position 50,778 of record CBDUHN010000017.1, on the reverse strand, counting down.
GGTGATCGCGGCCGGGGCACGTACCGTGAACATCCCCGATACCGTCGGTTACAACCTGCCACACCAGTTTGGTGAATTGATCCGCCAGTTGATCGAACGGGTACCCAATTCCGATCAGGCAGTGTTCTCCGTGCACTGCCATAACGACCTTGGTCTGGCGGTGGCCAACTCCCTGTCGGCGGTGATGAACGGTGCGCGTCAGGTGGAATGCACCATCAACGGTCTCGGTGAGCGGGCCGGCAACGCGGCACTGGAAGAGGTGGTCATGGCGGTCAGTACCCGCCAGGATGTGTTCCCCTGCCAGACCGGCCTCGATACCACCCAGATCATGACCTGCTCACGGTTGGTATCCGGCATCACCGGCTTTGCCGTGCAGCCCAACAAGGCCATTGTCGGCGCCAACGCCTTTGCCCATGAGTCCGGTATTCACCAGGACGGTGTGCTCAAGAGCCGTGAGACTTACGAAATCATGCGTGCCCAGGATGTAGGCTGGAGTGCCAACCGCATCGTGCTTGGCAAGCATTCGGGACGTAATGCCCTCAAGAGTCGTTTGAAGGAGCTGGGCATCGAGTTCGATTCCGAGGAGACGCTCAACGAGACCTTCGCCCGCTTCAAGGAACTGGCCGACAAGAAGCATGAAATCTATGACGAGGATCTGCAGGCTCTGGTGACCGATGCCAACCAGGAAACCGCCAATGAGCAGTTCAAACTGGTGGCCATGAAGGTGTGCTCGGAAACCGGCGAAACCCCTACCGCTTCTGTGACCCTGGCGGTGAACGGTGTCGAGCATCACGCCAGTGCGCCCGGTGGTGGGCCGGTGGACGCGGCCTTCAAGGCGCTGGAGGTCATCGTGCACAGCGATGCGATGTTGCAGCTTTATTCCGTGAACAACATCACCAGCGGCACCGATGCCCAGGGTGAGGTGACCGTGCGTCTGGAAAAGGATGGCAAGATCGTCAACGGTCAGGGCGCCGATACCGATATTGTCATCGCTTCGGCGCGCGCCTATATCAACGCCCTGAACAAGATCGTGCAGACCTCGGCACGGGAACATCCCCAGCTGGGCGATGTGTAGTTAGACCTGGATGGCCCTGTCACGCACACAACAGCAGGCCTACCTGGATGCCATGGGCATCCAGGTATGGCGTGCCCGGGATGCGGCGCTGGCGGATGCGCCGGTCCCGGGGGGGGATGAGGGTCTGGTGGCGCAACTGGACTGGGAGGCGCTGCAGCAGGCCGTTTCCGGTTGCACCCGCTGTGCCCTGCATGAAACCCGCACCAACGCCGTGTTCGGTGTCGGGGACCCGAATGCCGACTGGCTGATTGTCGGCGAGGCTCCGGGCGCCGACGAGGATCGCCAGGGCGAACCCTTCGTGGGCCGTGCCGGACAGCTGCTAAACGCCATGCTGAAGGCCATCGGCTATGAGCGTCGGCAGGTGTATATCGCCAACATCCTGAAATGTCGACCGCCCGATAATCGTGACCCCCATGCCGGTGAAGTGGCCTGCTGCGAACCGTATCTGCAGCGGCAGGTGGAATTGATCGCACCCCGGGTGATTCTCGCCGTGGGGCGCATTGCGGCGCAGAACCTGCTGCAATCGGATTTGCCTATCGGCAAGTTGCGTGGCCAGGTGCATCACTACGGGAAACGGCGGATCCCGGTGATCGCCACCTATCATCCCGCCTACCTGTTGCGTTCCCCCGCCGAAAAACGCAAGTCCTGGCAGGACCTGCAGCTCGCCCGCAGGACCTATCAGGACGTGGTACGCAATACCGGTTAATATTCGGTGTCATGAGTGCGGTAGCCAACGAATTCGTCAGCCGTTTCCGGCCCATGCTGGCCACGGATCTCGATGCTGTCATGGAAATCGAGGTGCGGGCCTACGACCATCCCTGGACCCGGGGTATCCTGCAGGACTGCCTGCGGGTTGGATACAGCTGCTGGTTGTATGAGCAGGAAGGTCGTATTCAGGGCTACGGGGTCATGAGTGTGGCGATGGGAGAGGCCCATGTTCTCAACCTGACAGTACGTCCGGAATCCCAGGGCCAGGGCATCGGCCGCAGGCTGCTCAAGCATTTCCTCAGCCTGGCGCTGCGCCACAATGCTGATATCGTGATGCTCGAAGTGCGACCTTCCAATACCGCGGCGGTTGCCCTGTATCAGAAAATGGGTTTCAACGAGATCGGGGTTCGCAAGGGCTACTATCCCTGCGCGCAGGGACGGGAAGATGCCCTGATCCTGGCGCTGAACCTGTGATCATAATGGTTAATTTGTTGTATTTAAATGAATAAATGCCTCTGTTGCCCGGAATGAACCAGATTCACGTTGGGGGCTGCCGGCCAGCTGCGTTATATTGGAATCGTTGCCCGGTGATCGTGGCCGGTTGCAGCAGGGTCATAACAAGAAACCGCCGGAGGGTCCGGGTCCAGGCGGGGGGGTGAGATGAAACCATTGGGCGCAATTCTGCGCAGTGTCAGTTTGATGGCTGCATCGGCATCGCTGCTGATGCCCGGCGCGTTCGCGGCTGGCTCCAGCACTACGCCACCGATCCTGACAGACGCTCCTCTGGGGCACATCGTGGTTTTCAAGGGCGATGTCGATGTCGATGCCACGGCGATGGAGTTGAAGCGTGGCTACGGGATGGATGAGGGAATGCGGTACCGCCATGCCCTCAAGGCGATCGCCGGCAGAATCCCACCCGGACAGCTGGAACGCCTGCGCAGGAATCCGCACGTGGCGTTCATCGAGCCGGTGCAACTCATGCATCTGCATGCGCAAACGCTTCCCACCGGCATCGACCGTATCAATGTCGAGCTCGACCCCGTCGCCAATATCAACAATATCGATGATCGCGTCGATGCCGATATCGCCATCATCGACACCGGGATCGACATTGATCATCCCGATCTGAATGTCTACCGCTATGTCTACTGCTATCAGAAGAACGCCGTTTCCGGCACCTGCGCGGAGAACGATATCCGTGCGGATGATACCAATGGTCATGGCACCCATGTGGCGGGCAGCGCCGCGGCACTGGATAACAACTCGGGCGTAGTGGGGGTTGCCCCCGGCGCGCGCCTGTGGGGTATTCGGGTCATGCGCGATGATGGCAACATCACCACCCTGGAAGTGATCGCGGCGATCGATTACGTGGCAGCCCATGCCAGTGAGATCGAGGTTACGAACATGAGCCTGGGTTTCAATGGCATCAGTACCGCATTGAATAATGCGCTGGATAATGTCGTGAATGCCGGGGTGACCTTCGTGGTTTCCGCGGGTAATGATGGTGTGGATGTCGCGGGTACCTCGCCGGGTAGCAACGGCAGCGTGATTACCGTCTCCGCGCTGGCCGATTTCGATGGCAAGCCCGGCGGGCTCTATAACCAGACCTTTACCTATTCCAACTGCTCCGAGAACCAGGACGACTCCCTGGCCTGCTTCAGTAATTATGGTTCCGGTGTGGATATCATGGCCCCGGGTACCAAGATCCTGTCCACCTACAAGGGGGGCGGCACCGCCACCCTGCATGGCACCAGTATGGCCAGTCCCCATGTGGCCGGTGCGGCGACCCTGTATCTCTCCCAGCATCCCGGAGCATCACCTGCCACCGTCAAGGCGGCATTGCTGGCCAGTGCCGATCCGGCCCCTTGCGATACGCCCAGTGGTATCTGCACCGATGACCCGGATGGCGTTCAGGAACCGTTGTTGATGGTGCAGCCGTTCGCCGATGCAGACCAGGATGGCGTCAGTGATCAACTCGATAACTGCCCCTATACGGCCAATCCCGGCCAGCAGGATATCGATGGCGATGGCATCGGTGATGCCTGCGACCAGTGTCCCACCGTCCACGACAGCGATACCTCCGACCAGGACCTGGACGGGCTGACGGCCCTGCAGGAATGCCTGTATGGAACCAACCCGGTGCAATCCGATACCGATAGCGACGGTCTGCTGGATGGTGCGGAGGTGAACCAGTGGCTTACCGATCCCCTGCTGGTCGATTCCGATGGCGACAGCTTCAGCGATGGGCTGGAGGTGCAGCTGGGTACCGACCCCAATGCCGCTGGCAGTTATCCCCCCTCGGGGGATGGCGACCTGACCGGGGATGGCCTGGTGGATGTGCGTGACCTGCTCTGGGCGCAGCAGGCCCTGCTGGGCAGCCGCACCCTGGATGCCGGTCAGCAGCTGCGCGGCGATGTGGCGCCACTGGTGAATGGCAGCCCGGCCCCGGACGGGGTCTTCAACCTCGGTGACCTGGTGGTGATCCAGCGCAAGGCCCTAGGATTGATCCAGTTTTAAAGAGTTCCGGTTGCCGGGCCGCGGCGGCATTTTCCCATTCGTGCCGGGCCGCCCCGATGCGCTACAATAGCCGGTCATTTTCCCGGCAAGACCTGAAGATCCATGAGTACCCTGATCGAAGAAGCCAACCGGCGCCGCACCTTTGCGATTATTTCCCACCCCGACGCGGGCAAGACCACCCTGACCGAAAAGCTGCTGCTGTTCGGGGGCGCGATCCAGCTCGCCGGTACCGTGAAGGGCCGCAAGGCCGCGCGCCACGCCACCTCCGACTGGATGGCCATGGAGAAGGAGCGCGGAATCTCCGTGACCTCATCGGTGATGCAGTTCCCCTATGGCGACGCCATGGTGAACCTGCTCGACACGCCGGGCCATGAGGACTTCTCAGAGGATACCTATCGTACCTTGACGGCGGTGGATTCGGCCTTGATGGTCATCGACGTGGCCAAGGGGGTCGAGGCCCGCACCATCAAGCTGATGGAGGTCTGCCGCCTGCGTACCACGCCCATCTTCACCTTCATCAACAAGCTTGACCGCGAGGGCAAGGAACCCATCGAGTTGCTCGACGAAGTGGAGGATGTGCTCAACATCCAGTGCGCCCCCATGAATTGGCCCATCGGCATGGGCAAGCGCTTCAAGGGGGTCTACAGCCTGGTCGAGGACGAGGTGCATCTCTATGCCTCGGGCAAGAACGAAGTGAAGCAGAGTGCTACGGTCATCAAGGGGCTGGATAACCCCATGCTCGACGAGGTGCTCGGCAGCCAGGCCGCCGAACTGCGCGACGAGATCGAACTGGTGCAGGGTGCCAGTCATCGTTTTGACCTGGATGCCTATCTGGCCGGTGAACTGACGCCGGTGTATTTCGGTTCCGCCATCAATAATTTCGGCGTGCAGGAACTGCTCGATGACTTCGTGAAGTGCGCCCCCGGCCCGCAGCCGCGCGATGCCTCGGCACGCATGGTCGAACCGACGGAAGACAAATTCAGCGGCTTCGTATTCAAGATCCAGGCGAACATGGACCCGCAGCACCGCGACCGTATCGCCTTCCTGCGCGTCTGTTCCGGCAGCTATACCCGTGGCATGAAGATGCAGCATGTGCGCCTGGGCAAGCAGGTGCAGGTGGCCAATGCGCTGACCTTCCTGGCCTCCGATCGCGATCATGTGGAAGAGGCCTTCCCCGGCGACATCATCGGCCTGCATAACCATGGCACCATCCGCATTGGCGATACCTTCACCCAGGGTGAGGAGCTGAAATTCACCGGCATCCCCAATTTTGCGCCGGAACTGTTTCGCCGTGCCGTGCTGCGTGATCCGCTGCGCATGAAGGCCCTGCAGAAGGGGCTCGACCAGCTGTGCGAGGAGGGCGCCACCCAGCTGTTCAAGCCGCTCAAGAACAACGATCTGATCCTCGGTGCCGTGGGCATCCTGCAGTTCGAGGTGGTGGCCCAGCGGCTCAAGGACGAATACAAGGTGGACGCGAGTTTTGAAAACGTCTCCGTGGCCACTGCCCGCTGGGTGGACAGCGACGATAGCCGGGCGCTGGAAAAATTCCGTGAAAAGGCCTACGAGAATCTGGCCATGGATCAGTCCGGGGAACTGGTCTACATCGCCCCCACGCGGGTGAACCTGGAACTGGCCATCGAACGTTTTCCCGAGATCCGCTTCCGTGCCACGCGGGAGCATTGAGGAGGATTGCCATATTGCCCCGTTACCAGGAACGCAGCGAGGCAGAACTCTACATGCTACTGCTCTGCCTTGTGATTCCTGCAAACGCTGAATTCCGCGCCGATTCAGTGCGCAATACCGGGCCAGGACGCGAAAGGGTGCAGGATGAAAGGCGGGTGTTGTGGCAACTCATTGTATTCCAATAGGTAAAGTTCTGGCACGTTCCCTGCAATAATCAGGTCGTGGGCATGATTGAACCTTGATTGCCTATGTATCTCCTCCTAATCAGCGGTAATGTTCGGGGTGCCATCTGGCACCCCGTTTTTTTCTCATCGTTACCGGTTACTTCTGATCGCGCAAACTGCTGAACACGTAGTCACGATCCTTTTGGGGGGCATGACAGGAGAAGCACGCGTCTTTGGCATCGGATTGCACAACCCGCTGATCCGGGTCCCCGCCACCGAAGCCCTCAAACCCCCAGCCTCCGGTTTCGGTAAATTTCTTTGCATCCTTGTGCATGACGCCGAGGACCTTGTGAGCACCTTCGGTGACGGTGTTATCCGCACGTTGCGCCTCGAAGAGATCGAAGATAATCACGGCACCATCCGGGAAGTGACCGGATTGGTAGCCTTGCATGGCGGCCTTGTTGGCGTAGAGATGATGGATGCCACCGAACGAAGCGTGCAGGGGGTGGCCTGCTTCGATAACCATGCTTTTGACATGGTGCCAGTCACGGTAGCCAGAAGGGTATGGCACTTCGTGGTCGGCCGCGTACAACGGGGCAATACAGGACATGCCCAGCAAAATCATCAGGGTATGTTTCATAGGTCTCTCCTCATCATTCCTGGCAGGGTGAGGCTTTCTGGCCTCGCCTCCCGGGGTGTCTGGCTCCGCCGAAGGATGCTGCTCCCGGCGCAGGTGGTATCGAGTGCCTGGGCGAACGGAGCTCCGCAGGACAGGCATATCTGATATATGGCGTGTAAAAACAAGGTGTTGTTAATGGCAACTCCCATAGGGATGCGCTTAATGCATCGACTCGATGCACTTAGAGCGTAGAGTCGATACATATCGTTTGTCAAGCTATGCTTTGAGGCGATACATTATGTCCCATGAACTCATCCATTCTGCTTCTGGAACGTCTGGGGGCGCTCATCCACCAGTCTGTTCGTGACGACGCCTCCCGCCATGGGCTGCTGCCGATCCATGTACAGGTATTGAGTTACCTGGCCCAGGCCAACCGCTACAGCAACCTGCCCATCGCCATCGCCGAGTATTTCGGCATCACGCGCGGTACGGTTTCGCAGACCCTGGCGGTGCTCGAGCGCAAAGGCCTGCTTGTGAAGCACCCGGACCCGCGGCATGGCCGGCGTGTGCATCTCGATTTGACCGCGCAAGGGAAGAAGGTACTGAACGACAGCTGGGCCAGGCGGGTGGATACGGTACTCAGGTCCATGGAAGCTGATGCGCAGGCATTGGAATCAGGCTTGCGCGACTTGTTGAGGGGGCTGCAGAAACACAATGGTCAACGCCCGTTCGGCGTGTGCCGGCAATGCGCGCATTTCCTGAGCGAGCCTGATGGGAAACGTTGTGGCCTGACCGGTGAACCGCTGATCGATGAGCAAACCGTGCGCATCTGCAGAGAGTGGGCGGCACCGCTGATGAGCGAGAACTGAACCGGGTTCTATGCAGACTGGTTGCGACCGGGCCAACATTGTCTGAATGAATTCAGACCTGCAGATGCTCTGCATACAGTATCCAGATGCCAATCTTATGCGAACCGATACCCCTTCGGCACCACCACCACCCCTTTCTCGGAGACAGTAAACCGCGCCCGGTCCTTTTCCAGGTCGTAGCCGATCTGCTCCCCGGGTGGGATCTGTACATACTTGTCGACGATGCAGTTGCGCAGTGAGGCACCATCGCCAACGCGCACGCCATCGAACAGCAGGCTGTTCTCCACCATGGCTTCATCACCGACATAGACCATAGAGAACAGTACCGAGTGCTGCACGCTGCCGCCGGCGATCACCGTGCCACCGGCAATGATGGAGTTGATGAAAATGCCTTCGTCTCCCGAAGCGCCCGGTACCGTGCGTGCCGGCGGTTGCTGGGTGGCATAGGTGCGGATATGCCAGTCATCCTGGTAGAGGTCCAGTGGCGGAACCGGCTGCAGCAGATCCATGTTCGCTTCATAGAAGGCATCGAGGGTGCCGACATCACGCCAGTAGCGGTCCGGGGTCACGCGCCCGACATCACCGCCGAAGGAATAGGAATATACCGGGTGAGACTGGATCAGTCCGGGCAGGATGTCCTTGCCGAAATCATGGCTGGATGCAGGATTGCCGTGGTCGGCCCTGAGGGTCTCCAGCAGCAGTTCCACGTTGAAAACGTAGATACCCATGGAGGCCAGCGCGTGGTGGCTGTTTCCCGGGATACAGGCTGGATGCCGAGGTTTTTCATGGAACTCCACCACGCGCTGCTCCTCGTCCACTTTCATGACGCCGTAGGAGCGCGCATCGTCGATGGGTACCTGCATGCAGGCCACCGTGACATCGGCATGTTGCTGCACATGAAATTCCAGCATCGGGGCATAGTCCATGCGGTAGATATGATCGCCGGACAGGATGACCACATACCTGGCTCCGCTACGTTCCAGCAGGTACAGGTTCTGGTGAATGGCGTCGGCGGTGCCGGCATACCAGTGTTCGCCGCGACGCATCTGCGGTGGTACCGGGGTGACGTATTCTCCCAGCTCCGGGTTGAAGATGGACCAGCCGTCGCGCAGGTGTTTCTGCATCGAATGGGACTTGTACTGGGTCAGCACCAGGACGCGGCGTAGCCCGGAATGCAGGCAGTTGGTGAGGGTGAAATCGATAATGCGGTACTTGCCCCCGAATGGCACTGCGGGTTTGGCGCGCTCGGTGGTCAGGGGATGCAGCCGGGAACCGATGCCGCCGGCGAGGATGATGGTCAGGGTCTGGTCCAGCATGATGCAACCTTTGGTTTCGGCGGCCGGGGCCGCCGTGGCGTACAGTGACGAAATGGGATGAAGTGTAGCGCACAGGCCTGGCCGGATACGCTGAACCAGTCCTTGCAAGCACTATGCCGGTGCGCGATGGAAGTATCCGGGTGGTCAATAGGGCATTCCTGCCGGGAAATTGCCGGCCGGACGCGACGAATGGCTTTGCGGGAAGGAAAATGCATGCACCAGAATAGGTCTGATGGCCTGATTTTGCACGAAACGGGTGCGCGGGCGGGGCGCGGTGGGGAATTCGCAATCCGCGTAGCCAGGCTATGTACTTGAAGAAATTGAAAGTGGTTTGTGATTTTCCTGTTTGGCATAGCCCTTGCCTATGGTTTGGTTCAGATGAAACAGCGACTGCCAGATGCATATGAAGCTACGGGTAATGCTCGTCGACGAACGGGACGAGCGAGTGGAACTGCTGCGGGTGCCGCTGGAAGAAGCCGGGCATGAAATTATTGCGCGGGTGCATCCCGGGGATGATCTGCTGGCCCGGGTGCAGGCGCTCAAGCCCGATGTGATCATCGTGGACATGGAGTCACCCAGTCGCGACACCCTGGAGCAGATGCGCTGCATCCATCAGGATCAGCCCAGGCCCATCGTGATGTTCGCGGGGAGTGACGATCGCAATCTGATTCGGGATGCCGTGAAGGCCGGAGTCAGTGCCTACATCGTCGACGGCCTTGGCCACAAGCGGGTGATGCCGATCATGGAAGTGGCCATTGCCCGCTTCAATGAATTCCAGAACCTGCGCCGGGAGCTGGAGGAGACCAGAGTCACTCTGGCTGAACGCAAACTGATCGACCGGGCAAAGGCGTTGTTGATCGAGCAGCGCGGCTGGTCAGAGAAACAGGCCTACCAGGCCTTGCGCAAGATGGCCATGGACAAAAACCTGCGCATGGGGCAGGTGGCGGAACAGCTGGTGTCGGTGTTCGAATTGATGGACCTGGGTGCGCCCGGGGACCCGGGTGACAAGCGCAGGCCCTGAGCAGGGTGCAGCACATACGGCCCAAAGGCCTTGACGCCCGGTCGTGGTGCAGGATGCGAGGTTTCATGCGCATTGCTGGTGCAAAAGGCTATGCAGAAAGAACCCTGATGGCGATTTTATCGGCAGTGATCCAGCGAAAACAGTAACCTAAAAACTTGGCACAATTGCTGCTCTATTCAGGGCAACGAAGGTGGACCGCAACGGCGTGGTCTGCCATTGCAACGCCCGGCATCCTACGCGGTCCGGGCACACCTCAAGTCCAGCCAGTGAGCGGTTGGCAAACGGACAACGGCGTCCATGCGCACGGGAGCACTCCCGGCCGCGCGTGGGCGCTTTTTTTTTGCGAATCGAACACGAAGGGTGGAGCGACGAGATGAGAGACACGACAACACGCGCAGACCGACTGAACCTGCGACCCTTGATGCTGGCCATGGGCGCCCTGTTTGCCGGGGCGGTGCTGCTGGGCGCAAGCCGTGCCCATGCGGTGCAGGATCCGGAAAAGGAAGAACTCAAGTTCGGCTTCATCAAACTCACCGATATGGCCCCCCTGGCCATCGCCTATGAAAAGGGCTACTTCGAGGACGAGGGTCTGTATGTGACCCTGGAGGCGCAGGCCAACTGGAAGGTGTTGCTGGATCGCGTCATCGACGGCGAACTGGACGGCGCACACATGCTGGCCGGCCAGCCGCTGGGCGCCACCATCGGTTTCGGTACCCAGGCCGACATCATCACCGCCTTTTCCATGGACCTGAACGGCAACGGCATCACGGTTTCGAATGAAATATGGGAACAGATGAAGCCGCATGTACCCCATGAAAACGGCAAGCCGGTACATCCCATCAAGGCCGATTACCTGAAGCCGGTGGTGTACAAATACCAGCGCGAAGGCAAGCCCTTCAAGATGGGCATGGTATTTCCGGTATCCACCCATAACTACGAACTGCGGTACTGGCTGGCGGCCGGTGGTATCCACCCCGGCTATTACGCACCGCACAAGGGCGACACCTCCGGCACCCGCAACGCGGATGTGCTGCTGTCGGTGACCCCGCCGCCGCAGATGCCCTCCACCATGGAGGCCGGCACCATCTATGGCTATTGCGTCGGTGAGCCCTGGAACCAACAGGCGGTATTCAAGGGTATCGGCGTGCCGGTCATCACCGACTATGAAATCTGGAAAGACAATCCCGAGAAGGTGTTCGGTGTTTCCAGGGAATGGGCGGATACGAATCCCAACACCCACAGGGGTGTCATCAAGGCCATGATCCGGGCCGCCAAGTGGCTGGATGACAATAACAACGCCAATCGTCCCGAAGCGGTGAAGATCCTGGCCCGTTCCGAATACGTGGGTGCGGACTATGAGGTGATCGCCAACTCCATGACCGGCACCTTTGAGTATGAAAAGGGTGACAAGCGCGAAGTACCCGATTTCAACGTGTTCTTCCGCTATAACGCCACCTATCCCTATTACTCCGACGCCGTCTGGTACCTGACCCAGATGCGTCGCTGGGGGCAGATCGCCGAGCCGAAGCCCGACAACTGGTACCTGGAGATCGCTAAAAAGGTTTATCGCCCCGACCTGTATGCCGAGGCGGCAAAGGAGCTGATTGCCGAAGGCAGGCTGGAGGCGAAGGACTTCCCGGACTTCGCCACGGAAAGCGGTTTCCGTACCCCGCAGACCGAGTTCATCGACGGGGTTATCTATGACGGGACTAAACCCAATGACTATCTCAAGCAGTTCAGCATCGGCCTGAAGGGCGATGAGGTAGTGCAGTGAGGCAGTGATTCCTTCTCCTCCAGGGAGAGGGGGCTTCAGGGATCACAGGATTGGAACGGGTGCCGGAGCTTCGGCCCGCACCCTATAACGAAACGGAGTACGCCATGGTTGCACAGGTAATTCATCGCATCGGGGAATTCGGCTTCGGCTGGCTGACACCCATTATAAAACTGGCGCGCGGCGAGCATCCGAGCCGGCAGTTGCAGATCATCAACCAGGTCTTCGTGGTGCCGCTGCTGGCCTTCGTGATTTTCCTGGGCGCCTGGAATGCGGCGGCCTCGAATATCGAAACCTCGCTGGGCAAGGTGCCGGGCCCCGCTCAGGTCTGGGAACAGGCGCAGACCCTGCTGGCGGAACACCGCCGGGAACGGGAAAAGGCGCAGGCCTTTTACCAGCGCCAGGAAGAACGTAACGCCAGGAAACTGGCCGCCGATCCGAGCGCCGAGGTGAAGATCCGTCCCTATACGGGCAAGCCGACCTTCATCGACCAGATATTCACCAGTCTGGTGACGGTGGCCACCGGATTCCTGATCGCAAGCCTGCTGGCCATTCCCGTCGGCATCCTCTGCGGCCTGAGTCCGATGCTCTATAACGCGCTCAATCCGCTGATCCAGATCTTCAAGCCGGTGTCGCCGCTGGCCTGGTTGCCCATCGTCACCATTCTCGTCAGTGCCCTGTACGTGAGCGATGACCCGGTATTTTCGAAATCATTTATCACCTCGGCCATCACCGTGACCCTGTGCTGTGTATGGCCCACCATCATCAATACCACCGTGGGGGTGGCCACTATCGACAAGGATCTGCTCAACGTCAGCCGGGTGCTGCGCCTGGGCTGGATGACCAAGGTCTGGAAGATTGTGATCCCATCCTCGATTCCCATGATGTTCGCCGGTCTGCGCCTGTCGCTCGGCATCGGCTGGATGGTGCTGATCGCGGCGGAAATGCTCGCCCAGAACCCCGGGCTCGGGAAATTCGTCTGGGACGAATTTCAGAACGGCAGTTCCAATTCCCTCGGCCGCATCATGGTGGCGGTGTTTGTGGTCGGCCTGATCGGTTTCGCGCTGGATCGTCTGATGCTGGTATTGCAGCGCATGGTGAGCTGGGACAAGAACGCGGTGCTGCGCTAGGCAGCCCATCGGCAGGAGAACTGTATGCACAACCAACATTTGGAAATCTCCCAGGTCGCGATCGAGTTTCCGACCGACAACGGCCCTTTCCGGGCCCTGGATAACGTCAACCTGAAGATCGCCAGAGGGGAGTTCGTATCCCTGATCGGCCATTCCGGCTGCGGCAAGTCGACGGTGTTGAACATCGTCGCCGGTCTGTACCGGGCCACTACTGGTGGCGTGATTCTGGATGGCAAGGAGGTCAACGAGCCGGGTCCGGACCGGGCCGTGGTGTTCCAGAATCATTCGCTGCTGCCCTGGCTGACGGCCTATGAGAACGTCGAACTGGCGGTGAAGCAGGTGTTCAAGGGCCGCAAGAGCAAACGGGAAATGGCCGAGTGGATCGAACACAACCTGGAACTGGTGCACATGAGCCATGCCATGCACAAGCGCCCGGATGAGATCTCCGGCGGCATGAAACAGCGGGTGGGGATTGCCCGCGCTCTGTCCATGGAGCCCAAGGTCCTGTTGATGGATGAACCCTTCGGTGCCCTGGATGCCCTGACCCGCACCCACATGCAGGACTCACTGATGGAGATCCATAATGATCTAGGCAATACCGTCATCATGATCACCCATGACGTAGATGAAGCCGTGCTGCTGTCCGATCGTATCGTCATGATGACCAATGGACCGGCCGCCACCGTGGGTGACATCCTCGAGGTGAAGCTGGCCCGTCCCCGTGATCGGCTGGCACTTGCCGATGATCCTGAATACAACCATTACCGTGCCGAGGTAGTGCGTTTCCTGCATGAACGCCATGGCAGGGCGGCAACCAAACAAAAGCCTGCGCCAGAAGCGCTGGCGATGCCGCTGTCAGCGGAGAAGTCACAGGTGTTGAATATCAGCGAATACATGAAGGAGCGCTCCCCCGCCGCTCCCATACCGGAAAAAACCCAACTCAAGATCGGCTTCATTCCATTGACCGATTGCGCACCGCTGGTGGTGGCGAAGGAAAAGGGTTTCTTTGCGAAGCAGGGGCTGGATGTGACCCTGTGCCGGGAATCCTCCTGGGCCAATATCCGTGACAAGGTCGGCTACGGCGTGCTTGACGGTGCCCAGATGCTGGCCGCTATCCCGTTGGCCACTGCGCTGCAGTCCGGCGCCGAACCCATGATCGCCGCCATGAGCCTGGACCTCAATGGCAACGCTATTACCGTTTCCAATGCACTGTATGCGCGTCTGCAGGCCGCCGGCCGTGAGGATCTGAATACGCCGGCTGGCAGTGCAGAGGCTCTGCGCCAGGTGATTGAAGAGGACAAGGCGACCGGTGTCGAGCCCCTGACCTTTGCCATTGTGTTTCCCGAGTCGTCGCACAATTACCTGCTGCGTTACTGGATGGCCAGTGCGGGCATCGATCCGGATGTGGATGTGCGGCTCATCGTGGTGCCGCCGCCGCAGATGCTGAGCCATCTGGAGCAGGGTGTCATATCCGGTTACTGCGTCGGCGAACCCTGGAATGCGCAGGCGGTGAAGCAGGGCGCGGGACACACCCTGATCACCAGCTACGATGTCTGGAACAACCACCCGGAAAAGGTGTTCGGCGTCACCCGTGCCTGGGCGCAACGCAATCCCAACACCCTGCAGGCACTGTTGATGGCACTGCTGGAGGCCTGCGCCTGGCTGGATCAGAAAGCCCATCGCCGCGAGGTCTGCGAACTGCTGAGCCAGCCCCGCTATGTGGGCTGCCCGGTGGAGGTGCTGCAGATGTCCATGACCGGCACTTTCCAGTTCAGTCCCGCGGCCGAGCCACGCTCGCGCCCCGATTTCAATGTATTCCACCGCTATACGGCCAACTATCCCTGGCGCTCCCATGCCTTGTGGACCCTGAGCCAGATGATGCGATGGGGACAGATCGAGGAAGCGCTGGACCTCACGCGGATTGCCGCTGAGGTGTACCAGCCGGAGCTGTATCGCAAGGCTGCCACCCTGCTGGGTTTGCCAGTGATCATGCAGGAACACAAGCGTGAGGGTGAGCATGCCGATTCCTGGCAGTTGCACGACGGTGAACTGGCAATCCCCATGGGGGCGGATGCCTTCATGGATGGCCGCAAGTTCAATCCCGGTGACGTGATGGGATACCTGAATGGTTTTGCCATCAACCGGTATCGCGTGGATCTAGGGGACCTGATCGCTGCCAACCCGGTTTCCGCAGCGGGACGCTAATCGATAACAAGCACGCAATACAGGGATGCAGCAGGCGCGGTATCCCACAACGAGAGGAAAGTCCTCTCCTGGAGTGAATGAGATGAAAGAAAAACTCGTATTGATCGGTAATGGTATGGCGGGTGTGCGGGCAGTGGAGGAGTTGCTCAAGATCGCTCCCGAACAATATGAAATCACCGTATTCGGCTCGGAACCATACGGCAACTATAACCGGATTATGCTCTCCCCGGTGCTGGCCGGTGAAAAGACCGTCGAGCAGATCATGCTCAACGACGAGCAATGGTATGTGGATAACGACATCACCCTGCACAAGGGCAAGGGGATCGTCGACATCGACCGCGCCCGTCGCCGGGTGATTGCAACCGATGGTACGCAGGTGGCGTATGACCGGCTGATCCTGGCTACCGGATCCAATCCGTTCATGATCCCGGTGCCGGGCAGGGAACTCGAAGGCGTGATCGGTTTTCGGGATATCCAGGACGTGGATCGCATGCTGGCGGCGGCCGGGAAGACCAACGGCAAGGCGGTGGTGATTGGCGGCGGCCTGCTGGGTCTGGAGGCGGCGAACGGCCTGCTCAAGCAGGGTATGCAGGTTACCGTGGTGCACCTGCTGGACAGTCTGATGGAACGCCAGCTGGACAAGGCCGCGTCCAAACTGCTCATGCGTTCCCTGGAGGAACGCGGGCTCAATTTCCTCATGGAGGCGCAGACCGAAAGCATACTCGGCAAAGACCATGTGGAAGCGGTGCGCTTCAAGAATGGCATGGAAATTCCCGCCGACCTGGTGGTGATGGCCGTCGGTATTCGTCCCAACATCGAGCTGGCCAAAAAGGTGGGCCTGCATTGCGAGCGTGGCCTGGTGGTTACCGACACCATGCAAACCTATGATCCGCGCATCTATGCCGTCGGCGAATGTGTCCAGCATCGTGGCGATACCTACGGACTGGTGGCGCCGCTGTTTGAGCAGGCCAAGGTATGCGCCAATCATCTGGCCCGGCACGGGATCGCCCGCTACCAGGGTTCCATGACTTCCACCAAACTCAAGGTGACCGGAATCGACCTGTTTTCCGCCGGTGATTTCACCGGTGACGACAGTACCGAGGAGCTGCTGCTGCAGGACCCGGCGCGCGGAGTCTATAAAAAGGTGGTGATCAAGGACAACCGCATCCGGGGTGCCGTCATGTACGGCGACACCATTGACGGTACCTGGTATTTCGAGATGATGCGTGACGGAACGGACATATCCGGTTTCCGCGAAAACCTGTTGTTTGGTCAGGCTCACCTGGGGGATTCCGGTCACGGTGACGACAACCGCGTAGCCGCCATGGCTGACACGGCGGAGATCTGCGGCTGTAACGGAGTCTGCAAGGGCGATATCGTCAGGGCTATCACCGACAAGAAGCTGTTCACTCTGGAAGACGTACGTGCCCATACCAAGGCCTCCAGTTCCTGTGGCTCCTGCACCGGTCTGGTGGAGGCGCTGCTGGTCCATACCGTGGGCGGGGATTACTCCGAATCGCCCGGCAGGAAACCCCTGTGCGGCTGCACCGAACATACCCACGACGAGGTGCGTGCCGCGCTCATAGAGCATGAACTCAAGACCATGCCGGCGGTGCACCGGTTTCTGGAATGGAAAACCCCGGATGGCTGCCCCAAGTGCCGTACCGCATTGAACTACTACCTGCTCTGTGCCTGGCCCGGTGAGTACCAGGACGATAACCAGTCCCGATTCATCAATGAACGTGCCCACGCCAATATCCAGAAAGATGCGACTTACTCCGTCATCCCGCGCATGTGGGGCGGCGGCACCACGCCGGATGAGCTGCGCGCCATTGCCGATGCGGCGGACAAGTTCAAGATCAAGACGGTGCATGTGACCGGTGGCCAGCGGATCGGCCTGTATGGCCTGAAGAAGGAGGAGCTTCCGGAGATCTGGGCCGATCTCAATAACCGCGGGCTGGTGTCTGGGCATGCCTATGGCAAGGCATTGCGCACCGTGAAGACCTGTGTCGGCAAGGAATGGTGCCGTTTCGGTACCCAGGATTCGACCCGGATGGGCATCGATCTGGAAAAAATGACTTGGGGTTCCTGGACACCGCACAAGTTCAAAATGGCTGCCTCCGGTTGTCCGCGCAACTGCGCGGAAGCCACCATCAAGGATTTTGGTGTGGTGTGTGTGGACTCCGGCTATGAGCTGCATGTGGGTGGTAACGGTGGCGTGAAGGTGCGTGCAACCGATTTCCTCTGTGCCGTGAAGACCTCCGATGAGGTGCTCGAATATTGCGCGGCCTATATGCAGCTGTATCGCGAGAACGCCCATTACCTGGAACGTACTGCGCCCTGGATCGAGCGCGTCGGCCTGGCATATGTGAAGGAACGCATTGTCGAGGATGAGGAACAACGCAAGGCGCTGGCGGCACGTTTCCGCTTCTCCCAGCAGTTTGCCCAGGATGATCCCTGGCATGCCTGCGCCAGCGGCAGCGACCAGCACGAGTTCACGCCCATCACACAAGTGGGCTGAACCGCGGACAGCATCAGGAGAGATACGAAATGAGCATGCAACAGGCAGAACAGATCATGAGTGAGCAGGGTGAATGGATCGAGGTGGGAAGGCTGGACGATATCCCACGCCAGGGTGCCCGGGTAGTACGGCGTGCGGAGGGCGATATTGCCCTGTTTCGCACCCTGGATGACGAGGTGTTCGCACTGCGCGACCAGTGTCCCCATAAGGGTGGTCCGCTGTCCCAGGGCATTGTGCACGGCAAACGAGTGGCCTGTCCGCTGCACGACTGGAAGATCAGCCTCGACAGTGGCCAGGCGGTGGCACCCGACGAGGGTTGTGCCGCCCGTTTTCCGGTGCGGATGGAGGGTGACCTGCTGTTCCTGTCGCTGAAGCCGGAAGAAGGCTGTCCCAATCAGTAACCGGACATTCAGTCCGGGCCATGGCATGGTCCAATGTCCCTGTCGTAGGTGCAAATTCGTTCGTAGTGCATAAATGTATGGTCGGTGGTAATGCGAATGAATGTGCACCTGTGGGCAGGATACCCACCCATGACCACGATAGCGGAATC
The DNA here is from genome assembly GCA_965367295.1 of uncultured Gammaproteobacteria bacterium. Taxonomy (GTDB): domain Bacteria; phylum Pseudomonadota; class Gammaproteobacteria; order DSM-19610; family DSM-19610; genus JAIVHA01. The sequence continues at coordinate 32,629 of CBDUHN010000017.1, read as the reverse complement.
CCATGCAGGTGCATCCCTGTCTCCGCATCAAAAATACAGTTTTCAACCGTAAGGTGAAAAGCATGATCCAGAAGGAGGTGCGCACCACCTGTCCCTATTGCGGGGTCGGCTGTGGTGTGGTGGCGCAGGTGGATGCGGCGGGTGCGGTGACCGTGAAGGGCGACCGCGAGCATCCCGCCAATTTCGGGCGCCTGTGTTCCAAGGGATCGGCGCTGGGCGAAACCCTGGGACCCGATGGGCGGCTGCTGTATCCGCAGATCGGGCAGGAGACGGTCGGCTGGGATCAGGCCCTCGATACGGTGGCCGGTCGTTTCCAGACCATCATCGACGCCCATGGCCCCGAGGCGGTGGCCTTCTATGTCTCCGGTCAGTTGCTGACGGAGGATTATTACGTCGCCAACAAGCTGATGAAGGGTTTCATCGGCAGCGCCAATATCGATACCAATTCCCGGCTCTGCATGTCCTCTGCGGTGGCGGGCTACAAGCGAGCTTTCGGATCCGACACGGTGCCCTGCAGCTACGAGGACCTGGAGCGCGCCAAGCTGATTGTGCTTACCGGTTCCAATACCGCCTGGTGCCATCCGGTGCTGTTCCAGCGCATCCTGCGCGCCAAAAAGGACAACCCCGATCTCATGGTGGTGGTCATCGATCCGCGCCGCACCAACACCTGCGACATCGCCGATCTGCACCTGGCGCTGCAACCGGGCAGCGATGCCACCCTGTTCAATGGCCTGTTGCTGCACCTGGAACGGGAAGGCGAGGGTAACCCGCTGTTCGTGCAGAACGCCACCGAGGGACTGGCGGCGGCGCTGGAGGCCGCCCGCCAGGATGCGCCGGACCTGGAGGCCATTGCGCAACGCTGCGGTCTGCCGGTGGAACAGGTGCAGTCCTTCTATAAGCTGTTCGCGCGCACCGAGCGCGTGGTGACGGTGTTCTCCCAGGGGGTGAACCAGTTTTCCATGGGCACCGACAAGGTCAACAGCATCATCAACTGTCATCTGCTCACCGGCCGTATCGGCAGGCCCGGCATGGGGCCCTTTTCCCTCACCGGTCAGCCCAATGCCATGGGTGGGCGTGAGGTGGGCGGCCTGGCCAACCAGCTGGCGGCGCACATGGAACTGCACAACCCGCGGCACCGCGCACAGGTGCAGGGTTTCTGGCAGTCACCGCGTATCGCTGCACAGGAAGGCCTGAAGGCCGTGGACCTGTTCGAGGCGGTACATAGTGGTAAGGTAAAGGCGCTATGGGTCATGGCGACCAACCCCGCAGTGAGCCTGCCCAATAGCAGTCGCGTGCGCGAGGCATTGGAACGTTGCGAATTCCTGGTGGTATCCGACTGCATGCACAGCACCGATACCACCCAGTACGCCCAGGTGTTGCTGCCGGCACAGACCTGGGGCGAACGCGATGGCATGGTCACCAACTCGGAGCGGCGCATCTCGCGCCAGCGTGCCTTTATGGAGGCGCCCGGCGCGGCGCGCCCGGACTGGTGGATCCTGTCGCAGGTGGCCGCCCGCATGGGGCATGGCGAGCACTTCGCCTATCCCGGCGTGGCAGATATCTTCCGCGAACACGCGGCGCTCTCGGCCCATGGAAACCAGGGTACACGGGACTTCGATCTCACCGGCCTGATGAACATGAGCGATGATGATTACGCGGCTTTCGCGCCGACGCAATGGCCGGTGCGTGAACAGCAGGGCCACCTGCGCCTGTTCGCCGATGGTCGCTTCTTCACCGCCAGCGGTAAGGCGCAGTTCGTGCCGATCGCCGGGCATGGACCGGCTCATACCATCAGCGATGAGTATCCGCTGGTGCTCAACACCGGGCGGGTACGCGATCACTGGCACACCATGACCCGCACCGGAAAATCGCCGCGTTTGGCCGGGCATACCGTGGAACCCTATGCGGAACTGCATGCAGAGGATGCCGCGCGCCATGGCCTGCAACAGGGCGCCCTGGTGCAGGTCAGCAGCGAGTGGGGCGAGGTGGTGGTGCGCGCGCGTGTCAGCGAGGCGCAACGCCCCGGTAGTGTGTTCATTCCCATCCACTGGAACCAGCAGTTCTCCAGCCTGGCCAGTGTCGATCAACTGGTCAGCCCGGTGACCGATCCGGTTTCCGGTCAGCCGGAATTCAAATTCACCCCGGTGCGCATCGCGCCCTTCGCCGCCCACTGGCATGGCTTCATCCTGTCCCGCCGCCGACTGGCCTTGCGTCATTCGCGTTACTGGGCCTGTTCCCGCGGCAAGGGGTTGTGGCGTTACGAGATCGCCGGTACCGAACGGTCGAAGGACTGGGCGGCAACCGCCCGCGAGCTGCTCTGCACCGACAGCGTACAGGTGGAATGGATCGAATTCGCAGACCGCGCCGCGCCGCGCTATCGCGCCGCGCGGATGGAAGGCGGCCGCCTGGAAAGCTGCCTGTTCATCGGCCCGGATATCCGGCTGCCGGAACGCGACTGGTTGGCCACCCTGTTCGAGCATCCTGCGCTGGATGAACAGGACCGCCGCAGCCTGCTTACCGGCAAACCCGCCAGCGGTCAGCATGACGTGGGCCGCATTGTGTGCGCCTGCTTCGATATTGGGCGCAACACCCTGGTGGACGCCATTCAGAACAAGGGTTGCACCACCACGGAAGCGATCGGCGCCTGCCTCAAGGCCGGCACCAACTGTGGCTCCTGTGTGCCTGAACTGAAGGAACTGATCGCCGAGGTGGGCTAGGCGAGGCGAAAACGAAGGTGCCCGCCCCCATGTTCCCGGATAGGCGGGGCGGTATTCATCGGTGTTCAGCAGGGATTATCAAAGGGTTACTTATAATAATGTTAATAATCGCTGATTTGACTTATTGATGGCGGGGCTGGAACACTTGCCAGCAGGGGAGCGGGTGCCCTTTGCCATGGCTGCGGCCTTGGTTGCAAGGTCTCAAGCCCCGATAAATTTCCCATCGAGGTAGGAGACTTCGCTATGCCACTGGTCCACATGGGTGACATGTTACGCCATGCGTATGATCACCAGTACGCAGTAGCTGCATTTGATGTAGTGAGCCTGGATTTCATCACCGGCATCATCGCCGCCGCCGAGAACAAACAGGCACCCATCATCATCAGCCTGGCCGAATCCCACTTCGCCTATTTCGATTTCGAACTGCTGATGACCGCGGTGGAACGGGCCGCGCAGCGGACCCGCGTACCGGTGGCGATCCACCTGGATCATGGTGAGTCCCTGGAGTCCGCCATACGGGCCATCAACCTCGGTTGCACCGGGGTCATGGTGGACGCATCGAGCCTGCCGCTGCAGGACAACATCACTCATACCCGTGCGGTGGTGGACATGGCCCATGGCTGCGGCATCCCGGTGGAGGGGGAACTGGGCTATGTGCCCGGCGTGGAAGGCGAGGACGCCGAGCGTCATCCCGGAGACGTGGTCTACACCACCGCCGCCGAGGCAAAGACCTACCTCGATGCCACCGGGGTGGACTTTCTCGCGGTGTCCATCGGCACCGTACATGGGCGTATGCAGGGTGAGCCACAGCTGGACTTCGATCGCCTGGCGCAGATCAACCAGGCCTTGCAGATCCCGCTGGTGATCCATGGCGGTACCGGGTTGAGTGATGACCAGTTCCGCCGTCTCATCGCCAATGGCGTTACCAAGATCAACTACTACACCGCCCTGGCCGATGCAGCAGGCCGCAGTATTCAGCGCAATGCACAGGGCAGCGGCGTCACCGGTTATACCGCCCTGGTGCGGGGCGTCAGTGAGGCCGTTCAGCAGGAAGCGGAACGCTGTATCGAGCGCTGGGGCAGCGCCAACAAGGCGGACGAACTGCTGGCCCATTGCCGTCCCTGGACCCCGGTCGAACATGTGATCCTCTATAACACCGAAGGTCTTGATACCGGTGGTGTGAACGAAATGATGGCCGAAGGTCGGCGCGTACTCTCGGCCATCCCCGGCGTGCAGGAGGTGTTCACCGGCCATGCGGTGCAGGACGATGCCGATTACCGGCATTGCTGGGTGGTGCGTTTTGCAGATCGAAAGGTCATCGACAGCTACCGGCAGCATCCCGATCATCAGCAATTCGCAGACCAGCGTTTCCGGCCCCATGCCGGAGGGCGTGTGAGTATCGATTTCGAGGATAGTTCTTCAGACGGATGAAGTGCTGGTGGTAATCGGTTTTATGAAGACACGGAGTGGTCTGACTTGTTCAGGCTAATTGAGGATTTCAGCGCCAGCCGATCTATGGGGTCAGACTCGATTGAATGTTTCAATGACTTATTGGAGTTAAACTTGGCGCCAATCGAGTCAGACCCCATTAAACACACCAGGACATTGATCCCGATTTCACCAGTTTCGTATCAGGCAATACGCTTCAGGCAGCATGCGGATGTTGTGGCAAGGCGGTGTTGTGAGTCGGTTGTTCCTGTTGCCGTTCACGGCGATCCGTTCCGGTTCGGCGTTCGCTAAACCCGATGTCGATGGTTTGCCGGCGTCGATCCTGCTGGTCGGCGCGACGTTCGGTCATCATGTACAGCAGCAGCATGCCATACAACAGGCTGACGATACCTCCGATGCCGGCCGCCCACATGAAGGCTTCCTGATTACTTCCGTTCGGGGCGAACGCGGCGCTGAGCCATATTACATCCCCCATGAAAAAGACGCTGCCCCCAGCCATACCAAGTGCGATGAAGATGATCGTGAACAGCAGTCGATAGGGTGTCAGCCCGTCTGGGCGGAATCGAATTATCATGTTGCTTCCCCTGGTTTTTTATAGCCGTGTACCGGCGTGCCCGGAGCAGTACGCATGGCGCGCAGTTGCCGTCAGGCCTGGTTTTTTCGTCCGTGGGAGTCAAGCGCGGCAGGTGGGTCCGTGCGCCGCAGAAAGTTTATCGGCGTGGTCCGGAAAGGCTTTAGATCAGGCCGCAGGGCGACGGCAGGTCATTGTATTTTCTGCCGCCCCACCCACCCGAAGTGGCGCGCCAGGGCCGCATCGCGGCGCAGGGATTCGAGGTCGGGAAACTGCCGGGCCAGGGTCATCTCGTCGTAGTGATCATGAATGCCGTTGTGGCATGCGCGGCAGAGGTAGAGTCCCTGGTTGAGCTGCTCGCGGCTGAAGTGCTTTTTGAAATACACCCGGCGGTGCAGTTTTTTCGGGATCAGGTGATGAAAGGTCAGTGCGCAGTGACGCTGGCAACATGGGCACACGCCGTGGTTATTGCGTGCGCCCATGCCCGGTACTCACCGCTGCCAGGGTCAAAGTTGCCGGATCTTGTCCAGCACGGCCTGGGCATGGCCATCGGCGGTCACACCATATTCCACGTCGACCAGGGTGCCCTGCTTGTCGATGATGAAGGTGGAGCGCACGATGCCCATTTTCTTCACCCCGTTCTTTTCTTTTTCCTGCCATACGCCATAGGCTTCACACAGTGCACCATCGGTATCGGACAGCAATACCACCTGCAGGCCGAACTTGTCGATGAACGCCTGATGGCTGGCACAGTCATCCTTGCTCACGCCGATCACCACAGTATCGACGGCGGCGAATTCCGCAGCCAGGGCGGTGAACTGGTTGGCCTCGATGGTACAGCCGGGGGTGTCGTCCTTGGGGTAGAAGTACAGCACCACATTCGATTGGCCCTGGAAATCCGCCAGGGAGATGGGCTGGTTGTCCTGGTTTGGGACGCTAAATGTGGGGGCCGTCTGGTTCGCATGCAGCATGTCGGGTTGACCTGATGTGAGTGAATCGTCCGGGGATAACCGGCTGTTGGCATTACGGTACCTGTGCTGGCAGATGGATTCAAACAGGGAATTAATGGGTAAATTGATATCTCAATAGGATATTTATCCCCCACTCCCCGTGACCGGGGCGGAGGTGTGTCAGGTCAGTTGATTGTACCTTGCAGCCAGTGCAGGGCGCCGATGCCCGCGGCACGCCCGGTGGCGAAGCAGGCACTGAGCAGGTAACCGCCGGTGGGTGCATCCCAGTCCAGCATTTCACCGGCACAGAACACACCGGGCAGGCTGCGCAACATCAGGTGTTCATCCAGGCTGGCAAAACGGATGCCGCCGGCGCTACTGATGGCTTCCTCGATGGGACGGGCTGCGACCAGTTGCAATGGCAGTTGCTTGATCATTCCCGCCAGTGATTGCGGGTCGGTGTTCATCTGCGGCCCGAGGATTTCCCGTAACAGGCCGGCTTTTACACCGATGATATTCAGGCGCCGGCGCAGGTGCTCGGACAGGGAGCGCGAGCCACGTGCTTGTGCCAGCAAGGTAATGATGGCCTCCGGTGTGCGCCCCGGGGCAAGGTCCAACAGGAGTGTGGCGTTGCCGTTGGTCAGGAGTTGTTCGCGCAGCGGGCTGGAAAGGGCATAGATCAAGCCGCCTTCGACTCCGGTGGCGGTGATATTGAATTCGCCCTGCTGGCGGTGGGTGGCTCCGGCGCTATCCACCACGCTGGCGATTACGGGCTTTACGGCATGACCGGCGAAGCGGCTGCAGAAATGCGCACTCCATGTGACATCGAAACCGCAATTGGCCGGCTGCAGGGGTGAGATGTCCACGCCACGCGCGGCAAGCAGCGGCACCCAGGCGCCGGTGGAACCGAACTTCGGCCAGCTGGCACCGCCCAGCGCCAGCACCACGGCATCGGCCTGCAGTGTGACGTCCCCGCCGGGGCTGGAAAAGCGCAGCTGTCCATCCGCCTGCCACCCGAGCCAGCGATGGCGCACATGAAACTCGACTCCGGATTGGCGCAGGCGGCGTTGCCAGGCACGCAACAGGGGGGCGGCCTTCATCTCCGTGGGGAATACCCGCCCGGAACTGCCAACAAAGGTGTCGATACCGAGGTCGTGGATCCACTGCCGCAGCGCGGTGGGATCAAAGGCGCGCAGCATGGGTTCGATGGCCGGACGGGTGGCTCCGTAACGGCCCAGGAAGGCGATCAGCGGTTCCGCGTGGGTGATGTTCAGGCCGCCTTTGCCCGCCATGAGGAATTTGCGCCCCACCGAGGGCATGGCGTCAAACACCGCTACCTGCACTTCGCTCTGGGCCAGGGTCTCGGCGGCCATCAGGCCGGCTGGTCCTGCGCCGATGACGATTGCGCGCGGTGGGGGAGTGGATGACATAGGGGTTTGCCGCTTCATTTGTTATGCCCGATCCGATCCGGCATCCGGTTCCAGGAGGCTTCCGGATCCCGGTGTTCATCCCAAGGACACTTGGTCGCTACGTTCGGGCGTACCGGAATGACGCCTGGGGAAAAGTGATCAGGGCTCCCAGCGATGCATCCCGGCTCAGCGATCGACAGGTTCAGGCTCTGCGGGTGATGATTAACGCTGGCCGTAGCTGGTCTTGCGCGTGGCGTAATCATCCACCAGCTGCTGCATCTGCGCGGCATCAAAGGCGCGCAGCCCGCTCAGCAGCATGGATTTTTCACCGTGCCCCACAACTTCGCCGGCGCTGGAAATGCGAAAGGCGAGGCGTACATCACCGCGTTTGCCATCGACATTCAAACGGGCGTTACTCAGTTCCAGTTGCGGTTCCGTGATATCGAGCCGGTCCAGGTCGATGGCCATGCTTTCGTAGATCACCAGCGGTCGATCGGGATTGATCATGATCTGCTGTTCTTCCATCAACGGTACCAGGATGTGCGGGAAGGTCTGCCCGGAAAAGGAGACATAGCCGCGGGTCAGTCCGTCGATAAGCCCGGCATCCTGGTTGAGGGCGCCGTCGCGTTCGATATGGAGGTATTCCTTGCCGAGCTCGTCGCGAATGGTCAGTAGCGCCGCATCGGAAGGCGGGAACAGCAGCTGTACCCCATCACCCACCATGCCGGCAAAGCGGAATCGCATGTGCTGGCTGATGCCATAGCGGGACAGTACCAGGGCAAACAACAGATCACCCGGGACACAGAAACGCTTGGCGCCGGGATCGTGGATGGGGTTGAAGTCACCGGCCACCTCCTTGGCAAAACCGCTGGCCTGCTGCGGAGTGATGCGGACCCTGTCCTGGTCCCGGGAGTGATACTGGCTGAGTGACATGTAGGAGGTGCCGTCTTGTCCGTTGGGTAAATGACGGTACATGGTAACAGGGAACGAGGTTGCTTGAGGAGTGGAATCATCCGGTGATTTACGGTTTTTGCCGGTTGGTGGGTATAGGGGGCTGGACAGGATGAATCGGTGGCGTGGATGATTACCCTGTCCGTGTTGTACAACGCAAACAGGTATACAGGTATGAAAGCGATTCCCAAACTGAAAATGGCCATGACGCCATTCCCGTATTCCATTGAGCTCGATGCCAGTCTGGATGAGGCAATGGCGCTGATGGCCAAGCATGAGGTGCGGCATCTGCCGGTGACCGATGGGCACATCCCGGCAGGTATGATCTCCGATCGCGATATCCGGGGGGTGGCGCTGGTGCATGCCGGGCAGGAAAACGCCGGGGTATTACGGGTGCGGGATGTCTATGTGACGGAGGTGTATATCGTGGATCTCAACGAACCGCTGGATAATGTACTGCTACACATGGCGGACGGGCATATCGGTTCTGCGGTGGTGACCCGCGAGGGCCGGCTGGCCGGGGTGTTCACGGCGATGGATGCCTGCCGTACATTTGGCGAATACCTGCGCGAGCGCTTCCCCCATGGCGATGGAGACGAGGCCGCCTGACCGGTAGCATCCCGGTAGGGGGTTGCCCACTTAGGTCGGTGATAGTGTTCTGCGGCCCTACTACTTCTCCTCCTCGGCAATAGCCGTTCGCTGCAGTTCCGCCAGGCGGTTCTTGGCCTCGATCCACTGCGCCATGTACTGGGTGCTTTTCTGGTGATGATGCCGCAGCATGGCGCCGGTGAAATTATCGAGCCGGTGTCTGGCGAGCCCTTCACGGCAGACCTGCAGGTGCGCCAGCAGATCGGCGCCGATACGGCGACCATCGAAGCGCTGGTTTACGATTTGATAGCCGTTTTCCTGTGCCTGTCGCCAGGCATCTTCCTGTGTATAGAGTCGCACCGCGGCGGCGGCGAACTCCGCTTCGCTGTCAGCGACACATCCACTCCAGGGCAGTTCACCGGCCATGCCTTCGGCACCGATACGGGTGGTGATGTTGGGCGTGCCGCAGCGCATGGCATCGGCCAGCTTGCCCTTGAGGCCGGCACCGAAGCGTAGCGGCGCAAGGCAGATACGGGCCGCGGCCATTACCGTTTCCACATCCTGTGCCCAGCCGAGGACGTGAAACCCGGCTCCGGGCTGATGCAGCGCCGTGGCCTTGGGGGGTGGATAGGCCCCGTAAATATGCAGTTCCGCCTGCGGCAGCTGTTGGCGGATACGTGGCCAGAGGGATTGTTTGAGCCACAGCACCGCATCCCAGTTAGGGGCATGGCGGAAATTTCCGATGGACAGGAAATGACGGCGTTCAGAAAAGGCGGGGCTGGTCACGGGCGTGGGCAGGGGCGGCAGCATGAACGGGCAGTAGTGCAGCAGGGCATCGGGAACGGCAAAGGTATCGCGCAATATCTGTAGTTCCGCTGCGGAAATGATCAGCGTCAGATCGCAACGGTAGATCGCCGCGATTTCGCGCGTGGCTCGCTCCCCGAGCAGGTCCGTACGCTGTAGTTCGCGGCCTTCCAGAAAACTGCGCTGCCTGGCGTGGCGCAGGAAGTGCAGGTCTTCCGTGTCCAGTACGCGCAGGGCATCGGGACACTGCTGTTCCACGCGCCAGCCGAACTGTTCTTCCATCATGAAGCGGTCGAACAGCACCAGGTCGGGTTGTAATTGCCGCAGGAAGTCATCGAAGCGGCTGTTGTTGAGTTCAATGGACTGTGCCGTGACGCCATGCGCCGCCAGGTCTTCCATGTGCTCGCTGGTTGCAGCCGGGCTGGCGAAGGTCACGGGCCAGCCCTGCGCCCGGAACAGCCGAATCAGCTCCAGCATGCGCGAGCCCGCGGCGGAAGAGCGGGGTTCGGGCCAGACATAGCCAATGATGAGGATCTGTTGCATGAAGGATGGGTGCCGGAAACGTCCAAATAAGCTGCGCTAAGCATACCAGACGGCATCGGTGCCCGGAGGCCGGGCGATTCAGGGCGCGACAGAGTGGCAGGCTATGGAAGGGAATAATTATGTTGGCTGTGCAGGTTCCGGCCCGGGTGCCGCTCAGGAGTCTCCTGCTACGCGGAGAATCTCCAGTTGATGATAGCGGTCCTTGGTGCAGTCGAGCCGGTCGCTCGCGCTAAAGCGACATTCCACCTGGTGCTCCTTGGTCCAGCCGGTAGTGACCTGGAAGCCCTGTTCCCGCTGGCCATCGTAGCCGAGTATTTCATCCTCATGATCGATGGCTTCATCCTCGCGTACCCCGAGAACCAGGTTGCGGTACCGAATGGTAAACCGGTTTGTATCCAGCGGTTCCATGATGGACTTGACCTTGTAGCTGATCTGGTAGGGTGGATTGCCGCGCTCCAGGGTCCTGGTCAGGCAGACCAGAGTATCCTTTTCAGGTTCACAGCGAGCGACGGCAGAGGGCAGAAAGTCCACTGCGTTCCCATCGCGTTGCCAATGCGAGGAAGCCAGACGGGCGAGAGGGGATCTGGGGGTTGCCGCAGGTTTGGCCGGCACGGGTGCGGCCTTTGCTGAGGTGGGCGTGGTTTTTGCCAGAATGGGTGCGGGTGCGGGTGCGGGTGCGGGGGTGGGTGCGGGGGTGGGTGCGGGTATGGCGGCGAGTTGCTGTTGCCGTGCCGCCTCGCGTTGGGCCATCTGGATCTCTTCCTCGATATCGAGGATATGGGATTTGGCCTGGTCGACGCCGCCTGCATCGGCTTTCCGGTACCAGTCCAGTGCCGCACTGGGGTTGTAGTGCGGGGTATCGGATTCGGCATGCAGTTCGCCGAGGTAGTAGTAGGCCAGCGCAATGCCGTGATCGGCGCCGACGAGCAGGTGTTCGCGCGCCTGCGCGGGGTCGGTATCCATCCCCAGGCCCTTGAGGTACAGGTAGCCGAGCTTGGTGCTGGCCTGTGCATTCCCCTGCTTGCTGGCCCGGGAGAGCCAGCGCCGGGCCAGGCCGTAGTCCAGCTGGGTACCGGAGCCTTTCATATACATCACGCCGAGGTCGTACTGGGCGTCGGCATCGCCCAGTTCGGCCGCGGCGAGGATGTCGTCAAAACGGTTTTCGAAATGATCCATGCGCTTGAGTTTGGATGCCGCCAGCGCATGCCCCTGGTCCGCGGCCTTTTGCAGCCAGAATACTGCCTGCTCCCGGTCCGGCTCGGTGCCACGGCCACGCAGGTAGTTGTTCGCCACCTCGTATTGGGCCTGGACATCCCCCGCTTCGGCAGCCTGCAGATGCTGCTGGAACATGTCGCTCCATAAATCCGCGGCACAGGTACCGCAGATGCACAAACCCAGGAATAACAGCGGGAGTCGTCTCATACGCAAGGTGCCTTTGATTAAGTAGCCTGTTGCCATTGCGGGTGAAGCACGCTGATCATGTGCGGCATCCCTGGTGAACGTCCGAATCGTCATTCCGGGGTGCCCGGGTGCAGCGGTAATGTTTTCTTGAGGCGTATACCGGGTCCGGCCCGGCATGATGAATGAATCTGCGCTTCCTTATTTTTCGAGCCCGTCAATGGGAATGGTTTCGTCGCCATGGCCGCCAGGGCATGGCTTGCTTAATTAAAGATACTGGGGTGAGTGAAATATTCCAGGTGCGGGCGAAAAAATACCGGACGCACTTCACAAAAACGGTTATCCATCCGGATGAACCGTAGATCAGCGCCCGAATTGTCGTTTCGGCGCCCTTGGGGTCATGCCGGAGAGGATCCGGCATGACGAGTGGGTCAGGGATTACCGTATGGCGTTATGAAGCGCAGGTTGCCTGCTCAGTCTTCCCAGCGACCATAGCCCGGGATGCGAATCTCCCGCTCCCGGAACGAACCCTCTTCAGCGCGGCTATGGCAGGCGTTACAGTTGCTGAAGCTGCCGACCTGCGGATTACCCGTCACCATGCGTGCCGGGAGTTCATCGTGCTCCCGCCGGAAGCCGGATAGCTCGGTGATGCGCAGGGGAGGATTGGCCAGCCGGTTGCCGCTGGCACCCCTGTCCGCCGCATTCTCGGTGAGATAGGTGGTGAGGGACTGCACCAATTCCGGTGACAGCTCGGCATTTTCGCCGAAATGCTGGTCGAGACCCGACATGATTTTTTGCCAGGACTGGGCCGGCAGGAATTGCGGTGGGTAGGCGAAGTGGCAGGCACCGCATTCGGCGGCATAAGTGGCATTTTTCACTGGCATGGGGGCCATGCGGGAATCCGCGTGGGCACCTGTGGCGAGCAACGGCAGCAGGACGGCGATACTGAGGCGGGGAAACAGGTGGGACATGATGAATCTCCTCTGGGTACGTGGTGATCAGCGGGACTGGATGAAGGTCAGTACATCGCCCTTTTCCTGGGCGGTGCATTCCCGGCCCAGGGTCCATTTGCAGTTGCGCAGGAACCATTTCTCGATGAATTTTGTATCGGTCAGTCGTTCCGGGTTGACCGATGGAGCCATGGGGTCGATGGGTTTCCGGGTGACGGCATGGGTGCCTGCTTCGCGCAGGTTGGCGGTGTGGCAGCTGGCGCAGCTGCGCTCGGCAGCGCCGTTTTTCGAGGTGAATTTCCGGTTCCACAGGGCCTCGCCGTTGGCGGCGGAAAATTCACCAGCCCCCTGGCTGCGATAGGTCTGCAGACGATCACCGACCACGTCGGCATGGACCGGCAGGGTGGTCAGCAGGGCGGCGCCGATCAGGCTGCGCAGGATGATGTGAGTATTCATGGGATCTCCTTTGGGTTCGGGGTGACAGGGGGCAGGCGCATGGCGGCATCCTCGAAAGTACCTTCCACGGCATCGAGATGGCAGGCGGCACAGTCGGACTTGCCGCCGCTAAGCGGGGCTTCCCAGTAGCGCGGGGCGATATCCTCGTGCTTGTGCTGCCAGTAAGGGGTATCGCTGATGCGCAGGGGGATTGCGTTTGCAGCGATGGAACGGCCGATCTTCCAGGCGGCTTCGGTGGCCTGCTGTTCGGCGGCGTTGGCGGTAAGGAAGGCCTCGATTTCCGCCAGGGTTTCGGTATCCAGTGCCAGGTCGTCGCCGAAGTGATCATCCTGCGTGGCGAGCAGCCGTTGCCAGGAACGGGCCGGCAACAGGGAGGGGTGATAGGCGAGATGACATTCGCCACAGGCCTCGCGCCAACCGGCATGATCGGCCAGTGCTGCGCCCCGGTACGGGCGATAGGGCTGTTCGGCGGATTCGGTGAGGTAACCGCTGAAATAACCGAAGGCGCTACCCGCTGCCACGACCAGCAGTAACCCGCCGATGATGCCGCGGCTCGCGACCGAGATGCTGTCCGGCCGGCCGTGCCGGTAGCCGCTGATCATGGCGGCTACCAGGTTCACGCGGTGCAGCCGGCTTTCCACCAGCACCCCGGTGATATGAACGAATACGGTGAACAGCATGATCCAGGCTAGGATGGCGTGGCTCTCGTGCAGGCCATCGGCGAAAGCAAAGGGCAGCCAGCCTGCAAACGGCCCCTGGCGTTCCTCGACCCCGAACACCAGCAAGCCGGTGAAGCTGATGCCAAGTCCCAGCGCCAGCATCAGGAAAATGGCCCAGCTACCGGCAGGGTTGTGCCCCATGTACTGTTCGGCGCGCCCGCGGCGCAGGCCCTGCAGGTAGGTGCGCAGGGCGGGCCAGCCGAAGGCGAAGCTGCCAAAGCGTGCATAATGGCTGCCGATGGCGCCCCACAGCAGGCGGAACAGCAGCAGCCCCAGGAACAGGTAGCCGGAAAAGACGTGCAGATCGAGGTTACGGTCCTGTTCATGGGTCAGCCAGGCAACGGCGAAACTGCCGGCGGTCAGCCAGTGGAATACCCGCGTCGGCAGGTCCCAGACCCGAATCACGGTGGTATTGGCGTGCTGATTGGTGTGGCGCATTCTGGTTTCCTCTGCGGGGAAGATTAGGATCGGTGGGTGAATCCAAGCTGAAAAAGGCCGGCGAGGGCATGGCATGAGCAAAAAATCGCGCAATTGGTCCGGCGAAGTGACGCGCAACAGTCATGCCCTGGAACTGGAGGAGGGGGTATTTACATGGGACGATCCACACCGCATCGCCCTTTCCCTGCAGCGTTCGGCGGAGGTGAGCACACAGCGCAAGGCCGCACCATTCCGCTCCGCCATGTCCATGCTGGTGTTCTATATCAATCGTGCCGGCAAGCATCTCGATCCAGCCCGCAGAGCCGTGCTGGAAGCCGCCAAGGAAGAACTGCGCAAGCTCTATGGCCGGGCCTGAGAGAAAAGGAAATGTTACAGAAACTGTGACAGTCACCGCCGGTGTCCCGGGGTATCTTGGGCATTACCAACAACAGATTAGAATCCACTCTCCGTGATTCACGTGTTTCACTGCATTTTCCTGGACAAGGGATCGAAGTGATCCGGGCAAAGGCTGTTCGGCGCAGGTGCCGGGCTCGTCATCGGAACGGCCTGGCGAACCACGGACCAGGTAACAAGGAGATTCCCGGTTGCATCCATTCGTAGCCTCCAATGCGCTGCCCAGGCGTTCGCTCTTCTCGGTCCCGTTGATTGCCTGGCTGAGTTTTATTGCCACCCTGATCATCAGCGCCCTGGTCTGGCGCATGGAGGTGATTAGCGTGGAGGAGGCGGCCCATAAGGATTTTCTGCGGCAATCCGCGGAACTCGTGGGTGCGATTCAGGCCCGTATGCTGGCCTATGAGCAGGTGTTGCACGGCGGGGTCGGGGTGTTTCAGGCAGCCGGTCCCCTGTCGCGCAGGGAATGGCGTGATTACATTGATGCGCTGGATATCGAAAAGCACTATCCCGGCATTCAGGGCATCGGGTTTGCCCAGGTGCTGCGCCCCGATGAGGTGGTCGAGCATGTAGCGGGGGTGCGCGCCGAGGGTTTTCCCGATTACAGCATCAGGCCTGCCGGGGTGCGTGAAGAATACACCCCGATCCTCTACCTGGAGCCCTTCGATGTACGCAACCAGCGTGCCTTCGGATATGACATGTTTTCTGAACCGACCCGGCGGGCCGCCATGGAAAAAGCCCGTGATACCGGGGACGCCACGCTATCGGGCAAGGTAACGCTCAAGCAGGAAATGTCGGAAGACATACAGGCGGGTTTCCTGATGTACCTGCCCTTGTATCGCAAATCACTGCCTGTGGACTCGGTCATGCAGCGCCGGGCAGCCCTGCTGGGTTATGTCTACAGTCCCTTCCGGGTTGACGATTTGATGCACGGTATCCTTGGAGGGGAGGCGGCGGAACTCAACCTGCAGATCTTCGATGGTGATCGCATCGATGCCGAGGCGCTGATGTATGACGAGCGAGCCCCTGTTGCCGCCGGCATGACGGAAGCCACGCCGCGTTTTGATTCGATTCGCAGCCTGGAGTTCCAGGGGCGTACCTGGACCCTGAATATCAGTTCCACCCCCTTGTTCGAAGCCCTTATCGATACCTCGAAACCACGCATCGTCGCATTTTCCGGTGTGGTAATCAGTTTGTTGTGCCTGGCATTTGTGTGGCTGTTGGCAACCCGCCGGGAGCGGGCACTGAAACTGGCGCATGACATGACCGGGAAGCTGCGTGAGCGCGAGGCGTTCATCAATGCGATTGTGGACTCAGCAGCGGATGGCATCATTACAATCGATGAGTCCGGTAGCATCCTGTCCTTTAACCAGGCGGCGGAAAAAATATTCCAGTACAAAGAAGAGGAAGTGCTGAACAGGGATGTCAGGATGCTGATGCCGGAACCCTACCACAGCAAGCATGATGGGTATCTGCAACGTTATCTGCAGACCGGGATACACAAACTCATCGGGATTGGTCGCGATGTTACCGGGCGGCGCAAGGATGGTCGTCTGTTTCCGCTGGAACTGGCGATCAGTGTGGTTGAACAGGGGGACCGGAAGGTCTTTGCCGGGATCGTGCGGGATATCACTCAGCGCAAGGAGTCGGAAGAGGCGCTACGCAGCAGCGAGGAACGCTTCAATCTCGCCATTCAGGGCGCCAATGACGGTCTGTGGGACTGGGATCTTGACACTGACCGGCTGTATTTCTCGCCGCGATGGAAGGAAATGCTGGGCTATGAAGAGGATGAAATCGGCACCGGGTTGGATGAGTGGCGGGCCCGGGTTCATCCGGATGATCTGGGACATGCGCTGATGAACCTGCATCATTACCTCGATGATGAAACGGATTGTTATCAAAGCGAGCACAGGATGCGTCACAAGGCCGGGCACTATATCTGGGTGCTGGACCGCGGTATTGCACAGCGGGATGAGCAAGGGGTGGTCCACCGCATGGTCGGAATTTGTTCCGATATTTCACAGCGCAAGCACATGGAGAAAATGAAAAGCGAATTCATTGCCACGGTAAGTCATGAGCTGCGTACGCCGCTGACCTCGATTCAGGGTTCTCTGGGTTTGATCGCAGGAGGTGCGGTGGGGCCTGTTCCGGAACAGGTGGCCGACCTGCTGGAGATTGCCGGTCGCAATAGTGAGCAGTTATCGCGGTTGATCAATGATCTTCTGGATATCGAGAAATTGCAGTCGGGCACGATTTCATTTCAGTTCGAGCCCGGTGCGGTGGAGCAGTTGGTTACGGATGCTGTCGAGGTCAATCATGGGTATGCCGAACAATTTTCGGTTCGGTTCCTGATCAAGTCATATGTTCATGGCGCCATGATCAACGTGGATGCTGTGCGTTTCACGCAGGTGATGAGCAACCTGCTGTCCAATGCGGCAAAGTTTTCACCACAAGGCGCAGATGTGGTGGTGTCGATTCACCAGGCGAAGGGTTGTGTCCGGATCGAGGTCAAGGATTCGGGGAGTGGTATTCCCGCAGAATTCCGCGAACATGTATTCGAGAAGTTCAGTCAGGCGGACGCTTCCGATACCCGCTACAAGGGGGGGACGGGGCTCGGGCTCAATATAAGCAAATCCCTGGTGGAAAGGATGCATGGCCGCATCGGGTTTGAATCCAGCGTGAACGAAGGCACGACGTTTTATATCATATTGCCTTTGTGGGAGGAGCAATCAACCATCGCGACGCCGGCTCTTACCCGGGACACTAGTTGGTGCGGGTGATGTTCAGTTCGATATAGTAGGTCGAGAGTGTGTCTTCCGATGTAATTTGATCGGGCTGATTACGGCGCAGTGCCGCTTCGACCCGGGCCGCCGACAGCAGCTCCCGGTCAATGATCTGCGGGTACAGGCGGTGCTGTTTTTCCATGTGCAGCGCCTGGGATTGCGCCAGGCGCTCAAGACGTGCACGAACCTCACGGTCCAGACCATGCAGCAACAACAGCCAGGGTGCCTGCCAGTCGATGAAATCCCGTACCAGCTGCTGATGGGCATCGGGGTGCGGTGCCTCGCGCAGAAAAAAACCGGGGAAGGCAGTGGAGGGCAGTACCCGGCCCCGGTCACGGTCTGCATCCGGAACCCCCAGTAATCCCACGCCACTGCCGTCCGGCAGACGTTGAAACCAGTGTGCCTGCGGCGGATTGCCGGCCAGTGAATTGATGTAGCGGGTCAGGTAGGCACCCGATCCGCCGTCGACGCTATCGGTTGTCAGCTGGTCGAGGGCGGGGGAATGGAAACAGCGCCTGCATTCCTGTCCGGCGCGCCAGTCGATGGGACAGTCGGGCTCGATCTCCGCTTCCCGCACCACGCTGTTGAGCAGGGTCAGCGGCTGGCCGTGTTCATCGAGTAGCCAGAGTTCGAAATGGTCCTGGAGTGGAAAGGGTACCCGCGCATGCTGGGTGAGCAGGTCTTCATAGACAATGGCGCCGCGGTGCTCCAGCACCTTGAAGTCATCGGACGGATAGAGCGAGCCCCGCTTGAGGCCTTCTTTCTCTGACCAGTGACCATAGCGGATGTCGCTGGTCTGGACGCGGGCGCTGTGCTGGATATCCTGTACCAGTTCCGTGTCACGTACATAGATATCCCAGTGAATACCATCCACGGTAACGGCTTCGGCACCCTGGCATTCAATAATATTCATTACGCCGCGAAACGGGTTCAGCAGTCGTTGCGCATAGCGCCGGATGGTCATGGTGCAATCGGTCTATGGTGGGCCATGGTTGAATCATGGTTACCGAATCCGGCTGGAAGATCAACCGGGACAGCGAACGGGTGGCGCCGGGATCACATTATCTCTTCCCGCATTTTTTCGCTTCCGGGCAATCGGAATAGAAACAGTAGGTGCCCTTTTTTGCACGTTTTACCGAATACATGGCATGGTCCGCATGGCGCTTCATTTCATCGGCGTTGTTGGCGTCGACATGGTACAGGCTGATCCCGACGCTGGCGCCGATATGGCATTCCTGTGCACTGAACAGGAACGGCCGCTGCAGTGCGTGCAGCACCTTTTCGGCGACCGTGGCAGCCTCGTCGTGAATGTTGTTTGAATGGCCAATGATCACGGTGAACTCATCGCCGCCGATTCTGGAGACCAGGTCTTCCTGGCGCACGGTGCCGGACAGGCGTTCCGCAACTTCCTGAAGCAGACGGTCACCCTCGGAATGGCCATGCTGGTCGTTGATGAGCTTGAAGCCGTCAAGATCGATATACAGCAGGGCGGCCTGCTCCCTGTGCCGGTCCGCCTTGGTCAAAATCAGTTTCAGATGTTCGTTGAACAGGGTGCGATTGGGCAGGCCGGTGAGCGGGTCATGATTGGCCAGGTGAGCCAGTTTGGACTGGGTTCGTTTATGCTCCGATATTTCATCCCGCAACAGCTGATTGGTTTCCAGTAATTCCCTGGTGCGCTCGGCGACACGCTGCTCCAGTTCGTCGCGGGCCTTCAGTAGCGCCTGTTCCGAGTTGCGCTGCTCCGTGACATCACGGAGAAGGCCGATGAAATTCCGTTCGCCACTCTGATTGATTTCCGTAACGCCCAGTGCCACCGGGAACAGGGTGCCGTCCTTTTTTTGCGCTTCCACTTCCCGATTGTTACCGATGATGTAGGTTTTCCCGGTCTGCAGGTAGCGCTGTAGATACATATCATGCTGACTCTTGACGGGTTCCGGTGTGAGCATGGAAATATTCTGCCCGATCAGTTCTTCGTGCCGGTACCCGAACATGGTTTCCACGGTCTGGTTGCATGAGGTGATCCGGCCTTGCTGGTCAATGGTGATAATGGCTTCGAGGATGTTTTCACGGATCGCACGTTCACGCCGTTCGCTTTCCTCAAGCTCGATGTTGATGGATCTCAGCATATCCTGGGACTGGGTCAGCATGCCGATTATGCTGGTGATGCGCAGGTAGATGTAGCCGGTGATGACGATGCAGAGGATGGTCAGACTGATGCCCAGCACATAGATCAGCCATTGCGTGGAGGCGAAATGACGGCGTGCGCTGGTGAGCAGGTGTTCATTGTGCCGTTCCTGAAGCTGGACAAAATCGTTGAGCAACATCAGGGCCTTATCCTGTGTCGGGATGGCCTGCTCCATGAGCAGCTTCAGCGCGGCATCCTTGTCTCCCGCATTCAGCAGGGTAATGATTTCATTCTGCAGACGGCCAGCGGACTGTGAGAGTTTTCCCTGCCGCTCCAGCAGCGAGGACTCTTCTTCGCTGAGGTCCATATGGGTCAGGGCTTCGCGGGCGAGGAGAAATTCCTCTCCCACGCGCTGAAATTCAATGAAGACTTCATCGCGCAGGAAGGGGTCGGGTTCCACCATCATTTTATGCAGCAGTATGGTTCGGGTGCGTGAACTGTTCTGCATGGTACTGCTGACGGATATCCGCACATTGTGGTCCGCGGCCACGCTTTCGAATTGCTGCCGGAACTGGTCAAGCTGGTGGGTATTCATGATGATGCTCGCAATCACCAGGATGATAATCAGGCTAAATCCGAGGAGCAGCAGCGGTTTGGCGGATTCGGTGGTGCGCATTCTTGGTACGTGGCTATGCAAAGGACTAATTACAGCGTTAGCGGCCACCGGTGCCGGAACTTCAGCGGTAGGGGATTGGATAGTGAGGTGATATTCTCCTGAAATCAACGGGCTGCCGTAGCCTGTGCAGATTTGAGGTGGTTATGATCACACGACTGGAAGAACTGCTGGAGCAGATTCGCGAACTGCAGGACCGCGTGGCAGAGGAAATCAGCCGTGAGGCCGGGGAGTTCGGTTATAGCATTCACCAGGGGCGGGTCTCGTTTGAACGGGACGTGATACGCAAGCACCGGGAAATGGCCATACGGGTACGGCGCTACCTGGCGGAATCGTCGCTGCTGGTGATGGCCACGGCACCGCTGGTCTATAGCCTGGTGGTGCCGTTCCTGTTGCTGGACCTGTGTGTATCGTTGTACCAGTGGATCTGTTTTCCTGTCTACAAGATCCCCCAGGTGCGGCGCGCGGACTACATCGTGATGGACCGCCACCGGCTGCAGTATCTCAACGTCATAGAGCGTCTGCACTGCGTGTACTGCGGATATGCCAATGGCCTGCTGGCCTATGTGGTTGAAGTAGCGGCCCGCACGGAGCAGTTCTGGTGTCCCATCAAGCATGCCCGGCACCTGCGGGCCCCCCACCCCCGCTACCCCCATTTCCTGGCCTATGGCGATGCCGAGCACTATGCCCATGAACTGGAGGCCCTGCGCAAACAGCTGCGGGCGTTATAGGCCGCCCCTGGCTTCATCCGGGCGTAGCCCTGGCCCGGCCGGTCTCCAGGCACGCCCGCGGGACGGGGTGGTGTTGTGGATTTCAGTCGACCCCGATATTTCGCGCGGTCCCGTTGTCCCCGCTCCATTCCGGCAACCACACCCGAATAATCACCCCTTCGGGCTCCCCTGCGTTTTCCGCCTGCACCCGGCCGCCGGCATGCTCGGCGATCAGGCGCACCACGTACAGGCCCATGCCGAGGTGATGGGCCTGGTCCTGGCCGGCTTCGCGGCAAGTCACCATGGAATCGAACAGGCTGTCGCGGATCTCGTCCGGCAGGGCATGTCCCGTGTTGCGGATCTCCAGGCAGGCCTGCTCGTGATCGCGTTGCAGTTGCAGGTGAATGGTGGAGTCCACCGGGCTGAAATCCACGGCATTGGCAATCAGCTTGTCGAGTAACTGCTCGATGCGGAAATCATTGGCCAGTACCGGTAGCGCTGTGCCATCGGTCTGCAGCTCGAAACGACGTTGCGGATGCTGCAGGCGGCAACTTTCGGTGTAGTGGGTGAGCAGGGCCTGCAGGTCCACGGCCTCGCGTTCCTCGTGGCGCAGGGCCTCTTCCAGGCTGGCGGCTTCGGTGAGCGTTTGCACGATGGCGCTGATGCGCGCGACGCCACGCTGGGCGCTGTCGCGGTAGCGCTGTTGTTCCTGCCCGTCCTGCTGCGGAGAAAGATTCTGCAGCGAGGTGCTGATGACATTGAGCGGGTTATGGATCTCGTGGCGCAGCATGCGCGGCATGTGTTCCAGGAAACGGGTATAGCGGGCCAGCCGTTCCAGCAGGCCACTGATGGTGCGCGACAGGTCGCCGATCTCGTCGCCGGCGCGGTGATCGCTGTCGAGCCGGGTATGCTGCACCCGCCCGTCGCTGGCAATGGCGCCGTGGGTTTCCCGGCTCAGGCGGCGGATGCGCAGCGCCAGCCGTGAGGCGAACAGCATCAGGCCGCTGATGATGATGAATAATACGGCCACGGTGATCAGGCCGATGCGTTCCAGGGTGCGGCGCTGCAGGGCGAGGATATCCGCCGTGCTCTGTTCCACCACCACGGCGCCCAGTACCTCATCGCCGATCAGGATGGGGTGGGTCGCCATGATCATCTCCCCTTGGCCGTCGAGGGTGGGGCGGCGTTGCAGTGCCGGGTGGCCCTGCAGGGCCTGTTGCACCGAGGTTTCGTCGCGCTGGTCCGTGTCCAGCCCGTGATCCTCCAGACCGTAGGCCTGCAGGCTGCCCACCTGGGCCCGCACCCGCTGGTAGCGATCGACGATCCAGATACGGGCATTGGCGCGTTCCAGGCTGGACAGGATGCGTTCCAGTTCCGCAGAACGCAGTACTACGTGATTGAAGGCGCCCTCGGTGATGGGCAGGGTACCCACCACGCTGGCCACGGTGCGTTGCGCGGCATCGTCCACGTCCACCAGGGCGAGATGCAGCTGACGCTCCGGTCCCAGCCAGTCCAGTGGCAGGCGCAGTTCCAGCCGGTAGCCCTGGTCGGTGGGTTGCCAGTAGGCGCGCAGCGCGGGCACCGGTTGGCCGGTATCCGCATATTTCCAGTTGGCCTGCATGGCGTAGGCGGTCATGGTGCCAGGGCCTTCCGCCAGCAGCAGGTAGCGCCGGGTCTGGCCGGCGGGGTCGATCAGGCTGAGGCGTAGCTGGTCACTGTTGTCCAGGCGCCGGTAGCCGGGGTGGCGGTAGACGGTGACATCATCCTGCACCTGCAGCTGGGCATAGAGCGCATCTTCATGCACGCCGAGCAGCAGATCGAAGCTGAGGCTGGTTCCGGTCGCACCGTCGTGAATCTCCTGCACCGCCTCGCTGCCGAAGTGCAGGGCATGGCGTTGCAGGGTTTCCCAGTCGTCGGCGTAGCCGTCGAGCTGGATGGGCTGCGCAAGCGGAAAAGCATAGAACAGCGATTGTGCACGGGTGGAGCGGGGTGTGGCGGTGGCGGTCTGGAACAGGTCTTCCCGTTCATGCAGCACGGTAGCGATGGCCTGGGCCATCAGCGCCTGGGCCTTTTCCTGGCCGCCGAGCAGGAAGTTCTGCATCTCCTGCAGGTAGCGATATCCTAGCCAGGGCAGCGTCAGCAGCACCAGGCTTAGCAACAGCAGCTTGGTGCGGATGCGCGGTCCACGATGGCGGCTCACTGGTCGCCGCTCCAGCGATAACCGAAGCCGTAGACATTCTGGATGCCGTCGAAGTCGGCATCGAGTTCGCGGAACTTGCGGCGCAGATGACGGATATGGGTGTTGATGGTGTTGTTCTCGACTATGCCCTGGCGGGTGGCCTGGGCCAGGTGATCGTAACTGGCGCCGCGCTCGTCGCGGCGGCGCACCATCTCCAGCAGCAGGTTGAACTCGGTGAAGGTGAAGCTCAGCGGTTGTTCCTGCCAGCGCACCTGCAGCCGGTCTTCATCGATCTCCAGGTCACCCAGTCGCAGCAGGCTCGCGGCCGCGGCCTGCCCCTGCAGGCCGCGGATGCGAAACAGCGAACTGACCCGCTCGGCAAGAAACTGCAGTGATACCGGCTTGGTCTGGTAATCCCAGGCGCCGAGACGCAGCCCGGAGATGCGGTCGATCTCGTCGGCACGACTGGTGAGAAAGATCACCGGCAGGTCCGCCTTGCGCGCCAGCAGATTGCGACACAGGGTAAAGCCGCCATCCATCTCTTCACCGAGCATGATGTCGAGAATGGCCAGGTCCGGCAGCGCCGTGGCGAAGGCCTGCTCCGCCGCTGCGCGGCTGGCATGGCACTGTACCTGGTAGCCCTGGCGCTGCAGTGCATCGGCATAATTACGCGACTGGTCCGGGTCGTCTTCGACAATGGCGATCTGGTAGGGCATGTGGGTCCTGTCAGGGGGTTATCGGAAAGAGGAGCCGCTACAGGGGGGGATGTATTCCCGGTGGCGTGCCATCCTGGCCTCCTTGCCAGGACACTGGATTCCGGCTTGCACCCCAGGGGTACTTCGTCACTTTGTTCGGGCGCGCCGGAATGACGAACAAAAAACAACCGCTCCATGTGATACGAACTCTACCGGAACACACGCCTGCTGTTGAGCCCTGCCTCCCCATCTCCATTCTTTCTCCAGACTTTCTCCCCGACCTGTCCAAGCTGTTTTGCCGCCCCTTTGGCTTAATGCAGCCGTAGTCAACGCTCGGCGCACGCAGGGAATGACCCCCCGCCAGGGATGGCGGCGCTGACCCAATCCATCTGCAAGGGGAAATATCATGCACAGAAAACTCGTATCGCTCAGCCTCATCACCGCCCTGGGGGGCAGCCCGGCCTTTGCGGCTGAACCTTCCGCCAGCCCGGAACTGCAGCGCGGTCCGTTGGGTTTTGGCATCGGCGCCGTGGCCGGTGCGTTGCTGGCAGGGCCACCCGGGCTGGTGGGTGGCGCCATCGTCGGCGCCCTGTTCGGGCGTGGCGAGGATCTGGAGGCGCAACGGGATACGGCCAGAATCGCGCTGGCCGGGCGCGATCAGCAACTGGCGGAGATGCATACGGAACAGGTCGAGGCATTGCAGCTGGCCTCCCGTGCAGCCGTGCCAGCCGTTGCCCAGCCGGATCCCCTGCAGGAGATCGCCCGGGGAGTGGCGCAGGGTGTGGAGATCAATTTCTATTTCCGTACCGGCAGCGCCACCATCGAACCCCAGTACCAGGCGCAGCTGCGGCAGCTGCCCGCGGTACTGACCAGCCTGCCGATGCTGAACCTTGCGTTATCCGGCCATGCCGACCGGCGCGGTGCCGACCAGGTCAATGCACAACTGTCCCGGTTACGGGTGGAACAGGTGGCGCAACAATTGATCGAGGCCGGTGTCGCAGCGGAGCGCATTGCGCTGGATCAGTATGGCGAGGCACGGCCGGTGTCGCAGCCAGGCGATGCCGCGGCCTATGGCTTCGACCGGCGTGTGCAGCTGCGGTTCGTGGTACGGGAAAGCGATCACCGGTCGGCGTCCGTGGCGCTGGCCGAATAGGGGGTGATGCATGAAAACCTTTGTGCCTCTGAATGACATCCTGTTGTACGAACATCCGGAACGGTTGCCGGCGCAGCTGGTGCCCTACCGGGTAGGGTTGCCGTGTGTGCATGGACAGGCAGGCCAGCCCTCCGCCGCGCAGACGAAGGCAGACCCTGACACCCGCACAAGGCAGGTGCGCCATGAACACTGAACTGCGCAGCTCTCTCCATCACAATCGGGTATCGGTGCTCACCGCACTGTTGCTGCTGTCGCTCTACCTGCTGCTGGGGCGGCCGGCGCAGGCCGGTGCATCCCTGGTGGAAGGCGAGGTCACCCGTGGCAGCCTGTTGTTGCAGACGGAACAGGGGGCGGTCCCGGCACCGGCCCTGCACACCGATGTGCAGATGCAGGTGAGCGGTCTGCTGGCACGGGTGAAGCTGCGTCAGCGGTTTCGCAATCCCGGCAGCGACTGGGCCGAGGCGGTGTACGTGTTTCCCCTGCCGGAACAGGCGGCGGTGGATCATCTGCGCATGCAGATCGGCGAGCGCATCATCGAGGGCCAAATCCAGGAGAAGGCGCAGGCGAAGAAGACCTTTGCGCAGGCCAGACAGGATGGCAAGCGCGCCTCGCTGGTGGAGCAGGAGCGACCCAATATTTTTACCACTTCGGTGACCAACATCGGTCCCGGGGAAGCTATCAGCGTGGAGATCGAATACCAGCAGACCCTGCACTATGCCGATGGTGAATTCCGGTTGCGTTTTCCCCTGGTGGTCGGGCCGCGCTACATCCCGGGTACCGCACTGGCGGCGGCGGATCGCATCGATGTCTTCAGTGGCGATGGCTGGGCGCAGGACACCGACCAGGTGCCCGATGCCTCGCGCATCACGCCGCCGGTGCAGCATCCCGATGCCGGCCCCCTCAACCCGGTGAGCCTGGGTATCGAACTGGATGCCGGTTTCCCGCTGGCCAGTGTGACAAGTTCATACCATGCCATTCACAAGCAGGACCGGGGGGCACAGCGGGTGCACATCGAACTGGTGGCCGGTGAGGTACCCGCCGACCGGGATTTCGAACTGGTGTGGCGCCCCTTGCCCGGCAGTGAACCGACCGCCGCCTGGTTCAGTCAGTCATACCAGGCTCAACAGTACGGCATGCTGATGCTGATGCCGCCGATCGACCTGCCCGGTGCGCAACCGGCGGTGCCGCGCGAGGTGGTCTTCGTCATCGATACCTCCGGTTCCATGCACGGCGATTCCATCGCCCAGGCGCGCGAGGCACTGGTGCTGGCCCTGGCGCGACTCAAACCCGCGGACCGGTTCAATCTCATCCAGTTCAACCACACCTCCCAGGCCCTGTTCAGCGGCTCGCAACCGGCCAGCGCGGAGCGGGTGCGCCAGGCTCAGCGCTATGTGCGAAACCTGCAGGCCGAGGGCGGTACGGAAATGCTGCCGGCCCTGCAGATGGCCCTGCAACCGAGTGACGCCAACGGATTGTTGCGGCAGATCGTGTTTCTTACCGATGGCAGTGTTGGCAATGAAGAGGCGCTGTTTGCCGGGATCCGCAGCGGCCTGGGAGACAGCCGCCTGTTCACCATCGGCATCGGCTCGGCGCCCAACAGCCATTTCATGCGCAAGGCGGCGGAATATGGCCGCGGCACCTTCACCTACATTGGCGACACGGCCGAGGTCGCCGACCGCATGCAGGCCCTGTTCCGTAAGCTGGAGCACCCGGCGCTGACGGACATCCGGCTGGAAACCGCGGAGGGTGTGGCGCTCGACCAGTATCCAGGGCGCATCCCCGATCTGTACCTGGGCGAACCGTTGCTGCTGATGGTGCGCACGGAATCATTGCCGGGTGCAGTGACGGTGAAGGGGAACTACGGCGCGCAGCCCTGGCAGACGCAGTTAACGCTCGCCGGTGGCGGTAGTGACCACAGTCTCGCGCCGGAATGGGCGCGGCGGCGCATCGACGACCTGCTGAGCCAGCGGCGCGAGGCAAAGGATGGCGCGAGTCGAGATGCCCTGCGGGAGGCGGCGCTGGATACCGCCCTGGAGCACCATCTGGTGAGTGAATTCACCAGTCTGGTGGCGGTGGATGTCACTCCAGCCCGCACCCGCGAGGAAGTGCTGAAACGGCATGCATTGCCTACCAACCTGCCAAAGGGCTGGAGCCATGCCCATGTGTTTGGCACGGCGAAGACTGCCACCCCGGCACAGTTGCAGTTGCTCATCGGCCTGGCGCTGCTGGCCATCGCGGCCTGGTTTGGCTGGAGGCAACGTCATGCAGTCCAGGGAAGCGCCAATGACCCCATGGCCTGATAAACACATTCGCTTCTCCTTCAGGAGAGGGGCAGGGAGAGGGCGCGCCCCAGGCCCCGCAAACATCCGCACACCCTGTATCCGGAACCTGCCCCGAGCCGGGCTGATCCTCGTGCTGACCGCCCTGGGCTTGTGGCAATGCGGCGAGGGGCTTTGGATCTACGCCAAGGCGCAGCTGGCGCAACGCCTGCTGGAACAGGCCTGGGACGAACAGCGGCAGACCGGTCAGCCGGTACGCCCCTGGCCCTGGGCCGATACCTGGCCGGTGGCGCGCTTGCGGTTGCCGCAACAGGGCGTGACCCTGCTGGTGCTGCAGGGCGACAGTGGTCGCAGCCTGGCCTTCGGGCCGGGCATGGCCGCCGGCAGCACACCCTTTGGTACCACCCTGATCAGCGGCCATCGCGATACCCATTTTGCCGTATTGCAGCAGGTGCGGGTGGGAGAGGTAGTGGAGCTGGAAACGCTACAGGGTGCGCAGCGATTTCAGGTGCTGGACACCCAGGTGTTCGACAGCCGCCAGGAAAGAATCAGTGCCCGCGAGGATGAACCGGAGCTGGTGCTGCTGACCTGCTACCCCTTCGATGCCCTGGTGCCCGGCGGCCCCTTGCGCTACCGGGTTCGCGCGATTCCCCTGTAGGTGCGAATTGATTCGCAGTGCCATGGCCATAGATGAGGCCATGAGCGTATATTCGCCCCACAGCCGGTTTCGATAGGTTGTCATCCCGCCCTCCACCCCAAGGGCACTTTGTCGTCATGCCCGGGCGCGCCGGAATGACGGGCAAGGGGGGAGCCTGTGTCGCCCCGTTCAGTCCTGCATCTGGTAGCGTACCCCCAGGACCCGGTAATGGGTGCTGCCCAACAGGGTCTCCACCGTCACCTCATCATCCACAGCCTTTTTCATCAGCGCCCTGGACAGCGGCGAATCCAGGCTGATATAGCCCTGCTGGGGATCGAATTCATCAGCCCCCACGATCCGGTACACCACCTCCTCCACATGGTTCTTCTCCAGCGTTATCCAGGCCCCGAAAAAAATCTGCTTCGGGTTGCTCGGTCTGCTGTCGACCACCTTCAGGTCCGGCAGCCGTTTCTGCAGGTAATGAATGCGCCGGTCGATCTCGCGCAGTTCCTTCTTGCGATAGATGTACTCGGCGTTCTCGGAACGATCGCCTTCCGCGGCCGCCGCCGTCAGCGCCCTGGTGACATCGGCGCGTCGCTTCCAGAGTTCACGGGATTCCTGTTGCAGGTGGGCATACCCCTCGGCGGTGATATAGGGGGAGGATTTTTCGGGTGCCGGTTTCCAACGTCCCATACAGTGGCTCGCAGTGGTGGACTGGCGGAGATTTCTACCGCTGCCGGAGGAATAGGTCAATAGAAGAATTATGGCTAGAATGACCCTTGTCGAACGGGAGGAAACCCCATGTCATCGTCACTGGTCTGCTGGAAATGCGGCGCTTCCATCGAGGGCCTGCCCCAACCCCTGAGCCGCTTCTCCGAATGCGATGCCTGCCGTGCTGACCTGCACGTCTGTCGGCAGTGCGTTTTTTACGACACATCCAAAGCCAAACACTGCCAGGAACCCATTGCCGAAGAAGAGAAGAACAAGACTCGCGCCAATTTCTGTGACTACTTCAAGGTGCGGCTGGATGCCTTTACAGCAGCGGATACCCAGGCGGTGGAAGCGGCCCGGACCGAACTGGAGGCCCTGTTCGGCGTGGGCGGAGCAAAACCGGGTGGAGTGGATGCCAAACCACAGACGGATGCGGATCGGGCGCGGGCGGAGCTGGAGGCGTTGTTTGGGAGTAAGGGGGGGAGTTCCAAGTGAAAAAAGAACACCGGGTGCACCCCGTGCTGAATATCGGCCTGGCCCTTGGCAGCGGGGCATCCCGTGGGTGGTCCCATGTCGGGGTGATCCGTGCCCTGTCCGATCTGGGGATTGAGCCGGCTATTATTTGCGGAACCTCTATGGGCGCGTTGGTTGGGGCGTCTTACCTGGCCGGTAAAATTGGAAAACTGGAAGAGTGGGCCTGTTCATTAACCCGGCTTGAAACGGCAAGGTATCTGGATATCAATGCCTCGTTCAACGGTTTTGTGAATACCGATCGCCTGCACGCGTTCCTGAATGAAAACGTGGCGGACGATGAGGCCGAGATCGAGCACTTCACCAAACGCTATGCGGCGGTGTCCACCGAACTGGAAACCGGCAGGGAGATCTGGATAACGAAAGGCTCATTGGTGGAGGCGGTATGGGCTTCCATTTCCCTGCCCGGCCTGTTTCCCGCGATACGTGATGATAACCGCTGGCTGGTGGATGGCGGGTTGGTGAACCCCGTACCGGTTTCGGTGTGCCGCGCGCTGGGTGCCGATGTGGTGATTGCGGTGAACCTGAATGGCGATATTCTCGGCCGGCATTTCCGGAAACCGGAGAAGATTGAAAAACGGGATAACGGGGTGCGCGGAAAAATCACCGATCTTGTTCGGGAGTACGCCGGAGGCCTGTTTGAGAGCGTCCGCGGTGATACACAACCGCCGAGCCTGTTTGATGCCATTGCGAGTTCCGTCAATATCACCCAGGACAGAATCACCCGCAGTCGCATGGCCGGCGACCCCCCGGACCTGTTGCTGACACCCAAGTTGTCGCATATCGGCCTGCTGGAGTTTTACCGTGCCGGGGAAGCGATCGAGGAGGGTATGAAAAGCGTGGAGAGAATGCGCTCCGATATCGAGCATATGCTGGAAATGGTGCAGCGATAGTCCTGAATTCTAATCCGGAAAGCCGTAGTATCCTGCGTCAGCACTTATCTGCTGCCCCCGCCTGATTCGTCCCGGGATTGTCGGGCTGCGCTTGCAATGACGGAAATGCTGCAATTAATCAGGCGATTCCCGAAGGCTGTGGGGATGGCATTCATCCCGCAGGTGGCGGGAACAGTGCCGACCAGGATTCCTCGCTACCAACCAGCAGGCTGAGGCCGTCGGGTGCTGGCCATGGGCAGGGTTCGGCATCAAGCTGCATCGCGATGGCGTGCGCGGCAGGTGAAAAATACACCTCGACCTCGCAATGGAGGTGTCCCGCTGATTCATGCCGTACAAATACGGCGATTTCACCGCTTCTGTCGGTCTCCGGGTACAGTGCCAGAAACCGTTCCTTGATATACTCCAATGGTGCAAAGGCCACTATGCCATCACCAAGATTCTTGAAATACCAGGTGCTCATCCGCAATCATCTGTCACTGTTTTGTCTGCTGGTAACGACTTTGTGTGCGCTGTAGTGTACTACCAGGGTTCATGCAGTCCATATCCTGCATGCCGGATCACGCGGATGCGGGGGATGAAACAGTACACTGCTGGTGTTCTTTCATGGCGCAGTGATGTTGTTTCCCTGTCCCTGGCGTTTTGAGCCATCGAGACAAGTTTACCTGCATGCCCCCTACATCTCCGAATACAAAACCGTCTCCTCCTGCCGCCAGATCCGGTCTGCGGGATCTGCCATCGGGTATCTGGGCGCTGGGGTTCGTCTCCCTGTTCATGGATACCTCCTCGGAGCTGATTCACAGTCTGTTGCCGGTGTTCATGGTCAACGTGCTGGGGGCTTCCATGGTCACGGTGGGGCTCATCGAAGGTATGGCGGAAGCGACCGCTTCCATCATGAAGGTCTTCTCCGGCGCACTCAGCGACTATCTTGGCAAACGCAAGCTGCTGGTGGTGCTTGGTTATGCACTCGCTGCCTTTACCAAACCGGTTTTTCCGCTGGCCACCTCGGTCGGCTGGGTGTTCGCGGCCCGCTTCGTCGACCGGGTTGGCAAGGGCATTCGCGGTGCACCACGCGATGCCCTTGTGGCGGATATCACCCCACCACAGCTACGTGGTGCCGCGTACGGGCTTCGCCAGGCACTCGATTCGGTGGGTGCCCTGGTGGGGCCCTTGCTGGCGGTGGCCTTCATGATCTGGCTTGCCAATGATATCCGCACAGTGCTGTGGATCGCAGTGGTGCCGGCGTTCATCGCGGTCGCGTTGCTGGTGTTCTACGTGCGTGAGCCAGCGCGGGCGGGTGAAGACACACCGGCCAGGGTGCCCTTGACTACCGCTGCGATCAGGCGATTACCGGTCCGCTTCTGGCTGGTGGTGCTGCTGGGTGCGGTGTTTACGCTGGCGCGCTTCAGTGAAGCCTTCCTGGTGTTGCGCGCCCAGGATGTGGGGCTGGGGATCGCGTATGTGCCGGTGGTGATGATCGTGATGAACCTGATGTATGCGGGAGCCGCGTATCCGGCGGGGGCCGCCGCCGATCGCATCAGTCAACGTGGGCTGTTGCTCCTCGGGCTCGGCCTGCTGATTATTGCGGACCTGGCGCTGGCCTTTGCCATCTCACCATGGCTGGCCTTCGTGGGTGCTGCGCTGTGGGGACTGCACATGGCGTTCACGCAAGGCCTGTTATCGAAACTGGTGGCGGACACCGCGCCGATGGAACTTCGCGGTACCGCGTTTGGCCTCTTTAACCTCGTGAACGGTGGCGCGCTCCTGTTGGCGAGTGTCATCGCCGGCGTACTGTGGAGTCGGTACGGAGCCTCTGCCACCTTCCTGGCCGGGGCGGTATTCGCCGCACTGGCCGTGATCGGCTTGCTCATCCATGGGGTCAGGTCACGGGCTGCTGCCGATCGGCCCTAGGTTTTCATCTTCCGCTGCAGGGACTTCTGGATCACCCTCGATACCGCCGCAAATGCAAAGCTCCCGGTAACGAAACCCGCTGAGCCATAGCCGAGTCGGCAATCGAGGTGCACACCATGGATACCGGGTTTTTCGTGGCTCACGCTGCCGTCTTCCCGGGGATACACCTGCTGCTGGCCGGAAAACACGCATTCCACTCCGAAGGATTTTTTGGTGTTGCGGCTGAAATTGAATTCGTCGCGCAGCTTGGCGCGTACCTTGGCGGCCAGCGGATCATTGTAGGTACGGCTGAGATCCTTCACCTGGATCATGGTCGGGTCGGTGAGGCCGCCGGCACCGCCGGTGGTGATGATGGGGATCTTGTTGCGCTTGCAGGTATAGATGGTCATGGCCTTGAACTGGATACTGTCGATGGCGTCGATGACATAGTCGTAGCCGCGTTCGGTGGAGAGTAGTTCGCGGTAGTTTTCACGGGTGAGAAAATCATCCACCAGCTTGCAGGTGCCGTGTGGATTGATCTGCTCGATACGCTGCGCCATGGCCTCGATTTTCTTCCTGCCGATGGAGCCGGTCAGGGCATGCAGCTGCCGGTTGATGTTGGTGGTGCAGATGGTGTCGTGGTCGATGAGGGTGAGGGTGCCGATGCCGGTGCGGGCCAGTGCTTCCGCCGCCCAGGAACCGACGCCGCCGATGCCGATGACGCAGACATGCATGGTTTTCAGATGCGGAATGGCGGCGCTGCCGTAAAGGCGTTCGATGCCGCCGAAGCGGTGCGGGTAGTCGGAGGTGGGCATAGGGGGATTATATACCGGCTGCGGTGGTGGGTGGTTGGTGACATTTGGGCGGACGGTGTCGACTGCTGGCCCGGATTCATACAGACGGTGTTCTTTTTCATTTACCTGCCATTCCATGATTTTCCTTCCGCCCTTGCTGGGCGGGTTACTTTCTCTTGCCTGGCCAAGAGAAAGTAACCAAAGAGAAGGCCACCCGACGACACCGCCCGCTACGCGGGTGCCCTG
>CBDUHN010000016.1:0-60266 GCA_965367295.1 uncultured Gammaproteobacteria bacterium | reverse complement strand
GGCCTTTCTGTCCATGTGGATCAGCAATACCGCCACCGTAATGATGATGCTGCCCATCGGGTTGGCGGTGGTGCGGCAGGCCGAGGCGCAGTCTCACTGGCAGGGAAAGGTCTTTCCCTTTGGCGCGACACTGATGTTGGGTATCGCCTATGCCGGGTCCATCGGTGGCATCGCCACACTGATCGGCACTCCGCCCAACGCCATCCTCGCCGGCGTGTATGAACAGACCTACGGGGCTCATATCCGCTTCGTGGACTGGATGCTGTTTGCCCTGCCCCTGTCACTGCTGATGTTGCTGGTAGTCTGGTGGTATCTGGCGCGCCGGGCCTTCCCCGGTGCATCCCGGGCGCTGCCGGGGGGCAGGGAACTGGTGGTAAGCGAGCTGCAGGCGCTGGGGCCGATGACGGTACAGGAACGACGGGTGCTCATGGTGTTTGTGCTGGTGGCGCTGGCCTGGATCAGTCATGGCTTCATCCGGCTGCCGGCGCTGGCCCTGGTGACCGATTCGACCATTGCCATTCTCGGCGGCATCGCCCTGTTCCTGGTTCCCGCCGGGCGTGGTGCGGATGGCTTCCTCCTCGACTGGCCGACGGCGGTGCGGTTGCCCTGGGACATCATCCTGTTGTTCGGCGGCGGCTTTGCGCTGGCATCCGGCTTTCAGCAGACCGGCCTGACGGAATGGCTGGGACAGCAGCTGTCGTTGCTCTCGGGCATCGGGCTGCTGGGCATGGTGCTGGCGGTGACCGCGCTGGTGATCTTTCTCACCGAAGTGACCTCCAACACTGCCACCGCTTCACTCATGTTGCCGCTCATGGGGGCGTTGGCCGCCGCGGCCGAACTGCATCCGCTCAGTCTCATGGCACCCGCGGCGTTGGCCGCCTCCTGCGCCTTCATGCTGCCGGTGGCGACGCCGCCCAATGCCATCGTC
This sequence comes from uncultured Gammaproteobacteria bacterium, assembly GCA_965367295.1. Taxonomy (GTDB): domain Bacteria; phylum Pseudomonadota; class Gammaproteobacteria; order DSM-19610; family DSM-19610; genus JAIVHA01. Next base: position 59,338 of record CBDUHN010000016.1, on the reverse strand, counting down.
TACAGCAGCCGCTATGTCTCCATCCAGACCATGGCAAAGACCGGGTTCTGGGTGAACCTGATTGCCATCGGCATGCTGACGCTGGTGGTGATGGTGTGGTTGCCGCGGGTGTTGCTGAGTACGTGAACGAGGGGCTGGTCCTTGAAGATTCGGTATGCAGAGGGTGAATCTTCTTACAGACCGATATCCGCCTGACTGAAAAACGCCTGCAGGATCTGGTAGAGATAAAACCCGTCACGGGCGCCGGCCAGTTCGCGGATGGAATGCATGGCCAGTTGCGGTACGCCGACATCGAGGGTTTTCACACCGATGCCGCTGGCGGTGATGGGACCAATGGTGCTGCCACAGGCCAGGTCGGTACGCACCACGAAACTCTGCACCGGTACGTCGAGTTGCTGGGCCAGGTGGCGGAATACGGCGCTGGTTTCGCTGTTGGAGGCATAGCGCTGGTTGGCGTTGATCTTGATGACCGGGCCGGCGTTCATTTGCGGGCCGTGGTTCTCGTCGTGCCGGTCGGCATAGTTGGGGTGCACGGCATGGGCGTTGTCCGCCGAGATCAGCAGGGAATGGTGCAGTGCGCGGGTCAGGTCTTCCGGTGTGCCGCACAGGCGTTCCAGCACCGATTTCAGGAACGGGCCGTCGGCACCGCAGTGGGAACTGCTGCCGACCTCCTCGTGATCGGTACAGACCAGCAGGCAGGTCTGTTCGCCGCCGGTCTGCAGCAGGCCCTGCAGGCCCACATAGCAGCTCAGCAGGTTGTCGAGCCGTGCGCTGCTGATGAAATCCTGTTCCAGACCCACCAGTGCCGGCGGCTGGGTGTCATACAGGCTGAGTTCGAAGTCGAGGATGGTGTCGACCTGCAGGTCCGGCTGGGTGCGATGCAGCGCTTCGAGCAGCAGGCTGCGGAAATCCGGCCGGGCATCGTCACCGGTGATATGCCAGAGCAGCGGTGGCAGATGCAGTTGGGCATTGATGGATCGGTTCTGGTTGACCTCGCGATCGAGGTGGATGGCCAGGCTGGGAATGACTGCGATGGGGTCTTCGAAATCGATCAGGGTGCTGCGCAGGCGGCCGTCGCGGTTGCGGTAGCTGATGCGGCCCGCCAGCGACAGGTCGCGGTCGAACCAGGGATTGAGCAGGGCCCCGCCATAGACCTCGACACCGAGCTGGAAATAGCCGTTCTTCACCAGCTCGGGCTGCGGCTTCACCTTCAGGCAGGGGCTGTCGGTATGGGCGCCGGCCATGCGGATGCCGGTTTCGGTGACCGTGCCCGTGCCGGTACGAAAGGCGATCAGCGCGGAATCGTTGCGGGTGACGAAGTAGCCGTGGCCGGGGGCCAGCTGCCAGGCATCGGCCTCCCGCAGACGGGTGAATCCGGCTTCCTGCAGTTGCCGGCCCATATTGCGTACGGCATGAAAGGGGGTGCTGGACCGCTGCAGGAAGGCCAGCAGACCGTCATTGAAGCGTGATTGATCCATGAATGATGGGTCCGATGCGAGTGCTGAAACGGGAAGGGGCATTATAACCGGCTGCAAGGGTGGTATGGTCCCGGTTCGCAAAAAATTGCTGGGATGACCGATGGCAAACCGACTGGAAATCGTGCAGGACGGACAGATGATCCTTTGTTTTGAGCGCAGCGTGACGCTGCCGGCCCTGCAGCGGCGACAGCTCGACGAGCTGGATTTCCGACTGGATCAGGGGATCGAGCTGGCGGGGGAGGCGATTGCGTCGCCGGACCGGCGGCAGCGTATCGAGTTTGTGATCGGCCTGTTGATTCGCGCTCTGCGGCGTGATGATGAAACGGCACTCAAGGGGCTCAGTACCTATCTCAGCCACCGGGCACCGGAACTGGCGGTGATCCGTTTGCAGACGCAGGAGGGAGTGGTGGAAGTGGAACTGGAGTATCGTTCGGAACCCGGCTCAGACATATAGGTCGAGGCTGGGGGCCGGCCGGGCCTTGGCTTCCTCGTCATCGCGACGGTCACGTATATGGCGACGGTCCTGGGAGGCACGGGTGTCCAGCAGGATGGGGTCCTGTTTCCTGCGGCGCTCACCGCGACGGCGCTCGCGCTTGCGTTGTTCGTTACGGGCGCGCGCCGGTACCGGAGGCCTGGGGTGCGGTTGGTTGGCCTGTTCGGTGGGATAGGGGGCAACCGGCGTGACGGCGCGGGTGGTCGAGGGCTGTGCATTCTCCGACTTGAGGCGCTGTACGCCCAGATCATCGGGAATGAGGTTGATGGATGTCATATCAGGCGGCCCCGCTTGGTTGCCAGGGTGATTTCACTCTTGATAGTCATCGGCAGTGGGATGCCATTGCTTGAATTATAAGGAGTCGTGCCTGGTCTGCGCATCTTCCCATTGCTGCTGGCGCTGCCTGGCCTGGGCCAGGATCTGTTCGCGCCGGGAGGCGTCCGCATTCCCCCAGGCGGTGATTTCGGCGAGGCTGCGGAAACAGCCCATGCAGATATCCTGTTCGTCCAGGCAGCAGTTGCGTATGCAGGGTGACTTCAGATTCTGGTTCATCTCGGGCCTGGGCCACGTGCGTGTAATCCGGAGTACAGCATAGCGCGACCTGCCGGCCCATCCCAGGAGTGCCTACCCGCGGTTTTTTGGGACTATCCCTACGGCTTGCATGGGCCAGATCAAGGAAAGCTCGGCTACTGTCGATTAGGTTATATTAATAATGATGATTTTCTGTATGTTGGACATAATTGCAGTGACCTGTACTGAGGAGCAGCCATGACAGGCGGTAGGCTGGAGCGCATTCTGTATGTGGAGGATGAGCGGGATATTCAGGCGGTGGCACGTATCGCGCTGGAAACCGTGGGCGGGTTTACGCTGGAGGTCTGCAGTTCGGGTCGCGAAGCGCTCGAGAAGGCCGAGGCCTTTGTGCCCCAACTGCTGCTGCTGGATGTGATGATGCCGGAGATGGACGGGCCCACCACCCTGGCCGCATTGCGCAAGTTGCCGGCCACCGCCTCGGTGCCGGCAATTTTCATGACCGCAAAGGTGCAGCCTGACGAAGTGCGGCAATACAAGGAAATGGGAGCACTGGATGTGATCGCCAAACCCTTTGACCCAATGGCACTGGCCGGCGCTATCCAGCAGATCTGGAATGGCCGTTGATCCCGTGAAGCAGGTGGAACTGGAGCGCAAGCTTGATGCGTTGCACGCAGATTTCATGGCGCAGTTTCCTGCCCGCATGGAGGCGATCCACAGCGAATGGCAGGCCTACATTGCATCCGCTGATCGCGAGCACCTGGTTACCCTGCATCGTTTGGTGCACAGCCTGTCCGGAACCTCGGGTACCTTCGGGTTGATGGACCTGAGCCAGGTTTCACACCAGCTTGAACAGGCACTCAATGCGCTGGTGAGTGGTACGCAGGAAGCCGATGCCGCTGTCCACAAGGATATCGATACCCGGTTGGTGCAGCTGGCCAGTCATATGCGCGTTGAGTCTGCTCCAGAGAGTGAGCCGAGACCGGCGCCAGTGGCCGAGGCTGCGCTGCTTGAAGACCCGGATGTGCCCACGGTGTTGTTGCTCAGCGGGGATGCACCACTGGTGGAAGCGTTGTCTGCCCAGATAGAGCACTTCGGTTATCGGCTGCGGAGCACGCAAACACCCAAAAACCTGTTGGCGCTGGCGGAGACCGTCCGTGCAGCCAGCATCGTTATCGATACCGAGTACTGTGCGCAGGTGTTGTGGGATACCGATACCATGACCCGGATTCAGGCCGCCCAGGGTGGCGAGGCTCCGATTATTGTGGTGGCGCAAAAGGATACCTTGCAGGAGCGCGTACAGGCGGTGCGTTCCGGCGCGCAGGCATATCTGCTCAAACCCTTCAATGTACCTGATCTGGTGGATCATCTTGATCAGTTTTCCGGTGGCTGCGAAGCGGACCCGTACCGCATCCTTGTAGTTGAAGATGACCCCATACTGGCCGAGCGATATACACTGCTGCTGGAAAACGAAGGGATGCAGGTGACGAGCGTGACCGACGCCATGAAAATCATGCCGGCGCTGGTGGAGCTGCAGCCGGACCTGGTGCTGATGGATCTGTATATGCCGGAATGCAGTGGCACGGAGCTGGCGCGGGTGATTCGTCAGCAGGAGGCTTATGTCAGTATGCCGATCGTGTTCCTGTCCAGCGAAACGGATATGGATAAACAGTTCGAGGCCATGAGTCTGGGAGGGGACGATTTCTTCACCAAGCCGATCGTGGATTCACATCTCATCAAGGCGGTGTGTAACCGGGCCGCCCGTTCCCGCAAACTGCATTCCCTGATGGCCCGTGACAGCTTGACCGGGCTGCTGAAGCACACCAAGATCACTGAGGCACTGAGGATGGAGTTGTCGCGTGCACGGCGCCAGGGGTTGCCGCTTTCCTTTGTGATGCTGGATATCGATCACTTCAAACGAGTCAATGATACCTATGGTCATCTTGCCGGCGATCATATTCTCAAAAGCCTGGCATACCTGTTACGCCAGCGGCTGCGCAAATCCGATATTATCGGTCGTTACGGAGGTGAGGAGTTTGCCATCGTGATGCCCGATACCGATATGGCGGTGGCGGCCAGGGTGATTGATGCCGTGCGAGACGGTTTCGCCAATATCGTGCATCATTGGAACGGGGTTGAAATCCGTTGCAGTTTCAGTGTCGGGGTGGCCGGTTCGGATCATTATTCCGAAGCGGATGATCTCGTCAATGCAGCAGATAATGCGCTCTATGATGCCAAGGATGCAGGGCGTAACCGGGTCAGCGTGGATGCCGTTGGGCATTAGGGTTTTCATATGCTTGCATCAGTAATGCCGTTGTACCATACCTGCCCATGAGTGATTTTAGCGAAGACCGTTTCTATCTCGAGTTGTTGCGTGCCTATATCGATAGTGCCAACGACGCGATCTTTGTGTTGTGCGATGAGATGAAGTTTCTGGTCTGTAACCGCCGGATGGAAGAATGGCTGGGAGCCAGTGAACGGGAATTGACGGAACACAATGCGCGCATTCCCATCACCGACCTGATCGGTGAGGAGGCGGAAGAAAAGTTCACCCGTTCTTTTCAGGAGGCCCTGCTGGGCAAAGCGCGTCGCTTCGAGGCGCCGCTGCAGCCGCGGCAGGGTAAGGATCGTTGGGCGGAGATCCAGCTCAACCGGGTGAATCTGGATGCCGGCATGATGGTCATCGGTGTGGCGCGCGATATCACCGAGCGCAGGTTGCGCCACTCCCTGCTGGAATGGCAGATGACCCATGACCAGCTCACGGACCTGCCCAACTGGAACTATTTGCGAGAGCGGATTGGGGCTGAACTTGCACGGCTGCAGGAGGAATCAGGTTCGCTCGCGGTGCTGATCGTTGGTGTTGATCGTTTCCGCGAAGTGAATAATACCCTGGGGCATATTGTCGGTGATCAGGTATTGCAGGAGGTGGCGCGGCGCCTCCAGCAGGTGATTGATGACAGCGGTTTTATCGCCCGCCAGGGGGGGGATGAATTTGCTGTCATGTTGCCGGGGATGAAATCCGAACCGGCACAGGAACTGGCAAAGCGTGTGCGGCGCGCATTGCTGGAGCCGGTGCAATTATCGCTGAGTCGCGGCATGCCTGTTTCCGGTAATTCGATGGATCTTGATCTTGGTTTCAGTATTGGTGTGGCCTGTGCGCCATTGCATGCGCAGGATACCGATGACCTGTTGCGCTGTGGCGGCGTCGCGTTACAGCAGGCGCGTAACCGGCCGGATGGTATTGTGCTCTACCAGGCGGATCGCGATGCCTATGTGCCGGAGAATCTGCTGTTGATGGGGGAGTTGCGTCGTGCTATCGAGTTGGAGCAACTGCTGCTTTTCTATCAGCCGATCGTATCACTGCGGGATGAGGCTGTTGCGGGTTTCGAGGCGCTGGTTCGCTGGCAACATCCGGAGCGCGGTATGCTGTTGCCGGATCAGTTTATTCCCATGGCGGAGCGAACCGGCATGGTGCGCGCACTGGATACCTGGGTGCTGTACAAGGCCATGCAGCAGCTGAAACAATGGTCGCTGCAGGGCCGGTTGTACTATCTGTCGGTGAATGTGTCGCCCCGTACGCTGGAGGACCCGCGCTTTTTCGAGGCGATGCTGATCGGTCTGCAGGCGTTGCAGATCGAACCTCGTCTCCTGCGCCTGGAAATCACCGAAAATTGTATATCGCACGAACCTGAGCACCACCTGACTATTCTGGACCGCATTGCCAGACTGGGTGTGTCATTGTCCATTGATGATTATGGTACAGGGTATTCCTCGCTGGCCTACCTGCACCGATTCCCGGTGCAGCAGCTCAAGATCGACAAATCTTTCGTGCAACGCATGTTGGTCAATGACCATGATGCCGTGATCGTGCGCTCCACCATCGAGATGTCACACAGCATGGGTTTGTCGGTGGTTGCGGAAGGTGTGGAACTGCAGCCGATTGCCGAGCAGTTACGGGCGTGGGGTTGCGAGTATGCGCAGGGCTGGTTCTATGGTCGCCCACAGGCGGTGGAATACTATATGCAACCACCGGCCGAGGCCGCGCTAAAATCCTGATGGCCGGTGGGCGCGGATTCAGTCGGCGAGTTGTTTCATTGCAGTGGGGGCCGGCATGGGTTCAGGCTTGCCGATCCCGTAGCCCTGCGCGTAGTCGACACCCAGCTCTTTCAATTTGGCAAAGATGGCATCGTTCTCCACGAACTCGGCAATGGTGCGGATGCCCAGGACATGCCCCACCTGGTTGATGGCGTCGACGATGGCGCTATCCATGGGGTCGTCGACCATGTCTTTGACAAAGCTGCCGTCGATCTTGAGAAAGTCCACCGGTAGATTCTTTAGGTAGGCGAACGAACTCAAGCCGCTGCCGAAATCATCCAGTGCAAAGCGGAAGCCCATGTCTTTCATATTGCGGATAAAACGACTGGCGTTATCCAGATTGAAGACGGCGGCAGTCTCGGTGATTTCGAAACAGATATGCGCGGCGGGTACCTGGTGGTTCTCAAGCTGCTGGTGAATGAAGGCATACAGCGAATCGTCGTTCAGGGAATTGCCGGACAGATTGATGGAGAAACGGGTGAGTGCCGCACTCTCCGGCTCGCACTGACGTAGCAGAGCGAAATAGTGGAAGGTGGTTTCGATCACCCAGCGGTCCAGTGCCGGCATCAGGTTATAGCGTTCCGCAGAGGGAATGAACATGCCCGGTGGTACCAGTTTGCCGTCGCTGTCGCGGAGCCGGATGAGCAGTTCATAGCGCGTTTCCCGGCTTTCCTCCTGTAGTGGCACGATGGCCTGGCGGAACAGCTCGAAACGGTTTTCCTTCATGGCCTGGTTGATGCGGGCCACCCACTGCATTTCGCTGTGATGCCGGGTGTGCTCGGCATCACCTTCCTGGTAGACATGGATACGCCGGCGCCCTGATTCCTTGGCCACGAAGCAGGCCACGTCAGCGGCACTCAGGGCAAAGGTCGGGGTGATTTCATCGCCGGAGATCGGCACCAGCCCGATACTCACGGAGATATCGAAGGTGCTGGCTTCCCAGCGGAACTGGAAGGATTCCACCACCCGCAGGACCTGCTCGGCAATCTTGCGGCTCTGGTCGATATCGCTGTTTTCCAGCAATACCCCGAACTCGTCACCGCCCAGGCGGGCCAGCGTGGCGTTATTGGGCAGGTGACGTACCAGTAGCTGGGAGAGCTCCTTGAGCAGTTCGTCGCCGGCGGTGTGGCCACAGGTGTCGTTGACCACCTTGAACTGGTCCAGGTCGAGATAGAGCATGGCGTGTTCACGGTGCCGGGTTTTGCTGTCATCGATCAGGTTCGACAGCTGGACATCGAACTCCCCCCGGTTGGACAGGCCGGTGAGACTGTCATGGGTGGCCTGCCAGGAGATCTGGCGTGCCATGCGCCGTTCCTGGGTGACATCATGGAATACCAGTACGGCGCCGATGATGCTGTCTTCGCTGTCAAAGATGGGCGCGGCGGAGTCTTCGATGTGGAATTCCTCGCCGTTACGATTGATGAGCAGCACGTTTTCTTCCAGGCTCACTACGTTGCCGGTACGCAGGCAGACCTCCGCCGGGCTGGTAACCGGAAGACGGGTGGACTCGGAGACCAGTGGCAGGACCTCGGTAAGCTTGCGGCCGTGGGCCTCACCGTAGGTCCAGCCGGTGACCTGTTCCGCTACCGGGTTCAGGTAATCCACCATGCCTTCCCGGTTGGTGGTGACGACACCGTCGCCGATGGAATGCAGAGTGACCAGGGCGCGCTCGCGTTCCTGGTACAGGGCCTCTTCCGCATGTCGCCGCTGGCGGCGTTCCACCGCCTCGCGCAACTCACGGTCGATAGCGGGCACCAGGCGCGTCAGGTTGTCTTTCAGGATGTAATCGTTGGCGCCGGAGCGCATGGCATCGACGGCGAATTCCTCACCCACGGTTCCGGATACCAGGATAAAGGGTAGGTCGCGATCGAATTTCCGCACAATACGCAGCGCATCTATGCCACTGAAGGAGGGCATGGCATAGTCGGAGATGACGATGTCCCACGGTTGTTCGCGCAAGGTTTTTTCCACGGCCGCGGCGGACTGCACGCGCACATGCCGGGGCTGATAACCCGCCTGACGCAGCCGCAGCAGCACCAGCTCGGCATCGTCTTCCACATCTTCGATAATCAGTACGTTCAGGGATTTACTCATGAATTCACAATCCGTTGCGGGCCTCGGCAGGAGAGCGGGTTGAGCAGATACGATTTAGACTCATTTTGCCTTTAGGCTTCTGTCTTGCAATGCATTCCATGCTTATCTATCGGCATAGGCTACCAGTCTTTGAGCGGCCTGTGCAAAGTGGGTTGGAGGGAATGTGTGCTGCATCTGTTACGCGGTTTCGCTGGAGGAGGGCAGGCCCTTAACGGTGCCAATGCCCGGATTTTCCACCACTTTTTTCCATCAGGCGAACCTGGTCGAGGGTCATGCCGCGGTCCACGGCCTTGCACATGTCATACACCGTCAAGAGGGCGATCTGCACTGCGGTCAGGGCCTCCATTTCCACCCCGGTGGGGCCGCGGGTGGCCACGGTGGCCCGGCAGTATACCGCCGATGGCTCGGGTTCGGTACTCAGCTCCAGTTCCACCCGGGTCAGGGCCAGCGGGTGGCAGAGGGGGATCAGATCGGCGGTGCGCTTGGCGGCCATGATGCCGGCGATGCGGGCGACGCCCAGTACGTCGCCCTTTTTATGGTTACCGGCCTGGATGCGGGCCAGGGTTTCCGGCTGCATATGGATGCGTCCCTCGGCGATGGCCTGGCGTTCGGTATCGGCCTTGGTGCCGACATCGACCATGCGGGCCTCGCCGGCGGCGTTGAAATGGGTCAGATCATTCATGGGATTTCCAGGGCTGAGGGTTAAAAGCCCGTGCTACAATTTGCGCCAGATGAAGCTATTAATCATAGGATTATCATGGAGCGACCGCAATCCGAAACCCCCCTCGAAATTCAGGTGAAATATTTTGCCAGCCTGCGCGAACGCATGGGCCATGGTGATACCCGGCTGCAGGTGCCCGCACAGAGTACGGTGCGCACGGTCTGGTGCCTGGCTACCGGCGAGTCATCGGTACCGGATCGCCTGCTGGCCGCGGTGAATATGGAATACGTGGGCTGGGAGCATCGCGTTGCCAGCGGGGATGAGGTGGCCTTCTTCCCTCCGGTTACCGGGGGCTGAGTGTGAGCGTCGAAATACGTCCCCAGCCCTATGATCCCTGGCAGGAGTTATCCCGCTACCAGGCGCAAGTCCTGGGGCAGGGAGGGCAATATGGTGCCACGGCGGTATTTGTTGGCACCATGCGCGATTTCAATGCGGCTGATCACGTGCAGGCCATGACCCTGGAACATTATCCCGGCATGACCGAAAAATACCTGGCGGCCATCAGTGCCGAGGCCGTGCAGCGCTGGGATCTGCTGGATAGCCTGATCCTGCACCGGGTGGGGACCCTGCAACCCAACGACCCCATTGTGCTGGTCGCGGTCTGGTCCGCGCACCGGGCTGCGGCCTTCGAGGCCAGTCGCTGGCTGATGGAAGAGTTGAAATCCGGCGCCCCGTTCTGGAAAAAAGAGCGACTACGCGAGGGGGGCGAGCGCTGGGTGGAGCAGAATACGCCCGGCTGATGCGTGGCGGTGAAAACTCCAGTGCCCGGATGGATTCGGGCCTGCAATCTCCCGGCGGATCCCGGAATCATTCACCCGCGGGTGAGAGCCCCGGTGCCCTGCTGGTTCGTCCGAATGCAGTATGTATGCATGCGGGTAAACGGCTCTACGCCGTCTCCAGTTCCACCGGCCGTATCTCGAACTCCATGGTTTTCAGATCCCCCAGCACATAGGTCGCCGGTGCCGCCACGCCACCCACGGTGCCTGGATTCACCATACGGGTACTGCCGCCCTTGATGTTGGCCACCTGGTCGATGGCCGCCATATGGTCATGGCCGCAGCAGACCAGATCCCAGTCACCGGTGGTGGCCAGTGCCTGTGCATAATGGGGGTAGTGCACCAGAAAAATTTTCCGGCCGGCCAGTTCGATGCCGGCATCCTGCCCATAGAACTGCACCACGCTGCCGGGTTTGCCGGAGACGCGGCTCATCATATAGAGGTCGCCGGTATTGTTGCCGTGAATGACATGCACCGGCAGTTCGAACTGCTTGAGTACATTCAGCGTGCTGGGGGCGACCACGTCACCGCAATGCAGCACGGCCTCGGCACCGAGGGACCTGGCTTCGCGTACGGCCGCCTCCAGCAGGGCGCGGTTATCGTGACTGTCGGAAACGATACAGACTTTCATGGTGATATCCGGGGAAACCCGTAAACGGGTTAGTGAAGTCGCAGGTCCGAATGAATTCGGACCCGCAGGGGTTATCTCTGGAACCGCTGGCGGGAAACCAGGTCAGAAATTCGGTTTCTCCGGTGCATCCTTGTACATCTGCACACTGTTGAGAATCTCCTGCTTGGCCTCGTCCTTGCCATGCCAGCCGTCCACGCGCACCCACTTGCCCTCGTCGAGATCCTTGTAGTGCTCGAAGAAGTGGGCGATCTGTTCCAGGATCATGGGCGGCAGGTCACGGAAGTCATGTACCGAGTGGTACACCTTGCACAGCTTGTCGATGGGCACAGCCAGCACCTTGGCATCGTCGCCGGATTCGTCGGTCATTTTCAATACACCCACCGGTCGGCAGCGCACTACGGAACCGGGGATCAGCGGCACGGGCGTCAGCACCAGCACGTCCACCGGGTCGCCATCATCGGACAGGGTGTGGGGCACATAGCCATAGTTGCACGGGTAGTGCATGGCCGTGTTCATGAAGCGGTCCACGAACATCGCACCGGTTTCCTTGTCGACTTCGTATTTAACGGGGTCGCTGTGGGCGGGGATTTCGATAATGACGTTGATGTCATTGGGGACGTCATGTCCGGAAAGGACGCGGTCGAGATTCATGGGTGGCCTCGTGGGGGCTGGGTACAAGCAAGGCCGGGTATTATAGGCGGCAGTACTGTAAACGCCAATTTTCCGGCTTCTCCTGGTGCGCGAAGCGGGGTCACCCGGCAGGTCCGGATTCATTCGGGCGGGGTATTCAAAAGAACCTCATTGTCCGAATGAATCCGGACCTGCTGGGTGGCAAGTCATTGATCACAAGGCAATAAAAAAGGCCGCCCGGGCAATCCCGGGCGGCCTTTTCCGCTTCTCCTGGTACCTGTTACAGCAACGGTACGATCAGCAGGGCCACGATGTTGATGATCTTGATCAGCGGGTTGATGGCCGGTCCCGCGGTGTCCTTGTAGGGATCACCCACGGTATCACCGGTAACCGCGGCCTTGTGGGCATCGCTGCCCTTGCCGCCAAAGTTGCCATCCTCGATGTACTTCTTGGCGTTATCCCAGGCACCGCCGCCGGTGGTCATGGAAATGGCCACGAACAGGCCGGTGACGATGGTACCGAGCAGCATACCGCCCAGCGCAACCGGGCCGAGCAGCAGGCCGACGACCACCGGTGCCAGCACGGGGAGCAGGGAGGGAATCATCATTTCCCGGATGGCAGCCTTGGTGAGCATGTCCACCGCCCGGGAGTAGTCTGGCTTCTGGGAGTGGTCCATGATGCCCGGCATTTCCTTGAACTGGCGCCGGACCTCGTTGACGATGCCGCCGGCGGCACGGCCCACCGCTTCCATGGCCATGGCCCCGAACAGGTAGGGGATCAGGCCGCCGATGAACAGCCCGATGATGACCATGTGGTCGGACAGGTCGAAGGACAGGTGCAGGCCACGGGCTTCCAGGCCATGGGTATAGTCGGCAAACAGCACCAGCGCAGCCAGGCCGGCAGAGCCGATGGCGTAGCCCTTGGTGACTGCCTTGGTGGTATTACCCACGGCGTCGAGCGGATCGGTGATATTACGGATCTTCTCGTCCAGTTCCGCCATTTCGGCGATGCCGCCGGCGTTGTCGGTGATGGGGCCGTAGGCATCCAGGGCCACGATGATACCGGTCATGGACAGCATGGAGGTGGCCGCGATGGCGATGCCGTACAGGCCGGCCAGTTCGTAGGCACCCCAGATGGAAGCACAGACTGCCAGTACCGGTGCGGCGGTGGATTTCATGGATACGCCCAGGCCGGCAATGACGTTGGTACCATCACCGGTGGTGGAGGCCTTGGCGATGTGACGTACCGGGTTGTATTCCGTCGCCGTGTAGTACTCGGTGATCACCACCATGGCCGCGGTCAGTGCCAGGCCGATGAGAGCCGTGTAGTACAGGTTCAGGGTGGCAATGGTGACGCCCGAGATGGTGATGGAGTCACCCAGCATCCAGGTGGTGATGGGATAGAAGGCCACTGCCGCCAGCACGCCGGCAACGATCAGGCCGCGGTACAGGGCGTTCATGATCTTGCCCCCCTCGCGCGCTTTCACGAAGAACACGCCGATGATGGAGGCGATGATGGACACGCCGCCCAGTACCAGCGGGTAGAGGATGGCATTGTTGTCCATACCGGTCACCATCAGGCTGCCCAGCAGCATGGTGGCGATCACGGTCACCGCGTAGGTCTCGAACAGGTCGGCGGCCATGCCGGCACAGTCGCCCACGTTGTCACCCACATTGTCGGCGATGACCGCCGGGTTACGGGGATCGTCCTCGGGAATGCCGGCTTCCACCTTGCCGACGATATCGGCGCCTACGTCGGCACCCTTGGTGAAGATACCGCCGCCGAGTCGGGCGAAGATGGAGATCAGTGAACCGCCGAAGGCCAGGCCGACCAGCGGATGGATCGGGTCTTCCACGCCCATGTTGAGCAGGATGGCGTAATAACCGGCCACCCCGAGCAGACCCAGGCCCACCACCAGCATGCCGGTGATGGCACCACCACGGAAGGCGACCTGCATGGCGGCGTTGAGGCCGTGGTTGGCCGCCTCTGCGGTACGCACATTGGAACGCACGGAGATGTTCATGCCGATGTAGCCAGCCAGTCCGGAGAACACGGCCCCGATAGCGAAGCCGATGGCAGTGGGCCAGCCGATGGCGAAGCCGATGGCCACCAGCAGCACGATGCCGACGATGCCGATGGTGGTGTACTGGCGGTTCAGGTAGGCCTGTGCGCCTTCCTGAATGGCGCTGGCGATTTCCTGCATGCGGGCCGAGCCGGCCGGTTTACTGAGTATCCATTGCACCGATATGCCACCGTATACCAGCGCGATGACGGCACAACCCAAGGCGAACATAAGCCCCATCGACATAACCTCTCCTCCGTTAAAATATTAGTGGGCAGAGTCTTGCCCGGGGACTCCTGTCGGCGCGTTGATATATATCAAGGCCCCTTGAACTCGATTCCTGGGGCAAAACCGAACAAGCGCTCCAGGTCGAGATCACGGATCAGCCGGTCGACGGCCGACTGACCGTGTTCCCGCTGCACCTCAGCCAGGATCAGTTTGGCGCCGTTACGATTGTAACCACCACCCATACTGGCCTGCACCGACAGTAGTTCCCGTGCTTTCTCTAACGTCATAACGATTTTTTACCGCTTTCCCTTTTCGGTTACTGCACAGGAACGGCTTGTCCGTCCCTATAAATAAGGGGTGCAGATGCACCCCTTATTTACCGCGTCCTTACTTGATCTTGAATTCCTTATCGAGTTTCTTCTTCACTGCGACGTTCTTCAGTTGAACATACTGTGGCATACCATCCTTGCCGTAGGGAGGGTAATCCTCACCCTGCATCAGCGGACCGAGATAGTCGCGGCAGCGCTTGGTGATGCCGAAGCCGTCCTTGGTGATGAAGCCCTTGGGCATCATCTTCTCGACGTTGGCCACCTTGGCCAGCTTCGCCTCACCCACCTTCCAGCGGTAGGGCTTGTTGGAGGTGCGCACGATGGTGGGCATCACCGAGTTCTTGCCGGCCAGCGCCAGTTCCACGGCGGACTTGCCCATGGCGTAAGCCTGCTCCACGTCGGACTTGGAGGCGATGTGACGGGCGGCGCGCTGCAGGTAATCGGCCACGGCCCAGTGGTATTTGTAGCCGAGCTTGTTGCGGATCATGTTGGCGATCACCGGTGCCACGCCACCGAGCTGGGCATGACCGAAGGCATCCTTCAGGCCCTGGTCAGCCAGGAAGTTGCCGGAGCGATCGTGTACGCCTTCGGATACCACGATGGAGCAGTAGCCGTATTTGTTGACCTTTTCCTTTACGGTCTTGAGGAACCGGGTCTGGCTGAAGGGCACTTCCGGGAACAGGATCACGATGGGCAGATCGCAGTCTTCCGAGGCGGCCATGCCGCCGGCGGCAGCGATCCAGCCGGCATGGCGGCCCATAACTTCCAGCACGAAGATCTTGGTGGAGGTCTTGCACATCGAGGCCACATCGAAGCTGGCTTCACGGGTCGATACCGCGATGTACTTGGCTACAGAGCCGAAGCCGGGGCAGTTGTCGGTGATCGGCAGGTCATTGTCCACGGTCTTGGGCACGTGGATGGCCTGGATCGGGTAGCCGGTTTCCTTGGCCAGTTGGGAGACCTTGAGGCAGGTGTCGGCGGAGTCGCCGCCACCGTTATAGAAGAAGTAGCCGATGTTGTGGGCGGCGAATACCTCGATCAGGCGGTCATATTCGCGCTTGTTGGCTTCCAGGCTCTTGAGCTTGTAGCGACAGGAACCAAAGGCACCGGACGGGGTGTGGCGCAGGGCGGCGATGGCCTTGGCGGATTCCCTGCTGGTGTCGATGAGATCTTCGGTCAGGGCACCAATGATGCCGTTGCGGCCGGCATAGACCTTGCCGATCTTGTCCTTGTGCTGGCGCGCGGTTTCGATGACGCCGCAGGCGCTGGCATTGATGACTGCCGTGACGCCGCCTGATTGTGCGTAGAAGGCGTTTTTCTTTGCCGGTGTTCTGGCCATGCTGGTACTCCCTATAGGTTATGCCTTGCGAAAAGGTCGTTATGAATGGGCAGGCCGCCAGCGATTCGGGGGCGGCGGCTATTTCTCCTGTTCGGCGCGTTCTTTGGCTTCGTGGTCGGCCTGTACCTGCAGCAGGGTGACCACACAGGTGGACAGGTCATCGAATTCCTCGATGCCGGTGCCGTACATCTGGTAAAGGCGGTAGAAAAACTGGGCGCGGTAGCGATTTTCGCCGGTCTTCACCACGATGAAGTGGCAGGGACCCCATTGCCAGTAGGCGGAGGGGCAGGTGTGCAGCTGGGTGGAATGCAGGTCGAGCCGCATTTCGGTGTCGGCCAGCTGGACCTCTACATCCTGGCCGTAGCGCTCCTTGAGGGTGGTGCGCAGGAGCCAAAGTTCATTCTCTGCGAAGTCCGCAATCTTGCCCATGAAAAGGTTCCATTAATGGATTTTTGTTGCAGGCAGCCGCAACCGGCGCTAGAGCATAACGCGAAAGTGCATGGAATTCATAGACTTTCCGTTGACTTATGCAGTGCGCAGAGGGTAGCTTAAACAGAGTTCGCGCAGGGGGCCATGCAAAATATTGTATAAGCCCATGTAAAAAACTTTCTAGAAGTCTGTGGGTTCACACGATCACAGTGATTGGTGTGGGGAATCAGAGTCGAATATTCATGGTTTCGAGGTGTGTAGTGGGTCTGTGCATTGAGGATTGCGGGTAAATTTCCCGAATGCACCATGATCAGCCCTGAACCCTCCATGTTTACAGGCCAAGGGAAGTACAAGACTAACGAGTTCAGGGGAGTGGATGCCACCATGAGAATGGTCGTATTGGGGGCCCCGGGTTCCGGCAAGGGTACCCAGGCAAAACGTTTACAGGCTGCCTTCAAAATTCCGCAGATTTCCACCGGGGATCTGCTGCGTGCGGCTGTGGCACAGGAAACACCGCTGGGCAGGCAGGCCAAGGCTGCCATGGATGCCGGGCAGCTGGTGTCTGACGAGGTGGTGCTGGGCATGATTCGCGATCGCCTGGCACAGCCCGATGCCCGGCGTGGCTTCATTCTGGACGGGTTTCCGCGCAATATTCCCCAGTCCCAGGCGCTGGAGGCGCTGCTTGACCAGCTTGGTCAGCCGCTGGATCTGGCGCTGCTGATCGAAGTGGATTACGATATCCTCATCCAGCGTATGACGGGGCGCCGTACCTGTGTGTCCTGCGGCCAGATGTACAACATCTATTCCTCACCTCCCAAGATGGATGATCGCTGCGATGAATGTGGTGGCCGCCTGCACCACCGCGCCGACGACAACGAGGAAACCATCGGCAACCGCCTGCGCGTCTACGAATCCCAGACAGCACCGCTGATTGCCCATTACCGGGAACAGGAACTCCTGCGCACCGTACAGGGGGTTGGCGAGATTGAGGACATCTTCGCTGCGGTGAAAAAGCTGGTCGAAAGTGCCAAATCCCGGCGTAAACCCACCAGCCGCTCCGATGCCATCAGGCAGGCCGCTGCGCGGCAGAAGGTGGTGGCTGCGATGCCCGAGGATACGAGTGCGCCGCTGCCGGCCGAGATGGAGACGGCCACGGCGGTAGTGGAAAAACCGGAACAGAAAGCCGTGGCCAGTGCCAGGGCGACCGACAAGTCAGCAGTGAAAAAATCACCGGCAACCGGCAAAAAACCGGCGCCAAAGAAGAAAACGCAGGCCGCGAAACCCGTGCAAAAGAAAGTCGTTGCCAAAAAGCCGGCTGCCAGGCCGAAGGCGGCGGCGAAAAAGAAGGTGGTAACCAAGAAACCGGCGGCGAAAAAGAAGGTCGCAAAAAAGACGGTAGCCAGGAAGGGGGTAGCGGCCGGAAAAGGCAGTGCGAAAAAGACGGTGGCTGTGAAGAAAAAGGCGGCGCCAAAGAAGAAAACACAGGCCGCGAAACCTGTGCAAAAGAAAGTCGTTGCCAAAAAGCCGGCTGCCAGGCCGAAGGCGGCACCGAAAAAGAAGGTGGTAACCAAGAAACCGGCGGCGAAAAAGAAGGTCGCAAAAAAGGTCGTCTCCAGGCAGAAGGTGGTGAAAAAGGCCGTAGCGGGTAAAAAGAAGGCGGCCGCGAAACCGGCTGTGAAGAAAAAAGTGGTGACCAGGAAAAAAGCCGCTACCGGCAAGAAGAAGCGCTAACGCAGGCGGTTCTTGATTTAACGCGCCGGCCCCGTTCCATGGTAGATGCCTGAGCGACCGGTCAGGCTGCCTGATTGCAGACTCCGGATCAGTTCACTCGCGGTCTGGTTCGTGGCCTGCCCGTTGCCGATGGTGGTTGTGGGGCTGTGCGGGCGGGTCAGCTGCAGTGAAAATACCGCCAGATCACGCCAGTGGAAACCGGCCTCGCAGGCCGCAAGGTGAAACTCCCAGAGCCGGCAGAATCGTTCACCCATCTGATGGGCAATGGCATTGCGATTGCGTTGAAACCGCTGCTGCCACGCTCCCAGGGTATGCGCATAATCCTGTTGCAGGATTTCCACTTGCCGGGTAACCAGCCCACTGGCCTCGATGCCCTGACTGATTTCGGAAAGGGCGGGGTTGTATTGGTGGGGAAACAGGTATTGCTTCAGCCATGGATTGACCGGGCCGGGTTTGCCCAGACGGCCGACGCACTGCAGCAAGGCCATGCCGTCATTGGCCAGCATGCCCTTGATCTGGCGCAGCATCAGGGCGTACTGCCGGGGGCGCATGGCTTCGAGCACGCCCAGGCCGGTGATGCGATCGTACCGATCTGATGATTCATGGTATTCCTGAAGCACAAAACGGACCTGCTGCCGCAGGCCGCGCCGATGGGCGCGTTGCTGAGCGTAGCGCAGTTGCTTCTGGTTTTGCACCACGGCTGTGACGCGGACCTGGCCCTCTTCGGCCAGGAATAGCGCAAGACCACCCCAATGGGCATTCAGGTCCAGGATATGTTGGCCGGGTTTCAGCTGTAACTGCTTTAGCAACTGTCGGCAATGACTGCGTTGCGCCTCTTCCAGGCTGACATCGGGGTCATGAAAATAGCCGCCCTGGTAATGCAGGTCCACATCCAGGAACCGGCTTAGCAGCCATTCATCAAATTTGGCAGGGTCCTGGACCTGGCAGACGGGTTTGCGCAGACGGTTGCATAGCCGTTGCCAGCGTTCGATCAGTGGGTGCTCGGGGGTTTCCGGGATATTGCGCAGTAACAGGGCCAGAAACTGTGGCAACTGTCCGCTGCCGACATCCCATTCGTTGCGAAGATAGGTTTCACCTAGCATGCGCGCGGGATTGCGCCCAATGCGGGCCAGGGTACGGGGATGGTGCAGAAACCAGTCCACCTGCGGATGCTGCTGACCTATGGTGTGACGGGTGCCGTCGGGTAGATGCACATGCAGGGAACCGGATTGTAGGTGTGATTCCAGATACTGCAGGTACATAGTGGCCACCGTTGTCCTTATAATCCCACTTCACCTTCAAATAAACATAGACAGGCATCGAAAGAGGGTCAAGCAAGGACCCCGGGGTATCCCGGTCCTTTCGGTCTATCGGGAGTGGAATCTTTGCTGACATTACTGCGTACCTGGCTGGAGATGTGCTGGTTGCGGGCGACGCCCCAGCAAGTACCGGCATCGTCGTACCTGCTGGGGCTGGCACTGGGGTTTTACTTGCTGGTGGATCTGCTGGTGGCGCTGCCCGGCGCCAGCTGGAGCGAGGCCGTGGGCCTGACCCTGCTGGATCTTGGTGTGCTGGCTGGATTGACGATGCTGCTGTTGCGGGTCACCGGCAAGCAGGCGCGCTTCAATCAAACACTATCGGCCCTGTCCGGTACCGGCGCCTTGCTGGGTATTGTCGCCGTGCCGCTGGTACTGGCGGTGCAACAGGAGCCTGCGCCGCCGCTGGTGGGGCTGTTGTGGCTGGTGGTGATGTTCTGGAGCCTTGCGGTTCGGGCGCATATCCTGCGCCATGCGCTGTCCGTGCCCTTCGGGGTCGGGTTGGTCCTCTCTGCCGCCTATGCTGTGACCGTGCTGTGGCTGGTGCAATGGCTGTTTCCGATAAGTGAGTAATATGACGATTCACATTCTGGGTATCTGTGGGACCTTCATGGGTGGTATTGCGCTGCTGGCGCGTGAGGCGGGGGTGACGGTGAGCGGTTCCGATGCCAATGTATATCCGCCTATGAGTACCCAGCTGGAGGCGGCGGGGATTCGCCTCCAGGAGGGTTTCAAGGCTGCGCATCTGGAGGATGATGTAACCGTGGTGGTCGGCAACGCCATGAGTCGTGGCAACGAGGCGGTGGAGGCCATGCTCAATCGCGGTCTGCCCTATACTTCCGGCCCGCAATGGCTCGCGGAACATGTGTTGCAGGGCAAATGGGTGCTGGCGGTGGCCGGTACCCACGGCAAGACCAGCACCGCCAGCATGCTGGCCTGGATACTGGACCATGCCGGGCTGGAGCCGGGCTTTCTCATCGGCGGCGTGCCGGGGAATTTCGGCGTCTCGGCACGCATGGGCGGTGGCAGTTTCTTTGTGGTGGAGGCCGATGAATACGATACTGCCTTCTTCGACAAGCGTTCCAAGTTCGTGCATTACCGGCCCCGCACCCTGGTGCTGAATAACCTCGAATACGACCACGCCGATATTTTCCCCGACCTGGAATCCATCCAGCGTCAGTTCCATCACCTGGTGCGGACCGTGCCCGGGCAGGGCTTGCTGGTGGTGAATGCCAATGACGGCAATCTCTGGGACACCCTCGACATGGGCTGCTGGACACCGGATGAAACCGTATCGGCCGGCGAATTCCCCGCCCAGTGGCAGGCGCGCTTGCAGGCCGCCGATGGCAGTGATTTCGAGGTGCTGTTCGAGGGGGAATTGCAGGGGCGGGTGACCTGGGGACAATTGGGTGAACATAACCTGCACAATGCCCTGTCGGCCATCGCCGCCGCCCGCCATGCCGGCGTGCCGGCCGGGGAGGCCTGTGCCGCGCTCTGTGCATTCCAGGGAGTCAAGCGCCGCATGGAGTTGCGTGGCAGCGTGCACGACATCCGGGTCTACGACGATTTTGCCCACCACCCCACCGCCATCGCCACCACCCTGGCGGGGTTACGCAAGCGGGTGGGGGATGCGCGTATCCTGGCGGTACTGGAACCACGTTCCAACACCATGCGGCTCGGTGTGCACCAGGACAGCCTGGCGCCTGCCTTGGGCCAGGCCGATGCCGTGTGGTTGTTCGAGCCGCCGGATATCGACATGGACATGACCAGTGTGGCGGCCTTTACCCGCGCCCGTACGGCGGTGATGGATTCGGTGGATGCCATTGTGGCGGATGTGGTGGCTGAAGCACGGCCCGGTGATCATGTGCTGGTGATGAGCAACGGTGGTTTCGGCGGGATTCACGGGAAATTACTGGCGGCACTGGAACAGCAGTAGATCCGGTTATTTGCGGGTCTGAATAAATTCGGACCTGCAGGTGCCCGGAATACCAGTACCTAGTGACCTCACCCATATTCGGGCGGCACCAATGGGACCCTGGGTGCTAGCCGCCTGGCAGTGTTTACCAAAGACAGTTCTATGCAGCCTTATTCGAGGCAGATTGCGTTCCGGCACCCCATAATCCCCGTTGGCGCCACCGGGCATCGCAGGAAAAATCGGGGCAAGCGCGCAACTGTCTGAGCCGCATAGCGGCGAGTTTTGCGCGCGCCGATTTTTTCGAGAAGCACAGGGTACCCACCCAGCCAGGGCGGAAAAAAGGCTTATGTGTAGCTGGTAGACAAAAAAGAACACTGCCCAAATGAATCCGGGTCCGCCGCGCCCCTACGTTCCCACCAACATTTCCTGTACCCTCCAACCCCATGACAACCAGCACGAAAAAACCCATCGCCCTGGCCTTCACTGGCGCCTCCGGCGCCCAGTATGGCCTGCGCCTGCTGGAGTGCCTGTTGCGGGCAGGAGAGCGGGTGTACCTGATGGTGTCGGCACCGGCGCAGGTGGTGATCAGCATGGAAACCGATCTGAAGCTACCGGGACGTCCGGCGGAAATCCAGCGCGTCCTCTCGGAACAGTACGATGCGCAGGAGGGGCAGCTCCAGGTGTTCGGTCGTGAGGAATGGACGGCGCCGGTGGCGAGCGGTTCCAGCGTGCCGCGGGCCATGGTGGTCTGCCCCTGCACCACCGGCACCCTGTCCTCCATCGCCTGTGGGGCCAGTAATAACCTCATCGACCGGGCCGCAGATGTGATTCTGAAGGAGGGCAGGAAGCTGATCCTGGTACCGAGGGAAACGCCTTTCTCCGTGATTCACCTGGAGAACATGCTCAAGCTGGCGCGCATGGGGGTCTGTATACTGCCACCCAACCCGGGTTTCTATGACCGGCCCTCTTCTATTGATGATCTGGTCGACTTCGTGGTGGCGCGTATCCTGGATCAGCTCGACATCGAGCACGCAGTCTCAACCCGCTGGGGACAGGACGGAAACTGATTCCGTTGCTGGCCAGAGCAGCAAGACTGGCCGCTGTGTGTCAGCACCCTCCGTTTGCCATCGCCACTGTCGGCGGTCCGGCCAGTGCTCCATTTCCGCGCGCAGGCGTGCGAAGGGCGTGGCGAAATCCGGTTCGGTACGCAGTGTGGTGAACAGGCCCAGCACCGAATCCCGCTGCAACAGAGTGACGTTACCGATCCACAATTGCTGCTGATCGCTGCCGATGTGGATATCCGCCAGCCATAGCCGTAGTACCAGCAACCGGTCCGGATCCGCCGAGTAGCGCACCCGCCGCAGTACGTCATGGCGTCCGTCATGCACTTGCGGCAGTACGGGCAGGCTGCGCAAGGCGGGATCAGTAGTGAATTCCGGTAGCAGGGTGGCCAGGGACAGGCTGGGTGGCGTCTCCCAGCCCTGTTGGTCCAGCCAGTAGGCAATCGCATCGAGATCTCCGACCCATTGCAGGTCGAGCGGATGCTGGTGGTCGCCCTCCAGGTCCATGCGGTGAGCAGGCACTTGTTGCCAGGCGCCTGTTTGCCATTGGGACAGGCTCCAGTGCTGCTGATGGCGTTGGGGCAGGTAGCGTTGCAGCTGGTCGGTGAGGTGTTGCTGCAGGTTCCAGCCACTGGCCAGTATCAGCAGGATGCCGGCCAGCAGCGACAAACGCCGCACCGGAATCGCGGGACCGGGATGGGTACGGTAGGCGATGCCCATCAGCGCCACCCAGAACAGTCCCAACGTCACTCCCCCCAGCACATCGGACAGCCAGTGGGCACCAAGGTAGAGGCGTGAAAAGGCGATGGGCACGCACAGCAGAGTGGCCAGCACATAGGGAATCCAACGTCGCTGCGCCGATAACTCGCGCGCCACCAGGATGGCCAGGAAGCCGTAGGCCACGATGCTTGTGCTGGTATGGGAACTGGGAAACGAGAATGCCTGCGCGCCGTTGTAGAGTTCCATGGGACGCGACATGCCCGCAGTCAGCTTGATGGCGTGGGTGAGCAGAGTGGCGATGGACACGGCCGCCAGCCAGTGCAGGCAGGCTTTCCAGTAGCCCCTCACAGCCAGCCACAGGGCCAGTCCCAGCACCAGTACGGTAAGTACCAGGGCGTCACCCAGTTGGGTGATGGCCACCATCACTTGGTCCGCCCAGGGGCTGCGCAGTTCCTGCAGGCGATAGAATACCAGCCGATCGAGGTTTGCCAGCCATGACTGACTCAGCACCTGTTGCAGGGTGAGCATGAAGCCCCAGGATCCGGCCAGCAGCAGGCCGGTGAGAATGGTCATGCCGCGTGCTTCGGGGTGGGCCGGGTCGAGCAGGGCGGCTACCAGGGGATGCAGTGCCGGATGATGCCGGCTCCAGTTGAGGGTGTGCGTCAGCAGCTGACTGGCGTGGGGTTGCAGAAACCGGAACAGGCGCCGCACCAGCCAGACACCGAACCAGAGCACGGCGATCAGCAGCGCCAGCAGCAGTGCCAGCCGACCGGCGACCTCGGCGGCGAGCCCCATCGAAGCACCGAACACCAGACCCGGCAACAGATAGGCCGGCGCCCACAGCAAGGCGGAAAGGCTGTTGACCAGGAAAAAACGGGTCGGCGACATATTCAGCATACCGGCCACGGCCGGCAGGATCGGCCGCACTGGTCCGATGAAGCGGGCAAAGATGATGCTTTTGCCGCCGTGGTGATGAAAGAAATCCACTCCCCTGGCCATGAGTTTTGGGTGCTTGTAGAACGGCCACACGACCCGCAGGCGTTGATGAAAGTGACGGCCAATGAGAAAGCTGACGCCATCTCCGGCAATGGCACCCAGCACGGCCCATAGCAGCGTGGCGCCGAGATCCATCGCACCGGTTGCGATCAGTGCGCCAAAGCCGAACATCACCACCGTACCGGGCACGAACAGGCCGATCACCAGCAGGGATTCCATGCAGGAGATGGCAAACACGGCGATCCCCGCCCAGTGGGGATGTAGCTGCAGCCATTCCAGAAATGGTGCCAGGTAGGTTTCCATTGGGCGGGGATTATAGCCAGATTGCCCGGGCGCGGCGGAGTATTGCTGAGAAACCCCTGGAGTGGCACGGTGCGGAACCGGCAGCCATCCGGCTGCCGCTAGCGACGATCAACGGTCTGCACCATGTCTTGCGTGGCGTGCGCGCCGCGATCGGGTGGCGCAGATCAGGTGATGTGCGGACGCCTCAAGACGCCGGTTTGTCCTGGCGAGCGTAATCC
This sequence comes from uncultured Gammaproteobacteria bacterium, assembly GCA_965367295.1. GTDB lineage: Bacteria > Pseudomonadota > Gammaproteobacteria > DSM-19610 > DSM-19610 > JAIVHA01. The sequence continues at coordinate 35,245 of CBDUHN010000016.1, read as the reverse complement.
TTGAGTACCGTGCTGACGGCACGGTCGAGCAGCGGCGCATCGTCCAGCACTCGGGCCTGTTGGCTACGCAGAGCCTGGGCGATTTGCCCGCGGTCCATTTCCGCGGCCTTGAGGCCCTGCCGGTCGGTGAACAGGTAGGTGCCGGTGATCGGGCTGATCCAGCTCAGCTTCGCGCGCAGTCCCGCGCCGTCTTTGCCGGTCAGCTCCAGCCACTGGCCTTCCTTGAGTTCGGCGACGCATTGGTCAAATTCATCCCGCGGCGCGGTGGATTCCGGGGCAGGGCGGGCCGCCGGTTTGCGATTGATTTCCTCCAGGCTTACCTGGCGGCTGGCGAGCACGGCTTCCACGGCCCGGCCGGCAAAGCCAGGATTATCCGGGGCGGTGGCGCACTGCCTGGTTTCCGTTGCATCGATGGCGGTAGCCGTGGCGGTGCGGCCATGGACCCGTACCAGCTGGGTCAGAAAGGTCTTTTGTTCCTCGGCGGGGATCGATAGTTGCGCCATGCCCATACGCAGACGTTGCAGCAGGTCGTTCTGCAGGCCGGCCAGTCGTTTGCGATCCTCGACGTTGTGTTTCGGTTTTACACTCCAGATCAGGTCACGCATGGTTTGTACGGCGGATTTCCATTCCGCGCTATCCTTGCCATGCTGGGCGCAGACCACGAACAGCAGGTTTTTCCAGTGCCCGGAAACGAAATCCTGCACCAGTTGCGTGGTGTTGCCGGGCGTGGCGGTTTGTTGCACTTCATCCAGCGCCAAGGTCTTGGCCACCTCCACGCGCTCCCGACCCTCGGCAATGCGCGTGGAACGTTCGGCCCGCATGCGGGCACGTTCGGTTTCCTCGGCGACAAAGGCTTCCAGGTCGCGGGCCAGGGTATCGAACAGACCGATGTCATCCTCGAATTCATCCAGGATGCGCTGCACCGTGTCACTGACCTTGCGGTATACCGGGTCATCGGTGTCGTGCGGGTCGCTCCAGCCGAGGGCGATGGCGGCCAGGCCGTTGAGCAGGCGGCGCGCGGGATGGCTTTTCTTGGCGAAGAAACCGCGATCCAGCAGCGCGACCTTGAGCACCGGGATCTGCAGGCGGCCGATCAGGGCGCGCATGGCATCCTGGATGTTGCGGTCATCGAGGATGTAGTCGAACAGCATGGCCACGATATCGATGGTCATGTCGCCGGATTTACCCAGATCCTGGGCGATGCCGGCCTGACGCAGGCCGGTCAGGATATTCACGGTGCCGGAAGCGGTTTCCCGGGGATCCCAGTTGGCGGCATCGGTGCCGGCCAGGCTGGCGTTCAGCAGATCGGCATTGCCGCGCTGCAGCAGGGTCAGGGTATTGACCACGGCGGCACCGGCGGCGGGATGGTGACTGATCACACCCTGGGGCAGGTACTGTGCGGAGGCCTGTCCCGTACCGGCGGGGTCGATACCCGCAGTGGTTGCCTGTGTGTCTGCTGCAGGTCCGGACTGCAGTGCCGGAGTAGTGGCCGAGTGGGGATGTATGCGGGCCTTGGCACGAATTTCCGGCAGAACGCCATTGTCCACCAGGAATTTGTTGAGATCCTGATACAGGCTGCGTACCTCGCCGACCACGAACTGGTCGAACAGCTTGAGGATGATCAGGCGGATCTCGATCCCGGTTTCGATCACCTCGCTGGCTGACTTGAAAGCGTTGCAGATGGCATCGGGACCGACCGGATTCTGCCAGCGCTCCAGTTCCGGATCGTTGAGCAGGGTGCCGATGCGCTGATCCAGGGCATACAGCAGGGTGTTGCAGTTGCTACGCAGCTTGGTGGCCATGTTGGTGATGGCCAGGGATTCCTCCAGCTGTTCGTGATTCACCAGTCCCAGGTCATCGCCATGATCGCTGTCCCAGTTCAGGTTCAGGCTGCCGCCGAACGGAGTGGTCGGCTGGGTATCACTGCCTGCCCTGGCAATGCCTTTGGTGAATCCGGTGGCAAAGGTTTCACGGAACCGCGCTTCCACGCTGGCGCGCTTGAGGCGCACTTCACGCATGGCATCGAAATAATGGGTCTGCTGGGTGTTGCTCTCGGCTTTTTCGGCGCAGGCAAACAGGGCATCGTCCACCTTGTCCATGGTGGTGGACACGAATGCACCCAGCCGCTCGGTTACCCGGCGGCGGCACTCGCGCATCAGGTCCGTTGCGGATGCGGGTGTCAGGCCTTTGCGCTGCTGCCCGTAGTCATCCAGTGATACGACATTTTTTGGCGTGGATTCCGTCATGGTGTATTCATCCTGCATGCCTTAATGAGGCTTTGACTCATGGTCCTTTCTAGCAAAGCGAGGGTCCCGGTGGTGTGACGGTGATCGCAGTTTTGTGGTTGGCTCCAGTTTTTTCCACCCGCGCCGTTGATCTTCAGCAAGGTCAGATGATCGGCATCCTTATGGACCCAAAAAATATATCGGCGGTTGAAGAGATTTCTGGATATGGCCTCGACGGGCAGACGCCGGACGAACGCTTCGTCGCCCAGGTGGCGGGATTGGTTTCACCACCGGAGGTCTACGTGCGTGCCTTTGAACTGGTGGAGTCACCGGATTCCTCGGCAGCAGATATTGCCGCGGTAATCGGTTGTGATCCCAACCTGACCATGCGTCTGCTGGGGCTGGTGAACAGCTGTTACTACAATCTGGCCGGTCAGGTGGATACGATTTGTCGCGCCATTGCGGTGCTTGGTATCCGCGAACTCTACAGCCTGGTGCTCGCCGCCTCTGCGGTCACCAGCTTTTCCCGTATTCCCAACCGCCTGGTCAGCATGGATACCTTCTGGCGGCACAGTATTTATACCGGACTGCTGGCCCGTGCCCTGGCCAGGCGCAGTCATGTGTTGCATCCGGAGCGGCTGTTCGTGGCGGGACTGCTGCACGATATCGGCAGTCTGGTGATGTATTTCCAGGAACCGGAGGCCTGCAACGAACATTTACTGATCGCGGCGGGCGACGAGGAGTTACTGTACCAGGCGGAGCTGGAGTATTTCGGCTTCAGTCACGCGGACCTCGGACGTCGCCTGGCCAGTGACTGGAAGCTGCCGGCGACACTGGTGGCGGCCATCGGTGCGCATCATCGTCCCGAACAGGCCGGCGAGGCAGTGCAGGAAGCATCCCTGATCTACCTGGCCAATCGTCTGGCCAATGGCATCGAGGCCGGTAATTTCTGCGGCCAGCCTGCGCCGGAAGACAGTGGCTACGAAGCCCTGCTGACTACGACCAGGCTGGATGCGGTGATGCTGGAACAGGCCCTGGCCGAGGCCGCCGAGCAGTTCCCGCAGGCGGTGCGTGCCCTGACCGGCTAGGTGCGCAGGCGTGCGCAGGATTGCCAGGATACGAAAGTACCGGGTGTGAATCCGCGCCTGCCATGCTGACCATGGTTTCTCGCTATAACTTCGCGAATACCCGTTCCGCGGCATCCAGGGTGCGTTGCAGGTCAGCCTCGCTGTGGGCGGCCGACACGAATCCCGCCTCGAAGGCTGATGGTGCCAGGTACACGCCTTCCGTCAGCATGCCGTGAAAGAACAGCTTGAAACGGTCCTGGTTGCACTGGCTGGCCTGGAAGAAGTTGCTCACCGTATCCTCCTCCGTGAAGAACAGGCCGAACATGCCACCCACCTGGTTGGTGCTGAAGGGGATGCCGGCGGCGCGTGCCCGCGCAGTCAGCCCTTCGGTCAGTTGCCGGGTGCGCTCTCCCAGCTGCGTGTAGAAATCCGCCCCGCTGATCAGTTCCAGAGTGGTCAGGCCAGCGACCATGGCAATGGGATTTCCCGACAGGGTGCCGGCCTGATAGACCGGACCCAGCGGTGCGATCTGTTCCATGATTTCGCGCTTGCCACCGAAGGCTCCGACGGGCATGCCGCCGCCGACCACCTTGCCTAGGGTGGTGAGGTCGGGGCGCACCCCATAGTGTTCCTGCGCGCCACCCAGCGCGACCCGGAAGCCGGTCATCACCTCGTCGAAGATCAGCACCATCCCGTATTCATCACAGAGACTGCGCAGGCCCTCCAGGAAACCCGGCTGCGGAGGCACGCAGTTCATGTTGCCGGCCACCGGTTCAACGATGATGGCTGCTACCTGTCCGCCGACATGGGTCAGGGCTTCGCGCACCTGGTCAAGGTTGTTGTATTCGAGGGTGATGGTGTGCTCCGCCAGCGCCACCGGCACGCCCGGCGAGGTGGGCACGCCGAGGGTCAGGGCACCGGAGCCGGCCTTGACCAGCAGTGAATCGGAATGGCCGTGGTAGCAACCTTCGAACTTGATGATCTTGTCACGGCCGGTGAAACCACGCGCCAGGCGAATGGCACTCATGGTGGCCTCGGTACCGGAATTCACCATGCGCACCATGTCCATCGAGGGCACCAGTTCGCACAGGCGGTCAGCCATGCGGGTTTCGATGGCGGTGGGGGCACCAAAACTCAGACCCTTTGCGGCGGCATCCTGGACCGCCTTCACTACCGCCGGGTGGGCATGGCCGACAATCATCGGACCCCAGGAGCCCACGTAATCCACGTACTCCTTGCCGTCGACATCAATCAGATAGGCGCCAGTGGCGCGTTCGAAGAACACGGGCTCGCCACCGACGCCCTTGAAGGCCCGTACCGGGGAATTCACGCCACCGGGTATATGGATCTGGGCGTTCGCAAACAGCTGGTGGGACTGGGTCATGGCGGGTTCCTTCTGTATTCAATGAATTGCCGAGGGCGTGATTTCACCCCATCGGCGGCCGGGGTGCAAGGCAGGGAGGCCGGTGCGAAATCATGCGCACCGGTCATCAGGGCGAATCCCCCCGTAGTTCCGAATTCATTCGGACAAGGGGGGATTCCGAAACAGTTCGTCGAACCGTGCAGCGGCTGCCCGGACATCGGGCTGCCCGAATACCCCGTGAATCACCGCCAGCAGGTCGGCGCCGGCGGCCAGCAGCGGAGCGGCGTTGGCGGCGGTGATGCCACCGATGGCGCAGATGGGCAGGGACAGTTCGCGCCGTGCCGTGGCCAGTAGCGCTGGGTCGGCCGGCATGGCACCGGGCTTGGTGGTGGAGGGGAAAAACCTTCCGAAGGCCACGTAATCGGCGCCCGCCGCAGCCGCTGCACGCGCCAGTGCCAGATCGTTATAGCAGGAGACACCGATGATGGCGGCTGGACCGAGGCGGGCGCGCGCCTCGGCAAGGCCGGTATCATCGCTGCCGAGATGTACACCGGCGGCGCCGCACTCGGCGGCGAGCGCCACATCGTCATTGATGATCAGCGGCACCTCATGGGGCTCGCACAGGGTTTGCAGGGCAATGGCCTGGGCGCGGCGCAGGTGGGGATTATCGCTCTTGTCGCGGTACTGGATCAGGCGGGCGCCGCCGGCAATCGCGTGGCCGACGGCATCCACCAGGCGATCCGCCGGCAGCAGGCCGCTATCGGTAATGGCATAGAGTCCGCGTAATTCAGTCATGCTGGGTTACTCGGTAGCGGCTTCGGGCATTTCCGGAGGATGCCGTAGGTGCGGATAAATTCACATCTACAGGGGGCGGCAGGCAGGGCTATGACAGCCTTGAGCCAGATTTCCGGATTCTCTCAACAGCCACTAGTTCTCCTCTTCGCTCTGGGCCCAGAACAGCCGGTTCGGGATGTGCTGCCCCATCCCGAGGCGGTAGCCGTGCTTGAGGGTTTCCCAGGTATATTCCTGGGCTTCATGGATGGCGCTGAAGGGCTCCAGTCCCTGGGCCAGCAGGCCGGCGATGCTGGAGGCCAGGGTGCAACCGGAGCCGTGATAACTGCCCGGCAGGCGGTTCCAGGTGAAGGTTTCCAGCAGGCGATGATTACCGTACAGGCTGTTGGTGACCTCGGGGGTGTTTTCGTGGGTGCCGGTGATGAGCACGAATTCCACGCCGCGCTCCAGCAGCGCCATGGCGCAGGCATCCAGGCTGTCGGCTTCGGGGGCCAGGGTGCGGGCCTCCAGGCTGTTCGGTGTGAGCACCGTGGTCAGTGGCAGCAGCAGGCTGGTCATGGCTTCCAGCACTTCATTGTCCGCCAGTTCGGCGCCGTTTCCGGCGGTCAGGACCGGGTCCAGTACCACCGGTATCTGTGGATAGTCCACCAGCAGGGAATGAATACCTTCCACCACCTCCGCGCTGCCCAGCAGTCCGATCTTGAAGGCGGATACCGGCATATCCTCCAGCACCGCGCGCGCCTGCTCGATGACCAGGGTGGCGTCCAGCGGGATGTAGCCCATTACATCCTGGGTATCCTGCACCGTGAGTGCGGTGATCACCGGTGCCGTGTGGCAGCCGTGGCTGGCCAGGGATTCGATGTCGGCCTGGGTGCCGGCGCCACCACTGGGATCATTGCCGGAAAACACCATTACCACGGGTACGGTTGAGGGGTTGTCATTCATGGGCGGGATGGCTTCACTGTGGGTGTGGGAAACAGGTAACTGCGTGGCGGAATTGTAACACTAGTGCTGCCTGTTGCAGGAGGCAGGTGAACAGTACAATCGGGCTATGCAATCGAAATCAATGCGGTGAAGCGGGAGAGGACATAATGGGTACCGGCGACTATAAAGCCTACATGTGTGTGATTTGCGGTTTTATCTACGACGAGGCCAAGGGGTTGCCCGAGGAGGGGTTCGCCCCAGGTACCCGCTGGGAGGATGTTCCCTTGAACTGGGTCTGTCCTGAATGTGGTGCCAGCAAGGAAGACTTTGAAATGGTTGAGGTCTGAGCCTGCCTGCAGTGTGATCGATCTTGTCTACACTTGGGGGGTGAACGCAGTAGACATGGCGGGATATGGACTCCAAGGTGATCGATTTTGGCGAAGTGGTGAATGCGGCTCAGGATTACTGCGCACTCATCGACCGGGCGTCCCCGGGTGACCCTTCCTGGCTGGAGGGGTTGTTCCGTTCCCTGCCGCGCCTGCATGCGGCGATCGCATCCCTGCATCTGGCCAATGGAAATGCGATGCTGGCGGCCCAGATCGACTTCGACGAGCGTTTTGAACTGTATTCCCGTCTGCGTAAGGGATTAGGTGAACGGGACGGGTACTGGCTGGAATTCGATGCCGACAACACAATCAGTCCGCGGCACATGAGCGGCAGTCTGGCCGACGACCTCACCGATATCTATTTCGACCTCAAGCCCGGGCTGGAACTGCTGCGCAAAGTGCGCCTGGAGCGGGTGCTGCGGTTCTGGCAGACCAGTTTCGAACTGCATTGGGGGCAGCATCTGGTGGATGCCGAGCGTCACCTGTATGCGCTCAGGGTGCGGCGTCAGTTCGATTCCTGAAGGCAGGACGCGCCGGTATCAGGGCAGGGTGCCGGCCTGGCGTGCGAGCAGGCAGGTTTTGGCCGATTGCTCCAGGGAACAGGTCCACTTGTAGGCCAGATTCATGGTTTTCCCCCAGCTGTATACCCCATGACCACGCACCACGCAGATGGGATGGTCCGCCAGCATTGCGGCGACCTGCCGCGGTGCTTCTTCCAGGTAGCGATCGAAGGGTACGGACAGTACCGGTACCCGCGGGAAATACAGCTGACCCTCGAAATCCAATGGTACGAAATCCACTCCTGCGAAGGTCATGGCCAGGGTGTAGGGGCCATGGCTGTGGAGCATGGCGGTGGCCTCTGGATTGGCTTGATAGACCGCCAGGTGCAGGGCTGCATCAAGGGAGGCGCCCTGTGGCGGCGCAGCGTCAGGGGTGCAGGCGATCAGTTCTTCGGTGGTGAGCGTGTCTGCGCAGGCACCGGTGGGTGTCACCCAGATCCGCTGCTCGTCACGAATGGAGGCGTTGCCGCTGTGGGAGTCGTTGATGCCGAAGCGGCGCAGCCACTGGTAATGGCGAATGAGGTCCTGGCGGGGATTCATGGGCGGTATCCTGAGCGGAACGGAGTAATAATCGTAACAGTATGCGGGTACAATCGGGGACGATTGGATCTACAGGTGTAATGAAAATGACATATACAACCCGTCTTGCCCGGGCCCGTGGCTTCACCCTGATCGAGGTCATGGTGGTAGTGGTCATCCTTGGCATCCTTGCCGCCATCCTGGTACCCAAGATCATGGACCGGCCGGAACAGGCGCAGATCATCAAGGCCAAGCAGGACATCCGTGTCATCGAGGCTCAGCTGAATCTCTACAAGCTGGATAGCTTCAGCTACCCCACCACCGACCAGGGGCTGGAGGCGCTGGTGGAGAAGCCCACCAGTGCACCGGAACCGCGGCAGTGGAAAGCGGGCGGTTACCTGGACCGGGTACCGCTCGACCCCTGGAAGAACCCCTACCAGTACCTGAGCCCGGGCGTACACGGTACCATCGATATCTATTCGCTGGGACCGGACCAGGTGCCCAGTGATGATGATATCGGTAACTGGAATCTGCAGTAATTTCCTGGTAAACGCTGCCCACCCCATGCGGTCGCCCGGCCTGAAGCGATGCCCACCCTGCAGGTGCGAATTCGTTCGCATTGCCACTGTAGATAGATGAGGTATTGCGGATGAATTCGCACCTGCAGGGCGCCGCCCGTCGGCTGGAAACCGGCTTCACGCTGGTGGAAATGATGGTGGTGCTGCTGATCATCGGCATCATCGTCACCTTTGCCGGCTTTTCCCTGCGTGGAGACCCCTGGGCCGATCGCATGAACGAGGAGATGCACCGACTGGCGGCACTGCTGTCACTGGCCAGCGAAGAGGCGGTGCTGGAGGCGCGGGAACTGGCGGTGCGCTTTGACCCCGACGGCTACCGGTTTCTGTATCTCTACAACGGGCGATGGGTCGAGATCACGGAGGACGAGGTGCTGCGTGAGCGTACGCTGCCCAAGGGTATTGAGCTGGAGTTGCGCCTGCAGGAAGCCGCTGACGAGCCGGATGACGAGCAGCAGCAGGCACCCCAGGTGTATATCCTGTCGAGTGGCGAGATGACGCCGTTTCGCGTGCAACTGATCCAGCCTGAGCTGGATTACCGCTACGAGATTCGCGCCGACCTGCTTGGTCATCTGGAACAGCAGGGGCCGCTGCCATGATCCGGCAGGACGGCTTTACCCTGGTGGAAATCCTGGTGGCCATGGCGGTGCTCGCCGTCGGCCTGCTGGCGGCGATTACCGCGGTGGGCCAGCTCACCAGCAACGAGGCCTATCTGCGCGATCGCACCCTGGCCACCTGGGTGGCCCACAACCTGCTGCTCGAGGAACAGCTCAAGGGCCAATGGCCCGGGGTGGGCAATCGCAAGGGCGAGACGGAACTGGCCGGGCTGGAGTGGGGCTGGCGCATTGGTGTGTCCCAGACGCCGGAGGAAGACATGCGTCGCCTGGATGTCGAGGTCTGGTTGCCCGGTGAGGAAAAATCCCCATTGGCGAAACTGGCCGGTTTCCTGGAACGGCCCTGATGAATGGCGTGCGTCCAAACCGGGGGTTCACCCTGCTGGAACTGCTGGTTGCGCTGGCGATCTTTGCCGTGCTGGCCAGCGCCAGTTACGGGGGACTGGTTAGCATTCTTAACCAGCGCGCCGACGTGGAGCGTCGCTCCGCACGACTCCATGATCTGCAGCTCGGTTACCGGCTCATGGAGCGTGATCTGGCACAGTTCGCCGACCGTGGTATTCGTGATCAGTATGGCGATGAGCAGCCGGCTATTCGTCTCGGTGGACAGGAGCCGGGGCTGGAGTTCAGTCATGGCGGCTGGCTCAATCCGGCCGGCAAACCGCGCGCCTCCCTGCAGCGGGTGCGCTATGTGGCTGACCAGGACCGATTATTGCGTCAGACCTGGTTTGTGATGGACCGGGCCCAGGATAGCGAGCCCGGTGAACAGGTATTGTTCAACCGGTTGCGCTCCTTTGAGATACGCCTGCTGGACGAGGCCGGCGAGTGGCACGAGACATGGCCGCCCCTGGCGGCGGGTGGTGGCGTGGTGACGGCCCCGCAGGCGGCCGAGATCCGGATGGACCTGGAGGATATGGGGGAGGTGCGATGGCTGTTCCGGCTTGCCAGTTAAGTGTGCGGTCTCCTGCCCGGCAACAGGGGTTGGCACTGATAACGGCCGTGCTCGTGGTCGCCATGGCGGCGGTGGCGGCCACGGCGATGGTGGTGAGTCAGCAGTACAGTGTGCGGCGCACGGCCAATATGCTTCATGGCGAACAGGCCGAGTTCTTTGCCGTGGCCGCCGAGAGCTGGGCCCGGGTGCTGCTGCGCCGTGATGGGCGCGACAACCAGGTCGATACGCTGGAGGAAACCTGGGCACAGCCACTGGCGCCGGTGCTGATCGAGGGCGGTTCCCTGCAGGGGTATATCGAGGATGAGCAGGGGCGGCTGAACCTCAATAATCTGCTTGGTCCGGGGGGAGTCAGTGCCGATGCGGTGACCCAGTTCCAACGCCTGTTGCAGGTGCTGGAGCTCGATGAGGAACTGGTGAACGCCCTGCTGGACTGGCTGGATGCGGATGTCGATGTGCGCTTTCCCCGCGGTGCCGAGGACGACACCTACCTTGGCAAGGAGCCGCCTTACCGGACCGCCAACCGGCGGATGGCGGATATCAGCGAGTTGCGGCTGGTGGAGGGGTTCTCGGCCGAGGTGATTGAAAAGCTGGCACCCTATGTGGCGGCCTTGCCGGAGGTGACCGAATTGAATGTGAATACCGCACCGGCGGCCGTGCTGGCGACCCTGGCCGAGGGCGTGAGCCTGCGGGAGGCCGAGTCGCTGGTGGAGGAACGGGCCGAGGAACCCTTTGAGGATCTTGAAGTATTCAAGGCTCATACGGCCTTTGCCGGACGGGAGTTGCTGGGGGTGGGGCTCGCCCTGCGTACTCACTATTTCCGCCTGCATGGGATGGTACAGGTGGGGCGCGGGCAGATCTGGCTGAGCAGCCTGTTGCACCGCGCCGATGATCAGCAGGTCAGCCTGGTGGCGCGCAGCCGTGTGTTGCCGCAACCGGCGGTTTGACCGCTTGGTTTCAGCAGTGCGGGATTTCCGCTAGGATGACAGCCAGATTTTGGCCGGACAGGCGTGATGCGTAATACCTTATTGATTCAACTTGCGGATTCGACGTCAGACCGGGCGCGTTGGGTGACATTTGACGGGGCCGGTGCGGCGCCTGCCGGGGTGCAGGAAGGTGTCCTGGCGGAGGTGGCGGGGCAGGCGCCCGGGCGACGGGTGCTGGTGCTGGTGCCGACCACCGAGGTCCTGCTGACCCAGGCCCATGTCCCCAGTCACAAGCGCCAGCGGGTGCTGAAAGCGGTGCCCTTCGCCCTTGAGGAGCAGCTGGCCGGTGAAATCGACGACCTGCACTTTGCCCTGGGCAGTGCCAGTGGCGAGGATCATCCCGTGGCGGTGGTGGCTAACGACCGCATGGATGCCTGGCTGGCCAGCTGTGCCGAGGCGGGCCTGCAACCGGATGCGCTGCTGCCCGATGCGCTGGCGCTGCCCCTGATCGATGGGCACTGGACGCTACAGGTCCGGGGCGGGATCGCCGCCGTGCGTTCGGGGCCGCTGCAGGGCTTTGGTTGTGAAGCGGATAATCTGGTTACGCTGCTGCGGCTGTGGGACGAGGCAGCGGTTCCTGCTCTGCGGGTGCTGGGGAATGTGCCGTCGCAACTGGCATCCGAAGATTTTGTACTCGATCCGGTCGAGACGCGCGATAGCCTGCTGTTGATGGCGGAAGCGCTGGCGGACGGCGTTCCCATCAACCTGCTGCAGGGACGCTACAGTCGTTCCGAACAGCTGAGTCGTTTGTGGAAACCCTGGCGTGCCACGGCGGCGTTGCTGGTGGCTGGGCTGGTGTTGGCGAGTGTCTATTCCGGTGTGAATTACTACCGGATGGGGCAGCAGCAGCAACAGCTGGCTGCCGAGATCGAAGCCGTGTTCCGGCGCGCCCTGCCGGATGTACGCAAGCTGGTGAATCCTCGGGCCCAGCTGCAGCAGCGGCTGGATGCCCTGCAGCGCGGGCAGGGAGGGGGCGAGGTGGATTTCATGGCCCTGCTGGCCAAGGCCGGTCCGGCCCTGCGCGGCTCCGGCGGTGTGGAGGTACAGGGCGCCAACTATCGTGATGGTCAGCTGGACCTGGAGCTGACGGTGGAGAGTCTGCAATTGCTTGATCAGCTCAAACAACAGCTCAGCCAGCAGGCGGGGCTGGCGGCGGAGATCCAGTCGGCCACGGCCGATGCGGACCGCAAGGTGAAGAGCCGCATCCGTATTTCAGGGGTGGGCTCATGAAGGACTGGCTGGCCGGACTGGAGTCGCGCGATCGGCGCATGCTGGTCGGCGGCGGGCTGCTGCTGGCACTGTTGCTGTTGTACCTGTGGGTGGCGGACCCCCTGTTGGGAGCGTATCGGAAACGATCCGCACAGCTTGCCGAGCAGCAGGATACCCTGCTGTGGATGCAGCAGACGGCCGCCCAGGTTACCCGCCTGCAGGGTGCCGTGGGTACGCAGGCCTCCGGACTCGGCGGGCGCTCCCTGCTGGCCGTGGTGGATGGATCGGCACGCCAGGCCGGCCTCGGAGGCGCGCTCAAGCGGGTCAAACCCGATGGCTCCCTGGCGGTCCGGGTCTGGTTTGAGGGGGTGCCCTTTGATGGCCTGGTGGAGTGGCTGGGGCAGCTGTCCCAGGATCACCAGGTGCAGGTGAAGCTGATCACCCTGGAGCGCCAACCCGAGCAGGGCCGGGTCCATGCCCAGCTGACCCTGGAGGCAGCTGGTTGAGGGGACGGGTGGCTTGGTGGGTATTTGCCGGTGTTGCCTATGTGGTCTGGCTGCTGGTTACGCTGCCGCTGGCGCCGCTGTTGCAGGCGGCGCGCAGTGCCGGCGTGCCGCTACAGGTGTATGGGGAGTCCGGCAACGTCTGGTCCGGGCAGGCACAACAGCTGGTGATCCGGAATCTTGCCCTGGGTGACGTACGCTGGGGGTTCGCGCCCACGGACCTGTTGCGTGGGCGCCTGGCCTTTGATGTGGGCTTCCGTGACGGGGGCGGCGCCGGGGTGGCGCGCCTCGCCCTGGGCACCGGTGGTCGGCTGGTGGTGACGGAGCTGTCCGGCAAGTTGGCGGCCCAACGTATCGAGCCACTGCTGCCCATGCCGCTGGGCCTCGCCGGCGACCTGGTCTTTGACGATCTCAGCCTGGTGCTGCGTAACGGTCGTCCCATTGCGGCACAGGGGCAGTTGCGCTGGGTGCAGGCCGCGGTGCAATCCCCGGTTCCGGTGGAGATCGGTGCGGTGGAGCTGCAGCTGGAGGAGGGCGATCAGGCTATACAGGGCCGCTACAAGGGTGATGGTCCCGCCTTTGCGCTGTCTGGCACACTGAGCGCCGATGCCGAACAGGGCTACCACACGGATACCCTGCTCACTCCCCATCAGCAGGAGATTACCGACTGGCTGCAGGGCATGGGACAACCGCGGGTGGGTAAGGCGTTCCGCTTTGTCTATACAGGAAACTGGTAGCATCCCACTGCACAATCAACCTGGATGGCCGATAGCACTACGCCATGAGCACACCCATACTCACAACCCCCGAACAACACGAGTTGATCGACCCCACCGTCGAGCGCAACCCGCGCCGGTTGCAGCGCTGGCTCAGCGATCTGCCGCTGATGAACGTGGTGGAATCGGTACGTCTGGTGGTCAATGCGCTGGAGCCATTGAACGAACAGCGGGTGCCACACCAGGAGCGGCTGGAGCTGCTGGATGAATACCGGGGTACGGCACGCAAGCTGTTCATGACCAGCGGCCCGGCCGGATTGCGCCAGCTGCCGGCCGGCAAGGCCGAGCGACGTTATGTGGTCGATGGTCTGGAGCGGCTGTGCCTGGCGCTGGCCGGTGGTTACAAGGTGGTGGTGAAGGCGCTGTATCGTGACGCCAAGACCCACAAGGCACTGTTTCTGCGCAGCCTGCAGGGTGCTGTGGAGCAACTTGGTTTCGCCCTGGCCCACAGCTACCGTTTTCATCGGCCGGTCCCGCCCTTTGTGTTCCTCGAATTGCACCAGCTCTACCTGCTGGCCCGTTACCACGGCCTGCTCAATGAACCGGCCGATGCCAGTGGTGTCACCCTGAGCGGACATTACCAGGCCGCGTTGCTGCTGGCCCTGTGCGATCCCTTTCACCTGCCGGACGGCATTGCCGACCAGTATCATCGCAGTCTGCTGCGCTATGCCGGCCTGGCGCGTATCGTGCCTGGCAACCAGTGGCCGGATGATGGCGAGGGACGCTGCGTCCTGGATCTGCGGGGCGATAGTCCGCCACGCCTGTGCGTGCGCCTCAGCTCACCGGTGGAAGGGGATGAACCCTATCTGCTCGATATGCGTCCCGCCCTGCAGGCCATGCACCACCAGCTGGGTACACTACCCGGCGAACAGCGCGCCCAGACGCCGGAAGCGGCCCTGTTGCGCGCCCTGTTGCCGGAGGTGGCGCGGGGGGATCTGCGTAAGGATGTGCGCCGTGCCGATGGCCGCTGGCTGGAAGTGGTGCTGGGGCTGGAAGGGGTTCATGACTACCTGGCGCAACGTACCAATACCGCGCCCACGCGACGGGTCGGTTCGAGTGGCGAGCTGGTCTCGGGTGCGGAACCCAGGCCGCTGCGCGTAGTGGACAGCAGTGACAGCGGGCTGCGCCTGTCCTGGGAAGGCAGTGGGGTGGGCGAGATTGCCGTGGGTGAGATTCTCGGCATTGTCTCGGATACCGAGGAATTGCTGCCGCGCATGCAGCTGGCCGTAGTACGCTGGGTGCGTAGCGAACGCAGTGGCAGTACCGACCTGGGGCTGGAACTGATAGCCGGTCGCGCCAGTGCCGTGAATTGCCGGCCGGCGGATGATCCGGCGGCGCCGGTGTTGCACTGCCTGTTTCTACCGTCCGCCGCCATTCCCGGCAGTGCTGCGGGACTCATCGCCCCCAAGGAACTGTACCACCCGGACCGACGCCTGCTGCTCTATGTCGGTCGTCGTGAAGTGCCGGTACGGGCCGCGCGGCGCATGCTGGAGACCGCCTGTGTCGATCGTTTCGAATTTGCAGCGGATGCCGGCCTGTAGGTCCGAATAAATTCAGACCTGCAGGATCGCTACAAGGCCTGCACGGCTGCCGGCGCCAGGTAACGCAGCACCATTTCGTTGAGCTGCTCAATATCCACCGGTTTGGCGAGAAAATCATTCATGCCCGCCTGCAGGCAGCGATTACGATCCTCGATGGTGACATTGGCGGTGAGTGCCACAATGGGGGTGGTATCGTTGGTACGGGCTTCCTGTTCGCGCCAGCGCCGGGTCGCTTCCAGGCCGTCCATGGTCGGCATATGCATATCCATCAATACCAGCCCGTAACGCTGTACCTGCAACTGCTCCAGCGCCTCCACTCCATTGGTGACCACATGTACCCTGATGCCGAGTTTGGCCAGCATGCTGGCCACTGCCTTGGCGCCGATGGCACTGTCTTCAGCCAGCAGTACTGGAAGGTTGCTGCGTTGCTTGCCCGTGATCACGGGGACGCCCTCTATGTGCCGGATCCCGGTGAGCTGCTCGCCGCTGACCAGGGGCCAGCGCAGATCAAACCAGAAGGTGCTGCCCTTGCCGTGTTCACTGCGCACCCCCATGTAGCCACCCATGGTCTTGACCAGTTGATAGGCGATGCTGGTTCCCAGGCCGCTGCCACCGTAGAGGCGCGTGATGGAGCGGTCGGCCTGGTGGAAACTTTCGAAAATGTGCTTGATCTGGTCGGCGGGAATCCCGATGCCGGTATCCCCGATCTGAAAGCGTAACGCCAGTGTGTCGGGTGGGTTGCCGGTTTGCTGCGTGACATGGACGGTGACCCCGCCACGATCCGTGAACTTGATGGCATTACCCACCAGGTTCAGGAGTACCTGGCGCAGGCGCAGTGCATCACCCTGCACCGGGCCCGGCAGATGTGCCGGTAGCTGGATGTGGAGCGGCAGGTGTTTTTCACGCGCCAGCGGTTCGAGTAGCTGCACGACCTCCTGGATTACCTCGGGCACATCGAAGGGGTGTTTCTCCAGCCGTAATTTACCGGCTTCGATCTTGGAAAAATCCAGCACGTCATCGATCAGGGTGCGCAGGATGCGTGCGCAGTTACTCAGGTTGGTGATGTATTCCTGTTGCTCTTCGTTTAGCGGGGTGGTTTTGAGCAGGGACATCATGCCCAGGGCGCCATGCAGCGGGGTACGGATTTCATGGCTGATGTTGGCGAGAAATTCGCTCTTGGCACGACTGGCGGCATCGGCGGCGAGCCGGGCGTGATGCAGTGATTTCAGTAGTGAATTGAGGTACAGCGGCAACAGGAAAATGGCGATCAATTGAAACCCCGCTTCGTAGACGCGGGTCTGCCATTCTCCCATCAGGCCGATGACCAGGCTGTAGAGCAGGGCGCTGGTGAGGGTGGCGATTGCCAGGAATGGCTGGCCATAGCGGGTGCCGTAGGCGATGAAGATCCAGATATAGAACAGGAAAAAAGGGCTGTGGGTGCCGCCGGTGAGATAGACCGCGTAGCTGGTGATGCAGAGATCCATGAACAGGGACAGGTAGCGGCGGCCGATACGATTCGGTTGACGGTGGACACTGATCAGGACAGCCACGGACATGATGAAAAATAGCGCAAAGAAGCCGATGAAGACCGGCACGGAAATGGCGTGGTAGCCGGTATAGGTGTCAATGCCCAGGTAGATGCCACCGAAGACCCAGATTGCCATGCGGGTGAGTGCGGACTGGTATTCGGGATCGGTGCGTACACGTGGCGGCAGCGGGTTTCTGAACACGGTATTCGAGCTTCCCTGATTATTATGGTGTTGCGGAAAAGTGTCGCTGTCGTTGAGCTTAGTCCAAGCCGCGGGAGATTTCAGCCGGACAGCGCCCGGGGATTTGATATACTGCCGCGGTCCCCGTTGTGTGAAACCCTGCTATGCCCAAAACGATACCCATTGCCGTTGAGGCCATGACCCCGGAAACCAAGTGTGGATTCTGTACCCGTTCCATCTGCTGCACCTATATCACCCAGCAGATCGATACGCCCCGTTCCATCGAGGATTTCGATCAGCTGCTCTGGCAGCTGGCGCACACCAATATCCAGGCCTACAAGGATGAGGATGGCTGGTTTCTGTTGATCAATAATGTCTGTGCACAACTGCAGCCGGACGGCCGTTGCGGGATCTACGAGGAGCGGCCGGCTATCTGCCGCGAATATTCCAATGATTTCTGTGAATACGATCAGCCGGCGGAACAGGGCTTTGATCTGTTTTTTGATGGCTACGCGGCATTACTGCAATACTGCAAAAAGCGTTTCAAGACCTGGGACCGGCGGCACCACTGAAAGTGGGCGCCCGGCCCCGGTCGTGCGCAGTGTTGCAGGCGCGAATGAATTCACACCTGCGGGTGTCAGGTTTCACGGCATGTGCTGCATGTCACGGTCAGGGCGCCAGCTGCGCAAAATTGTCTGCGCTGGGAAACTCGTGCACCTCCCGTTTCGGCCCCCGGCTGTCCGGCTGCTGGATCGCCAGCAGGTGGCGAATGCCAAAGGCGGCTGCACTGCGCAGCACCGGCAAGCTGTCGTCCACAAACAGGGCTCGCTGTGGATTAAAGGGTTCGCAGTGCATGAGTGCCGGCCAGAAACGGGCGTCCTCTTTGGGGTAGCCAAAATCATGGGCGCAGATCAGGGCGTCGAAATGGGATTCGAGCTGGGTGCGCTCCATTTTGAGCGCCAGACTCTTCGAGTGGGCATTGGTAACCAGCATCACGCGCTTGCCAGCCCGGCGCACACCATCCAGGAATTCCACTACATGTTCATGGATCGCGATGAGGTGGCTGATCTCGCGCTTCAGGGCGGCAATGTCGAGGTTCAGTTCGCGGCTCCAGTGATCCACGCAATACCAGGCCATGGTGCCTTCCACTGATTGGAACTTGGGATACAGCACGGCCTTGGCGGCTTCGATGCTTAATCCATGCTGCCCGGCATAGCACTGGGGTACATATTCGCGCCAGAAATGGTTGTCGAAATGCAGGTCGAGCAGGGTGCCGTCCATGTCGAGCAGGACGTGGTCGATTTCATGCCAGGGAATCATGGAATGCAGGCAGTCTCGTGCGTGGATGTGGGTATAATCTTGGCAGGCATGACCGCCGCTCACAAGTCTGTGGTGGCGCAGGTTTTTCCGTAAATCGAAATAGAATCCGGCAGCGGCGATTGGGAAGCGATATGACACAAGAAAAAATGCCCGGGGATCACACCCGGGAGGATCTGCTCCAGCAGGTGGTGGAACTGGCCCGGCAGGCGGGGGGACGCATCCTTGAGGTGTATGATTCCGACTTTGCCGTGGAGCACAAGGAAGACAAGTCGCCGCTGACAGCGGCGGACATGGCTTCGCACAAGGCCATTGTGGCGGGGCTGGAACAACTGACCCCCACGGTACCGATCCTTTCGGAGGAGTCGGCGAAGATCCCCTTCGCAGAACGCTCCAGCTGGCATACCTACTGGCTGGTGGACCCCCTCGACGGTACCAAGGAATTCATCAAGCGCAATGGCGAATTCACGGTCAATATCGCCCTGATTCGCGATGGAGTGCCGGTGCTGGGCGTAGTCTATGTGCCGGTCAGCGGCGTGACCTACTCCGCCTGTGAAGGGCTGGGGGCCTGGAAGGCGGAACCGGGTGGGGCACCGAAACCGATCCGGGTGCGGCCCCTGGCGCAGGGGGCCATGGCGGTGGTGGGCAGCCGTTCCCACGGCGGTGATTCACTCCAGGCCTTCCTGGATAAGGTCGGTGAACATGAAATGGTCAGTATGGGCAGTTCACTGAAATTGTGCCTGGTGGCGGAAGGTCGCGCCGATGTGTACCCGCGCCTGGGGCTGACTTCGGAATGGGATACCGCGGCTTCCCAGTGCGTGGTGGAGCAGGCGGGTGGCCGGGTGACGGACCTGGAACTGCAGCGCTTGCGCTACAACACCAAGGACTCCCTCCTCAACCCCTTCTTCCTGGTGGTCGGTGACAGCGGGCATGACTGGAGCCGCTACCTGTAGGTGCGGATTTGGCCGCATGATCCCGAATGAGAGCGATGGCCATGCAGGGGAATCGGCGTCTATCTTGCTGCGTAGCGCTGTTTCACCAAAGTGGCCAGCCAGGCAGCGGTGAACGCTCCGACCCCGTCGGCGAGCAGGTCGAGCAGTTCTGGGCTGCGGCCGGGAACGAAGCTCTGGTGGAATTCATCCGTGACGCCATACAGGATGGCCAGCAGGCTGACAATCAACACCTGGCGGCCCGCGTGGCCGGGTCTGTGCCGGGGCAGGCTGCCCAGGTAGAGCAGGGCCAGCAGGCCATAGGCACCGGCGTGGAACAGTTTGTCCTGGCCGGGGAACAGGGAAGGTGTGGGCAGGCTGGGCTGGTGGGAGAGGAAGAAGATCATTCCCATCCAGGCCAGTGCCAGTGTCAGGCTTAGTAGCTGTAGCAGTCGCATCCTGGTGAACCCAATCAATGTTGCCAGGGGGACGGCGGTGAAAACTCCGGTAGCAGGGAGATGAGCTTGAGGCTGAGCTTGCGGCCGAATTCGCTGTCCTGGTCCTGCAGGCTGCGTTCGGTGGCGCTGCTGTCGTTGAACAGCACGGGAAGATCCCATTCCATCAGCCACTCGTAGAGATCATCCACCCGTTGCTCGGCATCCTCGTCGAGGTCGACCAGCAGGATATCCAGATTGTGCTGGTCGAGGTGGTGCAGGTGTTCCTTTTCCAGCGGAATGCTGGCGATCACATCCACTCCCACAGCACCCAATGCATCTGCCAGGTGGTTCCGCAGGGGAGCGGATTCACAGGCAATCGCTACCCGAAGCTTTTTTTTTTGAGCTGGTCGGGGGAGGTGTCGGTCGGGGTGTATTCCGATTCGCCTGCCGCTGCGTCTACTTTCCGTTCCGGCTGGGAGGGGAAGATGCCGCCCTGCTGCTTGTCGCGAATGACCTCCCGCGCCAGTTCCGGGCCGATGTGGTCGGTCTGCTCGGCAAAGCCGTACACGAGGGCGGTATCGCATAGCAGGTTGATGAGGCGGGGCACGCCACCGCTGGCCTGGTGGATCAACTGACAGGCCTCATCCTCAAAAAGATCGGGATTGCCGCCGGCCACGGTGACGCGATGGCGGATGTATTCCGGGGTTTCCTCGGCCTGTAGCGGGTCGAGGTGATAGTCGACCGCGATGCGTTGCGCGAACTGGATGAGATCCGGGCGGCGCAGGGTTTCGCGCAATTCCTTCTGACCGACGAGGATCACCTGTAATACCTGGTCCTTGTCGGCATTCACATTGGACAGCATGCGCAGTTCTTCCAGGGTTTCCGCCGCCATGTTCTGCGCTTCATCCACGATCAGTACGGTACGGCGGCCACGCGCATACTGCTGAATGATGAATGCCATGAAGTCCTGGTACATCTCGACCTTGGACTTGTTGGTGTGGGGCAGGCTGAAGGCCATGAGAATCCACTGCAGCAACTCGCCGAAGGAGCGATGGGTATTGGAGATCAGGCCAACGGTATGTTGTTGCTCCATGTTGTTCAGCAGGTGGCGAATCAGGGTGGTTTTCCCGGTGCCGATCTGGCCGGTGATGGCGGTAAAACCGGCCTGATTCATCAGGCCATACTCCAGCAGCGTCAGCGCCATGCGGTGCTTCTTGCTCAGGTATAGAAAACCGGAATCCGGCAGTAGCGAAAAAGGTTTTTCACTGAAACCGTAAAACGCTTGGTACATCCGCTTTTACCTTCGTGGATCTCAGTTTTTGACGTGTGCCTTGTTGAGCACGGTGCCGATGATGTTGGTGCTGCCAAGCAGGTCCACCGCCCGTTCCACATCCTGTTTTCTGGATTTGCCTTCCTCGACCACCAGCAGTGCCGCATCGACATAGGGTGAGAAGGCCAGCGCGTCGGCCGCGGACAATACCGGCGGCAGATCGAAAATCACGATACGGCTGGCATAGCGGCTTTTCATTTCATCCACCAGGCGGCTCATCTTGGGTGAATTCAGCATTTCGGAAGAATTCATCAGTGGGCGCCCGCCGGGCAGGATGGTCAGGTGATCGATCTCGGCGGGGTGCACCAGCAGGTTTTCCACGGGCTCGTCATCGAGCAGGTATTCGCTCAGGCCCTTGCCCTGGGGCAACTGCAGGTGTTCATGAATGCTGGGGTGGCGCAGGTTGGCGTCGACCAGCAGTACCGTGTAATCCACTTCCATGGCCAGGCTGGCGGCGAGGTTGATAGCGGTCAGTGTCTTGCCTTCACCGGCGCCGGGACTGGTGATCGCCAGTACATTCCAGCTGTTCTCACGCAACCGCTGCAGCACCTGGGTGCTGAGGATCTTGTAGGCATCCTTGAAGTGACCGTCGCCGATTCCCGTGATAATGCGGTTTTCCCTTAGCACCTTGTTGGCCACCTTTACCGTGCGGGTCCTGGTGTAACTGACATCCTGGGGTGAGGTGGGTACGGCCAGGTTCACCACCGGGCCGGGTTGCGACTGCCGTTCCTGACGGGCCTTTTCCAGCGCCTGCTTAATAC
Source organism: uncultured Gammaproteobacteria bacterium (assembly GCA_965367295.1). GTDB lineage: Bacteria > Pseudomonadota > Gammaproteobacteria > DSM-19610 > DSM-19610 > JAIVHA01. Next base: position 13,773 of record CBDUHN010000016.1, on the reverse strand, counting down.
GTTCCATAACGACGGGACCTCAAAAAAGTAGCAGGGCAGGGGAGCGATGCGGCATTAGGACCCCGGCTGCCACCATGGTTTTTATACTCGTAACCCTGTGTATCGGGCAAACGGTCGACACCTTTAACATTCAAGTGGGCCGTAAGGGTTTGATTAAACAGGCCGAGTATGCTCGAGGCCAGTGAGTACCGCTTATCGGACACCGGTCTGTGCCGGTTCACCTGAGGCTTGGAGTACCGCGCCTAGCCCATGTGCGGACATGGTATAGCAAAACGGTGGGCTTGGCATCCACCCGGACTGGGGTGGATGCCCGGGTGTTGTTACAGATCGATGCCGGTGGTCACACTGGCCCGGCGCAGGGCCTTGAACCAGAGTACGTCCAGTGGGGTCCAGAAGAAATGGATCAGCAGCACGACGGCGACGATACCGCCCAGTACGGTGGCAATCATGAACACCGCTTTACGCTTGCCTTTGGCGACTTCGGCGTCGTTTTCCAGGTAGGGGATCACGGCTAGCGGGGCCACCTGTACGGCGCTCACCACGCCTTTGACGCCGCGCACCGAGCTGTCCAGGCTTTCACCCACGGCAGCAAAGCCAAGACCGCCACCCATGGCCAGCACCAGGCTGAGGAAAATGATGGCGGGACGGTTCGGGCTGATCGGTTCCTCCGGCAGGGCGGCGGGGTCGATCAGGGTGAAGCGTTCGCCCTTGCTTTCGGATTCCAGCTGCTGGGCGATCTGGGCCTGCATCTGTTTGGCATTGATTTCCTGGTATTTTGCGGTGGCGTTTTCCAGGTCGCGGGTCAGGGTGCGGTATTCCGCTTCCACCTGCGGGATCGAGGTGAGTCGCGCCTCATAATCGCTACGCTTCTGTTCCAGTGTGGCGCGTTTTCTGTTCAGTGCCTCGATGTCATTATCGACCGAATTCAGCTGCGCCTGCAGGGTCACGTAGGCGGGGTTGTCCGGCGTGCGTTCCGATCCCGCGCTACCGGTGGCGGGTGCCTGGCTGAGTGCCTCCTCCACGCCCGCAATGGAGCGGTTGATCCGGATCACATCCGGGTGTTCATCGGAGTATTTTTCCCGTGCGGATGCCAGTTCTGTTTTAAGGGCATCGAGTTGTTCCAGTAGTGCCTCACGGGAGTCCACCTGCCCGGTTTCCCGTTCCAGGCCTTCGATTTCACGCTTGAGGCGGATCACATCCGGGTGGTCGGCCGAGTAGCGGGTTACCATGCTGGCGTACTGGGTGCGCAGTGCCTTGAGGCGTGCGCCGGGGCTGAGATTGACGTCGGAACCATAGGGGTCGAGTTGCCCCAGCTGTCCCTGGAGATAGAAACGGCGTTCCTCGAGTGAGCGGATCTGGGTGGCAAGGTCGGAGAATTCCCGTTCGGCCCGGTCGGATTGTTGTAGCAGCAGCGATTGCAGCTCGGGAAGGCTGTCGGCATGGGCGGCCTTGAATTCCGCCAGGCGCTTTTCCGTGTCCGCAATCTGCCTGGTAAGGCGTTTTGCCTCGTCCGACAGGAAGGCATAGGTCTCCTCGGCCTTGGAAGCCCGGGTCTTGATGTTTTCCTGCAGGTACAGGGTGGTCAGTTCATTGGCGACCTTCTGTACATTGGTTGGGTTTTCACCCTTGAATCCAAGAGAAAAGGCGATAGTGGCAGCCATCGGCCGACCGGTGCGGGGGTCCACCACTTCGGCACTGATCATGTCGAGCTTGATGTCGTCGCGCATGCGCCCAAGTATTTCTTCAGTGGTTTCGCGCTTGCGTTCGTCGGTATAAAGCCCGTACTTATCGATAATCTCCATCAGATTGGCGCGTGTCATGACGCGTTGACTGATGGTCTCGATGCGTTGAGAGGCGTAGCTGGTGACCGTGGATTGCACCAGTTCAGAGGGTATCTGCTGTTCCTCGATGAGGATGGTCGCGGTCGATTTATAGGTTGGTGGCCAGGCCACTGCCACGATCAGGCCGATGACAAAGATCGCGAGCGCAATGCTGAGGATCGCCGTTTTGCGACGTTTGAAGGCGTCCAGGTAGTCGCTGAGGTCTTTGGTTGCTTCATCCATAGTTACTGTGTTCATCGTGTAATGATTAGCGGGAAATGGCGATCTTTGGCCATCGGTATGTGAGAGTTAATTCAGCGGAATTGCTAACAGCGGCATCCGCTCGGCCCTCATAATCCTGCTTGAAATAGCGGTAGCTTGCCGACAAACTCCAGTCGCGCTCAAAATTCCAATGCAGGCCGGGGCGAATACTGAAGGTGCTTCGGTCTAAAATGCCCGAAGTATCGTCCGTGCTCGTGGTTTTGTACCAATCAAGGGATAGCGAGCTTTCTACTTTATGGCTTAATTGGTGTGTCCCAGACAATCTCAGTCGATCATTTGATACCAGGCTTCCATTGGTGTAAGGAGTGATACTGCGCGACATGGACATTGATAGCTTGCCGGTCTCCAGGAGGTAATCAAGGCTGGCATTGTAAACAGAACTGCTGGAGCTGGTGTTGCTGGTTTGCGTAGCCGTAGTGAAGGGGATTATGGTCAGGCTGTCCGGGTCTACGCAAACGGTACCTGTGGTGCCGAAAAAGAATCCCGGTAGCAGGATGCCGGAGCAGGTGAGAGCGTCCTGAGAGAGTTTGGATTCAGTACGACCTGTGCCAACAGACGCTGCACCGGTTAATCGCGCGCTGAAGGCATGCTCCAGTCCAAGGCTGATCTGTACGTTATTGGATCGAAGAGTATTGTCGTCACGTTCCGAGCGTGAAGCGTTAAGCTGAGAGGTTAGTCTTGTCGTTGGAGAGATTCCGTAGCTCATGCCCAGTGAGGCTACATGGTATTGGTAGCCGGTATACTGCTGGTTGTCTGATATGTCAGGGTACGATAGATCTACAAATTGATAAGAAGCATTGAGCTGGGTGGTTTGGCTCAATGTATACGTCCAACTGGGAGAAATACTCCATCTTTCTCGCGCAACGCGGTCTAAGAAAAGCTGGTCGCCCACTAATTCGCTGTCGAGCGATGAATCCCGTGTGTAGTCTGCATTCAATCCTACGCGGCTGGTTTCGAACAGGCGACTAGATTCAAACTTCAAAAAACGATCATTTCTATCCAGGCCGTCTTCATCGAAGCGGCGGAGGTTCAGTCCCGCAGTGCCGGCAATGCGATCTCGTTCTGTTGTTCGGGAAAAGGTCAGCTTGGGGAGAATAGCTGTTTCCCAAACCGTGAGCTCATTGCTGGTATTCAGGCGGTAGTTGTCATCATATCGGGTTCGCGCGGAAATATGCGGGTCTAACGCCCATTCAGCGGCTTGGACACCCACGCTGGTCGTCAGTGCGACCACCATCCCAAGGCGCGATAGACAGTTTGGTGGCATTTGCTGTTCCCCTGGTGTTTTAATATTTTTTTAAATTTGAGTAGGTATAGCATGCCCCCGTTGCGGCAGCGCTGCTTTTTTGTGCACGAAGCGGGTTCCGTTGGACCCTCTAGCCAACTGAACGAGGGATCCCACGGAAATGCGTGATTTTCCCTTGCCAGCGGCAATGATCCGGGATTTTCCCCGCACTGTCCAGCATGGCGTAAAGCGGAAAAGTCGTGGTAAAACTTAAGGTACTATTACCACATCCCCTGCTTGCAGGATGATATTTTGCTCCAGCTGCTCGCCCTTCTCGATGTCACCATAGGCGAACGGGATGGCGGTCTGGGATCTGCCATCACGGCGCAAGATGCGGATCTTATTTGCCGCGGCGTAAGGGGTCATGCCGCCGGCCATGGCCAGCGCCTGTACTACATCCACCTTGCGGATCACGGGAAATTCACCGGGACGGTTGACCTTGCCGATCACATAAATCTTGTTACCGGACAGCTGCTGTACCGCAACTGTAACGGATGGTTCGGGTATAAATTTACTCAGTTTGTCAGCGACCTCTGCCTGTAGCTGTTCAATGGATTTACCACTTGCCTGTACATTGCCCACTAATGGGAAAGACAGCCCCCCGTCCGGACGCACGATTACAGACTTCTCCAGTCCTTCTTCCCGCCATACGGAGATTCCCAGTACATCGCCGGGTTCGATGAGATAGGCGTCCTCGGCTGGCGTGGCGGAGATAGCCGGGACTGGAGCCAGGAGCAATATCTGGCACAGGGCCAGAGTTCGCAAACCACGATTGAATATCATGCAGGTTATCCTCGATATGCCCCAGAGGGGCTTATGGTCGTTGAATGGATACCGGGAGGGGGCCCGACTATCGTTTCGGATGATTGTCCCGATTCAGCCTTTGGGGTCAAGTTCAGCTGTCTGGCGGGGCTCGTGATAAAAAAAGCGCGACCTTTCGGCCGCGCTCTGTTTACCGCTGACGTCCTGATCGAATCAGGACTGCCGGCGGCGATATAACCCCAGACCAGCCAGCAGACCGCCAATCAGCAGCCAGTCGCCAGCTCTGGCCGGTGACATCGGCTGGGCGGAGATGGTGCAACCGCCACCACTGGTAATGGCTTCCGGTGCTGCAGGGCTGGGGGTTACGCCTACGCCACTGGGATCACCAATAACACCATCGGCAGGATCATCATCGTTTGGACCGCCGTCGGTGATGGTCAGTTGCACACACTGGTCACCGGGACGCAGCATGTTGGCCAGGACGCCGGATGTGAAGGGCGTGTAGTCGCCCGCGCCGGGTTCCGGGCAGCGTCCATTGCTGTCGAGAGCGGCCGTCATGACATTGTCGGTGGTGTTGTAGACAAATCCTCTCCAGGTATCGCTGCTGGCATCGAATTTACGATACAGCGAGTAGGAAGGGATGGTTTCGCTTAAGGGCAGGACAACCTGGATCGTACTGCCAGTGGCGAGACCGCTGACGGAGAAGTCAAAGCAGCCGCCCACACAGGAGCGGAGCACATCCCCGTCGGTTGCCGCCCCATAGGTGTCGAACAACTCGGTTGCCGTGAGGGTTACCCCGCCCAATGTAGTGCCAATAGTGCCTGGCGTGAGGGCAACCGGGGAGGTGTTGGCTACGGAGTTCTTCACTACCGGGATCGTGACGGAGAAGCCGCCGGAGGTGAGGGCCTGCTCGCCGGCCAGGGTAGCCAGGTCAAAGGCGGCACTGAAGCCCTTGAAGGGGCCGTCCACCATCTTGGTGCCGATGATGCCATCGCCATCGGGGTCGGTGGTGACCAGTTGCGCAGCACCGCAGCTGTAATCCCATACCAGGACCACATCGATGTCGCGGTTGACGGACCAGTCGAACAGCATGTGAGCACCCAGCTGATTCGGACCAACGGTCATGCTCAGTGTGGGATTGCCATCCTGTACCGTGTTGAAGGTGTAGGTGCCGGGGGTGTTGAACAGGCGGATGGTGTTGGTCGTCCACAGTTCACCGAAGAACGGGGTTGGCGACACCAGGGCAGCACCGGATACGGCGCAGGTTTCATCGGCGCAGGCTTTGTCGGGGTCCGTGTTGATCGATCCACTGACGGCTGTGTCGATGGCGCCCACCAGGCCTCCCGACGGGTCATGCATGGTGAAACTACCGCCCAGCAGACGGTCGCCAACAGTGGCTGCGAACACATCGGGGTCCACGGTGCAGGGCACGCCCACAATCCCGCTGGGAAGATTCAGCGTAACGGTCTGGTTTTGAGTGGTGATATTCCCGCTGGCATCGGTGATCCGCCAGTACACGGTATTGGCGCCAGAACCAAAGGTGGTAGCCGTTTCATCGGCTGCCGGGGTTTCCGTCGTCCAATTGGTGGTATTGTTGATCGAGTATTCAATGAGCGGGGCCGGATCGGTGGCGTCGTCGGCGAGTACGCTGCCGGCAGTGCTGGTCGGTCCTTCAAAGGCCACCGAATCGGAGGTGCTGGTTACGTTAACGGAGATGTCCGCCGGGAAAGAGGTGAACGTGGGATTGGTCGTATCGGTGATGGTGATTTCCACGGTCTGGGAACCCAGCGAAACGCTGGCCGGGTTGGCGGTGACATAGACTTTCCAGTCGACAGTGAAGGAGTTGACGGTTTCGGTCAAGTCGAAGGTGACGTTGTTGACGCCGCCGGAATCCGCGACCCAGTTGCTGCCCCCGTCGGTGCTGTATTCAACCGTGGTGCTGCCGGGCTCATCGGCAACGGTACCGATGTCGATGGTTGCCGTGGTGGGGGTGGCCGCTTCCGCCACGGTCGGGGCGAGGTCCGCTGGAGTACTGAATGGGGGACCGGAACCGTCATCCACCAGGGTCAGGCTGACCAGGTCAAAGTTGGCGTTAAAGCCCTGGAAGGGGCCATCGGCCATCGGGTTGCCACCGATGCCATAGTAGGTAAGGAAGGTATCGCTATTGGTATCGTGGGTACCCGCCGTGGCCCCGGTGTTGGCAGTAAAGTCGTTATTGTTGGCTACCGTATCGGTGACTAGTGGCAGGGCCCCGTTGGGGTTTACGCCCATGCAGCCACCACCCACATTATTGGTAAAGTCACCATCCACACCAGTAGTGCAGCCTGTGGCCAGGGTTGTGTTCCAGGCGGTGGTTGCCACGGGTGTTGCGCCCAGCGCCAGGTAACTGTAGGTGGCATTCGTGTAGCTGCCATCGGCAGCCGGGATCGCGCCGCCGCTGGGGCTGGCACCGGTGATGGTGTCACCTACCGTGGGAGAGCCTGCCAGGTAGGACTGCAGCCCGTTGGCATCCCAGGCCAGGGATACCGGAATGCCATTATTGCCGTTCCAGTCGAACAACATATTGCCCAGCAGCAGGGTGCCAGCTCCGAGTCCATCCGTGTCGCTGAAGGTGACGCCGGAGGCGACGGCGGGTGCGGTGCCATTGAAGAAATCGAATGAATCAATGGTCAGCGTGCCAGTATTGGCGGTGTCATCGTAGGTCAGCGTGCCGGTAATGGGAGTCTGGAAGCGGTTAGTGCCTTTGGCCAAGCTGCCATTTTCCAGTGGAACCCCCGCGCTGTCGATCATGGTGAAGAAACCATCCCATGAGAAAATGTAGGTCGTAGCGGAGGCTAGTTGCGGGGTGAGCGCGCAACCGAGGCTTGCACTCACTGCCGTGGCAATTGCAGTTCGCTTTAGAATGTTGTTGCCCATATTCATGATTATTTGCTCCTCATACCCATCTTTAACACGCTTGGCATGTTTGTTGTGGGTTTGAATATTGTGCTTATACGCGATTCAAGGTCGATCCAGGCCCGGCCTACATGGAGTAGGCGAAACTGATACCCAGCGAGTTTTGATACATGGAAATCGCGGCATTGTCTTCTCCGGGGGCACGGTTGGTGAATGCCGTAGGTCCGGTGATGGTGTTTTCGAATCCGTGCATGTAATTCATGGACCATTCGATATTCCGGCTGGGACGATAAGAAGCACCAAGAGTGATGTGTTTCTCGACCGTGGCCGGTGCCAGCATGTTGAACAGCACCTGGTCATCGGGGATCGGGCTCTTGCCATAGTTCAGGCCGGCACGGAGATTCCATTTGTCGTTGTATCGATAATCAATGCCGAGTTTGTACACCGTCTGGTCTGTCCAGCCGAAGCCCATGCCGAGATTTCCGCCCAGCAGACACTCCGGTCTGCCGGTGGACCCCCCCGGGCACAGCGGATTGAAGTCGACAGGGTCTACCGGGCCCGGGTTGCCGATGGAAGTAATGTCGCTGAACAGGATGCGCTGCACATCGGCGGCGATGGTCAGGTTCTTGGTGGCCTTGACCGCCATGCCAATCTCGAAGTGCTCCGGGATATCAAAATCGCCCTGTTCGGCAAACAGGTTCCGGTACTTGTCAAAACGCGTCATGTAGACGCGGGATGCATAGTTGGCGCCGAAGGAAAGTCGTTCCTTATAGAACTTGCCCTGCCAACCCAGGCGGATGCCTGCCCCGTAGGACCAGTCATTGCCTTCGCCACTTACCCGGTTGGTGTCCCCGGCAAAACCCAGGTCCTGGAATGCACCAAGGCCATAGGCCCGGAAGGTTTGTACGCCGATAGCCAGCGAGGCGCCGATGGTATGCTGCTTGTTTACCTTATAGGCAACACTGGGCAGCATCTGCATCTGCATCAGCATAACCCCTACGGTCGTGCTGTCTGCGTTACAGTTGAAGTTGAAGAAATAGCTGTCGGTGCCACCACTGGTGTCACCGTTTACACAGGTAGGATTGCCCGGGACTTCCTGGTTATAGCGGGTGCCGAGACCAGCGCCAATCGCAGCCATGCCAATCACCAGTTTGCGATTGAATTTATAGATGCCGCCCATGCTGGGGATCAGGAAAAGGTTGGCACCGCTTTTCTCGCTGGTGGTACCCAAAGTGTCGCTGTCGTGATAAATCGAGCGAGGGGGGTTGAAGAATTCACCGCCCGCATCGATTCGCATCGTATTCATGTCGACATCAAACATCGTTGCAGGGTTGGCGGCGGCGGCAAGGGCATCGGTGCCGTAGGCCACACCGGTGCCACCCATGCCGCGGGATTTTGCTCCATAACCGATCAAGAAATAACCGTTGGTGGCATGCGCTGCCATGGGTATGGCCGTGGCCAGGGCTGCGCATAGCGGAAGCAGGCGTGCGATCCGCGCTTTCATAGGCTCTCCTCCGAAATAATCATACTTATAAAATTATCGTGATTCTGTACCGGCGCAGATTATGTTTCCTGCCTTTACCGGATCGGCCCGCCCACCCGACGCAGGTGCGCTCGTTCGGAGGGTATTTTTTATATCGGGCAAGGCGCAGATCATTGTCATGTTGCTGCGGTTTGTCAAGTTGACTGGTGAGCGCTGCGTTGGCGTCAGTGATGCGGGACTTCATTGCGAAGAGCATAGGGGCACACAGCTCTCTCCGATGGAGGGTGGCCTTGTCAGTGTGCCTGCATCGGTGCCTTAGTCTGACTGAGATAGATGCGCATGCATTTAGAGGGTGCCATGGAAGAATTCCCTCTTTCCCAGAGATAGGGTTGGGCGGAGGGGCGCATGAAGCAGGAAGCAAGGCATGGGGTAAAAGCCTGCTCAGTGATCGGTGTGCTGTTGCTTGGCGTGTAATCCCGTTATTTTTTGCATGTTAAGGGGTGGCTGCGGTCGACAAGTTTCATACCCCGTAATGCTGTCGGGAATCCTGACACAGGATTCATGCCTGCGGGGAAGCCCCTCCCGATGGTGATTAAGAAGAGAAAAACAGGTGCTTAGTGATGAATGCAGGGTCTTGGGAGAGCGCCACCAGGCTGTCGGCCAGCTTTACAGTTTGCTGGCCATCGGATAGCGAAGGCTGGTGCGGGATTTCCTATTATGTTGTTTTATAAATAATATAAATTATTGGCCTGAAGCTTGCTTTGATTCGTCTGCGAGTTTGTCGCCGCCGTGTCATGTCAAACGTTACGGTGGGGAAATCAAACAACAAGTTTTGTTAAGGCTTTGCAAAGTCGACATTTCGACAATTTTGGAGGAGTTACCTAATATGACCATCAAAAAAAATGTACTCAGCGTAGCCGTCGCCACCGTTCTGGGTGCTGCTATTGCCCCGCAGGCCGCACAGGCTGATATTATCGACATGAACTGGGATGGTATGTTCACCATGCTGGATTCCGTTGGTACTGCACTGGAGAATGGCAGCCTGCCCAAGACCAGCAACCGCTTCCAGACCGCTGTGACTGGCACCATGCAGTTTGATACCGACACCGGTGCTGGCAGCGCCACTCTGGTGCCCTTTGACTTCTTCAATGGCACCGCCCCAGCAGAAGCAGTAGGCATCGAAATGCAGGCCATCGGTGACGGCATGGGCAATCCCGGCACCCTGATCCTTGGCAACATGCTGTTCAACTGGAATGGCACCAATGGTATCCCGGTCTCCCTGGTGTTGGATGGAGCCGGAATGTTTGGCGCCATGCAGGCTCCTGGTTTTGGTGTGGGCAGCGTGATCTCCGGCGTGGGCGTTGACCCGGCTTCTGATGGCACCTACACGAATGCCAGCTACGGTTACCTGGCCCTTGGTCCGACTCCGGTTGCCACCACCGAGTGGAACACCAGTTTTGCGCCTGGTTGCTCCGCAGGTAGCTGCATGGGCGTGTCACCTTCCGGTGCCCTGCCGCTGGTCGTAGATACTGCTCCTAACACCCAGGAGTATTTAATGGGTGATGGCGTTGGTGTCGGTGGTAACCCGATGGCTGACGGACCGTTCGCGGGTTTCAACGCCAACTTCGATATCACCACGATCGAAATCACCAATATTACGCCTACTTCTGCAGTGCCGGTCCCGGCCGCAGTCTGGCTGCTTGGTTCTGGCCTGCTCGGTCTGGTGGGTGTTGCCCGTCGCCGCAAGGCCTAAAGTTGGGTCTGACCAGGGCGGCGGCGGATTCAGCACCCTGCCTCCTGTGGCTCACTGGCACCTTGGGGTGCCCGTGAGCCGGTCACAAAAGTATTGCTTTCATAATAAAGCTGATTTTGAACTGTCAACGGGCGCATTAGCGCCCGTTTTTTTTGATTATTCCGAGGTCCACGTTAGCTGGTCGGTTAGCTTGTTTCATCGGGCTGCTACACAACAATAATCGACTTCATGGAGGAGTACTCGAAAATGAATATCAAAAAGAACTCACTCAATATTGCCGTTGCCACTGTGCTAGCAGGTGTGATTATCGGCCCGCAGGCCGCACAGGCTGACATGATCCACTTTAATTGGGGGGGCGTATTCAGCATGATAGATCCTACCGGTGCCGTGTTAGCCAATACTGATGTCCCAAATCAGCCTGGAAACCGTAACAATCAGTTCCAGACCCCGGTCAGTGGCACGCTGAGTATCAATACCAACACCGGTGCAGGTTCCGCGACCCTGCAGTCCTTTGACTTTTTCGGTGGCACTACTCCAATGGAAATCACGGATATCCAGCTACAGGCTATCGGTGACGGTATGGGCAGTAGCGGCACGCTGGTCCTCGCTAATATGCTGCTCAGCTGGAATGGCAACGTTGACTTGCCGGCCTCCATGGTGCTGGATGCGGCCGGCCTGTTCGGGGCCCTTGTGAGCCCCGGATTTAGTTATGGCAGCGTGATCGCTGGGGTGGGGGCGATTCCCGCGACGGATGGAACCTATGTTGGTTTTAGCGTGCCTTCCACAAATAATGGTTACCTTGCACTGGGTCCGACACCTCTCGCCACTACTGCCTGGAATACCAGCCTTGCGCCGGGTTGCGTGATTGGCGGCTGTATAAATTTTTCGCCTTCCGGCGCATTGCCGTTAGTCCTGGACACTGTTCAAAATCAGAATGACTTCATTGAGAATATCGGCGCGTCTCAGGGTACATGGGGTGGACCTTACGGTGGTGAAGTCTATGGCATTGCCGGCAGCCCAATGCCGGATGGGCCCTTCACCGGTATGAATATCAGTCTTGATTTTACGAGCCTGACAGCCTCACCGGTATGCACTCCCGGGGTGGGTGTTTGCCCCCCTCCGGTACCGGTTCCTGCAGCAGGGTGGCTGTTTGGTAGCGGATTACTGGGCTTGATCGGCATTATGCGGCGCAGGAAGCCGCTGGCAGGTTGCTAATAGACTGCAGCGCCAGTACACAGGCCTGCCTGCCGGTAGGTTGTGCTGGCGCCGCTTCACTTGGCCGAGTCCAGCCCTTCCTGTAGCGCGCCGATCCAGGGTTCATAATTACGCCAGCGTTGCATGGCGTTGCGATAGATGGGGCGGCGTACCTGTTCGTGGCTGGGTGTGTTGACCACGCGCTTATTGGCATGGAAATCCAGGCAGGCATCGTCCCAGTCAAGATCGCAAAATGTCACCAGCTGGCGGCTCATATCTTCCACGTCCTCGACCAGGTCTTCGTAGCGTAATGTGAATATGGGAAGGCTGAGTACCTGATTCCAGTGCGCCATGTGTCGTTCGTAAGCGCGGTAATAGCGACCCAGGCTGTGCAAATTACGTGCATACAGATGGCTGCTGTTGAATCGATGGAAGTAGATCGACAGGCAGGTATCCAGTGGTTCACGCACGCAGTGTATGACCCGTGCCTGCGGGAACAGCAGCTCGATCAGTCCCAGGTGCAGAAAATTGTGCGGCAACTTGTCTGTTACGCGTAGCGCCTCGGTGGAGAGGGCATGCAACTGGTCCAGGTAGGTCCTGGCCAGCGATTCCAGGTTTGCAGGGGTGAGATCAGGCACGCAGGCCGGGTAGTCGGATACGATGCCTGTGGTGCCCTGCATGGACTGCAGGACGTTCCATAGCGTGGTCAGTTCACCACCGCCGTATACCTGGGGATGTGAGGCCAGGATCTGCTCCACCAGGCTGGTACCACTGCGTGGCATACCGACGATGAATACCGGCCGTTGTGAGCCATGTCCGGCGCGGGGTAGTTTTTCCAGTCGCTCTTGGCTGAATATGGTCCGGATCGCCTGCATTTCATCCAGGTGACGATCCAGGTCATCGGCCAGTGGTCGCAGGTGCTGGGCGTTCTGGTAGTGTCTGAAGGCATCTTCATAGCGGGAAGTCTGTTCGTATAACCGTGCCATGGCAAACAGCAGGGGCTCCTGGTGGCTTGGGGGGATTTTCCCGCCAGAGCTAAGTTGTTCCAATAGCGCCAGTGCCTGCTCCCGATGGTCAATGCGCTCACTGATGGCGGCATAGGCTAGTGCGACCTCGATGCGGGTGTCACGCCCTCTCAGCAACGGTTCCAGGTGTCGCCAGCCTTCCTGGTAGTGTCCCTGCAAGGCCAATACATTAGCGAGTTCCGCATTCGCAACGGGATGCCTGGGTTCGATTCGCAGGGCCAGTTCAAGCTGGTCACGAGCCGCATTGATAGCGCCCTGTCCGCTCAACACCACGCCCAGGCGGATATGTGCCTGCATCAGTTGCGGTTGCAGCTCGATAGCGTGCTTGTAACTGTCCCGCGCGGCGTCCCGGCGATTCAATTCCTCCATGAGAGCGCCCAGGGCACACCAGGTCTCTGCGGTGGGTTTGATATTCAAGGCATGTTGGAAGGCATTCAGGGCAGGTTCAAAGTCAGTCTGGGCATGTAGTAATTCGCCAAGAGTGTGCCAGGCATCGACGGCGTTGGGGTTTAGCTTAACGGCAGCGCGCGCATGTTTTATGGCCTCGGCATGCTGTCCCATGGTGCGCAGGCTGATGGCTAGCTGGCTGTGGGCTGCGCCAAGGTTTGGATTGAGGCGCAACGCTTCACGCAGGCTGTTGATGCTTTTGGGTAATTGCCCTTGTATTCGATAAAGCTGGCCGAGGCCATTGTGGGGAATCGGGTTGGCAGGATTGAGCTTGATGGAGGTGCGGAAACATCGCTTGGCTTCGGGTAATTTTCCCTGTTGTAGCAAGGCAAGACCCAGGTTGTCCCAGGCGCCGAAGGCATCGGATCGCAATCCCACGCAGCGACGGAAGGCCTGTTCTGCCCCTGCAAGGTCAGCGACCTGTCCGCGGGCAAGACCCAATAGGAACCAGGCCTCAATATCAATAGGCTGTTGTGTCGTAAGGCCTTCCAGGATGCTTTGTGCATTACCTGCTCGACCTTGTTGGATCATCTGTTGTGCCTGATGCTTTAGCGCCTGTGAATTCATGTGTGCGCCTGTTTTTGTATTTGAAGGACGCATTGTTGTGTGTGCTGGTGGTGTCCATGGTTGTGCCAGCTTGACGTCGTTTCACGATGGATTGCCCGGAATGCAGTGGTCTGTCTCTCAATTGGCCAGGCTTTTATGTATCGCATGCTAATACATCCCGGCTCAGGAACCGCTACGCAATACATATACGGTACCAGAAACCGGTTTTCCATATTCCAGGCGCAGGGCACAATCAGTATCGTGGATGAGTTCGAACCCGCTGC
>CBDUHN010000015.1:0-60853 GCA_965367295.1 uncultured Gammaproteobacteria bacterium | reverse complement strand
CCACCATCCCGGCACGCACGGAATTTATTTCAATCGAGTCTGACCCCATTGATCGCCATTGATCGCATAATAGTCACCCGACGGCGTTGCGCTTGAGAAATATGACTTCCCTACACAAGTACATCAATGACACTGACCCTATTGATCTCTATTGATCTGAAGACCTACGGGGCAGAATTTATTCCCACCACCATACTGACGGGGATCTAACAAAATCGTCCGAATAAATTCGGATCTACAGGAGCGCAGCTGGGTAATGGGTTCCCAGCTATGCGGAATGGCGGCACAGGGAATCGACAAGGAGTAACTGAAAAGCACCCTCTCCCGTGGGGAGAGGGGATCAAGCGACGTTAGACGAAGTAGGCCTTCAGGGGCGGAAAACCATTGAACGCGATGGAGCTGTAGCTGGTGGTGTAGGCGCCGGTGCTCATCCAGTACAGGCGGTCACCCGGCTCCAGGGACATGGGCAATGGCACCTTGTTGTCCTCGTAGAGGATGTCCATGCTGTCGCAGGTCGGGCCTGCAATGACGGCTTCCTCGGGTTTGCCCTGCCGTTCGGTATAGATCGGGTAGCGAATCGATTCACCCAGGGTTTCGATCAGGCCGCCGAACACGCCGATGTCGGTATACACCCAGCGGTGCAGGCCGTAGCGTGACTTGCGCGAGATCAGCACCACCTCGCTGACGATCACTCCCGACTCGCCCACCATGGAACGGCCCGGTTCCAGCATGATCTCCGGCATGTCGTCGCCGAAGTCTTCCTTGAGGAAATGGGTGATCTCCTTGCAGTAATGGGAGATCTCATGGGTGCGATTGACATAGGCGGCCGGGAAACCGCCGCCCATGTTGATCTGGCGCAGCTTGATATCGTGGGTTTCCAGCTTGTCGAAGATGAATTTCACCTTGGCGATGGCGGCATCCCAGGCGCCGAGATCACGCTGTTGGGAACCGACATGGAAGGAGATGCCCGCCGGGTCCAGGCCCAGTTCCTTGGCCAGCACCACCAGGTCCACCACCATCTCCTGCTGACAGCCGAACTTGCGCGACAGCGGCCAGTCGGCGGTTTCGGTACCTTCCGTGAGCATGCGCACGTGCAGGTGGGAGCCGGGCGCCTCGCGGGCGATGCGGCGCACATCCATTTCCGAATCGCTGGCATAGGTGCGCACGCCCTTCTCATAGGCATAACGGATGTCCACCGCCTTCTTGATGGTGTTGCCGTAGCTGATGCGCTCCGCGGGAACACCCAGGCTCATGACCAGGTCCAGTTCGTAGCGCGAGGCGATATCGAAGCAGCAACCCAACCCGGCCAGCAGGTTCAGTACCTCGGGCGCCGGGTTGGCCTTCACCGCATAGTAGATCCTGGCCTTGGGAAAGCCTTCCCGCAGCTCCTGAAATTTCGCCTGCACGGTATCCAGGTGCACCACCAGGAACGGTGTTTCCTTGGTGTCCGCCAGGGTCTTGATCTTGGTCCACTCGGCTTCGGTGAAATGTTTCAGTCGCTGTGATTTATTCATTGGATAACGGCACCATCGTTTCCGCCCGGGCGGAGTAGGAGGTTGAATCAATCATGCGCCCCATAACGGAGGCATGAACCAGTAAGGATAGCCGCTCATGCTGTAGGCGAGCCCCGCTGCGATACTCCGCTGCGGATACTCTTTACACCATAACGTGATTTCCCGCTGCAAACCAAACCACCCGCTAACGGTACCGGTGGTGTTCGTTCACACATCGCGCCCGCGACCGAAGATCGGTGCGCAAATCAAAAAGGCTCCCTGCCAGGAGCCTTTTTTGATTTGCCGACGCCTCGCCAATCCGTCAGGATGCCGTCATAAATATCATGTTAATCATGCGGTTAAAATCAAAAACCCAGGCGCGCGCCAAGGTCGCGCTAGTGTGCCAAATTCCCATTTCGAACACCAGCGGTATTTCATTCCCGGCGCAGCCACCCCCACGCGGTGCGGACATCAGGGGCAGGCCCGGTATCGAATCATGCGCACCTGCTATCACCACAGGCCCAGCTCACGCCGGCAGAAACTCGATGGGATAGGTAATGGTAACCGTCTCCACCGCCTTGGCGCCGAAGCTGAGCATCTTCACCCGCTGCACCAGCTTGTGCTCCAGGGCGGGTAGCCCAAGTTCACTGGATACCAGTTCCACCTGGGTCACCTGACCGGAGGGGTCGATGGTCAGGCGCAGTACCAGCTTGCCCTGCAGGCCGGGGTCCTTGCGCAACTCGCGGTTGTAGAGGCTGTAGATCGCACCCTTGTTGCGGTCAAAGACAATCTGAATCTCCTCGATGCTGCGCGAGGCATTGCGGCTGTTGCCCTTGTGTCGGGTCTGGGCGGTCTCCGTCACCACCGGGCTGACCACTTCAGTGGCGGTACGCGCCTGCAGGCGGGTATCACCGGCGTCACGACTCAGGGCCGCGGTATTGATGCCACCGCTGGCCTTCGCCACCTTCGAGGTCACCAGCGAACGCTGCACTTCCTTCGCCTGGCTTGCGCTGCTGCTCAGGCGGGTGGCATTGCGCAGCGGGTCCACCGACTGATCACGCAGGTCTGCAAGGGAATCCTGCATCGCCAGCAAACCGCTCTTGGCGGCCTTTTTGCGCGCCTGTTCCGTCGGGTCAACCTTCGGTACCGGTTTGGGCTGCGGCTTGGGTTTTTGCACCACTTTCTGCGGCGGTTTCTTCGCCACGGGTTTTTTCACCTGTACCGGTTTTGGCTTGGCTTTCTCCACCGGCTTGGGAATCGGCTTGGGCTCGATGCGTTTTTCAAACAGCAGCTTGGCCACCCGAGGCGGTAATTCCACCTCCCGCTCCACCGGCTTCTTGAATACCGGCAGCATGGGAATCAGCACCCCCAGCACCAGGGTCAGGGCCAGCACGCCGAGCAGCACGCGCTGAAAACGGCGTTCATCCTCGGCGGAAATGGACCAGGGCAGACTGAGGGAATGGGCGTAGCTCATCATGCGGTCCTTGTGTTCGATCAGCCTTCCCCGACGGGCTTCTGCAGCACCGCCAGGGAAATACGGCTGTAGCCGGCCTCGGTACAGGAGGCCATCACCTTCTTCAGCAGCCGGTAGGGAATCTGTTTGGTGCCCATGATGGTGACTTCCTCGGCGGCAACCCTGTCCTGTGGCGTCAACTGGTCTGACGGTTGATGCTGCGCCTGCAAAGCGACCTGCAGGGCATCGATCGTGCCATCACTGGCGTCCAGTTCCGTCACACTGGCTACCCGTTTGCCCTGTACCAGGATGTCCTGCCCGGTCACCATTACCACCAGGTTATGCCGGGGCCTGGCCTCCGAAATCGATTCCGGCAATTCCACGTTGCGGGTACTCGGCAACACTTCACCATCAGAGGAATTCACCAGCAGGAAAAATACCAGGATGGTGAAGATGTCCATCAGCGACACCAGGTTGAAGGCGGGGGTGCGGCCATTGCGCAGATGGCTGCGTTCCATGCGGTGGGCGCGGCGCGACTGTTTCATCAGGAACTCCTCTTGCCCTTGCCGGCAGCCGGCGGCGGAGCATCGCCGATGGAAATCTGCGGGAACAGTTCCGCCAGCTGGGTTTCACCATCCTGCTCCACCGGCGTCACCCGCAGGGTGTCCATCATCGCCACCAGGCGTTCATAGGCAATATCCGTTTCCAGCAACAGGGTGACGTCCCGGATATCGGGATGGCGGGCCTTCACCTGGCGCAGTACCTCCGATACGGCCTGCAGATCACTGCCGTCTTCACTGACCTCGATCCGTTGCAACAGGCCACGCTTACGATCCCCCACCTCGATCACGTCCTGGCGCACCACGACTTCCAGCTGCAGCTCCGGTTCCTGTGGCGGCTGCTGGTTATCGGCACTGGCCTGGGCCGGCAGATCCAGGTCCAGTACCGTGATGCGCGTGAACACCGCGGTGATCAGCAGGAACGGCACCAGGATGACCATCAGGTTCATGAAGGCCGTGATGTTCACCTCCGCCGGCTGCGAGAGGTGCTGTTTACGCCAGCGCCGTTTCATCAGGCCGCGGCCCCCTTGCCCTGCTCGGTGAGGATATTGAGAAATTTCACCGAGGCCATTTCCAGGCTATCCACCAGTTCCGTGGTCTTGGTCTGCAGCACGGTGTACACCAGCAGCAGCGGGATCGCCGCCATCAGCCCGAAGGCCGTGGTGTTCATCGCCACCGAAATACTCGCCGACAGCATGTCGGCCTTCTCCGAGGGGTTGGCGTTGGCCACCGCGGTGAAGGCCTGGATCAGGCCGATGATGGTGCCAAGCAACCCCAGCAGGGTGGCGATGTTGGCGAAGGTAGCCAGATAGTGCGTGCGCTTTTCCAGCCGTGGCACCGTTTCCATCAGCCCCTCTTCCATGGCCACTTCCACATCACCGCGGCGTCGCGCATGTTCCGCACGATCGAGGCCGTAGCGCAGGATGCGGCTCAGGGCCGATTTGGACTGTTCCGCCAGTTCTGCGGCCTGCTGGAAACGACCCGCCACCAGCAATGGCATGACCTGTTTCCAGATACGCTGGTTGGTGGCGCGTGCCGCGGTCAGGTAGATGTAACGTTCGATGGCAATGGCCGTTCCCAGCGCCAGCACCACCACGATAGGGTACATGAACAGCCCACCTGCCTGAAAGAACGCAACAACCGCTGAATAGATATCCATGATGAACTCCTTGAGTATTGGCCGCGATGGCCGTGTCATTACACCCGGTTGCCTTATTCTTTGTTGTGAACCAGGTCGTAATACTGAAGCCGGCGCCGGAAAACCTCGGGGTCGATGGGCTGCAACGCCTCATTGACCAGGGTATTGACCGGGCGCTCCGGTACCAGGGCCGCCTCGGCGTCCTGCCAGGGCACGATAAACAGGGCCTTGGGCAGTTCGCGGTTGCCCACCACCGCCATGCCCTCCAGCTCCAGGGCCTCCTCGGCACAGACGGTCGCGCCCGCCAACAGGAGCAGTCCGGCCAACAGACGGCAACATGGCGATGGTCGAGTGATGGGATTCATCAGGCGTCTCCCTGTGTCCGGGCAACGACACGCCGTTCCAGATCGAGGATCCAGCCGGCCACTGCGTCGTCGGGTGTGGCACTCAATTCCAGGTAGCGCCGGTAATGGGGCAGCGCCTGTGCCGGCTGTTGCAGATACAGGTCCAGCAGGATGCCGAGATTGCGATGTGCCAGCGCATAATCGGGCCGCTGCTGCAGGGCCTGCGCATAGGCATCCGCGGCGGCCTTGAAATCACCACGTTCCCGTTCCAGCAGGCCGAGTTGATGCAGGGCTTCGGCGCTGTCAGGCTGCAGCTGCAAGGCACGCTGCACGGCTTCCATGGCGGCATCCGGCTGTTGCAGGGCACGCCGGGCAATCGCCAGGTTCACCAGCGGATTGGCATGCTGCGGATGTTTGTGCGCCAGGGATTCCAGCACCGGAACGGCCTGCTCGAAGCGCCCCGCTTCCATGAGGGTCTGCGCAGCTGCATAGTCGCCGGGCAGGCTGACGACGGCCCCGCTCGTTGACGGGCCCGGTGGGACACTGGCACAACCACTCACCAGCATCAGCAGGCCGGCGGCGCACCACCCCAGCCGATCATGGCAATGTCTGGACAAAGGTCTCACTCCTTTCCGGCCGGGCATAGCGTGCCGGCAGCAGCTGCGCCAGCTGCTGCAGACTCTGCTGTACCCATGCGTCATACACGCCCTCCACGGTTCGGTGGGCATTGGTTTCATGCACCGCGATGGCCTTTTCCTCGAAGGGATAGGCCTGTTCCTCGAGCAGGATCTGGTATTGCTCCAGTTCCTCACCCTGCAGATTGCGCGGCCGTTCCGACTGCATCAGTGCCTGACCGAAATCGCTGTACAGCATCGCCAGCTGGTAGCTGGCCTGGGTGGTCACCTCCAGCACCTGGTATTGCGCCGCCTGGGTATAGCCCTGGATCACCGTCTCCATGTGCCGCTTCTTGGCGGCCAGGTTTTTCTGTAGGGGTTCCCGAAGTGCCACGGCCTGGTAGGCGGCCAGCGCATCCTCCACCAGCGCCAGTCGTGCATGGGCGGCAAGGTAGCGGGTACGGTCGCTGCGCTCATCACCGGCCCGATGATCGGCATCGATGATCTGCCGCTGCCAGTAGCGTTGTTTATCCGGCTCGCCACTGGCGGCATACAGTTCCACCAGCTGCTGGCGCGCCTCCATGGCCGGTTCCAGTGGCGACGGGTATTCCTGCACGAAACGCCGGTAGGCCTGCGCGGCGGAGGCGCCATGACCACTCTTGCGGAACAGGGTTGCCGCCGTCCAGGCCGCTTCACGCCGCAGTTCGGCACTCGGCTCGCTGTCGGCCATGCGGGTGAATTCCGCCGCGGCCTGCAGAGGCTGGGCATTCTCGCTGTACAGCACCGCCAGCTTGCGGGTGACCTCGGCCTGCAACTCATGGCGCGGATACTGTTGCCGCCACTGCTCCAGGATCCGGATCGCCTCCGGCCAGCGCTGCAGCTGTATATAGACCGCCGCCGCATCGTACTGCGCCGTCACATTGAAAGCGGATTGCGGCACGGTGGTGGCGATGCGCAGGAAATGGCCTGCGGCCGCCTCCAGGTCACCGGCATCCCGTGCCGCCTCACCCTGCCGGTAGATGCTGGCGGCCAGTTTTTCCTGCAGGCCGGTACGCGCCGGTTCATTGGCTGCCATGCGCGCCAGCAGTTGCTGGTAAGCGGCCTCGGCACGAAGGTAATCCGCACGTTCGAAGCGGGCATGGGCAATCACCTGCCAGGCCGCACGCTGCAGGGCCGGCGGCACCGCCGCCTGCTGCACCAGCGGCTCCGCCGCCGTGATGGCAGCGACATATTCCTGCAGGGCGAACAACTGCTGCGCCGCGCGGGTGCGCGCCGGCCACGCCTGTTCGTGGGCCGGGAAGGTCGTGGCAAAACGCAGGGCGCTTTCGATGCCACTACGGTGCCAGTGCTGTCTGGCCTGCCCCTGCAGGGTCACTTCATGCCGTTCATAGGCCAGTAAGGCGGCGTAGCCTGCCTCGGCAGCCTTCCCGTGGCCGGCATAGCCATACGCGGTCTGTTCATACTGTTCCGCGGCACGGCCATGCTCGCCGGCGCCGGTCAGCAATTCCGCATAGAGAAAATTCATCAATGGCGCCTGTTCGCTGGCGCTAAAGGCACGCAGGTACAGCTGGTACCAGCGCCCGGCCTCGGCCACGGCCTGCGGCGTCTTCCGTTGCTGTGCCTGGGCATGATAGTGGCGGGCGATATCGCGCAGGTGACGCTGCACCTGATCGAGCAGCTCCGGCGACTGTGCCGGATCATGGCCCTGCCAGTAGTCACCGGCGGGCTCGTAGCGTTCCACGAAGGCCTGTTTCTCTTCCAGCACCCGCTGCTGGAAACCCGCCTGGTTGTAGACATCGATGACCCGGGACTGGAACAGGGGGGCCTCGCGATGCTGCGCATGCATGTCGGCGAACAGGCGATAGGTATCGGCCGCATCGCTATAGCGTTCCTTGGCCAGGTGCAGGGTTGCGAGATGGGCATACAGCATGGGTTCATAGCGCCGCCCGCCGTGGGCGGCGAAATAACGGCTGATTTCCTGCGTGTCCCCCAGATACACGAAACACAGGCTGACGGCGCGCAGGGTATCCTCGATGCGTTCCCGGTCGATCCGTTCCAGCGTGGCCGGCAGCTCGGCACGGTCATGGTCGGCAATGGTTTCGTCGAACAATTGCAGGTAGGCGTTCAGCGCCGGTTCGTACTGGTTCTGTTTGAAACGCGCCCAGCCGATCTTGTACAGCGCCTGCTGGTGAAACACCGAATCAGCACCCTGCTCCAGCACGGCCTGGTAGGCCTGTTCCGCCTCGGCATAGCGGCGCTGCACGAACAGGTATTCCCCGCGCCGGAACTGGACCTCGTCATACCGCTCCGTACCCTGGTAGCGCTCCGCATAATGCGACAGTGCCGCCATGGCCGGTTGCGGATCGGCATGCTGCTCGAGCGCCCGCGCCATCTGATACAGGCTGGTGTCACTGTGCGGGTGATCCGGATAACGGCGCAGCAGTTCTTCATACAGGGCCGCCGCCCGGGAACCTGCGCCACCGGCCACCGGCACACCGACCTGCAGCTGTTCCTGTTCCACATCCAGCTGCAGGTCGGCCAGCCGGCGCATGGCCTCCGGTACCAGCTCGGGATCCTGGGCATCGGCCAGGAAGGACTGGTACTCGGACATGGCGGCCTGGCGGCTGTCCGCCATCGGCAGGGGTGCCGGCGCGGGCCATTCATGGCGGTCCTGCAGCGAGCCCACCGTTGGCTCGTGCCGATCATTGCCCAGCGGCAACCAGCTGCAGCCGCTGGCCAGCAGGACGAACCCCAAGCCCCATAGCCTGTGCCGCTGCATCAGGGCGTACCCGCCTGTTGTTTGGCCAATTGGTCGAAGTTGCGGGCCAACGCATACCGGGCCTGATTACGGTAACTCACCAGCCGCGTACGACGCGTCTCCAGCTCCTGCAGCGCAAGCTGCTGCAGAATATCGCCCGCCCGCACCAGGCTGCTCTGCAACGGCGGCTGCAGCACCGTCAGTCGTGCCTGCAGGGTGGCGATGCGGTTTTCATAGCCGCGAAAACTGTCCTGCCGGGTACTCAGCAGCCCCGCTACCCGGGCGTGTCCCGCTTCCGCCTGCTGCACCGGTTCCTGCAATGCCTGCAAGCCCTTGCGTACCTGCCACAGGCGCTGCTCATAATCCGCCTGCAGGTTCCAGTACAACACCCCCTTGAGCCAGCGGGCCCGGGTGGCCATCTCCCGATAACGCGCCTCGTCCGGCAGGGCGGCAAGGCGATCCAGCATCCCGTTCAGCCGCTGCCATTGCTGCTGCTCGACGGCACTGGCCAGGCCCAGCGGATCGCGGGCCTGCTGCTGTGCCTGCCAGCGTTGCTGCAGGCCCTGCCAGCGCCGGGCCGTGGCCGCCGCTTCGTTTTGCTGGAGACGAGTGGTGATCTCCGGGCCGCGCTGTTCATGGGCCAGGCGTCGCGCCTCGACCATGTCCTGCATGACCGCGATATAGTCCAGGCGCTGCCGGGTGAGCCGGTTGAGGAAAGTCAGGTCGCGGTAGTTTTTCAGCATCTCCTGGAACGGGTGACCGGCCAGCAGATCCACCAGGTACTGGCGGGCCGGGAGGTCTTCCGGCGTGGGCGAACGCTGCAGCCAGCCGCCGGACTGACCATCAGCCGCCTGACTCAGCAGATCGATCAGCTGGCCGGCCTGCACCGCGGCGACGACTTCGGTCAGCGACTGCTCTTCGGCATCGAAGTAGCGGATGGCGGTCTGATAGAAATGGATGGCGCGGGACTGCTCACCGAGTTTTTCGAAGGCGTAGGGAATGGCCAGCTGCGCCTCCTGCACCGGGGCATCGAAGCCCTGGCGCTGCGCCAGCTCCTGCCAGGGAACCAGCGCGGCATCATAGGCACCGCGCTCCACATCCGCCCAGCCGGCGCCCAGCAGTGCCGCCGCGGCGTAGGGCCCCTTGAGCCGCACCCGGTTGAGGTAGTGCCGGGCCTGTTCCGCCTCCCCGGACTGCAGCAGGCCGTAGCCAAGACCAAGGTTGGCGCGATCACGCAGCGCGCGCAGCTCCTCGCTATCGGCACGCTGGCGGCCGATGTCATCCAGCAGTTCGCGACCGGCCTCCAGTTGGCCGGCCCGCAGCAGGGCGATGGCACGGTTGATACGCAGGTATTCCGTCACCGGTTGCGGGGCGCGAACCCGGTCCAGCACCGTGGCGGCCTCCAGGTCCGCGCCCTGCAGCATGCTGATGTTGGCCTTCAGCAGCGCCACCTCGGCGCTCTGGTGCGGATCCGTGCCGCCACTCACCTGCCGCAATGAGGCCTGCGCTTCCTCTAAACGGTCACGTTGGTAGGCGATCCTGGCCAGGTAGTGCCAAGCCCGGTTGCGCACGTCCCGATCGACCTGCTCATCCAGCACCGCCTCGAACTGGCGCTGCGCTTCCGACCGCATGCCATAGGAAAGCTGCAACCCGCCCAGCAGCAGCTCCGCCTCCCGGGCATGGTGGGGCAGCTGCTGCCGTTGCTGTGCGGCCATCAGGTGGGTGATGGCGGTGAAGTAATCGTCCTGGTAAAAATGAAACAGCACCTCACCGTACTGCAGGTCCAGCACCTGTTGCGGTTTCTTTTCCACGGCCATGGCCATGCCGCTGCAGAGCAGCAGCACCAGCGCCAGTACCGGATGCCAGGGCTGCCGCATCACCATTCCCGGACGGCAAACTCCGGCTGGTAGTTCCCGGTCTGATCGACGATTTTCAGTTCGACATATTTCGGTCCCAGGCCCTTGGCGATCTGTGCCGTGGCCCCGCGCCGGTAATCACGCCCATGGGGTCCCTTGCCGGTGAAGAATGCAGTGATCTCATGATCACCGGCGCGCAGGTTGCCGATGAAGATGCGCTGCACACCACCCCGCACCAGGGCATCCAGCTCACGTTGCGTATACAGATAATCGGCCACTTCCTTGTCATCGATTTTCAGCTGTACCGAATCCAGCGCAAAGAATTCGCCGACATCCATGGACAGGAATACCGAAACCTGGGTATTGGAGGGAAACAGCAATTCCTCTTCGAGCAGGAACAGGTCTCGGTTCAGTTCCAGCACCTGTTTTTTCAGGGCCTGCACCTCATCATCGAGACTGGTGGATGCGGTATCCGGCTCGGCCATGACAAGTACCGGCAGCAACAGCAACGCACAGAGACAATGGGTAACTACATTCATGAGCATCCTTCCCCTGGTTGGCAGCCATGACGACAGGCCGCGGCAGACCGGCATGCGGTGTGATCCGCACTTCTATGTCGGGATTGTACGAACGGCAGGATATGGCGACCGAGACCCAGGCACGGATCGGGCGTTAACCCGGTCACAAAACGGTCAGGACGTCAAAGTGAGGAAACGGGATTCAGCAAGCCACTGCTGTAGTGCAACTGGCCGCTGCCATCCACCAGCACGGCATCGATATCGGGCAACGATTCAATCAGCGCCAGACCGGCCTTGAGACCCAGCACAAAGACGCTGGTCGACAGGGCATCCGTAGTGGTGGAATCCCGGCCGATCACCGTAACGCTTTGCAACTCACGGGCCGAGTCGCCGGTCTTCGGGTCGATGATATGGTGATAGCGCACACCATCGGCCTCGAAAAAGCGCTCGTAATCACCGGAAGTCGAAACCGCCACATCCTGCAGCGGAATCATGGCCACGACCTTATCCGCGTGGCGCGGGTCACGTACCCCGATATGCCAGGGGCGGCCCCAGCGCTGGCCGATCACACGGGTATCACCGCCGGCGGTAACCAGCGCGTCATGAATGCCCATACCCTGCAACAGTGCGATACAGCGATCGACCGCATGCCCCTTGCCGATACCCCCGAGATCGATCTTCACGCCGTCCCGGGTGAAGTACACGCTATGATCAATTGGATTGAGCACCAGGCGCCGGTAATCGATGGCATCCACGGCTTGCGCAAGCTGCGCCGCGCTGGGTCGTACGGCATGCCGGTAATCATAGAGAAAACCGGCACTGGCAAAGGTGATATCGAAAGCACCACGGGTCAGCAGGGAAAATCCCACGGAGCGTTCCAGCAGTTCGAACAGTTCCCCGCTGACCGGCATCGGTGCAACGGATGCCTGCTGGTTCAAGCGGCTGAGTTCGCTATCCGGTTTGTAGGGGCTCATACCGGTATCGATGCGGCGCATTTCCGTCATCACGGCCGCCATGGCCTGTCGGGCCAGCAGCGGGTCCTCATGGGACAGTTCCACCGCCACCCGGGTACCCATGATGCCCTGCTCGTCCCGGTACCAGTCCGCCTGTGCGGCCGCAGACAGCCACAGCAAGACCCCGTACAACATCACCACAAGTGGTTTACGCATCATGTTCAGAACCACGCGGAAAGATACAGCTGGATCACGTCGGCCGTGAATTCATAGGTCGGCTCCTCGCCGACGGCCGCGCTCCGGGTCAGGTCACGGAAATTGTCATAGCTGAACCAGAAACGATTGTAACGGGCGTTGAGGGAAACCCGGTCGAGCATGCCCCAGCCGTTTTCCAATACATCGTAAGCGACACCAAAGCCGATCGAGTGATCGTGAAACTGGCTGAGTTCCTTGTCCCGGGCAAGAAAATTCTGGTAGTTCTCGCGTGGAAACAGGTCGCTGTAAAAGTCCGCTTCCGACTGGGTATAGAAACGGTAGCTCAATTCCAGCCGCCAGCGTTCAGCCAGCGGATGGGTGTAGTCCAGTTCAGCACTATGGGCCTCGATATTCCAGTCATCGGTGAAATACCGGTAACCGAGGCCGATGGCGGCGCGATAGGGAAGGTGATAGCGAAGCCCCGCGGCCAGGGCATTACTGGTGCGCGTGCGCGGGTAGCGCTCCGGCTCGAAACTGTAGCCGAGGCTGCTGGTGCTGTCCTCGTAGCGTACCGAACGGTAGGGATTATTGAGAAAGCCCTCTTCGGTGACATTCTCGTAGTTGAGTGTAAACAGGAGTTTTTTGGTCAGCACCTGGGACAGGCCAATCTGGAACTGCTGTCGATCCACCTCCCCGGAAAAATCCACATCGCCGTTGCGTGACACCGTATCGCTACCGAACACATAGCCGATGGTGACATTGGTAAGGTCACCGAACATGCTCTGGCTGATACTGAAATTGGCAGTATCCGCCGTGTAATCGCTTTCATCACTATTGGTATAGGCCGCGGACAGGATGGTATCGGCATGCAGGTAATCCAGGCTGACCGAGGTCTGCGTGCGTTCCTCGGCATAGGGGCTGCCCTGGCTCACCACGTCGATGGATGCGCTGCTGATACTATCGATATAGTAATTGCCGGACACCGACACGGATTTGCTGTCGCCCTTGCGCACCAGTAGCGAAGGCCCGGTCACCTCGACCCCGCCGCCATCATAAGAATGGTAGAGCAGATCAGCACGGTCCTCCGGCAATACCGCCGCCTGGGTAATCAGACAGGGCAGGCTCAACGCATAGAACAGCGCACGGGGCAGACGCTCAATTACAGCCACAGCCGCCCCCTTCACCACCTTCCGCGCCCCGGGCCGCTTCGCGCACCTGGTAGATGTGGCTCATGTAGGCACTGGAGACCGGATCCCGGCTGAAACTCATGATGGGGTCGGCGAGATACTGGCGTTCATAGGGTTTCACCCAGGGCTCGATATTGCTACAGCCTCCCAGCATGACCAGCAACAACAGTAGAAGTCCCTTTCTGTTCATGCCTCGCCTCACTCCCGAATCAGACTGCGTACCTGTTGCTGATAATCCTGTTCATAGCCGGGCTTGTAGCCATGATGCAGGTAACGCACATTGCCATCACGATCGACCAGCACTGTACTGGGCATCGCCACCACGTCATACAGTTTGCTGACCTTGCTCTCGTTATCGAACAGCACCGGGAAAGTAACCGGGATCTGTTTCAGGATGGCCTTTGCCTGTTCGGAATTCTCCTCGACATTCACCCCCAGGATGGTGAAACCGAGCGAGCTGTACTGGCTGTACAACTCATCCAGCAAGGGCATTTCCTGGCGACAGGGACCACACCAGGAGGCCCAGAAATTGATCATCACCACTTCACCACGGAACTCACTCAGGCGCAGGTTTTCACCGCTCATGCTCTTCAGGGTGAAATCCGGTGCCGCTCCTTCGCGAATATCGGCCTGTGCCGACTGCAGCAGGCACAGGGACAGGGCCGCCGCCTTCCAGGTAATCGCATGCGCTTTTGGTTGTTGGTTCATCAGGTCCGCCCCCGGCTCCGCATCAATGGAGCCTTCATTCTGTATCAGGCCAAGAAGATGAAACGGGAACCAGCACACAAATCCGGCAGTGAATGTCGCACCTCAGAAGAAGATCGACAGCCCGCCGGTGAATTCCAGGTTGTGGTTGGTCTGCTGCTGGCCGAGCAGGTCCAGATCAAAGACATGGTCCCGTGCCTCGACATGCAGGGCCAGCCAGTCCGTGGCCAGCAGGCGATAACCGGCACCGACATTCCAGGTGAACTGGTCATCGCCGGCAAAGCTCGTGCTGCCGACCCCGCCACTGATATAGAACGCCGAGGAAAAGGCCCAGGAACTGCCGACAAAGCCTTCACCGGGCATCAGGTTGAGTCCGAAGGACAGGTTGTAATAGGACAGTTCCCGATCACTGTCCTGCAACAGCTGCACGTTGCCACTGAGACGCTCATAGCTGGTACGACTGGTATCGGTGCGACCATAGCTGGCGGCCACGAACACATCCTCGGTGACGTGATAGGTGAGGCGCAGTCCATATACCGGGTTGGTACCGAAATCCTCCACGCTCATCACACCACCATAGACACCGACCTCGAAATCCTCGGTATCGATATCCGCTGCGCGAATCTCGCGACGCTCGATTTCGGGGCTGATGATCGGTTCCTGCCCGGCCGCCAGCGCCGACTGGGATACACCCAGCAGGACTCCGGCTGCCATGACGGACAGGATTCCGGTCCGGTTCAGAAAAATACCGCAAATCCGGCTTTCCATTCGTCAATCTCCTGGTTGTCATCCACGCTCTGGAAGATGACGTAATGTGTGTACTGCACACGGAATACAAACTGGCGCGTCAGGTAGATGCGGGCGCCGATCCCCACGTGGGCCAGCTGGTCGGTGGCATCCTGTTCCGCCACCAGGGTCACCTTGGGATTGGTATGCACCAGGCCGGTGCCCACCATGAAGTAAGGCGACACCCGCCAGGCCGGGAAGGGATGGGCCACCAGGCTGGCATCGACCATTTCACTGTCGGAAAAATCGGCGAATATTTTCGAGGCCGTCACCTCCACGCCCAGGTTCGGGGTCAGGAAATAACCACCCAGCACGGTGAGCACATCGGCTCCCGCGAAATCCCCGCCCATGGCCGCCATTTCCCAGCGGTGGCGGGTGAATTCCGCCAGGGTGGCATCGGGAAAGTCCGCCACCTCCCCGCCCGGCGTCAGGGTCTGCTCCAGCTGCAGCCGCGCCACCCAGCCTTCCCGACCACGTTCGGTACGCACCTTGAACCAGTCGGTCTTGCGCTTGAGCACCTCGATCCAGGTGCCACGCTCCTGGACGTGAAATACCGGGTAACCACGCCCGGGACCACTGTGCAACTCGATATAGGGATCGGCCACCTGCACACGGAACGGCGCCTCTGCCGCCAGCAGACGCCCACTGAACAGTGACCACAGCAGGCCCATCAGCAGCAGCCCCGCCGGCATGCACCAGTACGCCACCTGACCCGCGCATGCCCGCGCGTAACGACCTTCCCTGTGGTTCAGACTCATGATTTGGCTTCCTGCACGTCCGTCCCGGATTATTGCGGCACATCGAACGGATTATTGAAATACTGGGCACCGATATCGAGCCATTCTGCGATCAGCCGCAGTTCAGCCTCATCCAGGCGGCCCGCATGGCTTGCGCCGGTGGCGAACACGGAGAAAAACCGGCTGCTGGCCCGTGCCCCGGAGACCGACATGACCGGCGCGACGGTGGCATAGATGGGCACCGGGTTGCCGCCGGCATCCAGCAGCAGGTTGCCATCCACATCCAGCTCGAACAGCAGATTGCCGTTGCCATCCGTGGCCTGCACCGGCTGCAGGGTACCCATATCGAGTGCCTCGAGGAGGTCACTGAACAACAATTCCCGGTACGAGGTGAACTGAGCGGCGTTCTGATCCGAATAGCCATCGCCCAGGTCGAGCTGCGCGTCGGCCACCCGGTCGACCCCCATATTGTCCGTGGTGTGACAGGCGGTGCAGGTATTGGCACCGCGATCCCGGCCCCACAGCGGATGAATATGCTGTTCGTAGTTGATCACCACACGACAGGCGCTGGTCCAGGTGGTCTGGCAGTCCGGTGTCGCCGGCGCGGGGGTTGCCAGGTCGGCATAGCGGTAGGTGAAACCGGTATCCTTGGGCCGGCCGGCGGCCACTTCATCGGTCCACACATCCTCGTACACCGGGTCCAGCTTCGGCGCCAGCGCCGTCGCATCGATCCGGGTACGCGCCTGGGCCATGGTTTCACCGGCATTGGCAAAGAAGGTGTTTTCGGTATTGGGGAACTGGTAGCCGTCGAAGGCTGCGCCGGCATACAGTGGCGCAAAGGCATCGGCACGACCGTGGGACAGGCCACTCCGGGCATCGTGACAGCCATTGCAGCGAACCGTCTCCCCCGGCCGCACCTGCAGCCAGTTCTGATGCCGGTCGGAGATACGCCGGCCGTCGGCATCCAGCACACTGATGGCCAGCGCCACTCCCGCCGGCACCTTCACCTTCACGGAGCCGTCCGGCTCGATGGGTGCATAGCCGATCAGTTCCCGCATCAGCTGGCCGGCGCTGCGCCCGTAGGCACTGCCCGGCACCCGTCGGGTGTCACGATCCGGGATCCCCACTGCTTTCACAATGCGCAGGAACCGTGCCGGGCGATCCGCAGCCAGCGTCTGCTGCGGATCCGCCAGGGTAGCGATGTCCGCAACCGCGCCACCAAAGGCATGGTAGGCGCCATCGAAATCGTAGACGCTGCGAATATCCAGCACGCCGGCATTTTCATCGGCCAGGGCCTGGTCCAGTTCCACACCCGGTATCTGGTCAAAAATGATATTGGGCAGCCGCCGTGGCTGTGCCGCCACCACGTCGGAAAAGATCACTCCTTCCTGCGGCGTGAATACCGGCAGCTGGGTATTCAGCTCCATGTCATACAGGAAGATGCCATACAGCGGTGGCGCCTCCTGCAGGCCGGGATCGGCCAGCCGTGCCGGTGAGCAGGGCACGATCACCCCCGCCTCGAGCAACCGGCAGGGGCTCCAGCTGACAAAGGCACGCTCGGTGCCATCCCATAACGGATAGACCGCATTGAAGCGCCCACCGGGGGACGGCAGGGCGTCGGAACGCACCTCGCCGGGGGCGATGGATTCCTGTGCCGGTCCGGCCAGCACACCGGCGTTGGCCTGGTTGGGCTGTTCGTTATCGACATACTGCGCGATATCGATGGTGACGATATCGCCACCGAGCCGGGTGCCCTCGCTGGGCCGCATGACCACCACCAGCGATCCATCGGGCATTTCCCGCGGCTGCAGGAACTGCACCGTCGCACCATCACTTCCCGTCTCGTGACTGTTGGCGCCATACAGCAGCTGAAGATCAGTGCCGTCCGGATTCATCCTGTACAGGTTCAGTGCATTCCGGCTGCCCATATTATCCCAGCGGGTGAACACCACTTCGCCGCTTTCCAGCACCGTCGGATCCAGATCGTGGCTCTGGTTGAAGGACACCTGGTGGATATCCGTACCATCCGCCCGCATCACGTGCAGCACCATGGCATGCTCATTGCGATTTTCATCCAGCGCGGCGAACTGCGGCTTGCCATCGTCCAGCAGGGTGGCCTTGGCGCTGCGCTGGCGACTGGAGGAAAAAATGATGCGGCCATCCGGCAGATAATGGGGTGCCACATCCTGGCCATCCTCGGCCACATTGTCGGACTGGATCACCCGCTGCAGTTCACCGCTGGCGATTTCATATTCCCAGATGTTCCAGGTCGGCTGTTCATCGGGTGCGGCACCCTCGATTTCCGGCATGCGCATGGCGAACAGCAGCCTGCCCCCGTCGTAGGAAACCTCCACATCCTTCACATCACCAAGTCCACCGGTCTGCGCGAAAGTGATATTGCGTTCCGGCGAGCGCGGGGATGCCAGGTCGCGGAAATACAGATCGGCACCCGGTGCAAACCCGGAGAGTTCCTGTGCACTGACAAGATCCACTTCGTCGGGCACCGGCCGTCTTACATAGGCAATACCGAAATCCGCCACCAGTGGATCGATTCCCTGCGTGGTGGTTGCCGTCTCCTCTCCCCCGCCGCAGGAGGCAAGCAACAGCGTCGCCAGCAACACCGCACCGGTGCACAGTCTTTTTTGCAACGAGGATGCAGAAACCTGCTGACGTGCGCAGCAGTCACCTCCAGCCATACAGGCACGGGTAAGCGACCCGCTACAGGCTGAACCCTTGGTATTGCATCCCGGCATTTCATCAGCCCCCTTGCAGATTACATTGTCGCAGCATGGCGACAGCTCATGCCGGCGTGATCCTTTGCTTCCTATTGATCAGCGCGTTTCGTTGCGTAGCACTATAAATCGTCGGCATGACCCATAACCAAGAACCGGGTCACAGAATTCCAGCTCTGATTGATTTGCACTATGCACACCGGGAAACCACCCGGTTGCACATGGCATGCAGCGGTATCGAAAGGCACAAGAGGCGACAGTATGGAAAGCAGGACCACTGACATGACGACAACAGACCGGCCACGTACTACAGGAACCTCCCCGGCCCGGTACTGCAGATCTGCGGCATGGACATTGCTGGGTACAGTAGTCATCAGCCTGGTGAGTGGCCCCGTATATGCCGGTGAGCTGGAACGTCGCCAGGCCAAACGCATACATGACCGGTTGGCCGGAGTTCCCCCTACGGAGGAAGTGGTCGCGGCGCCAGCCAGAACCGTGCTGGACCTGATGGAGGAAGACATCCTCAATTCCGATACGATCAGTGCCGCCTATCGCGCCATGGACAATCGCAACTTCTATGATGTCACCCTGAAGAATTTCGCCACACCCTGGACCAATCGCGACCAGACGGTGTTTGCCCCCCTCAATGACTACACCGCCACCATCATCGGCATGGTGCGCGATGATGTGCCCTTCACGCAGGTACTCTCGGCTGACCTGGTCTACATCGGCGACCCTGCGCTCAGCGGTATTCCCGCCTACTCCATGACCAACAATGATCACTATGAAGCCCTGGAAAACCAGGGGATCGATCTCAAACAGTCCCTGGTGCCACGAGCCCAGTCCGTCATGACCGATATCCCCGCTGCCGCCACTGCCGGGATCATGACCACCCGCGCAGCCGCCGAGGCATTCTTCATCGACGGTACCAATCGGGCCATGTTCCGCTTCACATTAATGAATCACCTGTGCACCGATCTCGAACCGCTGAAGGACAACTCGCGCGCGCCCGACCGTGTCCGCCAGGACATATCGCGCAGTCCCGGCGGAGACAGCCGTATCTTCATGAACTCCTGCGTCGGCTGTCACAGTGGCATGGACCCCATGGCGCAGGCCTTTGCCTACTACGACTTCGATGAAACGCTGGGCAGGCTGGTGTACACGCAGGGTAGCGTACAACCCAAGTACCTGATCAATGCCGACAACTTCAAACAAGGCTATGTAACCCCGGACGACCACTGGGACAACTACTGGCGGGTCGGTCCCAATGGCTATCTCGGCTGGTCCCCCGCCGCACCCAATGGCAGTGGCAATGGCGCGAAATCCCTTGGCCAGGAACTGGCGCAGAGCGATGCCTTTGCCCGCTGCCAGGCCACCAAGGTGTTCCGTACCGTGTGCCTGCGCGATCCCACGCAGGGCGAACTGAACCCCCTGGTCACCACCTTCACCACGGAATACAAGCTGAAACCGGTGTTTGCACAAGCCGCCACCCAGTGCATGGGCAACTGATATGCGCCGCACAGAGGGACGTTCCATGTCATTGACTGAATCACGTGCATTTTCGCTGCAAGGCCTTTCCGGCTGGCTGTCCACCCTGCTGCTCAGCCTGGTGTTATCGGCCTGCGGAGGTGGTGCGGAAACCGAAACCAATCCCGTCACCGAGAACAACGGCAGCGTAACGACAGCGGGCTACAGTGGCCCCAATGCCCTGACCGATGACATCCGCGCCTTTCAGGTCAATGTCTGGGAACCACTGCGCGCCAGCAACCGCTGTGGCAGCTGTCATATTGCCGTTAAAAAAGGGGCCGTCTACGTGAGCCTGCAGGACCCGCCCTTCGTGCGGCAGGACGATGTCAACGCCGCCTACGCCGCCGTCACCTCACTGGTGAACCTGGATGCTCCGGCAAGTTCCCGCCTGGCGGAGAAGGTGGGCGGTGGACACAACTGCTGGCTGCCCAGCAATGCCGCCTGCGCCACCCTGATTGCCTCCTACATCGAGGACTGGGCCAATGGCATCTCGGGCGGTAGCGGACGACAGATCCCCCTGGTGGCACCACCGCAGAACCCACCGGGATCGACCCTGGCCTTCCCGGCCGGCTCCGGCGGCTTTGCCACCCATGTCTGGCCGGTCCTGACCGCCAACTGCGCCGGTTGTCACAAGGAGGATTCGGCCACCCCCCAATCCCCCTTCTTCGCCAGCGACAACCAGGACGATGCCTATGAGGCGGCCAAATCAAAAATCGACCTCAACAACCCGGCCAACTCGCGGCTGGTGGTGCGGCTCGGCAGCGAGTTCCACAACTGCTGGAGCGACTGCACCAATGACGCCAGCACCATGCGTGCGGCGATCCAGGATTTCGCCGACACGCTGACGCTCGACACGGTCAGCGCCCCGCTGGTGTTCAGCAATGCGGTACGACTGGTGGATGGTGTGGTGGCTGCCGGTGGCAACCGCCACGAAAGCGATATCATCGCCCTGTATGAATTCAAGACCGGCAGCGGCAACATCGCCCTCGACACCAGCCGCGTCGGCGCGGAACTGAACCTGACCCTCAGCGGCAACGTCGACTGGGTCGGCGGCTGGGGCATCGAGATCATCGACGGCAAGGCGCAGGGTTCCACCGCCACCAGTAAAAAACTCCACGACCTGATCACCGCCACCGGTGAATACAGCATCGAGGCCTGGGTTGCACCGGCCAACGTCACCCAGGAAGGCCCGGCGCGCATCATCAGCTATTCCGGCGGTACCACCAGCCGCAACTTCACCCTGGGGCAGACCCAGTACAACTACGATTTCCTGCATCGCTCCAGCACCACCGATGCCAACGGTGAAGCGGCCCTGTCCACCGCGGATGCCGACGAGGACCTGCAAGCCACCCTGCAGCACGTGGTGGCGACCTTCGACCCGGTCAACGGCCGGCGCCTGTATGTAAATGGCGTGTTTACCGATGATGTCGATCCAGCCTCCGCAGGCAACCTCAATGACTGGGACGACAGCTTCGCCCTGGTGCTGGGTAACGAGGTATCCAACAATCGCCTGTGGAAGGGCATCATCCGCATGGTCGCCATTCACAACCGGGCCCTCACCGAGGCGCAGATCCAGCAGAACTTCACCGTGGGCGTGGGCGAGAAATTCTTCCTGCTGTTCGGCATCTCCGATCTCATCGGCCTGCCGCAGAGTTTCATCATGTTCGAGGTGAGCCAGTACGACAACTACAGCTACCTGTTCAACCAGCCCACCTTCATCAATCTTGATCCGGATGCGACCCCCAGTGGCATCACCCTGGAGGGCATGCGCATCGGCATCAACGGCAAGGAGGCGGTGGTCGGCCAGGCCTATCGCAACCTGTCCACCAGCCTCGGCGGCAGCGCCTATGATCCCGCCAGCGGCCAGCGGCTGTCCGAGCTGGGCACCATTATCGCGCTGGAAAACGGCCCGGCCACCGATGAGTTCTTCCTGACCTTCGAGCGCCTGGGCGGCAATACCAATGTCGTCTCCGAAACCACCAACCTGACCCCGCCACCGCTGCCCGCCCCGGGTGTGGTCGCGGATATCGGTCTGCGTACCTTCGATGAAATCAATGCCACCATGGCCGCCCTGACCGGGGTGAGTGTGGCCGAGGCCAACGTACAGTCCACCTACAACACCGTGCGTCAACAGCTGCCCAGCACGGAAACCTTCGAGGGCTTCGTGTCCTCCCACCAGGTGGGCATCACCCAACTGGCCATCAGCTATTGCAATGCCATGATCGAGGATGCCGGACTGCGCACGGCTTTCTTTGACCAGGCGGTGGGCATTGCGGGTTTTGATTTCAACGCCCACGTCTACAGTGCGTTCAGCGGTGACAGGCAGATCGATATCGCCACCGATCTCTACAACCGCATGATCGGGCTGCCGGGCGGTATGGCAACGGACATCACCAGCGCCCCCAGCCAGGGCGGGATCCTGCTGGAACTCAACAACGCCGCGGACAATGACACCGACGGCATTGGCGACGGCCTGTATGACCGCCTGCGTGCTACCTGCCCCGACCCGGAACCATTCCCCGTACCCGCCAGCTGCGATGCCCAGCGCACCCGCACCATCGTCAAGGCGATGTGTGCCGCCGTGCTCGGCAGCGCCGCCATGCTGGTGCAATAAACCCCACGAGTGATTCGCCATGTTCAAGAAACGCAAAAGCTTCCGACCGGACGAACCCCTGCGTCACCCGGATCACAAGCGCCCGGTCACGCGGCGCGATTTCCTGGCCCAGGGCCTCGGCTTCGGCATGGGCACGGTGCTCGCACCCTCGTTATTCAGCCTGCTCGGGTTACCGCGCAGCGTAGCGGCCGCCCTGTCGGCGGACATTCAGAACATGCGCGACGTGGAATGCGCCATCAGCGTACCGGTGGACCGCAAGATACCCTTCATCTGCATCGACCTGGCCGGCGGCGCCAGTATCGCCGGCTCCAACGTACTGGTTGGTCAGCGCGGCGGTCAGCTGGATTTCCTCACCACCGCGGGTTACAGCAAACTGGGTATCCCCGGTGACATGCTGCCGCCGCTGGCCGATCCCGATAATCCGGGCAGCGACCACATCAACACCGATCTGGGCCTGGCGTTTCATTCCAAGAGCGCCTTTCTGCGCGGCATCACCGAGCGCGCCGGCACCGCCATCGGCAGTATCAACGGGGCGGTGATTCCCGCGCGTTCGGAAAACGACACCGGCAACAACCCCCACAATCCCATGTACGGGATGTATCACGCCGGCGTCGATGGCCGGCTGGTTACATTGATCGGCTCGCGCAGTTCCGATTCCGGCGGCAACTCCATGGCCCCCGCCACCATGATCGACCTGGAAAGACGCCCCACCAAGGTGGACCGGCCCAGCGATGTCACCGGTATGGTGGATACCGGCGATCTGATCTCGCTCATGAGCCAGGATGATGCCGTGCGCGTCATGGAATCCATGGTGCGCATCAGTGAATCCAAACTGAATCAGGTGGACACCGGGCTCGGCACCAACGACGCGGTCAAGAAACTGCTGGTGAAATGCGGCTACGTGCGCAGCGCCGATCTGGTGGACCAGTATGCCAACCCCGCTGTGCTCGACCCGGCCGCCGACCCCGATATTGTCGGCGCCGGCGGGATCTTCAGCGTGGCCGAATTCAACAGCGACAGCGAATTCCGCAAGACCGCTTCAGTAATGAAAATGGTCATCGATGGCCATGCCGGTGCCGGCACCATCACCCTCGGCGGCTACGACTACCATACCGGTGATCGCGCCACCGGCGAATTACGTGATCTGCGCGCCGGTCGCTGCATGGGTGCCTGTCTCGAATATGCCGCGCGCAAGGGAGTGCCGCTGATGCTCTATGTGTTCAGCGATGGCTCGGTGGCCAGCAATGGCATGATCGATACTTCGATGGACGGTGGTGACAAGGGCGTGTGGACCGGTGACAACTCTTCCACCGCCGCCGCCTTCTTCCTGGTCTACAACCCCTTTGGCGGGCCGCCCACACTGCTGGGCGGGACTCCCGAGGAGCAGGAGCGTCATCGCCAGTTGGGCTGGTTCCGGCCCGATGGCTCGGTGGAAACCGCCAGCGAGCTCTCCGCCAACAACGTCAACCTGCTGGCCGAAGTGGTGACGCTCAACTACCTGGCGCTGCACGGTGAACAGGGCAGCTACAGCAACCCGAACCGCAAACTGGCCGGCCTGATGAACGCCGACAGCAGTGTCATCGACCGCCTGACGGCCTTCGCCCCGATCGTGACGGGAACTTTCTAGGACCCGTTGACCCTGTCCGGCCACCGGGCGTGATGTGCGACACCTGGCATCCGTCGCGGCCAGCCGTTATCCTTTGCCTTCCCTGGCCAACCGGTTCCATAACCATGCAAGCAACCGCCGAATTACAGGTCGTCCCCATCGGCAACGGGGTTTCCGTGCGCAAGGAGATCACCCGTGTGATTGAACTGCTGCAGGGACATGACTTCATCATCGAGACCCACGCCTCGGGTACCAATATTGAAGGCAACCTGAGCGATATCCTCGCGGTGGTGGGCGACATTCACGAAGCCCTGCATAATGACGGCAGTGTGCGCCTGGTCAGTTACCTGAAACTGGAAACCCGGGTCGACAAGGTACCGACCCTGGCGGGCAAGCGGCTGGCATAGTACCGGGCCACTTCATCTCTGCCGGCGCAGGCATTCCCAGTGCGAACCGCCATTGCCAGCGCGATTCCTGCGCCGCTTGCGTAGCGCCCGCAGTGCCGGCCCTCCGCTGGTGCGGTAGTCCTCCAACAATTGATCGGCTACCTCGAATTGCCGGGACGTCATGGTGGCGGTAATGACATGCAGCAGGGTACGCGCATCCTCATCCCCCTGTTCGATGGCACGGCTCAGCCAGTAAAACGATAGGGCCTCGTCCTGCTCCACACCCCGCCCCTCGGCATAAATCAATCCCATACCATACTGGGCATCCACATTCCCCGCCCGTGCCGCAACCAGCATCTCGGCCGCCACCCCGGGATCATTCCTGAGCAGGATCAACGCACTCATATCAATCATCATCAAAATTCCATGCCGGTACCTGCCCCAAGCATAGCCGATGACCACGCCCGGCAGGTCGACTTACATTTACCGGTGCGCAACTGTACAATTTTTGTACATTTCCTGTACGAGCCAGCCCATGCCCCCACCAGCTCGCCAGCACAGCACGCCCCCCGCCGCGGATTTACGGCCCACCCCCATGGCCGCCCTGACGACGCATGTCCATCCCCCGCTATTCATGGACAGGAAAACCCCGGTGTCGCAGTCGATTGGCTTGCGACTGATCGGCAGCCGACTGCCGGTCAGTCACACCCACTGACATGCCAACGGCCATACTCTGGTTTCGCCGCGACCTGCGCCTGACGGACAATCCGGCCCTGCAGGCCCTCCTTGGCGAGGGTTACACTCCCATACCGGTATATATCCATGACGAACCGGATGAGAACTGGCCATTGGGCGCCGCAAGTGCCTGGTGGCTGCACCACAGCCTGTTGGCGCTGAAACAATCCCTGCAACAAAACGGCAGCGACCTGCTGCTGTTGCAGGGCAATCCGGAAACCATCCTGCCAGGATTATTACAACAGACACGGGCAGACCGTGTGGCGTGGAATCGCGCCTATGAACCTGCATGGATAGCGCGCGACAAACGCATCAAGGAAGCGCTAAGCCAGCAGGGGTGCCACGTTAGCAGCCATAGTGCGGCACTGTTACGTGAGCCCTGGCAACTACTGAAAAAAGACGGCACCCCCTATCGCGTGTTCACGCCTTTCTGGAAGACTCTGCAGAACCTGGGGCCGGCGCGCAGCCTCAGCCCCCACCCGCAGAGACTGCCGGCCTTCGATTCGGCCATAGCGCCCGGGTCCATACCCATTGATTCACTGGAATTACTACCCACCATCCCATGGGACAAATCGTTTTACCCCCAGTGGCAACCGGGCGAAGACGGTGCCTGGCATGCATTGCACCGGTTTTGCGATGACCGCTTGCTCGACTACGCGGTAGACCGCGATATCCCCGCAATAACCGGCACCTCGAGGCTCTCCGCGCATATGCATTTCGGTGAAATCAGCCCGCTGCAGA
Organism: uncultured Gammaproteobacteria bacterium; assembly: GCA_965367295.1. GTDB lineage: Bacteria > Pseudomonadota > Gammaproteobacteria > DSM-19610 > DSM-19610 > JAIVHA01. The sequence continues at coordinate 35,215 of CBDUHN010000015.1, read as the reverse complement.
TCTGGCACCGGCTTGCGCAGTGGACGGCGGAAAACAAAACCCCCGGCATCATCGCGGCAAGTGAAGGCTACCAGCGCCAGATCGCCTGGCGCGAATTCAGCCACCACATCCTCTATCATTTCCCGCACACCAGCCTGCAACCGCTGGACCCCCGTTTTGCACGCCTGCCCTGGCGTACGAAATATGCTGAGATGCTGAATCGCTGGCAGCGGGGCCGGACCGGCATCCCGATCGTGGATGCCGGCATGCGCGAATTATGGGCCACCGGCTATATGCATAACCGCGTGCGCATGATCGCCGCGTCCTTCCTCACCAAGAACCTGCTCATTCCCTGGCAGGAAGGCGCCCGCTGGTTCTGGGATACGCTGGTCGATGCCGACCTTGCCAACAACAGCATGGGCTGGCAATGGACCGCCGGTAGCGGTGTCGATGCCGCGCCCTACTTCCGCATCTTCAATCCGGTGTTGCAGGGTGAAAAATTCGATAAGGCCGGCATCTATGTGCGGCGCTGGGTCCCCGAACTGGAACGACTCGAAAACCGCTGGATTCACCAGCCCTGGTCCGCCGATCCAGCCATACTGGCCGATGCCGGAATCCGGCTCGGCATCGATTACCCGCAACCACTGGTGGACCTGCAGGCCAGTCGCAAGCAGGCGCTGACGGCCTGGGACCAGGTGAAACAGACACGCACCTGAGCGCCATCCGGGTTTACAGCCAGACCCCTGGCAACCACACGCGGGTCCGGCTTGCGTTTGATGATTCGCCGATTACTATTAAAGAAGCCCTGGTGCATTCGTCATGCCGGATGTGATCCGGCATTCATCGCTACGCGTTTCCTGGATTCCAGCCTGCCTGCCAGGAACACTTTGTGCCTCACCGGGGGACGCCGGAAGGACGATTCGGAAACTCATCAGGGGTGTCTCAGGCGTAAGGGTCGGCTCCCGGGCCTGATGTCGGCCCGGCAACTCCATCAACCCTGGTTTTTTTGACCGGTTCACGTCCGGGACCGCATCCATTTCAAACCAAATCCCTCCTGCCGCGAGGCAGGGTGCTACAGAAACCTCCATGTTCCCTGTCCGTGTGAGCATGATGAATTGCAGAGACTGCCAATCATGATGCAAGCAATTATGCGCAGGCTGGGCGCCAGCCGGATGAATTCACCGCTATGGGGAATAGCCGCCAGCATCCTGTTCGTCGCCGTCACCCTGGGTGTGCTGGTCTACTTCGACGCCCATGAACAGGTATTGCGCCTGCTGCAATGGTTTGATGCCCAGGGTGCCTGGGCCCCCCTGTTATTCATCCTCATCATGATGGCCGTGGTGGTGCTGGTCCTGCCGGGGATCCTGTTCACCACCGGCGCCGGATTTGTTTTTGGCGTAGTGGAAGGTTCCCTGTACGTGGTGGCAGGCACGACCCTTGGCGCAACGCTGGCATTCCTCATCGCCCGCTACCTGTTCGGGGAGCGCGCCAAACAGTTCATCATGTCCCGCGCCAGGCTGCACCTGGTACACCAGGAACTGACCCCCCATGGATGGAAGATCGTATTGCTCACCCGCCTGATCCCGTTCTTCCCCGGCAAGCTTTCGAATTATTTTTTTGGCCTGACCTCATTCTCGTTGCGCGGCTATGTCGGTGGGTCGTTGCTGGGGTTCATCCCCTTCTCCATCCACAATGTCTATCTGGGCTCGCTTGCCGCCGATCTCACCACGCTGGGTGAGCGCAATCTGGATCGCTCCCCGCTGGCATGGGCCCTGTATGGGGCCGGCTTCGTGGCCACGGTGGTGACAGTCATCTTTCTCAACCGGCTGGCCCGCCGTGCCCTTGCTCGCTACCAGGAACAAGGGATACTCGAGGAGGACCTGTCATGAGCTGGATGAAGTGGCTGCCCTGGCGATTCATCATCCGGCGCATCGCCACCAACCGGGGTTTTCTGGACCCCGTTGCCCTGCTGGCGCGGCTGCACAGTTTTGCCCAGCCCTCCGAGGTGGGCGAACCCATTGAGCTATTACGGGCCGGTGTGGTGTTCCATGCCCGTGGCCTGATCAACAGCCGCGTCATTCAGCACAACCTGGACTGGGTCTGGCCCTACTGGATCGAACGCCAGTTCGATCCCCATGACGTGTCGTTCATCCCGCGCGCCTTCTCCATCACTCACATCAACCTCAGCCACCGCAACTGGACCGCCATCGGCTACCCGGATTTCGATGAATTACCGATCGTCGATCCCCGTGGCCTGCTGACGCCCTTTCTCGACGGCTGGTCACTGGATGGCTGGTTGCTGACCGGCGACGGACGCTGCCTGCTGCCCTCGCGGGCCACCGTTTGCCAGCAGCGGCAGGAGATGGACCCCGGGGTGCGCATCATCACCCGTACGGAACTGGACGGGCTTTCCCTGACCAGCAGTGCCTCGGTGCAGCTTGAGTCAGGCGTCCCGGTGTGCAGGCTGGAATTGCAGGCCAGCAGCGACACCAAGGCCTGGCTGATACTCGCACTGCGCCCGCAAAATCCCGAGGGCATCAGTTTCATCCACGAGGTCCGTCTCTCACCGGGACGCGATGCCTGGACCATCGATGACGCCCATCGGGTTGAATTCAGTACCGCCGTCGCACGTCATCATGTGTCCGATTACCGCAACGGGGACGTATACATCCATCTCCAGGATCAACAGGAGGAGAATACAGGCCGCTGCGACGTGGGCATGGTCACCGCCGCGGCCCTGTTTCCGGTCGAGGCCGGTGAAGTCTCCGGGGTCAGCGCCACCATCCCGCTCGCCGCCCTGGATTCCCGGAAGTATCCGGCGGACAGCTGGCGTACCGAGCGTCAGAAACACTGCACGCTCACCTGCCCCGAACCCCGCTATCAATTTCTCTACGATGCGGCAGTCACTTCCCTGATCCTGCATTCACCGAACGACGTCTATCCCGGCCCGTTCACCTACAAGCGCTTCTGGTTTCGTGATGCCGCCTTCATCATCCATGCCCTGCTGTGCGTCGGACTGACGGAGCGTGCCGAACGGGCGCTGGGGCGTTTCCCCGAACGACAGACGGCACTGGGTTATTTCCGTTCCCAGGAAGGCGAGTGGGATGCCAACGGCGAGGTGCTGTGGATCCTGCAGCGCTTCTTCGAACTGACCGGACAGCCAGTCTCCGCCGACTGGCTCGGACCCATCCAGCGTGGTGCCCGCTGGATCATCCGCAAGCGGCTCGATGATGATCTGGATGCGCCCCATGCCGGGCTGTTGCCGGCCGGCTTCAGCGCCGAGCACCTGGGCCCCAATGATTATTATTACTGGGATGATTTCTGGGGCATCGCCGGCCTGAAGGCGGCGGCCAGCATGCTCGGTCAGCAGGCCTCCGGATCACGCGATGATTTTGCCCGGGCCGCCGGGGAATTTTCCGCGGCGGTGGACCGCAGCCTGGCCGGCTGCGCACAACGCCTGGGCCGCCCGGCCATGCCCGCTTCGCCCTACCGTCGCCTGGATGCCGGCGCCATCGGTTCAGTCGCGCTGGGCTATCCGGTGCAGCTCTGCGCACCGGACGACCCGCGCCTGCTCGACTGCGTGGAATTCCTGCTCAGCCGCTGTTTCGTCAACGGGGCATTTAACCAGGACATGATTCATTCCGGTCTCAACGCCTACCTGACCCTGCATATCGCCCAGGTGTTGTTGCGGGCCGGTGATCCACGCTACCTCAGGTTGATGGATGCGGTTGCCGACCTGGCTTCGCCGACCGGGCAGTGGCCGGAAGCCATTCACCCGCGCACCGGCGGCGGCTGCATGGGCGACGGTCACCATGTCTGGGCCGCAGCCGAGTGGGTACTGATGACCCGCAACTGTTTCGTGCGCGAAGAAGGGAACGGCCTGATCCTGTGCGCGGGCATCCCGGCACGCTGGCTCGAACAGACGGCACCCATACGCTTTGGACCGGCACCAACGAGTTTTGGCACCCTGAACCTGACCATCACCCCGGAGCCGGCAGGTTCAGTGCGCATCGATTGGCAGGCCGACTGGCACCATGCGCCGCCGCCAATGGAGATCCGCCTGCCCGGCTTTGCACCGGTAGCGGTCGAAGCCGGTGCGCATTCCATGGTCCTCGTCAACAGGGAAGCCTGACGCATGAACATCGTGATACTCACCAATACCTATCTTCCCCACGTGGGCGGCGTGGCGCGTTCAGTGGCGGCATTCACCGGGGAATACCGCAAGCGCGGCCACCGGGTACTGGTGGTGGCGCCCGAATTCCCCGACATGCCGGAGGATGAAGTCGACGTCGTGCGCCTTCCCGCCATTCAGAATTTCAACGACAGCGATTTCTCCGTCGTGCTGCCGATCCGCCCCCAGCTCAGCGAAGCGCTGGATGCCTTCCAGCCGGATATCGTGCACTCCCAGCATCCCTTCCTGCTGGGCATGGCCGCGGTACGGATCGCACGTCATCGCGAACTGCCGTTGGTGTTCACCCACCACACCCTGTATGAACAGTACACCCACTACCTCCCCGGTGATTCATCGGCCCTGAAGCGGTTTGCGGTGGAACTGGCCACCCGCTACGCCAACCTGGCCGACCAGGTGTTCGCGCCCAGCGAAAGCATCCGCGACCTGCTGCAGGAGCGTGGTGTCGTCACCCCCATCGACATCGTACCCACCGGGGTCCGCCTGGAGGATTTTGCCGAGGGAGACGGGAAGGGTTTTCGCCGGCAGACGGGCATTCCCGAAGAGGCCTTCGTGGTCGGCCACCTGGGTCGCCTGGCGCGGGAAAAAAATCTCGAATTCCTGTCCCGGGCCGTGGCCGACTTTGTCAGCCGCCACCCGCATGCGTATTTCCTGGTGATCGGTACCGGCCCCTACGAAGACACCATGCGCGCCATCTTTGCCCGCGCGGGCATGGCGGATCGCCTGCACATTGCCGGTACCCTGCAAAAGCAGCCGCTGGCCGATGCCCTGCACGCCATGGACGTATTCGCCTTCGCTTCCCGGAGCGAGACCCAGGGCATGGTATTGACCGAAGCCATGGCGGCCGGCCTGCCGGTGATCGCCCTGGACGCAACCGGCGCCCGTGAAGTGGTCGAGGACCGGCAAAACGGCCGCCTGCTCCAGGAGGAGACCACAGCATCATTCAGCGCCGCCCTGCAGTGGGTCGCCGAGCTGGAGCCGAATCCCATGCGGGATCTCAAACAGGCCGCCCTCGACACCGCCCACGCCTTTTCCATGTCACGGTCGGCGGACAAGGCCCTGCGCTGTTATGCCACACTCGAATGCAAGCCGGCCACCAGCTCCAGCGCCGACGAGGGAGGATGGGAAGACATCATCTCCGCCATCAAGACCGAGTGGGATATTCTGAAAAGCGTGGGAGGCGCGAGCGATGCCGCCCTGGGTACCAGGCTGTTTTCCAATACGGAGGACTAGGGCATCGCTCCCGGCGCGGGGATCCCGCCATCATTCAGCGTACCTGATCACGCCCCACGGCACGCAAGCGGGCATCCAGTTCCTCGATGCGCTCGAGCAGATCAAGTGCCAGCGCGGCACCGGCCAGGTTGACGCCGAGATCACGCTGCAGGTGCAGGGTGATGCGGGTGCGCCGCAGGCTGCTGGCGGAGAAGCACCAGTGCCGGCCGCGGGTGCCGCTGGGCTCCAGTATGCCCTGCTCCACCATGGCCTCGATGAGTTCGGCTTCAACGGCGCAGGAGCGACACAGGTCAGCCAGGGTGAAAGTGGTTTGCTCGTCGATCAGCTCGATGTCGGTCAGCGACAGGTCTTTTGTGTTCATGGGATCAGGATACCCCCATCGTCGCGCGTGGATTGAAGCCCAGCTGCTGTTCCATTTGCCGGTATAGCGCCCGGGCGGCCTCCGTGTCGGCCGGCGGCAGGCTGATCTGCAGGACCACATAGAGATCGCCGGGCTGTTTGCCGGCCAGGCCACGGCCCTTGAGGCGCAGCTTGCGCCCCTGACGGGAATCGGCTGGAATCTTGAGGTCGATGACCCCGGCCGGCGTGGGCGCCTTGACACTCGCACCCAGTGCCGCCTCCCAGGGTGCGACCGGCAGATCGAGATAGAGATCGGCGCCGTCGACGCGATACAGCGGATGCTCACGGAACTCCACCTCCAGGTACAGGTCGCCAGGCTCCGCATCACCGACACCGGGACCACCCTGGCCCGCCAGGCGGATCTGCTGACCGGCTCTTATACCCTTGGGGATCCGTACATTCAGGGTGCGCTCACGGGTGGTGACATGACCGTCGTCGGTCAGTACCGGCATGCGCAGGCTGATGGAACGGGTGGCGCCATTGAAGTTGTCTTCGAGATCGATGAGCACCTTGGCATGATGATCCTCACCGCGCATGCGGTAGGTCCGCTGCCGCTGTGCTCCACCCGCTCCCCCATGGCCACGCCCAAACAGTTCCTCGAAGAAATCACTGTAGGCATCCGTGTCGCCGGCGGTATAGCCACCGCCGCGGAATTCGAAACCGGCATCCCAATCCGGTGGCGGGTGGAATTCACGCCCGGCCTTCCACTGCTGGCCAAGCTGATCATAGGCCGCGCGCTTCTCGGGGTCCTTGAGCACCTCGTAGGCCTCGCCGACCTCCTTGAAACGCGCCTCGGCATCGGGTTCCTTGCTCACATCCGGGTGATACTTGCGGGCCAGCTTGCGATAGGCACGCTTGATCTCGTCCTGCGTGGCCTCACGCGCCACTCCCATGACCGCGTAATAGTCCTTGTATTCCATTCGTCTCTACCCTGATGCCAGAAGGTCTACCGATTGCACCATGGACCGCGCCCGCTTACTGGTTGCTGTCCCACATCACATCGGATTTTGTCTTCGCCGCCGCCCGGAGCAGTTCGATCAGGGGCAGGGCGCGATGAGACAGGCTGACGGCCGGTTCACCCTCCTCCGCCTGGGCCGGTCGTTCCGGCTCCGGTACCTGTTCGACCGCCGACTCCAGGCGCGCCAGCGCCGCCGGGATATCCTCGGCCAGCAGCGCACCGGGTACCGTACCACTGTGTCCCATCAGTTTGAGCAACCGGGTGGCCACGTTGCCGAACATGGTGATGTCGGCATAGGCCGGGCTGGTAAAGGTGATCAGCATGGTGATGCCCCCGCTGGCATTCGTCTGATTGGTGGTTGCCAGACCAACGCCACCGGTTTGATCAGCACTTTTTTCATTGCAGGGAAGCCGCTTCGAGTTCCAGGTAGATACGGTAGGCATTGCCGCGGTTGCTGGCGTCGAAGGCCGGCAGGTCCTGGTAGCGGGACCAGTCGGCCTCTTGATAGGCCTGGTCGAAGGATACGAAATCATCCACGGCACGGCCCATCACCTCGCGCAGGTATTCGATATATTCCCGGGTGGCGGTGATCGCCGTGGTCACGTTGTCCGAGGGATCGCCATGGCCGGGGATTACGAAGCCCGGCGGCGGGTCGAGCTGGCGGAGGGTATCCAGACCGGCCAGCCAGTGCGCGGTATCGGTCTCGGGGCTATCCAGAAACGGCACCCGGCCCTTGTAAATCACGTCGCCACTGAACAGCACGCCGTACTCCTTCACCAGCATGATGCTGTCACCGGGCGCATGGGCGGGCCCCAGGTACCGGAGTTCGAAATGCACACCGCCCACCACGAAGCTCGCCGCATCATCAAACAGCTGGTCCGGTGCCACAATGTAGGTGCGTTCATCCACCCACGGGAACAGGGCCTCACGCCGCTGCTGCAGGCGGCGTTCGGCATCCTCACCCTGGCTGGCGCGGTTGCCGCCCAGGTAACCGAGTGTCTGACGCTGGGCCCACACCGGCGGATTGCCGGCGTGTTCCTTGAAGGCCTGCAGGCCGTAGACATGATCGGCATGGTAATGACTGACCACAATGCGATTGATGGGCTGATCGGTCACCTCGCGGATGCGCTGCAACAAGCGGTAGCCGAGTGCCGGTGTGCCCAGGGCATCGAATACCACCACTCCACCCGGAGTGACGACAAAGCCGGCGTTGGAGGTATGGCCCTCGTTTTCCGCCCCCGGCACCCCGGAAAGCCCGATCACGTAGTAGACGGGCGCACCGGGAACCTTGTGCAGTTCGAAGGGCAGGCTCACCTCGCCGTAGGGCGTCTGCACGGGAGTCGCGGCCATCACCAGCAGCGACACCAGCAACAGTAATCCGCCTGTCAGCCAGCGGAACAGGCCGTACCGGGCGAGACGTTCAGCGCATGTAGACATAGCCTTCCTCTTGCTGCAGGCGCACGATTTCGGCATCCGCCATCGGCACCACTTCAACAAAACCGTGAATATCCGCGGGCTCAAGGCCAAAGCCCTGCGCCGCCACCCTGCACATCCGGAAGGTGATCGTTCCACCCACCGTCAGGCTCTGCGCCCGGGTCATCAGTTCCTGGTATTTGGGATAGTTGGCCAGGGCAAAGAATGGAATCTCGTCGCCATGCAGCACCAGTACGATGGAGGCCTGGAACGGGTCCGCCTCGTACAGGTTATTCAGATAGCTCACCCGGTCGAGCACCCGCGAAAAGGTATCCATGTCATGCGCCGACACATCATAGACCACCTTGTGCGGCTGATAGTCAATCGCCTTCAGTTCGGCCCGCCCCCAGGGTGGCGCGGCCTGGACGCTGGTGAACAGACACAGGGAAATCACACCCAGCATGACTCTATAAAAAGACAGTGACATTTCAGCTCCTCAGATAACCTGGCTCATAGTCGGTGCATCGATATCCACCGGCATGCCGATCGCGACAGGCCGACACGACGATACGGCGAGGAAACGGGGTGACACAGGAACGGATCCACATCGGGTTGCTGTTGCATACCATTGAAGGTGAACCCAGTCATGTCAGACCTCCTCCCGTGATGATGCTACTTCCGGATACTAGCACAGGGCCGCGCAACCACTGCAGGTATGAGAAATGACCCCTATACTCCGTGCGGGAATGAGGCTCCGCTACACGGTTTATGCGGAAGCCGCGAGGATGAAACCGGACAGGTTTCCCTTCTCCCCCGCTGCCGGTGGAGAGGGTTGGGGAACGGGGAAAGATCCGTCATCGGCAACACGGGGCGCCTGCACGCCGGGTATTCGCACAGGCCCCGCGATCACACGCGCCGCGAATAGCGCGCCTTCGCATCGAACCGGTCCATCGGCAGCACCCCCACCGCGCGCGGATAGACTTCCTGATTGAGGTACAGCAGTTCCGCGTCCACCTGGTCCTCGGGCAGATCCTTGTACCAGGCCTTGCGAACCCCCTCGCCGCCCGGCGACCAGCGATAGCCGCGCGCCTTGAGCAGATCCTTTTTCTCGAAGGGCGCACGATCCGCCCACAGCCGCACATCGGTGCGCAGGGCGTTGTCCAGCAGTCGCTTCATCACCCGTTCGCCGCTGGGCAGGGTCTGGCTCAACAGTTCAATGCCGGCCTGGCAATCGATGGTGGCCCGGTGCCCTTCGTAGAAGAAACCGTGTTTGTAGGCCAGGTATTCCAGCTTGACGCCCTCGAAGCCTTCTTCGTTCCAGTTGATGTCGGCCAGCGAGCAGGCCCAGGCGATATCCTTGAACCCCGGATGGAGTGACTCGACGAAGGGTCGGTCGAAGCGGGCGTTATGGGCGACAACCAGCGAAGCACCCGCGATAAGTGCTGCAACCTGTTCCAGGTCGATGGCCTGCCCGGCCACCATCTGGTCGGTGATGCCGGTGATGCGGGTGATCAGCGCCGGGATGGGAATACCGGGGTCCTGCAGGTCATTGTAGGCGGGCAGGATGCGATAGATGCGTCCCTCGGCATCGTACTCGAAGGGCACCAGGGCGAGCTCGATGATCTTTTCCTGGTCCGGATCCAGCCCCGTGGCCTCGGTGTCGAGATAGAGCCCGATCTGCTTTTCGGCGCCGGTATCTTCGTGGTAGCGCTCCACCGGACCAAGGCGGCGGATGACCTTGTAGTCCCCCGTCGCGGTCAACTGGTCGATGAGATCCTGTACGTGGGTCATGGGGTGTCCTGCGGCTCGTCACTGAACGGGGCAATCTACCAGATATACCACGGCATGAATATCATGCCCCGATTCTTGATGACTGCAGGTAAAGCGCGCTATCCCTTATTGCGTGGCGTAGCGGGTGATCACCGGTTCTGGCGAGCAGGGATCACCATCGATGGCTCCACCACCGGCTCGATCGGTGGATGCGTGTCCCGTCCATAGGCACGGATGACCTTGCGAATGTAATTCTGCGTCTCGCGATACGGCGGTATGCCCAGGTACTTCTCCACCGTTCGCTCACCGGCGTTATAGGCCGCCAGCGCGAGGCGCAGGTCACCGCGGAAAAAGGATAACAGCCAGCGCATATAGGCCATCCCGCCGTGCAGGTTCTGCACGATGTCCGTGGTATCCCGCACCCCGAAACGGGCCGCGGTCTCGGGAATCAGCTGCATCAGTCCCTGGGCATTCTTCGGTGACCGGGCCCGGGGATTGAAATTCGATTCGGTCTGGATGATGGCGAGAATGAGATTCGGATCCAGCCCGTAGTCCGGTGCCAGCTGACGCACCCATTTGGCGATCTCGCTGCGTTCGGGGGTATCCGTATTGACCCCGACCGCCCTGCCCTGGCCCGGTATGGTCGCGATGGCATAGGCATCGAACCGGCTTTCATAGGTACAGCGCGGTTTGCGGGCCACCTCCACCCCGCCGATAAAGGCGAGGAATCGACGTGCCTGCAGATCGCCGTTGGCCGCGGCCACCTCCAGCCAGGCGGCGGCGAGATCCGTATCCCGGGGCGCCCCGAGACCATTGGCGTACATCCAGGCCAGGCGTAGCTGGGCCGGCAGGTGTCCGAGTCGGGCAGCGGCACAATACAGCTGCCGGGCACGGCCATAATCCCGGCGATAGCCGATGGCCTGTTCATACCGGCGGGCCAGTTCCGTCAGCTCCACGGGATCGGGATCGGCCAGCAACACCTGCCAGTCCAGTATCGGGAGGCTGGCCTGTGCGGTCAGGGCCCACAACCACAGCGCCAGTGCCGCCCAGGCCCGGTGCCCGCTTCGATACCCGCAGTGGCCGCCCATCCCGCTCATCTCGGGAAAAACTCGATGGGAACCCGGGTGGTCACCGCCGGCGCACCCGGCTTGTTACCAAAATCAATGCGCCTGACCAGCGTCACCAGTTGCTCTTCCAGTGTGGCGGCATCCAGATCGCTGCTGAGAATCACGCAGCGGGTGACCTCGCCCGCCGGTGCAATGGTCAGGCTCATCACCAGCTTGCCCTGCAGGCCACCCTCCTTCTGCAATGCCCGGTTGTAGAGGCGGTACATGGCTCCCTTGTTGCGGTCGAGGATTTCCTGGATCTCTTCCTTGCTGCGCACCGGACCTGATGAAATTGCCGCACTGCCGCTTCTGGCTGCCAGCTCGGCCCCACGGTTGCCGGCCCCCTGGCCGCTGCCTTCGCGTTCCGGCAAACCAACGGTGCCCAACACCAGCTGGGGTGCAACCCCACCTGCAATCCCCTGGCTGCCGCGGGTCAGGTTGGCGGTCAACAGTGAAGGCTGTGCCGTCTCTGCAGGCCCGTGATGAATCGCCGCGTTCTGTTGCTGGTTCACCTCAACCTTCGGTGTCTTGCTGCGCAATTCGGCAAGGGCATCGCTCATGGCCAGCACACCGGTCCTGGACGCTTTCTGGCGCGGGGTCACGCGCGGCACCCGCGGTGGCGTCACGGCTACCGGTTGTGGTTCAGCGGGCGCCTCGGCTTCAGGCGAGACCGTCACCGGTGCCGGCTGCTGCGTAACCGGTTCGGTCAACAGGCGCACGCGGCGCGGGGGCAGTTCCACCGCCAGGTCGGGAACGGGTTGCGGGATGCGGATATAGGGTGTGATGACGCCGATGGCCAGGCAGATCAACAGCATCTGCAGCAGGATCCGCCGGAACCGCCGGTCTTCCTCATACGAAACGGTCCAGGGCGGACTTGCGTGCAGGATCAGCGTCGTCATCAGTGTGAACAGGCCCTAGCCTGCACCGGCCGAGCGTTGCAGCACCGACAGGGAAATGCGGCCATAGCCGGCCCGCTGGCAGGTCTGCATGACGCGGTTGAGCAGCACGAACGGAATCGACCGGTCGCCCATGATGGTCACTTCCCGGTCCGCAACGGCGGGGGCACCCGGCACCTGCAGCGCTATCGCCAGGGCCTTCAGCTGGTCATCGGAGGCCTGCAGTGCCGCGTCGATGGTCATCACCGGCTCGCCCCGCAGCAGAACCGCATCCCGGGTGATCATCACCACCGGTGTGTCCCTGGGTGGCTGGCTGGCAACCGACTCCGGCAGGCGCACCAGTGCGTCCGGGGTGTCCGGTGTGCCATCGATGGAATGCACCAGGAAAAAGAACACCAGGATGGTAAACACATCCATCAGGGCTACCAGATTCAGCGTCGGCCAGCGCCGTGCCTTCGCCTGACGCTGGCGCCGCCACTGCAACTGCACCGCACCGCGGGGAATCCGGGTGCTCATGGCGTACCCTGCGGCCGGACCGGTATGGCCGGCACCGGTCCGAGCGCGATCAAGGGGAACAACTCCATCGGTTCCATGACCTCCCCCCGGCGCGCAGGTTTGATCCGCAGCACATCGAGCACCTGCACCAGGAGATCATAGGAAACCTGCGGCTCCACCCGCACGGTCGCCTCAAGGCTGTGCGGAAAACGCGCCTTCAGCTCACCGGCCAGTGTCGCCAGAGACGCCAGCGCCCGGGTATCGGAGGTACGATCAATCCGCATCGCCTGTGCCTGCCCGCGGTACGCCACCTCGATCACCTGCTGACGCACCGTCACCTGCAGTTGCAGCGGGTCCGGGGCCTGCTGCGCCTCACCTGCGCTGCCGGCCGGCAGAATCTCCAGGATCGTGATGCGGGAAAACACCGCCGTCACCAGCAGGAAGGGGACCAGGATCACCATCAGGCTCAGGAACGCGGTCACATCGACACTGACCACGTCACGCCTGGCGGTGCGTTGCCAGCGCCTTCTCACGGTGCAGCCTTATCCGATGCACCCGCACCGGCAACCAGGTTGGACAAACGGACCGTGACCATTTCCAGGGTGTCGATCAACTCCGACGTCCTGGTCTGCATGACCGCATGGATCAGCAGCAGTGGAATGGCCACCATCAGGCCGAAGGCGGTGGTGTTCATGGCGATGGAGATGCTGGCCGAGAGTTGATTGGCCTTGTCCGCCGGGTCGGCGGCGGCGATGGTGGAAAAGGCTTCGGTCAGTCCGATGATGGTTCCCAGCAGGCCCAGCAGGGTAGCGATATTGGCCAGGGTTGCCAGGTAATGGGTGCGCTTTTCCAGCCGCGGCACCACCTCCAGCAATCCCTCCTCCATGGCCATCTGGATCTCGCCACTGGTACCCCGCTGTTCAGCGCGATTCAGGCCGTAGCCCAGGATCCTGCTCACCGCGGCATTGGAATGCATGACCACTTCCCGCGCCGCGGCATACTTGCCGCTTTCCAGTAACGGCAGCACCCGCTGCCAGATGCCCTTGTTGCGGGTGCGCACCAGTGCGAGATAGATATAGCGTTCCACGGCAATGGCGGCGCCAAAGGCCAGCACCACCAGGATCGGATACATGAACGGTCCGCCGGACTGGAAGAACCTGAGTACCGCATACAGCGTTTCCATATCGCCCCCTATTCCCGCTATGAAGCATCGAATGGCGTGCCCTGTTCGTATACCTATACCCGATGCGTATTTTGTGTGGTTCGTGTCGTATGCGCGGTGAACCCGTGCTTGCGGAACAAGCCTGTCGGTATTCTTTCTGGCGCGTGATCCGCTTGGCACCAGGCACGGGCCGGCTGTTCAAAAAAGTCTGGCACCCGCCCTGGCCTATTTCAACAACCGCTCAGTCAACACTATAGCCCTGGCGCTTCAGTTCCAGTTCCCGCTGAAAGATATCCCGTTCCAGCGGCTCGGTTTCCGGCTTGATGTCACCCTCCAGTTCATCACTCTCCAGTGGTGCACCCACCCGTTTCCAGGGGGCGATATAGAGCGTACCGGGTAACCCTTGCCTGCCCTTGATGGTGATGGTTTCCTGTTCCAGCACAGGTTCTGCGCTGGCGTTCAACAGCCACAGGGGGATGACCAGTAGCAGGAGGCGGGTGCTGTTTTTCGTTTGCATGTGCCAATACCCTCCCGGAACCCTATGGGCTGCCCCGCAGTTCGACGAGCCGTTGCAGGCTTTTTTCCACCCAGGGGTCATGTGGCTCCTCGCCGGAGCGCCGTGCGTTCGTGGTGTACAGTTCAATGGCCTGTTGCGCAAAAGACGCCACCTGTTCGGCCAGGAGCAGGTTGTATTCCGCCAGTTCCGCGGCATTCAGGCCAGGGGGCCGCGCGGAGGTCTGCAGTGCCCGGGCCAACTCATCATACATGCTGGCGATCTGGTAGGTCGCCGCGGTACTGACCGGGCCAATGCCATAGGCAATGGCGGACTCGAAGCCCTCCAGTGCATGCCGCATCAGCTGCAACTTGCGCGCAAGCTGCTCCTGTACCGGGTGGTTCAGCTCAACCCGGCGAAAGTCCGCCAGTTTCTGTTGCGCCAGTTCCAGCGCTGCCGCGGCAGCGGGACCACGGGTTTGCGCCGTGCCGGCCGCGGCATCCTGCCGGACGATTTCTTCCAGCCAGTGTTGCCGCTGGCCGGCATGGCCGAGCCCGGACTCCAGGTCCGCCAGTGCTTGCATCACCGCAACGGCGGCCGGGACGGGTTGCGGAAACCGCTGCAGATACTGCTTCCGGGCCTCGATGGCCCGTGGCACTGCACCGGTTTGCGCATACAGGTCCGCCGCCTGCAGCAGGGCTTCGCGTTGCAGCGCCTCCGCCTGCCGTCGGTCCCGCCCGAGGCGCAGGTATTCCGCGGCGGCCTGCTGAAGCTGACCGCTGCGATCGTAGGCATAGGCCAGCTTGCGGGTGACCTCGGCCTGCAAGGCATCACCCGGATAATCACTTCGAAACTGCAGCAGCATGCGAATCGATTCCTGCCACGCGCCCTGCGCCAGCAGGGCGGTCGCCGCATTGAATTGTGCCCTGGCACGCAGGGCGGTATCGGGGGCACGCTGCGCCGCCTGCTGATACAGGGCCAGTGCGGCACCCTGATCCCCGCGCGCCACGGCCTGCTCCGCCTGCTGATAAGTGGCGATCGCCAGCCCCTTTTGCAGGGCCGCCCGCCGCGGATCCGCTTCCCCGGCGAGTTGCAGGGCCTCGCGGTAGGCGGCAGCGGCCGCCGGGTAGTGCATCAACCCGTACTGGGCCTGTGCCTGCAGGGACCAGGCCGCCTGCCGGAGGGCCGCTGGTGCGTCCAGCACTTCGGCAAGCACCTGCTCGCTGAACCGCAGGGCAGCGGCATACTGTTGCTGTTCCAGCCAGCCGGTGCCGGTTTGGGCCAGGATGCCCGCTGCCGCGGGATGATGCGGAAAGGCGATGATAAAGCGCCGTGCCGTGGTCGTTGCACGTTCCGCCACCGCAGCCCTGTCACTCACATCCGCCTGTTGCAGTACCCGTTCACTGGCCCGCAGCATCCCCAGCGCCGCCTCCGCGGCCCGGGCATGCTCGCCCCGTGACCAGGCGGTGCGCTCGTATTCCTCGATGGCCTGCCGGTAGTGCGCGCTTTCATACAGCAATTCGGCCAGCTGGAAATTCATGTCCGCTGCCGCCGGTGCATCCGCAAAGGCGACGAGATACTCCCGGTAGGCCTGTTCTGCGGCGCGCACCTCATCGGCATCCCCGTTCTTGCGCGCCTGCCGGTGGTGAAACCGGGCGACATTGCGCAGGCTCGCCTGCAAGGCCTGCACTACATCCGGAAAATCCTGTAGTGCATGCACCATCCAGAAATCACGGCCCAGGCCATACCGCTGTCCAAAGGCCGTTTCCAGTTCCACCCCGGGGGATTCGAAACCGGCCTCACGATAGAGTTGGATGGCCCGCATCAGCAAGCGCGGCGCCTCGGCCCCGAGCGGGTCCCGCTGCGCCAATGCCTGCCAGGTCGCGGCCGCCTCTGTAATCCGCTCCTGCTCCACATACCATTGGGCCAGATCCAGGTAGATGCGATCGGCATAGGAGTACGCATCATGGCGCCTGAAGAACGCATCCACGGCCGCCACGCCGCCCAGCTGTGAGAAGCTCATGCTGATGACGCGCAGGCCATCGGCGATCTGTTCCCGGTTGGCCGGCTGTGCTGCAGGGGCGGAGCCGGACGGAATTTTCCGGTCCAGAAAGCGGAACAATACTGGCAGCGCCTCCGGGTATCGCTCCTGCTTGAACAGGCTCCAACCCAGTTTGTAGAGCGCCTGTTCATAGGCCGGCAGCGCCTCCCCCAGGTCCACCACCGCCTGGTAGGATTGCTCCGCGGCAGGGTAATCACCGGCACTGAACAACAATTCCCCGCGCCGGAACTGGGTGTCGGCATAGAGCCGCAGGCTGTTGTCCGGCGGCTTCTCCAGCAGCCGACCGATGACCGCCACGGCCTGTTGCGACCTGCCGCTTTCCTCATAGGCCCTGGACAGTTGATACAGCACCTCGGTGCTATCGGGCGCATCCGGATATTTTTGCAGCAGGTATTCATAGCGACGAATCGCTTCATCGTAGGCTTGCCGGGCATCCGCCTGCAGCTTTGCAGAAGCATCCGCGGTGGTGGCTACAGCCAGTTGCCTCTCGGCTGCCTGTTCCACCAGCAGATCGGCGAGCCGGCGGGTGATCCGGTCATACTCGGGATCCTCCGGGTAACGGGCCAGGTAATCACGATAGGCGGCGATGGCCTTTGCCCGTCCCTCGCTGGCCGGCAGGGCGGAGGCCGCAGGCTCCGTCGCCACGGTTCCACCGTCGGTGGGCTCCAGGGTCTGGGCGGCGCAGGCCACCAGCACCAGGCAGGTTACCGGTACCAGCAGTTTGTGACGGGCATTAACGATCACTGGCCTGATCATAGGTCTTGGCAAGTTCCAGGCGCGCCTGTTCCAGCAGGCTTTCCAACAGATGTTGACGTCGATCCAGCTCATCCAGCGCCAGCGACCGGGTATAGCCTTCATAGAGGGCGATGGCATGTTCGATACGTGCACGCAGCTGGAGAATGCGTGCGCGCAGGGCGGCAATGCGTTCCTCTAACCCGGCAACCCCCGCCCCCGGCACCCATGAGTCACCCAGCCGGCTCATCCGCTCGGTGGCACTGGCCAGCGCCATCGCCAGCTCACGCAAGGCCTGCCCGACCGGAACGGCACCGGGGTCGAACCCGGCATCGCCTCCCGAGGAAGGCAGTATGCGATTCAGCGGGTAGGCATGACGTTCCCCGGCCTGGGTACGATGGCCCGGGACGCGATCCGGATAGGCATAGTCTTCCTCCCCCGGCATATGGAACCGGCCGGATTCCGGCAACCAGATGACTTCGGACTCGGGCAGGCCGATCGCTTCCGAGTCCGGCAATGCAATCAATTCGGGTTCCGCGGGAAGACCGGAAAAATCCGACTCCGGCAGGCCGATGAATTCGGATTCCGGCAAGGGTTTCAGCACCCGGTCCGCCGGCGACTCGATCTCCGGCAGCGGTGGAATCCCCGCTGGCGGGTAGTCGGTGGACGGCCCCTGCCGGTACCCCCACTGCTGTTGCCATTGCGGATCGTCACCTGGCCGCGCAGGTCCCGCTCCCTGCGGGGCTGGCGTGCCGTCACCGCTAGCGGTACCGGGCGCCACCCTCGCCGCCGACGGCGGTGAACCAGCGGCACGGGCTGGCGCACCGCCTGCGGGTACCGTGGCCTGTGCCAGCCGGTCGATGTTCCGCAGACCCTCGTCAACCTGCTGCAGCATGGACTGTAGTTCATCGTGCCCCTGCCGCGTTTCCTGGAAATCCCGGCTGGCCAGCAAGGGCCCGAAATAGCGGGTATCGTCGGAACCGGTCTCGCCCGTGGCACCCTGGCCGGAACCCGTCGTAGCGCGCAGCAACCGGGCCACCGCTTTGCCATTGCGCACGGACTCCCTGACCTCCTGCAAGCGGTCCAACTCGCCGGTATAGGTGGTCAGTGCCGTCTCGTAGTCCCGGCTGGCCGCCGGCAGTGCATCCAGTTCGCGGTGCAGCGCGGGAACCACGAGCAGCGTTTCCAGTACCGCCGGGTCCGTCGGTGAACGACCCCGCAGCTCCAGCCACGGAACCAGCGCGGATTGCCTGCGTCCCTGTTTATGGGCGATCCAGCCCAATGCCAGTAATGCCCGGTTCGAGAACGGCCCCTGCGGACGCACCGCCTCCAGCTGTTTCCGGGCCGGTTCATATTGTTCCATCCGGGCAAAGACATACCCCAGTGACAGATGCGCCTTGTCCCTGAGGGCAAGCGCCTCTTCGCCCTTCGCCGGCAGGTCCACCGCGTGTTCAAGCGCGGCAATGGCCCGATCATGATCGCCCATCCGCAGCAGCGCGATGCCGCGATTGTAGTGGGCGTAGGCGGCCAGCACGGGCGCGCCCTCCCAGTGCTCCAGCACCTCAGCCGCCTGCCGATTCTGATCCAGCGCCATCCACACTGTGGCCCGCAGCAACTGGTACTCCCCCATCATGCCGGCCGGCATTTCACCCTGGACATGTTCCAGCACCTCCGCCGCCGCCTGGTAATAACCCTTGTGGGAATAGCGCATGGCCAGTTCATACCAGGCACGGTTACGGACCGCTTCCGGCACGTCCTCGCCCAGCACGGCATGGAAATCGAACCCGGCCTCCACATCCAGGCCATAGGTCAGTTTCATGCGTGCCAGCAACAGCCTGGCATCGACCGATGACGGTTGCGCCAGGCCCTGTTCTTCGAGCAACTGTAAACGGGCGATGGCCGACAGGTAGTCCCGCTGATGGGCATGGAACAGGGCCTCGCCATAGAGCAGTTCCTGCAAGCGCCCGTCGTCCTGATCCACCGCGGGAACCGACAGGCTCAGGCCGGCCATCACCAGCAGGAACCAGCGGAGAAAACCGGGCTTTTTCACCACCGACAGATGAATCATCTACGCTACAAGCCGCGAAGGGTCAGGCGCGGTTGCGCGGAATCTTCATCCGCCCCCAGATGCACTTCCAGGTACTGACGATCCGGCCCCTTGGTAAGGGTTATGCCTTGCTGCTGCTGAAATTCCCGCCCCCGGCCCCGGGTTCCCGTCACGGAAACCTCCAGCCGGTGTTCACCGGCACCGAGGCGGCCGGTATAAAGCCGGTGTACGCCACCCTCCTGCAACGCAGCGTTCTCATTACCTGTATACACATGATGGGTTACCCTCTGCCCGTCCAGCTGCAGGGATATACGGTCAGGATGTACCGGGCTGTCCTTCGCAACCGAAACCAGCACGATCAATTGCTGGCCATGCGCATAGAGCACCAACTCCTCGAGCAGCAGAATATCCCGGTTGATGGCCAGGATTTCTTCCTTGATCTCCTGTATTTCGCCATCCAGTTCGACAAAGCGTTCACGGGTATCACGCGGTTCACCGGGCGGCGGCGCAGCACCTGCAGCCAGCACCACGCCACACAGACAGATGGCCAGCAGCCGTCTGAAAGACGGCCGGCATTGCCTTACACCACACAGATGCATCATCCGAAAAACCGCCTGTAGCATTCCTGTTTCACTAATAAAAGTGAAGGATATTTATTATCGTCTGTTATATCTAAAACTAGGCTACCGTTCAGATGTGTCAATGGGATGGGCTTGCCGGTAAGCCGAATACCGGCCGGCGAGACAGACACAAAAAAATAAGGGGCGCAGGAAGCGCCCCTCCCCTAATGTGAAGGGAAATCGTCTACAACTCGTTTTCGTGACACAGGCTACAGCTGACCTCGGTTCCCCTGGTCAGGGTGATCTGCCGGTTGTTATTGCAGGCCTGCAGTTCCTCTTCCTTGCATTCCAGGGTACGGGTGACCGCCATGCGCGCGAGCACCGTGCCTTCACCATTGTTGCCATGGCAGGCGCGGCAGGCATTGCCGTTTTTCTCCGCCAGTTCCTTGTGTTCGCTGGTCCAGTTGTCATCCCCCACGGGATGCATGCCGTGCGGGCCATCCAGCGTCAAGCCAAGCCGGGCATTGCCATGACAGGTCGAACATTCGGTCAGGGTTCCGTTATGGCCCTGCAACTGATCGGAGGCGATATTGTCGTTCGCAAAGGGATTCTGGTTGGGCCAGATGGCATGGGTACTGTTATGACATCCCTCGCACATCACCCCGCCATGGCCCTTGCTCAGGCGATACAGCACATCCACGGTATCACCGTTGGCATTCAGGTTCCGGTTCTCCGCAAAACGCGAGCTGGGCGACTTGATGAGCTGGGCGACCTTCACCGGCTCGGCCACGTTGGGCACATCGAGGAACGCCGTGTTGTAGGCCTGTAACAGGCGAATACCATCATCCGCCACGATGCCGCCTGCCGGGTGACGGGGCATGCGCGCATCTCCGGTATGGCAGGACTGGCAACCCGGTTCAGTCGCCCAGGGCACCCGCAGGGATCCATCGAGCACAAAGTCACCCGGATTGTGGCTGGCCACGCGCAGGGTGAAATCGTTACCGACCTGCTCCATGTCGCCATGACAATCCTGGCAGACCACCCCACCGGAGAACATTGCGCCCCGCAGGCACTGGGTGCGCTTACCGGGATGACACTGGTAACAGGTTTCTTCGAGTATCGCGCTCGCCACGGCAGGATCACGGCCCGCCGGTGTCGGCATGGCCGGGAACAGCTCCTGGCCCTCAAACGCGGGTAGCTGACCATGATGACCATGCATGGCCCGGGACATGGAAATATGCAGCGTCTGTTGGCGTCCGGAACCTCCCTGCTCCGGTTCATCCACCGGCCCCGTCTGCAACAGGTCCAGTGCCGGTGAATAATGGCAACGGGAACACTGCACGGGGGTCTGGTTGGCAATGCAGTTCGGATCCGCCGGGTCTGCCTGGGCATTGCAGGGCATGGCGGAGAGGGTGCCACTCGCATCCCAGTTGCTGTAGTCGGCGCCATGCTTGGCGTCATGCAGGCGCAGGATATTCATCTTGGCCGCATTGAGCAATTGCTCCAGCCGGGTATCACCGGGCGCATCATCGATGGTCACCACCTGAAACGCGGTCTGTACCACCGCGGCACCATTACACCGGTCGCTCTGCACATTCGCGGGCAAGCCGGGATCCAGGCAGTCCACCGGCTCGATGTGGCAGTTCTGGCAATCCGCCTCCGAGGCCACCGGCAAGACGATATCCAGTGTGGACAGTTCCGCACCCGTGGTCTTGTGCACCGCCGCGATCTTCATCAGTGGATAGCTGTTGGGACGTCCCACATCATCCACCGGCATTACGGGAACACCATCGGCCGCGAACCAGTTCACCGCCGGCAGGCGGCTACCGAAGGGAAAGCCGACAAAGAACGGCAGGTCCGCGTCATAGCGATCGAAGTGCTGCGGTGTATTGGCAAGCCCCGGCATCCGCTGCTGTCCCAGCACGGCCAGGGGTGGATCGCCCGGATTGGCGGGATAGAATTTCACCGGGTCCGGCACCGGAATCCCGACGTCTTGCGGGATCGGCTCAAACAGGGCCAGGGCACTCGGGCAGCCGAGCTCATTGGCCGGATCGGCACACAGGAAATCAAACGCCCCCACACCCACGGCATCCAGCACCTGCACTCCGGGGTACAAGGGGGCGTAGGCCAGCCCGCCATAGGTCCAGTCCTGCCCCTGTCCAGGCGAACCGGGTGGCAACGCCTGACCACTGGCCTGCCAGAAACTGGATTTAAAGACCCCGCCGATGTTCTGGCTGGTGGTATTGATGGAGTTGGCACCCGCCGGATCATTGGGACTGAAGGCGGCCTGGTAGGTCACCCCGATATCCGCATCACTCAGAATGCGCGGGTTGGCATTGCGGTTACCCAGTTCAATGACCTGGGCATGCACGACATTGAACGGCGGCAGAATGGAAAAGATCTGGTAATCCAGATCGGCGCAGTGCATGCCCAGGTCATTGGCACCGATCACCTGTACCGGCCCGAGTGTCTGGCTGCTGCCACCAGTACCGTCACCACCACCGTCACCGCCACCACTGCCACCCCCGTCACAGCTGGCAGGCCGGTCCTCAACATTCCGCTCGCGCACCTCGCCATCGGATTCAGCCCGAACCCGGCAGGGCACCGGGGTGGGGCTGTTCACGGACACACGCCAGCGCTCGCGCCGGTTCACCTCGGTGTCTCCCAGTTCCTGGCCGGAACTCGCATTCACTACCGTCACCTCCTCCCGTCGATCGCCCTCCCCCCGCACGGTCAGTTGAGCATGCTCCGCATCCCAGCGCGCCTCATTCAGACTGAAGCCCGCCTGGGCAAAGGCGCCATGGCCCAGCACGGACAACAGGGCCATTACGCGAATAATCCTGTTGTTTATCAATTTGATAAATATAAAACGGGGGGCATTGGCATCCATGTGAACGGCTCCTTCCATGCAAAATGGTGCATCTTAAATTGGGATATCTTTCCCAAAAGTAGACCTTGTAAAGAGTAAGTCAATATTCCGGGTATGGCGCTGCGTTATTCACGGGCGGGGGGCATCGGGACGGGATCGTCCGAATGAATTACCTGCAGGTAGTTGTCGGGGAAGACGCGAATCCATTCCCATGTGGTTCGCCGCAGTAGCCGCAAGATCAGCCGCTCTACCGCCTCCGGTTTTCCGGCCATGCCTGCGCCTGCACCGTCTCACGGTATCCATGCCAACTGGCATACCCGATGACCGGCATCAACACCGCAAGCCCCACAAAGGCCGTGGCGAAACTGATGAGCAATGACAGGCCGATGATGCCCGCCCACACCAGCATTGCACCCTTGTTGCGTACTACCGCGTTGACGCTGGTGATCACCGCCGTCACCGTATCCACCTTGCGATCGAGCATCATGGGCAGGGAAAAGGCACTGGCACTGAACACAATCGCGGTAAACAGCGCCCCCACCGTCGTGCCAATCGCGAAGAACAGCAGCAGGTCACCCGCACCGGCCGGATGCACCATGGGAAAGAACACATGCACCATGGAAGCGGCGCGCGCCCAGAGCAGGGCCACCACCAGCAGGATGGCGGAGAACACCAGTGCATCCCCCAGGTGTCTGCGCCCTTCCTTGATGCAATAGCCGATCCGGGGTGTCAGACCGCGTTCGAGCTGGCTGCTGATGGAATACAGGCCGATCGCCAGTACCGGCGCGATGAACACGAAGCCGGACATCAGGCTCAGGATCAACACATAGCCGCCCAGTTTCCAGGTGATAAAGGTCAGCACATAGGAAAGCAGCAGTATGAATCCGCCGTAGTACAGGCTGGTTCGTGGCGCGCGCCTGAAATCCTGCCAGCCACGCGCCACCCAGCGCAACGGGGCGCTCATATCCAGCTGTGCACAGGGGGCCACAAAGGGAAGTTCATCATGCGGTAGCGGGTGCGGCTCCTGGTTCAGTTGCGATGACGGCATACCGGTATTGCTCCTTACTGATCTCCGGGGACGATATCCTCCGCCTCCCATGACAGCTCCCTTGCTTTATGGCAGTCCAGCGCTATCCAGCCTCGCCTCGCTTATTCCCGGCCATCATGAGCCTGATCCTGATTCCGCGACTGGCTGAAAAACGATTTCAACCGCGAAAGGAAGCCCTTTGGCTGGCTTGGGGGTGGCTCCACGGACGGAGCCGGGGCCGGTGTCGGTGGGGCGGCCTGTTTGACTTGCAGTGCTTCCGCTTCCAGCCGCGCCAGCCAGGTGCTCAAGCGGCCCTGCAGCGCCAGCAGCCGTTCATCGTCAGGGCTGACCCGCAGGCCACGGTCGATATACCGCCTGGTTTTTTCTTCATCGTGACGTTCGAGCGCACGTTCCGCGAAACCCAGGTAACGATGCACGATGGCGTCCATGCCATCGAGTGCCACTACATTACCCGGGTCCAGCGCCAGAACTTCCCGGAAATAGAATCGCGCACTGTTACCTTCGGGAATCAGCAAACGGTTTTCCTTCAGCGCCTGCTGGCCGCGGGCAAGCAGGTCATCCAGTTTCCGTTGCCGTACTTCTGCTGGAGAGGGAACACTGACCTCCGCAACAACCGGTTGCGGAGGCGCTGCCAGCTTCACAACCTGGACGGGCACCTCCGCTGCCTCGTCGCCTGGGTACGCGACTTCCTCCGGTGGCAATGCTTGTTCCGGTTCAGGCGCAGTGGATACGATTCCGGCAGAAGACGATACGGGATCGCCGTCACCGGCAAGCACGTCAAGATGATCTTCCAGCGCCACAGCAGGCTGCCCGGGGCTCGCAACGGTGGTCTCCGCTGTAAATTCAATGGCAGCCGCCGCGAATGGCGGGAACTCCGTTTGAAGACGCTCCGCCACTTCGAAGTCGGGTACCGGCAAGGTCACATCCAGGCCGGGGAAGTTCGTTGAATCTCCGCCCAATGCCGGCCATGGAACGGCAACCGCCGGCGCCGGTTCCTGCCGCCCCGGATTCGGATCCGGATTCAGCATGGAAACCGTTTCCAGCGGCCTGGACGCGGTCGATTTATCGGCGATTGTCGCATCGGGATCGCCCGCGCGGCTGTATAACCAGGGGCTCATGGCGGCAAGGGACAGCGCAACAATCACCAGCACACCGTATACCTCCGCCAGCAGCGCCGGGCGCGGGTTGCCGTACCGGCGCCAGAGACGATGCCATTCATGCCGGATAACGCCGGGCATGGCCGGTGACCGCCGGTGACGCCTGACCGCCACGGCGGGCACTTCGCTTCGGGCTTGCCTCGCAGCCGGAGGCGGTGGAGAAGATCGGACAGCGGGTTGCTGCACCACCTGCCCTGCTGCACGCACCGGTTCAGGTCGCTCTCCAGGCACGGCCTTGTCCACGCGCAATGCGAATTCCGCGACGGAGAACGCGCCGCCCTCCCGTTCCGGCAGCGGCTGCGGAGCAGCGCAGAACACGGCCTCGTGGCTCACCAGGGGACTCAGCTTTTCCTGGTGTAACTCGGCTGCGATCGCCTCCACGTCGGCCGCATCGAATGTGTGCCGGTCCTCGATGCAGCCCATCAACAGCAAGCGGGTGCAGATCTTGTTGATATGGCGCGGCACACCTGTGCTCTGACGGTGGATCGCAACCATGGCCTCGCCGGTGAATTCAGGATCCCCTTTCCAGCCGGCGCGCAACAGGCGGTGTCGCACATAGCCCCGGGTGTCCTGCAGATCCAAAGGCTCCAGGCAGCAGGTGCCGAGAATCCGCTGCTGAAACGGTTCAAGCTCCGGTGTACCCATCAGGTCCCGCAAGGAATCCTGCCCGACCAGGAACAACTGGAGCAGCGGGTTCACCCCGTGACGCAGATCCGACAGCAGGCGCAATTCCTCGATCGCCTCGTGGGACAGGCCCTGGGCCTCATCGATGATCAGCAGCCCGCGCTTGCCCTGGCGCAGATGCTCCATGAAAAACTGTCGAATGCGCCGGCGCAGCGTGACCTTGTCCAGATCCTCCGCCTCGATTCCGTAGGCATACGCCACCGTACGCAACAGCTCCGTTGCCCCGAGCCCGCACGCTGCGATGCTCTCGACAATGGTGTTGTGGCGTTCGAGCCGGCTTATAAAGGCATCAATCAGGGTCGTTTTACCGGTCCCCGGCCGGCCGGTCACCAGGATGAATCCACCGCCCACCTTGAGGGCGTATTCCAGGTACGCATGGGCGCGCGCCATGCCGGCGTGAAAAAAACAGAATCTGGCGTCCGGGATAAGCCGAAAGGCGTCTGCGCTCAGATGGTAGAACTGCTCATACATGAGACATCCCTGCTTGCCATGACCACGCGCACGGGTTTTCCTTGTCGATCAACCTCTAAAGTTGCCCAACAACTATAGTACAAGAGATATTTTCAGGGGGGCGGAGCGGGTTTGCGGAGGGGACGGCGCGCAGCAGGCGACGCATCATCAAAATAGCTTATGGGGTTTGCCATGCAGGGTAGGCACGGGTTTGCCCCGCCTCAATCCTGCCAGGGACAATCCCCCGCTTTCATGCCATCACTCATTTCTGCTGTTCATTTGCCCGGATGATTTGTGACAGATGATAGCTCGCAAGCTTCACATCCTCGGGCGTGAGCGACATTGGTGCGTTTGACAGAAAGGCAGGCAAGGCCTTTGGTTCCAGCACCCAGATTTCCCTGAACGCACCGGGCTTCTGTTCGATGAACCAGCCCGGAAACACAACCACCGGTTTCACGCTGAATGTACGCCCGGTACTTTCGGCCAATAGTGCTCGCAACCATCCGGATTGAGCCTTGGCCTGCACCACGGGATCACGATCGGCTGCATGCCCTGCCACCGATATCTGCTCACCATCGAAAACGATTCTTGGGTTGCCCTTCGCCGGCTTGCTCCAGGTTTTGGTCTCAACGGTAAACACCCCCGCCGGGCCGATGATCACATGATCCAGGTTGAACCCATCGCCGATCACATCGTGGAATACCTGATACCCCTGCTCCCGAAGGCGCTCAAGAAACTGCCCGACGGTCTTCTCTCCTTCGTAGGCCAACCGCAAGTTCCGAAGCTGCGGCCACGTACGCCATACCCGGAATACGAAATAAACCAGGCATACCAAAGCAACGACGGTGTAGACAGCGGGATTGGGCTTAACCGGATGGTAATAGCGCCACCATTCAAGTGCCGCCAGGATAGAAGCCATTACGACGACAAAGAACGGAGCGAATATTTTATCGTAGAGGAGATCATCCCGCTGTTCAAATACGGACTGCCCCGGACTACGTAGCGGCCTGTTTTTAAGCGGTGAACGTCTTTTAGATTTCAACCCTGAAGCCCCCGTATGAATAATTCAGCACACCACCTTCAAAATCCTGTCTAGCTTGCTTCATAACTTGCATTGATCAACGGTTCGGCTTTTCGCAGGTCGGCAAGACTGGCAATGGTGACTTCCAGATCACCGGTACCGAAATGCCCGATGGTGCTTACGTCCCTGGAAAACCCTTCCTCCAGATCCACCGAACCAGGATCCACCTTCAAAAAGAGAAGCACATGCTGAAGCTGGGGCCTTACCTCGGCACAAACGAAATTCTTTATCCTTTTGTAGGCTTGATAGAATTTCAGCGTTTTGACCTGGACATCATCGCCAAGATTGAGGCAATAGGCATTTACCGCCTCAAAAAGGTCTTTCAGTTGCTGATCGGACTGCTGCAGATATTCACTGAATTGCTTGTACTGCATCTGCCCTTTTGAAGGATTTGGGGAGATGACATTCCCGGATGAACCAGCCTGTGTCGCATTGACCAGTTCCAGCGTCAGCAGCTCATCCTCGAAGTAGCTGTAGCGCAGCAACTCGATATTGCGATTGATCTGCTTTACCGCATGCTCATCGTAGCGCGTGAATCCACCGGCGATACACAATAGACGAGGCCCGCTCCACTCAATGGTATCCGCCATTTCCTGGCCGAATGTTTCCATTACCAGCCACTTGAACTCGGCCTGATGATCCAGCAACCAGTCCAGGTAGAACAAGCCTTGATTGATTACATTCTCATTGGTGGATCGCTTGTATTCAATGATCACGGGGCATCCATTCTCATCGATCCCCAGGGTATCAATGCGACCACCATGCACTCGGCCGGTGGAGTATTCCGTTCTCAGGAATTTCACCCCCAGAAGGATCTCAAGGTTCGCCTCCATGAGACTCTGGAGCGATTTCTCGATAGGCGCTTCGCTACCCTGCAGTTGCTTTACCCCGCCCTGCAAGCGGAATATTTTCAGATCACTCACCGGACACCGCCAGGACTTCCTCTACACTCCGAAACTCTTCCAACGCCGCTTCCAGTTGCTCCACGATCTCCGCCGCCAGGACAGCCGGTGGCGGTAGATTCTCTGTATCCTCCAGGGATTCATCCTTGAGCCAGAAGATGTCCAGATTGGTCTTGTCACGGGCCACGAGCTCGTCATACGTGAATGATTTCCAGCGCTCGGTCTTCCTGGACTCCCGCCGCTTGCTGCGGTCTTCGGCTTTGTAGCATTCGATGAACTCATCGAAATCACGCTTCACCAGTCGCTTGGTTTTCAGGGTCATGTGCACGTTGGTGCGGAAGTCGTAGATCCAGAGTTTTCTGGTCCAGGCGGTTTTGGAGGCGGGTTTGGCGTCGAAGAAGATGACGTTGGCCTTCACCCCCTGGGCGTAGAAGATGCCGGTGGGCAGACGCAACAAGGTGTGGAGGTCGCAGCGTTCCAGCAGGTTTTTGCGCACGGTTTCACCGGCGCCGCCTTCGAAGAGGACGTTATCCGGCACCACCACGGCGGCTTTGCCGTCGATCTTGAGCATGTTGGCGATGTGTTGCACGAAGTTGAGCTGTTTGTTGGAGGTGGTGGCCCAAAAGTCTTCGCGCTCATAGACCAGCTTTTCCTGTTCCTTTTTACCGGACTTTTCATTGATGACGGTAATGGAGCTCTTTTTGCCAAAGGGCGGATTGGCCAGGACCATATCGACCTTATCATCCCCCACTTCCTTGGCCAGGGCATCATTGGACGTAACCGGGCATTCATCGCCACCGATCCCGTGCAGGTACAGGTTCATGGCGCATAAACGCACCACGCTATCGACGATATCGTTACCGCGTAAGGCGTGTTCCTTGAGATGACGTTGTTCTTTTTTGGAGCTGGCCTGTGGCGCCATGTAATCGTGGGCGGCCAATAAAAAGCCGCCGGTACCACAGGCGGGATCGGCCACGGTGTCGGTGGGTTTGGGTTGCATCACCTCCACCATCGCCTGGATTAACGGGCGCGGGGTAAAGTATTGCCCGGCACCGCCTTTCACATCCTGCGCATTGCGCTCCAACAGACCTTCGTAGATTTCGCCTTTCACATCCGCCGGCAAGGTGGACCACTGCTCCTTGTCGATCATCTTGATCAGGCGTTCCAGCTTGGCGGGGTCCTGGATCTTGTTTTGTGCCTTGCGGAAGATGGTGCCTAACATGCCGCCCTGTTTACCCAGGTTTTCCAGGGTATGGCGGTATTGCAGTTCCAGATCATCACCATCCAATCTAACTAAGCTTGCCCAAGCGAATTTCTTGGGCACACCAACTCCCCCTCTCCCACTGGGAGAGGGATGGGGTGAGGGAATTCCACCCTTCTCCCGCTCATCGGCCATTTTGAGGAAGATCAAATAGGTGATCTGCTCCACATAGTCGCCGTATCCAACCCCGTCGTCCCTGAGAACGTGGGCATAGTTCCAGACCTTGTTAACTATCTCAGATGCACTCATCGTTTACTCTTCTTCCAGGGGTGGCAATACATTTTCAAGCAAAACAATTAATTCAGGAATGTCGTCTGTAACTGTTTTATAAAGCAACTCATGATCAATCTGCCCATATTCGTGGGCCAGGATATTGCGCTGACCGATAATCCCGCGCCAGGGGATTTCAGGATGGGCATTCTGATAAGTCACCGACACCCGGCGCGCCGCCTCACCAATAATTTCAACAGTACGTTCAATGGCCCGTAGCAATACGAGATCTTCCAGAAAGGCCACCAGGTCATGATGCTTCAGCATCGAATCCACTTCCCTGGCGGCTTGCAGCATGTCCCATAAATGGGCGGGGTCTCGATCTTCAGGCTGCATAGAGTTCTTCCATGTCCTTCTCTATCGCTCGCTTCCGATACGGGTTATTGAGAATAGCCGGCGTGGCCATGTCCACCTTGCGGCCACCGAATAGCTTGACGAAGGCATCCTGAATTTCCACCATGCCACCCAGCGAAGGTGAAGCGCTGTTTTCAAACTCAACCAGCAGGTCGATATCGCTATCCGGCCTGAGCTCGCCGCGCGCAGCCGAGCCGAACAGCACCAGCCGCCGAATGTGATAATGCCGCGCCAGCTTGCGCAAGGCGGCACGCGATACTTCCAACACACCACCAATGACCAATCTGTCCCGGTTACCCGTCACCGCCATATCCCCATTACCTGCCTTCGCAGATAAACGTTTCTTCAATTCCTTCTTCGCGATTTCGCGCTCCCCTGCCCGTCCACCGCGAATAGCGTCAACCAGCGCCAGCAGCGCATAGAGCGCCGGATCGTTCTTCGCGGCAACCGGGGCGGACTTGTACAAAGGCGAAAATGACTCGCCGCGCACCTCACCTTCCGGATCCGGCCACACGGGCGGCGGTTCATTATCCGGAACAAAACAGGAGCGCAGGGGCGCATAGGCAAAGGAAGTCGGCATCCCGCGTGTTAACCCTCCCCGCTCCGGAACGAAGACGTACTGCATGCCATTCAGCAGGAAATCCATTACGTTATTAATATCGGGGTGAATTTTCCCATCGGATCTGTTGGCAAGCCTGGCGGCGTGCGCGCGTTTGGCCGCCGCATGGACTTCCGCTGGGCTCATGCCGAGGTCTATCGCCAACTTGTTGTAAGACCAGTCTTTTCCGCCTAGCGCAACGAGCTTCAGCAGAAACAGAATGTCCTGGGGTTTGAGATTCATCGCCTATTC
The DNA here is from genome assembly GCA_965367295.1 of uncultured Gammaproteobacteria bacterium. Lineage (GTDB taxonomy): Bacteria > Pseudomonadota > Gammaproteobacteria > DSM-19610 > DSM-19610 > JAIVHA01. The sequence goes on along the minus strand of CBDUHN010000015.1, from coordinate 4,795 downwards.
ACTGTTCGCAATTCGCGAATAAAGAATAGCAGTGGGATAGGTATAGTCAAGTAGCTGATAAACCGCCTTTCATATCACCCGGCGAGACGGGCCGCTGCGCCTTGTCGATCATCTTGATCAGGCGTCCAGCCTGGCGGCGTCCTGGATCCTGTTTTGTGCCTTGCGGAAGATAGTGCCTAACATGCCGCCCTGTTTACCCAGGTTTTCCAGGGTATGGCGGTATTGCAGTTCCAGATCATCACCATCCAATCTAACTAAGCTTGCCCAAGCGAATTTCTTGGGCACACCAACTCCCCCTCTCCCACTGGGAGAGGGATGGGGTGAGGGAATTCCACCCTTCTCACGCTCATCGGCCATTTTAAGGAAGATTAAATAGGTGATCTGTTCGACATAATCTCCATAACCCACGCCATCGTCACGTAAAACGTGGGCGTAGTTCCAGACTTTGTTTACTATTTCTGATGTGCTCATTATTAATTTGTTACTCAACTTATATTTGTTTGCATGAAACAAATATCGATATTTAATCCGATACGATGACTGTTAAATCTGCTTCTGTTGTCTTCTTAATATACTGTGCTGTACTACCTAGTAGGCGTAACATTTCTTGGTTGGCTTGCGCTGCACTCACGCCGGGCTGAACAATAGTGACCTTGAATTTTATTGGTATTCTTCTTGATCTGTTTTTTAGATTTGTTAGATCTGAAATAGAACCTTTCAAAAAGCGTGAATTCCCAGTATCTCTCCAGAGTTGGTCTCTATGCTTAATTCTTTTGTAGAGAGTCATAAACCCCATATGCTTCCATCTAATGGATCTTTGTGCCTGTCCACATACTTCATAGAGATCACCTACTCTAGCACCCGGATTTGCCGAAGAAGAGTATTTGCAATGAATCAATTCCAAAACGATTTCATTATCTTCTAGCTTTAAAGCCACGAGATCTGCTGCTTCACCACTACCATCATCATTTATAATGATGTCATAATCATCTACTATTCGTTCAAAAGAACGATACTGAACAGTATCCTGATGTCCATTTTTACCCATTGACTCACTTTGAATATTTATTCCGTTCCAATCACCAACTTCTAAATCATCTGCTGGATATGAGCCAATAGCATCAGTCACTCTAATTAGGAAACAGTTATAAGAAAACGAGCCATCTATGTAATTAATATAGATCGGATCTGTATTCATATACTCAATAAAATCTTGCAACTCCTTACGGCCCCGAATTACACCAATGGGATTACCTTCAACTAGCTCATATTCAAAGTATGGAGACTGTTCAGTTAATCTCTGTTCATAAACAGAAAATTCATTGTCTGAGCTAATTTTTATTCTTAAATGTCCCGTTTCTGAAGGTTCATCTATTGACAAATCAACCTGGTAAAATGGTATTTCCACAGTCCCAAATACAATCTTAACAGTATCTTCATATGATGATTGAATATACTCACCCCACTGAACAGACACAGGAAACTGCTCATATCGTGAAGTGATTTTCTCTGGCTTCAAGAAGTCGCGTGTTATGTTTCCCTGCTCAATACCACCTTGCAAAATCTTATCCCAAGCATAATCTACCCACTCACACCAATCTGAGATCGAATCACATGCTTGTGGTGACCATATTTTCCCTTTCCTTTCTGAACAACCCCACAATACCTTATTACCATCCTCATATCCCATTGTGGCGATATTACTTAGATTAAGTTCTGCCTGTTCTATTCGCCCAAGCCCTTCTGTAACGTTTGGACCAAAAAACTGAGTAAAGCTTATTGCTCCAATTTGAGATCCACCAAGATTTCTCACTAATGGATACTCGATATTATTAAATACATTAAAAATACGCTCACCAGAAAAGACATTTGCATCTTCTCCACATATGTTTTTTGCCAGCCTGACTACACGAAATACATCATAATCATTTGAGAAAACAATTAACGCATTTCTTTCCTGGTTCCAATAGGCTATTAACAATTTATAGTTTATATCCCTTAAGTCCTTGTACGTCCCCCATTTGACTGGCGTTGAATTTATCGCTAAAACAACCAATAATTTCTCTTCTTCAGAAATTGCATACCAGTGTTCATCAAACTTAGGTAGATCAGTAATGAATGCATGTGGGTTCCAGTTATCACATTGAGTAGTAAACAGCATCGCGGATAATGAAGGCTTGATATTCCATAGCGAAATTACATTGTGTAAATCGCCATCTGTTTTGAGAGAGTCAACGATTTCTTGTAGCCTTACTTCTTTTTGTATTCTTCTTTCTGACAGTCGACGAAGAACAACATCCCAATCTGCACCTTGTGAATAAAGCTGTTTCAGCTCATTCTCTATCTCTGGATCAGCGATATTAACTACAGCTGTTGCTTCACCAATATTTTGATTCCTATCAGTGCGCGTAAAACGACCGATAAATTGCAACGTTATAGCAAGGCTTTTGTGATGATCGTGGATTGCTGCAATTTTTAGATTCGGAAGGTCATATCCCTCACCCAACATATCGACGCAAACAACAATTTTTGATTCAAATGTATGTAGTTGATTTAGTTTTTCTCTTACGACAGCATTTGAATGACCGGAATGAACCATTATTGGGTTCAAGTCAGGAGCAATATCCTGATATATTTCGAAGACCTCTTCAGCCCTAATTTTTGAGCTTACTCGCGCCAGTAACAAATGATTCAATTCATTTGCCATATCCTCTCTGAGTTTATCTACCGCGATTTGTGCAATTGCAGAATCTGCCTGATCCTCAATATATTCCTCAACAGGCTGCATATTAACGGTCATAAAATAACCGGCACGCTGAGCCTCACCCATTGTATAGTTATAAATAATTCTTCCACCCAATGCCTTTCCATCATTTCGAAAAGGGGTAGCTGTGAATTGGATGATTCGTTTATCCTCAAATCGATCTCGAATCTTTATCCATGTATTAGCGGAAATATGATGCGCTTCATCAATGAATAGATGTGAACAATTCTGACACAATAGATCAATTATTTCTGAGGTTGACGAATTGATAATTGATGCTGTAGCAATAATGACATTTGAGTTTTCAACTAGACTATTTAATACCTCAGCAGAATGTATACCCTTAGTGATTTTCGCAACATAGGGCATTTTTAGATCAAACCCGACAACACCAAGGTTTTGCAAATAACCCAGAGTAGTAAATTTATTTGATATCTGATCTCTCAACGCACTCGATGGCACTATTACAAGAACCTTCTCGCAGCGTTGATATAACAATGTTGCCAACATGGTTTCAGTTTTACCTGTACCAGTTGGTAGTACGACTGTTGCTGGTTCAAGCATTTGGTCAGTTGCAAAATAGGCTGATATTGCATGTAAAGCACCTAATTGAGGTTTTCTTAATCCTAACTGATTAATTTCCGGTAGATCTTCTTTAAACTCAAACTTACCTAACCAACTCCGAACAATTTCATTAGGTGAAGACGTGCAATCTTTCAAAGGATTCTCGATCCACTGAAGTTTCGTTGATTCGTCAAGATCTTCCAACATAGTCCCATCTTGAATTTTCAAACAATATTTACCTTCATGATCACGTAGCCTTGTTCTGGGCTTCTTAAGGTAAATTTCATCAAAAGGAGCTGATAACCCTGTTCTTAATTGATAAAAACTTGAAAATTCACTATCAGAAATCTCTACCTCGACTGTTGTTGATTTATTTGCTAAACGAGAAACGACGTTCTCTCCAAATTTATCGGAAATAATGGTAACTCCTGGTATCGTTATTGTTTTAAGCAACGTACCCTCCAATTCTGTGGCCATCCTATTCCTCTGTTTCTTTCGAAGCCAAGATCAAAAGCCTAAACTACCCGAAAATGCTGAAGCCAATATTGATTGTTTGTTTTTTTCTGCATTTGCTAATTGTGTATTTAATTCAATTTCCATACGCACAATCGCATCTATTTTCTGAACAACTAGACTTGATATCTCAGTTAGCTCTTCATCTGGAATTAAGGGGATTCTAATTTTTCGAATATTTCCCTGCGCTATATTTCTCATAGACTCCTGATTACCAGTTGCCAGGCTTTCCATCTCGCTTCTTCCATGTTGTGTGCGCAAACATAGCTGAACCCATTCCTTCCATTCAATTGGCATCACAAAACGGAGAATTTTATCGCTCAACAGTAAGTCTTTGTCCGCATGCTTAACAATCACACAAGCACCAACTAACTCAATCGTGTTTGCTCTACTAAATAGGAAGTCACCTTCCTCAATCCTATAATTTGGATTAATTTTTGATTTGTCTAAAACCGTTTTACTTTCATTCGAATCGAACTCACCCCAGGTTACAGCACTTACTTTTACAATTCCCGTCTCGCCATCATTCGGTGGCCTTTCATCACATTTAAAGCTTTTTCCTGCCTCAATATTTTGTAAAAACGTATCCAATGAAACCCAGCGCCATTCATCTGGAATATCAAACGGCTCGACATCAACAGTTTCCGGTTCTTTATACTTCTCCTTCCACTTGTCATCCCTAGGCATTTTGCCTTTGGCTTTGAATTGTTCGAGTTGTTGTTCTTCCCACTTTTGGCGGCGTTCTTTGAGGATGCGTTCGAGTAGTTGGGAGGCGGGTTCGAGTTTGTCCTTGTTTGCCTCGCGCCATTCTTTGGTGAGCTCACCGGTGACGGCGGCTTTGAGGACGGATTGGCGGTATTGTTTGAGGAGTTGTTTGGCTTTTTTTAGGGCTTCGATGCCGGCGTCGATATGGGAGAAGAGTTCTTCGATTTTGGCGACGATGCGTTTTTGTTG
>CBDUHN010000014.1:0-62758 GCA_965367295.1 uncultured Gammaproteobacteria bacterium | reverse complement strand
TCGCGGGTGGTTTACGATGTCACCGGAAAGCCGCCGGGCACCATCGAGTGGGAGTAGGCCAGATCTGGCACTGACTGGCACTAACAGGCATCAAGACGTCGTCAGCCCACAAAACCAATAACTTACCCGCATTACTGTCTGGCATCATCTGGCACTGGCAGGCATCTGCAAGCAGTTAGTACCATTTTCTAATGGTAAAACTAGGCTGAGTGTCCACGGAATCGGAGCAAGTCCACCTCGTTAGGTTGAGGTGTCCGTTCTAACGGGGGAAGTTCACTTGCGCTCCGCGAAGCCTTGTTAGGCGGAATCGGGATTACACGAACACCCACCTTCGTTATTGGTCAGGACGTTCAGTCAGGACGGTTGAAGCAGGTTCTTACTAACTATGAGACACTGGATATCTCGATTTACCTTGTTTATCCACAGCGCAGACATCTATCCCCCACGGTACGGGCATTTGTCGAGTACTTCGCTGAGTGTATTTCGGATAATCCGTATTGGGATTTGTGAACAGTTGATGTTAAGCATGAGTCGCGTCGGTAAACGCCTGCAGTTAGTTCCGAAGATGCCTGACAGGCCGCCACGGATCGTACGAATTCGTGGCGGCCGTCGAGATCACTCTGCTTCGGCGCTGTAACCCGCTTCTTTGAGGGCTGAAACCATGGTCGACACATCGGCAGTCCCGGAGACAAGCGCCTGCGCCTGCTCCAGGTTGACCTCCGCTGTATCGACGCCTGACAGCTGCTCCAGGGCCTTTTTTACTGCGCCCACGCAGTGCATGCAGGTCATACCACTCACTTTCAGTTTCGTATTCATTGTCGTTACCTCTACGATATATTTGCGACGTTTGCTGGTGCTTCGAGGGTGACCTGGCTCGCGTCTGGGCCTGGTTGCTCCGATGACTGCGCTGCGGGCATCTTTGTACCCATGAGACGGGCGGGGCGCAGGCGCCGCAATCGCAGGCTGTTGGCGACCACGAAGACACTGGAAAGCCCCATCGCCAGGCCGGCTACCATCGGATTAAGATGCAGACCGAACGCCGGGTAGAAGATCCCGCTGGCCACGGGGATCAACAGAATGTTGTAAATGAAGGCCCAGAACAGATTGCCTCTAATGGTGGACAGGGTCCGCCGGGCTGCGTCCAGGGCAGTGACGACACCGCTCAGATCGCCGCGGGTGAGGGTGACATCCGCCGCCTCGATCGCAATGTCTGTGCCCGAGCCCACGGCGATGCCGACCTCCGCCTGAGCCAGGGCGGGCGCGTCGTTGATGCCGTCGCCCACGAAGGCGACCTTCCTGCCTTGTGCCTGCATGCTCTGGACCGCAGCTGCCTTGCCGTCGGGCAGAACCTCCGCGTGTAGCTGTTCGATACCGGCCTGGCGCGCAATGGCCTCGGCGGTCTTACGGCTGTCGCCGGTGATCATGACCACCTGTATTCCACGGTCGTGCAACGCCGACACCATCGACGTCGCTTCTGTCTTCAACGGATCGGCGATCGCCAGCACCGCCCGTGCAACACCATCCACCGCGAGAAATACGGGGGTCTTGCCGTTGGCGGCGTAGTCGTCCGCGGGTTTTTCCAGGTCGCCGATCCCGATGTTTTCGCGCTCCATATAACGTGCTGCACCAATCAGGATACGAAGCCCTTCTACCTGCGCGCTGACGCCGAATCCCGGAACCGCTTGAAAGGCTTCGATAGGCGGCAGGTCGAGGTTACGCTCCCGAGCTGCGGCGACGATAGCCACCCCAAGAGGATGCTCGCTGCCGGCCTCCACGGCCGCGGCCAACCGCAACATCGCGTCTGGATCGGCGTCGGCCAGCTCTAGGTCGGTGAGCTGGGGGCGTCCCTCAGTCAAGGTGCCGGTCTTGTCGAAGACGATGGTGTCGACGTGGGACAGGCTCTCCAATGCCTCACCTTTGCGATAGAGTACGCCCAGTTCCGCAGCCCGCCCGCTGCCCACCATGATGGCGGCGGGTGTTGCCAGACCCATGGCACAGGGGCAGGCCACCACCAGCACCGCAACAGCACTCACTAGAGCCAGGGTGATGGCTGGATCCGGGCCGAGCGCGAGCCAGGCCAGAAAGGTGATCGCAGCGATGGTGATGACCACTGGCGTAAAGATGCGCACCACCCGGTCGGCCAGGCCCTGGATGGGGAGCTTCGAGCCTTGGGCCCGCTCGACTAGGCGGATGATCTGCGCCAGCACGGTGTGTTTACCTACCTGGGTAGCCGCTATCCGCAATTGACCATGCTGGTTCACTGTGCCACCGACCACCTGATCTCCCTGTTGTTTGGATACAGGCACCGGCTCGCCGGTAAGCATCGACTCGTCCACATAGCTTTCGCCCTCTCGCACCTCGCCATCCACCGGGATCCGCTCACCAGGTCGAATTATCACCAGGTCGCCAGGTCGTACCTTCGCAACCGGTAATTCCTTCTCTATGCCGTTCTGGAGTACACGGGCGGTCTTCGCCTGCAGTCCCACCAGCTTACGTATGGCGGCAGACGTGCGCCCCTTGGCCAACTCCTCCAGGTATTTGCCCATCAAGATCACGGTAAGGACCACGGCCGCCGATTCAAAATAGAGGTTGCGGGCATCCGGCGGAAAGATTCCGGGGAGCAATAGCACCAGCATGCTGTAAGCCCAGGCGGCACCGGTCCCGGTCATCACCAGGCTGTTCATGTCGGGTGAGAGATGACGGTAGGCGATCCAGCCGGGACGAAAGAAACGCCGCCCGGGACCGACGATCACCGCCGTGGTGAGCAGCGCCTGGCCCCAATCCCACAGATCCTGTGGCGCCAGGGAGGTCAACACGCTCTGGAAACTGGGCACGAAGTGAGAACCCATGGCCAGCACGAAGACGGGGAGGGTCAGCGCGGCCGCGATCCACAGATCGCGCTGCATGGCCCGGCGGCTCGCTTCACGAATGGCCTGCTCGCGCGCTTCGACATCACCTTCATCCAGGGGGCGGGGCTCGTAACCGGTTTCCTCGATGATGCGGGCGATATCGTCGGGTCCCACCGTAGCGGGTAGGTAGCGTACCGAGGCTCTCTCGGTCGCAAGATTGACGCTCGCCTCGATGACCCCGGGCAACTTATTGAGGGCACGCTCTACTCTGGCCGAGCAGTTGGCGCAGGTCATTCCACTGACGCCTATCTCAAGCTCGTCGATAACCGGCGTATAGCCCACCTTGCTTATGGTGTCGACGAGAGTTTCGGGCGTGAGGATTGATTCGTCAAAGGTGATGCTTGCGCGCTCGGTGGCCAGGTTAACCGGCGCATCGGTGACACCGTTGAGCTTGCATAATGCGGTTTCCACCCTTGCCGAGCAGGAGGCGCAAGTCATTCCTTCAATGCCGATTTCCAGGTGTTTCATGCTTCACCTCCGTCGTCATACCCGGTACCACCCAGGTTCAGCGCGGCGAGGATAGGGCATTCAGCAGTGGTGCCTGCGTGACCGGGGCACTGTTCCTCCAGTTCTGACAGCGCTGTCTTCATGCGCTCCAGATCGAGGATCCGCATTTCGATGTCTTCAATTTTCTCCCGGGCGAGGCGTTTTACTTCTTCGGCGGACTCGCCGGGTCGATCGCTCAATGACAGTAGCTCTGACACCTCGTCCAGTGAGAAGCCGAGTGTCTGGGCGCGGCGGATGAAACGCAGGCGTCGACGGGCGTCGTTGTCGTACAGTCGGTAGCCGGAACCGGTACGGCTCCGAGGTTCGACGAGTCCCCTGCGTTCGTAATAACGTAGGGTCTCCACCCCAATGCCCATTTGCCTGGCCAATTTGCCAATGGTTAGGTTTTCCATGATTTGACTCCGGTGGATTGATTGCTGCGGCCCACTGCCTGTCAGCTATTTTGCAGAAGTATAAACCTTGTAGTCGACTACTGAGTCAAGAATTATTTGCGGTTAGAATTGGAGGCCCTAGGCCAGCTCAGCTATAGAGTTATTTGGAATTACTTCGGTCGGTAGCATTGATACAGAATATCGTCGCGTAGGCATTGCATAAGTAACAACTATGCAACTATATGGATCATTTGATAGAGGTTAGAGCGTACCTCGATGCTGAAGGAAATAGTTGCCAGTTGGTTCGATCGTCTGAATGTGACCGCTGCGGTCAAGGTGGCGACGGCAGTCTATCGGATGGAGCAGGGTAATATCTCTAACGTAAAAGGTGTTGGTGCCGGCGTTTGTGAGTACCGGATTGATTTTGGCCCTGGCTATCGGATCTACTTCGGCAAGGACGGGGACCGGTTGGTATATTGCTGGTGGGGGTCACCAAGAAGCGGTAGAGTGCCAGCTCGCCGGCGACGTTGATACCGGCAAAGCAGTGTTGCGCGACTGGATCAATGCGACGATCGGGTTCGAAGAGCTCTCCCAAGTCTTCGACAAATCCAGCAAGAGTCTCATGCGTAGGTTCGGGCCAAAGGGAATCCCCAAGCGCACAACCTGTTCGCGGTGATCCATTACCTGCAGGAGCAGGAGGGCATTCACCTGGAAGTCAAAGCCCGGAAGGTTGCCTAAGGTGCTGTGTATCAGTGTTCAATCTGCAATTTTTTTCGAGCATTTTGAAGGATTTTCTGAGCATGGTGCTTTTCATGGTATTGCCAATTAGCAGAAAAATAAGCCATTGAATATAAAAGTCAAAAAAGGCTTATTGATAATAGAGTGGGAGTGACAGGAGTTTATAACGCCTCGAATTATAATAACTAAAGCAATTCAATCAATAATATTGTCTGCATCATCAATGGTGTTTTTCATGGAATTTGGCGCGTGTCAAAATTAGAAAACAGCGATACCATGAAAGGCGAATGGGTGCTGTCATGGTATTGACGGCGTTCTGATTTCTCTTCTATTTATGCGAGCGAGGAGGTGGTTTATGAGCGAACAACCGACAACCCGCCCCAAGGTTCCTGAGGGCAGCACGCGTTACCTGAAAACCCGTCAAAAAGCGCCTACTGAAAAGGGTTTTGTTGGGTATGAAACTATCTGGGAATCGTTCCAGAAGATTGCCCGGTATACTACGCCGAAACGGCCATGAACCGAACGGTCGTGCAAGCCTGACTGGTTGCAAGGCTACCCAGCTCACACCTTCTGGATTCGTGCATTTGATGCGAATGACTCCGGCCTGCACTCAGCCAATACAATGACCTGGAGCCCGTTAAGCGGGTGTTGCGAATTCGCGAGAACGCACAGTGAGCGTGTTCAGCAATCCGGCAACAGTCGGAGAAGTCGGCCTTGGGTGCGGGTCCAGTATCCACCCTGGCCAGGCGCTCGCTGTCCCGGCCCATATCTATAAACTATAGTTATGCCAGATAAAAACACATGCAAAAATTGGCATTGTGACGTGCTACAGTTTTTCGATTGATATTTGCTCAGCAGCCAGAAAGCAACCGAGGAGATATTTACATGCTTGCCACCAATCCATTCTACGAACTTTCAATGTCTATTTCCTCTTCCATAATGCAAGGTTACGTCATCCTTATGGTCGTGCTGGTGATTGGGGGGACTCTCCTGGACATGATGCATAAACAGAGCGCCCGGTATTTTTTCGAAAATGCAAAAAGAGCACAGAAAAATGCGAAGCGCACCCTGAGTGGTGGCGAAAAAGTATCGTTTGCGATGCAGACTGTTGTTAACGAAGTGCTCACCTCTTCGGAGTTCAAAAGGACCACCCGCCGTATATCACACCTGTTCACCATGTACGGTTTCGTCATCTTTGTTGCCAGCACCGCGGTTCTGATTTTCGGTTACGCAACGGAAGCCGCTGCGGGTATCTGGCCCGTTCTCTGGCACCTGGGTGCTCTTTTGTTGTGTATTGGTGGTTACTGGTTCTGGTTCTTCATTCGCGTCGATGTCGCTGCTGAAGGTGTTAAGTGGTACAACTTCAACGGACGCGGCGACATCTTCATCGTAGGCCTGATCACCATGCCCACTTTCGCTCTGCTGTGGTCGGCTACCCTGGGTGGCGGTTCACTGAACATGCTGTTCTTCGTGCTGTTCATTGCATGCAGCACTATACTGTTCGGCAGTGTCTTCTGGTCCAAGTTTGCGCACATGTTCTTCAAACCTGCTGCGGCGTACCAGAAGAAATGCATCATGGCAGATGGTTCGAGAGAGAATCTGCCTGTTGATTACGATCTGACGGATCCGGCCGTACAGGCAAAATTTCCGGATATCCCGGAATATATGGGCACCAATCCACCCAACATGGGACCCGGCATCAACCGCGAACCCCCTTGTCATTACTGATCAGCTGTCAAAAGTAAAGGAGTATTTATAATGCCAACTTTTGTATACATGACGCGTTGTGACGGGTGTGGTCAATGTGTCGATATCTGCCCGTCAGACATTATGCATATCGACAAGGTAACTCGTCGTGCCTATAACATCGAACCCAACATGTGCTGGGAGTGCTACTCCTGCGTCAAGGCCTGCCCGCATCAGGCAATCGACTGTCGCGGGTACGCAGACTTCGCTCCGTTGGGCCACTCGGTACGCGTGAAGCGCGATGAGGAGAAAGGTGTCATCGCCTGGCGTATCAAATTCCGCAACGGCAAAAAAGATATGGAATTGCTGGCGCCTATCACGACCAAGCCCTGGGGTACGGGGCAGCCGCAATTACGTGAAGTACCAGCTCCAAGCCAGGAACAGCGCGACAGCCAATTGCTGTACAACGAGCCCAAATACATTCGCTTTGATGACGGTGGGATCCACACTCTCGAGTCCAATGGTCTAAAGATGAAAGTAGGGGTGTACTACTGATGGCTTACAAGACTATCGTCGAAGATAATATTGACATCCTGGTTGCTGGTGCTGGCCTCGGTGGTACCGGTGCTGCCTTTGAAGCCAGGTACTGGGGCCAGGACAAGAAGATCGTCATCGCCGAGAAAGCGAACATCGACCGCTCCGGTGCAGTTGCACAGGGCCTCTACGCGATCAATTGCTACATGGGTACCCGTTTCGGTGAAAACAATCCGGAAGACCACGTGCGCTACGCCCGCATCGATCTGATGGGCATGGTCCGCGAGGACCTGCTGTTCGATATGGCTCGCCACGTTGACTCGGCAGTGCACCAGTTCGAGGAGTGGGGTCTGCCGCTGATGCGCAACCCCAAGACCGGTACTTATCAGCGTGAAGGGCGATGGCAGATCATGATCCACGGCGAGTCCTACAAGCCGATTGTCGCCGAGGCCGCGAAGAAGTCGGCTGACAAGGTTTTCAACCGTATTTGCGTTACCCATCTGCTGATGGACGAAGCCAAAGAGAACCGCGTGGCCGGTGCTGTCGGTTTCAACGTACGTACCGGTAACTACCACGTCTTCAAGTCCAAAACCGTCATAGTCGCTGCCGGTGGTGCATCCAACATCTACAAGCCGCGTTCGGTTGGTGAAGGTGCCGGTCGTGTCTGGTATGCCCCGTGGTCATCGGGCTCGGCCTACGGCCTGCTGATCGGTGCCGGTGCCAAGATGACCCAGATGGAGAACCGTATCGTACTGGCTCGATTCAAGGATGGTTACGGTCCCGTGGGCGCCTACTTCCTGCACCTCAAGACCTATACACAGAATGGCCTGGGTGAAGAGTATGAATCCAGGTGGTGGCCGTCCCTGCAGGAGATCGTCGGCAAGGAATACCTGGATCCGGAAGCTTCGCACCTGACCCATCGTCCGATTCCGACCTGCTTGCGTAACCATGCGCTGATCAGTGAGGTCAATGCCGGTCGCGGTCCGATCCACATGGTCACCATGGAAGCGTTCCAGGATCCGCATCTCGAAGAAATCGGCTGGCACAACTTTCTGGGTATGACCGTCGGCCAGGCCGTGCTATGGGCGGCCACCGACGTTGATCCTAAATACGAGAACCCGGAACTGACCACCTCCGAGCCGTATGTCATGGGTTCTCACGCGACTGGATGCGGCGCCTGGTGTTCGGGTCCCGAGGACGTATCACCGCCGGAGTATTTCTGGGGCTATAATCGCATGACCACGGTCGAAGGTCTGTTCGGTGCCGGCGATGCTGTCGGTGGCACCCCCCATGCATTCTCTTCCGGCTCCTTCACCGAGGGTCGTCTTGCAGCCAAGGCTGCCTGCAAGTATATCGACGATGGAAAAGGTGAAGGGATTGTTGTTTCACAGGAGCAGATAGATCGCCGCAAGAAGGAGATATACAAGCCGATGGAGCATTACAGAATTTACCGTAACGAAATCACCGCGGGCTCGGTCAACCCCAACTACATCAATCCTCGCCAGGGCCTGGATCGTCTGCAGAAACTGATGGACGAGTACTGTGGAGGTTTTGGCGTTAACTACATGACCAACGAAAAGCTGCTCAACATCGGTCTCAAGAAACTCAAAATCTTCGAAGAAGATCTTGAGAAGGTGGCCGCGGAAGACATTCATGAGTTGCTGCGAGCCTGGGAGTTGAAGCATCGTCACCTCACCTCCGAGGCTGTCATGCAACACACGTTGTTCCGCAAGGAAACCCGTTGGCCTGGTTACTACTACCGTGGCGACGCGCTGAAGGTGGATGATGAGAATTGGCACGTATTAACAGTATCCTGTCGTAATCCCGAGACTGGCGAGTACACCATGGAAAAGGCGCCTTGTTACCATCTTGTCGGTGAGAACGAGTAGTCCTGCAGGAATGTGAGATACGGGATCCCGGCTATCTGCGGCGATCCCACTGATCCCCGATCATTCCGGAGAAGGTCAACACGTGTTGATTTCATTTTGAATGCGATTCTGGAGGCGGGTAAAAAGTGAATTCGACGACTGAAGCACCTGAATTGTCCAAAGAGATACAAGACTCCAGGAACATTCTCGACCATACCGATGAAGAGATACTGGAGATCGCCCATCCCATGTGGGAAGACCTGATCAAGTATTCCAACAAGGGACAGTACGGCAAGTTCATCAGGAAGTTCTCCTATGGACTGCTGTTCGGTCTCAACGAGGTGGAGCTTGGCAAGCAGTTCGCCAATAGCGAGCTGACGCGCAACCTGGACCCGGATTACGACTTCCTGGGCCTGATCCGTCGCGGTCAGCATGTTACCTGCCTGTACCGTATCAGGAGTACCAAAAAGGAAGGTGAATGGCTTGGCCGGATGGTGCTAGGCTACGAGCAAGATGAAGTCAGGATCTTTGCAGCATCAATATTTTAGGCCAGTCGCTGGAGCGCCCATCATTGCATCATCCAGCCAACTCGAGACAACTATGACAGAGATCATTGAAGAAGTTGTCACCGACGGCAAGTACGTCGAGTTGAAGTATCAGGTCATCGACGTGAAGACCGACAGCATTCTCACTGAGGTGGAGTTCCCGCTGGGTTACGTCCATGGCGTCAACGAAGTGCTGGCGCCGGCCGTGATGAAGGAACTCGAAGGCAAGACGGCAGGCGATTCCATCGAGGTGCCGATCGACTGCAACCAGATCTATGGCCCCAGGGACGAAACCCTTGTCATCATCGAAAACATCAATAACGTTCCGGAGGAATACCGGGAGGTCGGCACTGCCATTCTGATGGAAAACGACAAGGGGCAGACCAGGACTTTCCTGGTGACCCGGATAGGCGGTGACATCATCACCTTCGATGGCAACAACCCGCTTTGCGGCCGGGAGGTCCTGTTTAAGCTCGATGTACTGACTGTCCGCGATGCCACCGACGAAGAAATCCAGGCCGGCGGCATAGTCGAGCCCGGCCCGGATGTCGGTGGGAGTACGCAACTGCCTGTCTGATGAAAAATATTTTTGTCGAAGGCACGATTCAGGTAATACCTGTAATGCTTGTTATTCGATTCCGGCCGATAGTCAAAGAAGGTGAGGGTCGTTAGGGTCAGGCGTAGTGAAGTTGCTTCGGCTCGCGGAGATGCTGCATAGCAAACGCTGGAATGGGTACTCCTGGGCATGGTATTTTCCAGGGTATTTATTGCTTGTAGCAAGGTAGAAAACATCGATACCATAAGATGAGAATTGAGGCCGACATGGTATCAGGGAACTTGAACTGCGGGTGCTTTGGGTGCCCTGGAATCCGGTCCAGTGACTCTCACCATTGACACACCGTTGGGTTTTTCAGACGCCTTTATACAGTTGATAACTCAAAGTGAGGCTGCTGCCTCCATCGATGCATCGAACACCAATCCCTATCTGTTGCTCCGCACTGGGCATTACCTGTCTGGGAAGGGCCTCAGTCTGCTTTCGGTCATGAAAGACATGGGCTCCCAGGCAGCGAAGTGGATACATGGCAAGGTGTTGATGAACGTCGGCGGCTACTCCATGGCGAATGCGGGTGGGCGACTGGCGGGCACTGTGCTGTCGGGGCGGGCCTGTCAGCCCCAGGGATTCGAGGGCAGCCCATGGTGGTCGGCGGCATTTCTCTCGTTCAGGCTACCGGAAACTGGCCAGGACCAATGAACTGCCTGCTCGCCGCCTGGGACCGTCACCAAGGGGAACTTCGCGCCTTCCTGATCCAGCGTGCCGGTGACCGACAACTGGCAGATGACCTGCTGCAGGACGTGTTTCTCAAGGCCCTCGCCGAGGGTGGAAGCTTCTGTGAACTGACCAATCCCCGCGCGTGGCTGTTCCGGGTGACCCGCAACCGGCTCATCGATCATCTGCGCACCCACAAGTTACTGGGGGAACTTCCGCCTGAGATTCCCGCCAAAGAGGAAGAGCCCGCCCCACTGGAAAGCCTCACTGCATGCCTGCCCAGAGCGCTTTCGGAGATGCCGGAGGAAGACCGGGAAGCGCTTACCCTGTGCGATCTTGAGGGCCTGCCCCAGGCCGAATTCGCCCGTCTCATGGGGCTCAGCCTGCCCGGCGCAAAATCCCGACTACAGCGGGCGCGCCGACGGCTGGGCGAGCATCTGAAGACAGCCTGCCAGGTAAGGTTCGATGAGGCCGGGCAGGTATGCTGTTTCGTGCCCCGCACGGACAAGGATTAAGTTGTCGTAATAGCCTTTCCCATCCTTTTCTAACGCACCGAAAGTGGTGCATGTCCTCATTCGGCTGCAACGAATCGATTGCTCGAGTCATCGATTCGTGGGCGCTGCATCTTTTAGTGCCTTCCTTCGTCTTCAATAACAGAGAAGACAAGAAGGGAAACACCATGCCGCAGTCTGCCGACACGTACATCCTGGCCATCTTGCCGGTGTTTACTGTCGCCTTGGTGTTCTCTGGGCTGATGCACCGGTTGAATTACGGAAAGGCCAGGGATCTCTTGCTGAACTGATCCGCCTCTGGGTTGTAATTGCCTATTAACAGGAGAAAACATCATGACTTCCACATTACAGGAATACTTCGAGACCGGTATGAAATTTCATGGCCACAAATGCCCCGCCATGCCGATGGGACTGCGTGCAGGACTGGCTGCAATGCAGGTGCTGGGCGTCGAGCGCGCCAGGAACAAGGAGCTGATGGTCATCTCGGAAACCGGAAAGGGGCACGCGGCTGGCTGCTTCCTGGACGGTATCATGACCGCGACCGGCTGCACCTACGGAAAATCAAATATCCAGAAGCTGTATTACAACAAGATGGCTTTCACGCTCATCGACACCCGTACCGGGCGCTCGGTACGGGTGTCGCTCAGGCCAGAGTTTTTCGAAGGCGCCCTGAACTCGCCCTTCGTTCAGCAGCGCGCCAGGGGCATCGAGCCCCAGGATATTCCTGCTGAGGTCGTTGACCCGCTGGTCGAAAAAATACTGGGGCTAGCGGAAGAAAATTTCCTCGAGATTGGCGAGGTTCAGCAGACCGAGCCACCGAAGGCCAGGGGCACCTTCAAGACCCGGCGCTGCAGTCGATGTGGTGAAGTCACTTTTGTCAACAAGTTGCGCGTCACGGAGGAAGGCGATTTCGTCTGTATTCCCTGCTCCGGTTGGGGCTCCTGAGGCGGCAGGTACATGAAAAAGGCACTGGTACCAGTCGTTTTTTCAACCGGATCGGAGAATGCGTTGCAGCATGCAGTACAGTGCGCATGCAACCGGACGCGGCAGTGGATCCTTGTACACATGATCGATCCGATCGATGTGGCCGATCTCGGCCTGCCCGGGTTGGTCGAGTACGAAGACCGCCTGCAAACAGAATTATGGCACGGCAGTATCCCTGCGGCGTTCAGCGAAGATGCGGCGGCCATCGTCATGGGATCTCACGGGCGCGGGGCGCCATCCGGGACTCTGCCGGGTTCGGCCACCGAAAAAGTGGTCCGCAAGACGCCCAGGACTGACATCGTTAACAAGCCACCGGCGATCCAGGACAAGTTGCGTCGCCGCTGGCAGACCCCGAGGGGGATAGGCCCATGGAACTGACTATTCAAACCTATGCCATCGCCACCGGCCTGATCTTCGCCGTCTCCTTCCTGTTTGCCATGCTGGGGCTCGGCGGAGGCATGTTGTATGTGCCGATACTCAGTTGGCTGTCCCTGCCGGTGAAGACGGTTGCTATTCCGATAGGTCTGCTGCTCAACGGGCTCAACACGCTGTTGGCCTTTGCTCGATATGCCCGCGAAGGGCTGGTGGATTTCCGTGGCGGCATGCCGGCCGCCCTGGCCGCCCTGGTACTGGCCCCCGTAGGCGCCTGGACGGTGAGCTATGTGCCGCGCGACACCCTGTTGCTGCTGTTCGCCATTGCCGTCATTGTCGCCGGGCTACGCACCCTGATGACCTCGGGGCGGGGCGAGCCGACCCGGAAGATGCCAGCGCGCAAACGCATGGCCATCGGCGCCGTGGTCGGCGGCTTCGCGGGCTTCATCGGTGGCCTGCTGGGGCTCGGTGGTGGCTTCATCATCGGCCCGATGCTCATGGAGATGGGTTATCCCACCAAGGAGGCGGCCGCGACCACCGCCTTTATCGTGACCTTTTCCTCTTTCTCCGGTTTCCTGGGACACATGGCCGAGGGGCACATCGACCCGGTGCTTGCCACACTGACAATCACCGCCGTCGTTGTTGGCTCACAACTCGGCGCCTGGTTCATGGCCAACAAGGCCAGGCCGGGCTGGGTGAAAAAGCTGTATGGCATCGTCCTGCTGGCGGTCGCTGCCAAGCTGCTGCACGGATTGTTGAACTGAACATTTGAGGAGAATCGACATGATTGACGACAAAACCCAACTCAACGAGATGATCAAATTCCACGGCCACCGCTGCTGGGCCAGCATCAGCGGCCTGCGCATGGGGCTGGCCGCCCTGCGCACCCTCGGCGTCAGGCGCTCCGGCGGCAGCCAGTTGGCGGCCGTGGTGGAGATCGGCGACGACCACGGTGGCATGTGTTTTGCCGACGGCGTGCAGTGCGCCACCGGCTGCACCGTGGGCAAGGGCAACCTGCGCAAGGCCGGCCTGGGCAAGCTGGGCCTGACCCTGATCGAGAAGGCCAGCAACCGGGCGATACGCATTAGCTACAAGCCGACCCTGCAGCCCAGGATCGCCGAGTCCGCCTTCATGAAGAAACGCGGCATGGGCGTCATGCCGGACGAGATCCCGGAGGCCGAGCAAATGGAACTCGTGGACCTGGTATGGAATGCACCAGAAACGGACATCATGACCATCGAAGAGATCTTCCAATGGGACGAGGACTGGCTGCCGGAGATCATGGGCTTCGTGCCCTGTGACGCCTGCGGGGAACTGGTGGCCAAGGCGTATCTCCGGGTGGTGGGTGAGAAGCATGTGTGCATCCCCTGTTCCGGTTATGACCGCTGATCGAAACAACAGATCCAGCGGTACAACTGGGACCAGGCCCGTGCTGAAATCCGCGAGAGAAATCATGGTGAGATCAACATGAACAGTTGTGGTCTGACCGAGAGCCTGGTTTCCATCGAGGAACTCGAATCGTTGCTACGGAACCACCTGGAACGTGAGGAATGCCGTTCATGAGTCACAAGCATTCTCATGGCGCCCCGGAAAGCGGCTTTCGTCTTGCCATCGTGGTCGGGCTGAATTTCGTCATCACCGCCGCAGAGGTGATCGGCGGCCTGATTTCAGGCAGCCTGTCGCTGATCTCCGATGCCCTGCACAATTTCAGCGATGGTATCGCCGTGATCATCGCCTGGATCGCCATCCGGCTCGACGCCCGTCCGCGTACTGAGCAGCACACCTTCGGCCTGAAACGCGCCCAGGTACTGGCGGCGGTTATCAATGCTGGTGCGCTGGTGGCGATCAGTCTGTACCTGTTCGCCGAGGCCTGGGATCGCTTCAACGATCCGCATCCCATTGGCGGTGTGGTGATGACCTCGGTTGCCACCATCGGGCTGGTGGCGAACGTGATTGGCACCTGGCTGCTGCATCGTGGCTCGAAACAGAACCTGAACCTCAAGGCCGCCTACCTGCACCTGTTCTCCGATGCAGTCTCCAGCATTGGCGTGATTCTCGGCGGATTTGCCATCACCTTCTACGGTGTCTACTGGGTCGACCCGCTGCTGACCATACTGATCGGGCTGTACGTACTCAAGGAGAGCCTGCAGATCCTGTGGCGATCTCTGGACATGTTTCTGCTGGCCGTGCCCCGTACCATGTCGCTGGCTGAGGTACGCGATGCCGTGCTGGCCGTGCCCGGTGTCGAGGGCGTTCACCACATCCACCTCTGGGAGGTGGCCGAACACGACATCCACTTCGAGGGGCATATCGTGCTGGAGGATCAACCGTTGCGTGATACCGAGGTCCTTCGAGTCGCCATCGAGCAGTTGTTGCACGATCGCTTCGAAATCAATCACACCACGCTGCAGATCGAGCCACCGGACGGGCAATGCGCAACAGCGGGTCTGGAATGAGCCAGGCGAAGCTATCCATCCCTCTGGGTTGCCCGACGATGTGTGAAGGCACGAATCCTGGCTACGAATATCGACCTTGACGAAAGTGTTTGTTCGGCGGAAATGCTGCAGTATACAGTCGGTTATTTTGGGCTCAGTGCCAAACAGGTACGCACGATTATCCGTGAAGTCGCAGAGATGGCGCGCACCTGGCAGGTAGTGGCGGTAGAGGTGGGTGCAAGGCGACCTGAGATTACACGTATAGCCGGTGCATTCAAACCCGAAGATCTACAGGTAGCATTGAAATTATATAGTGGCAGGGAATTCAGATTTTTGAAGAAATGCCTGGACATGGTATTGCTGCCTGCGCCAATAAGTTAGTCATTGATGCTGATTTGAAAAACTGGATCGTTCCCAATTAAGTGGGAGTAGGGGGTGCTCACGGATAGTCTCTGGTCCTTGAACCTTCCCTGAGTTGATTCGCTCTAAGTTGAGCAATAAAGGCTCAATTATTCGAAGAGCTGCCACAAGAAAAATCAGTGTTTAAGGCGATACCTCGCGGTTGGCGTTCACGATGAATATGCACGTCAGTTATGCCGCAATAGGGGATTTAGCACCTAAGTAGTAAAATATGCGCTGTTCTCCAGATGCTCAATGCCAGCGTTTATTTGGCCTGATTAAGCGGTAGGCGAATGCGCACATTGAGCCCGCCATTGGGTTCATTGCTTGCGGATATTACGCCACCGTGCAGGTGTATCGCGCGTTCCGCGATTGCCAATCCCAGGCCATACCCCCCGCTCTCCCTGTCGCGGGCATCACCGACGCGCACGAAGGCTTCAAATAATTTCGTCAACATATCGTCTGGCACGCCAGGACCATGGTCGCGTACTTGAATAAGCAGCCAGTCGGGGCGTTCAGGGTCATGCTGCAGGGTGATGTCTACCGAGGTATTCTCATCCGTGTATCTGACTGCGTTGCGCACTACATTTTCCAGGGCACTTCTCAGCAGGGGTTCGTTGGCCTCAATGGTTGCCGACAGGGTATTGATGGTGCGCACCTGGCGATTCGCGGCACGCGCCTCAAAATCCGCGTTCTCAGCAACTTCCGCCAGGAGGGCGGCCACATCAACCGGCTCTGAATGGGCGAGCCGGGTATTGGATTCCAGGCGTGTGAGTGATAAGAGTTGTCCGATCAATTCATTCAGGCGTTCGGCTTCGTGCTCTATGCGATCCAGTTCGGCATTGGTCTGATGTTGTTGGCGTTGGCGTGCGAGCCCCAATGCCACCTGCAGCCGAGCCAACGGGGAGCGCAGCTCATGTGAAACGTCGCTGAGCAACTGGTTCTGTGAGCCGATGAGAATTTGCAGGCGTGCTGCCATATGGTCGAAATCACGGGCGAGATCGGCGACTTCATCCCTGCGCCTGCCCATGGTTGGCGCGACCCGCAAACTGAGATTACCGGCAGCGAATTGATGGGTCGCATTGCTGAGCCGCCGTATAGGCCTGGTGAGATATCCAGCCAGGAGAAAGCAGACCAGCCCGCTGACAATTGCGGCCACGATGACAGGGAGCGCGATGACACGCGGCCTGCTCAGCACTCTATTCAGGGTTACCGCCTGAAAGTCTGGCACCAGCAGATACTCGCCGACGCCCGGCACCTGGATCGGGTCATGACGCCCTGGCGATCGTCTTTCATCCATCGAACGCCGCGGCTTCATCCAGCGATTTAAGCGTTCCGCGAGATGGGATGATATGGGTCGGTCAAGTAAATCCTTGCCTGCTCTATCGACCAATAAAAAGGGGATTGCCTCGGTTCGGTCGAGTTTTTTCAGCCACGATTTCAGTCCTTCAATGCCTTCGATTTTCGCGATAAACCGAGCCTCGTTGATATAGGTTATCTGCCGATCGCGTGGACTTTCGATCTCATCCTGTGCGCGCGTGCGCTCCAGAAAGAGCGACGCTGCCAACAGACCGGCGCCGGCGAACAGGATAAGCGAAATCCAGAAGGAGAGAAAAATTTTCCAGAAGAGGCGGTTCATCATCAACGTGTGTACTGGTAGCCGACGCCACGAACGGTTTTGATTCTTTCCTCGCCATTGGCAAGTGGTCCAAGCTTTTTGCGCAGGCTGCTGAGGTGCATGTCGATACTGCGATCATAGCGCGTCAGTTCCCTGCCCAGGGCGCGCTCTGATAACTCCGCCTTGGACACGACATGGCCGGCTTCTCGCAGTAGTACTTCAAGTACGCTGTACTCTGTGCTCGTCATGGTGACAGGCCGCCCATCCAGGGTAACTGTGCGCGACCCGGTTTGAACCTCGAGATCATCGAGTTTCAATATTTCCGGTGGCGCTGACTCTTCGTCGTGTTGTGTTTGTGATTGTAAGCGCCGGAGTATGGCGCGGATGCGGGCAACCAGTACGCGCGGGTTGCAAGGTTTTGGTAGATAGTCGTCAGCCCCCAGCTCAAGGCCGATAATGCTATCCACATCCTCGCCGCGGGCCGTCAGCATCAGCACCGGCACTAAAGACTCTTTTCGCAATTCGCGTAATACATCAAAGCCATTGAGCTGCGGCATCATCACGTCGAGTACGACCAGGTCGTAGTCGCCGGTCCGGGCCTGATTCAATGCGGACTCGCCGTCATGGGTCATACTTACCTGGAAACCTTCCACTTCCAGGTATTGCTTTAGCATCCCGCACAACTCAATGTCATCATCCGCAAGCAGTATTCGGTTCATGGGATATTTCTGATCTTAATCAAAATGCCTGTACTGATGTTGGCACAATGGGAGGTAAAAGTAATGACTGGTTTTCAATAATTACTCATCTTTACACAATCTTACTCAGCTGCGACACACATTGACGCCGAAAATTACTAGTCTGGCAGCATGCTTTGATTTACAGGGCATATCACTAACAGAGACAGGAGATTAATTGTGAAAAAGTCATCAAAGGCACTGTTGGCCAGTGTGTTGATCGTAAGTTCATTGGGACTTGTTGCGACAGTGTCCGCCAAGCAGTACAGCGATGGGCCGAACTGTGAACGCAGTGGTCATCGCATGGGTGAGGGTCATAAACATGGCGGCAAGGGATTTAACCTGGACCGCATGGCCAGAAAGCTGGACCTCGGAGATGACCAACGCACGCAGATTGAGGCCATTATGGAGGCATCAAAACAGCAGATGAGCGATCAACGCGACAAGATGCAGGCGAATCGCGAACAGCTGAGAGCGCTGATGATGCAGAGTCCGCTCGATGAAACGGCGGTGCGTAAGGTCGCGGATGCTCAGGGCGATTTGAAGGCCGATATGATTATGTTACGAGCGCAGCAACGTGCGAAGATCAACGCCATTCTCACCGATGAGCAGCGTGCCGAGCTGGAAGATATGAGTGGCAAAAAACGCGGCTATCGCTGATTTTGTCAAAGCCTGCTACGCGGCGGTTCGCACAGGACCGCCGCGAGGTTCTATGGTCCTGGGGGAAGTCCAGCCCAGGGCACATAAAAGTCATGTACGACAAAAACCAGGTACGCCGGACAACGACCAGGCACTGGTTACAGTGTAACCAACCGGTTGTTGGATATCCCCCATTCCCGCTGTTCGTGATTCTTCCATTCACCAGGTTGTTCGAGCTTGCGCTGGCGGTGATCGCGAGCGCCTTTACGAAGGGTTTATGGACAGCCTGTGAATTGGTGTCAGGGGAGACCGTTAGGTTTGACGCTGAAAAGAGCCGCTCAGGCGTTCGAGGACAACGTCCTGCAAGCGGTCATGTGATAAGGATGCATCACAGGAGTTGCGCACTCGATCCAATCTGTTTGCTTCAGCGGTTTGCATTGTAGCGTCCCCGTGCACCGGAAGGCCGAACCCCCTGTACGTTGACCATGCCCGGCGCTGCGGCCGGGTCCCTGAAGCCCCGGTGAATCCGCTTCTGACCACCGCTGTAGACCTCGAAGTCCTCGCCGCCAAAGTCCCCCAGCAGGATCACGGCCATCCGGGACCGGCAGGAATCGTCCGTACATAAAAACAACACGCGGACGGGATCGGTCATGCGTTTTTTCCTTCAAATCTTCAAGGTGAACTGGCGTCGATCAAAAATATATGATTGACCATATATACGATAAAGCATATATTACCGGACATGAACATAAACGCGGATACCGTTTTTACCGCCCTGGCCCATCCGTTGAGGTTGCGCGCGCTGCTGCTCCTGCATTGGGAAGGAGAGCTGTGCGTGTGCGAGCTGACCCATGCGCTGGGGGTGTCGCAACCCATGATCTCCCGCCACCTTGCGCAGCTGCGCAGGGACGGTCTGGTCAGCGACCGCCGCCAGGGTCTGTGGGTATATTACCGGCTGCACGATGCGCTGCCGGCTTGGGCGCGGAAGCTATTGGCGGCGACCGCCGAGGGCATGGCCCGCGAGGCCCCCTATACCGACGATCGCGCAGCCTTGTCCGGGATGCCCAACCGGCCGGGTAGCACCTGCTGCGCCTGAACTGTTTGCAATAACCAGAATCCAGGGAATCCTGAATGAACATCCTGTTTCTTTGCACCGGCAATTCCTGTCGCTCCCAAATGGCCGAAGGCTGGGCCAGGCAGTTGGCACCAACGGACTGGACCATTCAATCGGCCGGCATCGAAGCCCATGGCAAGAATCCGCGCGCCATCGCAGTGATGGCAGAGGCGGGCGTCGATATCGCCGGGCAGGAATCCACCCGGGTTACCGATGCCATGCTTGAGGATGCCGACCTGGTGGTAACCGTCTGCGGCCACGCCGACGAACACTGCCCGGTGCTGCCGCCCGGTACACGCAAGGAGCACTGGCCCCTGAACGACCCGGCCAAGGCCACCGGCACGGAGGCAGAGGTCATGAGGGTGTTTCACGCCACCCGCGATGAGGTCAGGGAACGGGTGGCCGGGCTGGTGGCGCGCCTGCGCGAGGAGAGCCCGGTATGACGCGCCGTCTGGTCCCCTGGTTGTGGCTGGTGTTCCTGGCGCCGCTGGCACAGGCTTTCGAACTGACACCCCGGCGCGTGGCCGAAGATGTTTATGCCCTCATCGGTCCCACCGGTGCGCGTACTTATGAGAACTACGGATTGAATGCCAACTTCGGCTTCGTGGTCACGCCCGACGGTGTGGTGCTGATCGACAGCGGCGCCGCGCGCCAGGGCGCTCAACTCATCGAGCGCGCTGTGCGCACGGTGAGCGACAAGCCGATTCGCTGGGTGCTCAACTCCGGCTCACAGGACCATCGCTGGTTGGGCAACAGTTACTTCGCCGGGCAGGGCGCGCAGCTTATCGCCCTGGCGCGCACCGTACACACCCAACGGCAGTTCTCGGAGCAGCTCCAGTCAGGGTTGGAACCCGTGCTCAAGGAGCGCCTCGCTGGCACCGAGGCCGGTTTCGCCCCGGAACCCATAGCCACGGACGCCGCGGCCCTGACGCTTGGCGGAATGCCCGTTGAACTGCACTGGTTCGGCGACGCGCACTTTCCGGGTGATGTCGTGGTGTGGCTGCCGCAGCAACGAGTGTTGTTCAGCGGCGATCTGATTTACGTGGATCGCATGTTGGGCGTGCTGCCGTGGAGCCGGGTCGGGAGTTGGCACTCTGCTTTTGATTCCGCCCTTGCCATCCTGAAACCCATGGTCATAGTCCCCGGTCATGGCAACCCATGTGATGCGGCCAAGGCGCAACATGACACGGGCGACTATCTGGCCTGGCTGCTCGCCGAGATCAAGCCGGCGGCGGAAAACTGGGAGGGACTCGAAGCCACGGTTGAAAAGTATGGCAAGGAGCCGCGCTGGCGTTATCTGGAGAACTTCGAGACCTTGCAACGCGGTAACGTCAATCGTAGTTATGTGCAATTTGAGAATAATGAAACCGGAGAGGTGCCCAGGCCATGAGTACGCAATGCGAAACCACGGCAAAGCGAGTGGCCGGTGCCGAGATGGGGTTCTTCGAGCGTTATCTGACCGCCTGGGTGTTTTTGTGCATCCTAATGGGTATCGCGTTGGGGCATTTTTTTAATGACGCCTTCCAGGCCATCGGCGCGTTGGAAATCGCCCAGGTCAATCTGCCGGTGGCAGTGCTGGTGTGGCTGATGATCATTCCGATGCTGCTCAAGATCGACCTGCACGCGCTGAAGGGTGTCACACAGTACTGGCGCGGCATGGGGGTGACCCTGTTCGTGAACTGGGCGGTGAAACCTTTTTCCATGGCGCTGCTGGGCTGGGTGTTTATCGGTGGGTTGTTCCGCCCCTGGCTGCCGGCGGAGCAGATCGATTTCTACATCGCCGGGCTCATCATCCTCGCCGCCGCGCCCTGTACCGCTATGGTGTTCGTGTGGAGCAATTTATCCAGGGGCGAGCCGCACTTCACCCTGTCGCAGGTGGCGCTCAACGATGTGATCATGATCTTCGCCTTCGCGCCCATCGTCGGCCTGCTGCTGGGCATGTCCGCCATCACGGTACCGTGGAACACGTTGCTGCTGTCGGTGCTGGTCTATATCGTTATTCCGCTGGTGATAGCCAATCTGTGGCGTAACTGGCTACTCAAGGGTGAACACGGCTATCTGCGCCTGCAACGGGTACTGGATGGCATGCATCCGGTTTCTCTCATCGCGCTGCTCGCGACCCTGGTGCTGCTGTTCGGCTTCCAGGGCGAGCAGATCATCAAACAGCCGCTCATTATCGTCTTGTTGGCAGTGCCGATCCTGATCCAGGTATTTTTCAACTCGGGTCTGGCCTACCTGCTCAATCGCGTGGTGAGATCGCCGCACTGCGTGGCAGGGCCGTCCGCACTCATCGGCGCCAGCAACTTCTTCGAACTGGCCGTGGCCACCGCTATCGCGTTGTTCGGTTTCAGGTCCGGCGCGGCACTGGCCACCGTGGTCGGTGTACTCATCGAGGTGCCGGTGATGCTCTTGGCGGTAGCCATGGTGAATCGCACGCGTGGCTGGTACGAACAACGTGAGGGTATAGTGCCCCATGGGCAGTGCTGTCCAGCGGATGTGTCCCTGCACATTGAATCAAAGTCACGCTGATGTTCGATGCACTGGCCAATTTCATCGTCTATCAGTGGCTTGGTCTGAGCGCCGCCAGCCATAACGGTGCTGCACTGCATTTTTTCATCCAGGATACGACCAAGATCTTCGCCATGCTGGTGGTCATCATCTACGTCATGGGTTTGCTGCGTGCGATGTTATCGCCGGAGCGAGTGCGTGATTACGTGCGTGGCAAACCCAAGTGGCTGGCGCGCTCTTCGGCCGTGACTCTCGGCGCGGTGACCCCGTTCTGCTCCTGCTCCTCGGTGCCGCTGTTCATCGGCTTCGTTGAGGCGGGCATCCCGCTGGGCGTGACATTCTCATTCCTCATCGCCAGCCCGATGATCAACGAGGTGGCTGTGGTGATCCTGTTCGGTATCCTCGGCTGGAAACTCACCGCCATGTATGTCGCTGCTGGTCTCACGGTGGCCTACGTCGGTGGCATCATCATGGAGCGGTTCAAGCCCGAGCGCTGGGTGGAGGACTACGTCTGGAAAATCCACATGGGTGAGACAGTGCATATCGAGTCGGACACATCTCTGCAAGGCCGTCACCGTTATGCCTGGGGCGAGGTGAGGGAAATCGTTGGTCGCCTGTGGAAGTGGGTGATTGCGGGTATTGCCGTCGGCGCGCTGTTCCACGGTTACGTGCCCGAGGATTGGATCACCGAATACCTGGGTGGCGGGGACAACTGGCTGGCCGTGCCCGGTGCGGTACTACTCGGTGTGCCGCTGTATTCCAATGCCACCGGCGTGATCCCCGTGGCCGAGGCGATGCTCGGAAAGGGCGTGGCCATCGGCACCACGCTGGCGTTGATGATGAGTATCGCCACGCTGTCGCTGCCGGAGATGATCATACTGCGCAAGGTGATCAAGTGGCCGGCGTTGACGCTGTATGCCGGTATGCTGGCTATCGCCTTCACGCTGGTGGGCTGGGGTTTCAATCTGTTTTCTATGTAATTCCAATGAGTAATTGACAACATGACTGTTCAACAACCGCAACTGCATTCATCCATCGTTGCCATGGTTTCGCTGGCCTCCGGCATCGCGTCCAACCACCCCGACATGGGCCAGTGCCAGCTCCAGCGCCTGCGCGATGCGGGGGTACCGCAACACCAGATCGACGCGGTGATCGAAATCGCACGTCACATCCGCGACGAGGCTACGCAAAAGCTCGATGCCGCTTTCGACGAGCGGGCCAACGGCCCAGCCAAACCGAAGGTGGACAAAGGCAAGGCGCTGGACATCCCGGTGGCGGAGAGCGCGTGCTGCACACAGACCAGGAGCGGTCAGTCCTGCTGCTGAATGGTGCGGATGATGATCGACATTACTGCCGCATGGGAAAGTCATCGGGAAACCGTCCCACAGTTCTCGCGTCGCTTACGTGCCAGCGAGGTGGATGCGGAGGATCTGACTCAGGATATTTTCCTGCGTCTGCACTGCACTAGGCCATCCTTGTCCGACGCGGATGCGGTAAGCGCCTGGCTGCTGCATACCGTGCGCAACCTGTTGGCCGATCACTACCGTGCCGTCCTCCCCGCGGCTACGTTGGAGGTGATGCGGTTAGCGGGCAACGACAGGCAGCAGACTCCTCTGAAGCGCCAGGGGATCGGGCTGTCCCGGGCAAAGTCGCAGATGCAACGGGTGTTCGAGGACTGCTGTCTCTTCAACTGCGACGAAACGGGTCGCTTTCGCGACTATCGGGAACGCCACGCCGGTTCGTCCATGTGCATGAGCTTTTTTGCGTCTTTTCCGCTGTCGTATTGTTTCACGAGACGTGCCAACCCATAGTGGAGATAGATCATGTCAGACAACAATCATGATTCGATTCGGAGCGCAGTGCGCGAGGCCTACGGACATGTAGCGCAGGGCGGCGACGGTTGCTGTAGTGGCAGCAGTGGGTGCGGTTCGCAACCCGAGTCGGTTGCATCCAGGCGCCTAGGCTACTCGGATGCGGACTTGAGTGCGGTTCCCGAAGGGGCCGACCTCGGACTCGGCTGCGGCAATCCCCAGGCCATCGCCTCCTTGCAGGCAGGGGAGACGGTCCTGGATCTGGGCAGCGGGGCTGGCTTCGACTGTTTTCTTGCCGCCCGGGCTGTCGGTGATTCCGGCCGTGTGATCGGCGTGGACATGACGCCGGAGATGTTGATAAAGGCACGCGACAATGCCCGCAAGGGCGGCTACCGCAACGTGGACTTCCGCCTCGGTGAGATCGAACACCTTCCGCTGGCCGACGCCAGTGTGGCGGTGATCATTTCCAACTGCGTCATCAACCTTTCGCCCGATAAGGCGCAGGTGTTCCGGGAGGCCTTTCGTGTACTCGTACCGGGTGGCCGTCTGGCGATCAGCGATGTAGTGGCAACAGCGCAGCTGCCTGATCAGGCGCGTCAGGATCTGGCCCTCTACACGGGCTGTATGGCCGGCGCCTCGTCCGTTGGCGAACTGGAGGCGATGTTGCAAGAAGCGGGTTTTGAAGATATCCGCATCACACCCAAGGATGAGAGCCGGGAATTCATTCGTGACTGGGCACCCGGGCGCGGCGTTGAGGCGTATGTCGTTTCGGCCGTGATCGAGGCCAGAAAGCCCTGATACCCGGCTGTCCCTGAATAGGGTCGTTCCGGAAAACCGTGCTGTGCGCACCCTCTGATGTGTTGCGCACCCGCATAACCTGATCTAGCGGAGGAAACGCAAATATGAAACACATCAAGGTACTCGGAAGCGGTTGTGCCAACTGCAAGCGCACCCTGGCATTGATTGAGGAGACCGCCAAGGTCGAGGGCATCGACATCGAACTGGAAAAGATCGAGGACATCGGTGCCATCATGGGCTACGGCGTCATGTCCACCCCCGGCGTGGTGATCGACGGCACCGTGGTGCATGCCGGCGGTGTGCCGGATCGAAAGAAAGTCGAGAAATGGCTCGCGGAATGATCGGGATACTCGACAAGGCGAGGCGCGCACAAACCCAATCGGGACAGGCTTGTTTGCTAAGGCTGGTCTGACGGTATTGGAATAAGGATGCACGGCTCGCCTGTCGCGGGGCTGTGAAAGGCCACACGAGAAGGACCAAATGATGGATGAAACGATCATTGTGATGGCCGTGGGCTTGGGTCTCTTACCGATTGCCTTGGGCTGGCTGGGAGTGGCATTTTCTGTTGAGCCTTTCCCGGTGCGCTCATCGAGATGATGACTGCCTACTAGCTGTTGCAGATGCTGGCAGCCGCCGTCTGCATCCTGAAGAACATGGAGTGCATCGCGCCCATGATCCAGTTCGAGTACAGGGGCGTGACAGGCAGGGTGCTCGGCGTGCGCTGGCACTGCCATCCATAATGCCAGTAAGCTTGTGTTGATCGCCAGGATGACTGCCGTGAATTGTCATTCATATCGCTCGCCCTGATGGTGTCACCCGAGGAAAACCGTACGGCACGGTGGTTGCCGCTTGAATTGAAAATACCGAGACAGCCGAAGTGCCAAACAGTGCCGCCATCAAAAAATATCTGGTCGAACTATTCCGATTCTTCATGTATGTCCTCTTCAGGACGCATGATCGAATGTCGCCGTATCGAATCATCCGTAAAACCTTGTGTGTACGGAATATAAAACCTAATATGCGAGGTATGTTGGTGCGCAAGATTGCAGGGAATCGTCAGTAGACGATTCATGTGCCTGCGGCCGCAATGCCTGGCGCGCACCGGGTTGGTAAGACGACACTGACAAAAACCATTGCTAAAGGTATCGGCTCATTTTAGCTTGATTCCACCAGGTTTCTGAGCGCTCGTGCCGATAAACCGGTCATTCTGGAGAATGCTATAGCGAACCCCGGAGTTGTTTCCCGTGCTCCGGCGGCTGATCGATAAATTGGGAGCAGACTTGTACCAGTTATATCGATGCGTGGCCGGAATGTCGCTGAGATTGATGGCAAGAAAGACAGTCAGCATGTCCATTGGCTGTTCGATCGATTGAAATCAAGGAAAATAACAGCTCATTTTATAATCCAATGGGAGTGCCCCTGACCCCCGGTTGCGCCTTGATTGCCGTGTGCCCGTACGGGCCGGTGCAGGTGCGAATTCATTTGCTTCTACGGTAACGTTTTCATCCCTGCTTGAACCATGACCGATAACCCGCTCCATACCGATGAACACTGGATGCGCCACGCCCTGGCGCTGGCGACACGCGCGGAATCGGCGGATGAAGTGCCCATCGGTGCGGTGCTGGTGCTGAACGACGAGGTGATCGGCGAGGGCTGGAACCGTCCCATCGGCAGTCACGACCCTACTGCCCACGCCGAGGTGATTGCCCTGCGAGATGCGGCACAGCGGCTGGGCAATTACCGGCTTTCCGGTTCCACCCTGTACGTGACCCTGGAACCCTGCTTAATGTGCGCCGGTGCCATTGTCCACGCACGGGTTGCACGGCTGGTGTTCGGGGCCTCGGATCCGAAGCGGGGCGCTGTCAAAAGCACCTGTGCTGCCTTGCAGATGCCGGGTCTGAATCACCGGGTTCAGGTGGAAGGCGGGCTGCTGGAGGCGGAATGCGGCGAGCGCCTGCAGGCCTTTTTTCGCGCGCGACGTCGGTAGGGCGGAATTCATTCCGGCCGGCTGTCTCCCCCAGCCATGCTTCCTCCCGGGGAGCCGGGTAGGCGAGGGTAGTGGTCAAACCGCTTCCGTAGCTACCTTTGCAACAGCTGGTATTGAAGTTTCATAGTGATCTTTTTTATTCGATGCTTTCATTGAGTGCGACACCTTTACGCTCGTAAGCCCGATTCCCGCCACAGAACAAATGATGCAATAGTAATGTTTTGTGATGCCGTTCTGTAGTTATGGGACGGATTCGGTGCTTACCATAGGAAATCCATGTCACAAAGTGCGAGCGTTTATGTATACGCATCATGGTTTACTGTCCGGGCGCTAATGCATATACAGGCCGTTAACGTACGCATCCAGTTACGCTCAGCTGTACAGGGCCGATCCGGCTTTCTATTCATGCCGGTTGGCATCAACGATTTCCTCCGCTTCCTGCCGCGTGTAAAAGGTACAACCCTTGAGAAAGCCGGAAATCAGTGTTTTTTTCGTTTTCGAGACATATCCATTTGCGTATCGTACGGAGACCACTTCGTCTGGCGGACCATCGAGCATATGACAGCTGGCAAGGTGACCGTCCGGATGGTGTGACAGGTAGACCACCCCGGTCTCCCGATCAAGAAATGCCGGTTTGAAACCGTCTTCACGGCGCCCGCCACTGACACCAGCGCGCCCACCATAGGCAAGGCTTTCCCGCTTGAGCATGGCGCGATCAAGGCAGGCATAGAACTTTGATATGTTTTGTGTCCTTGTCCGCTGCAGCGGGTTCCAGGTTGACGCCGGTCAGTTGTATCTTTGGAAGTGGCTATATTACTGAAACAGGCATCATGGTTTGTACGCTGCCGTACAAATACTCCTTCTGTACCTTTCTCGCACCATGCCGGTGCATCGCTATGTGCGACAGCATACAGACTCGGTCTGCTCATGCGACTAGTCTTGAAGCTGGATTACGGAAGGGGTTTGACATGAATCGGAATACCGTTGAAGGCAGCTGGAAGCAGTTAAAGGGCAAGGTGAAAGCGCAGTGGGGCAAGCTTGTCGGTAGTGACCTCGAGGAGATTGAAGGCAAGCGCGTCGAGTTGTCAGGCAAGGTCCAGGAGGGTTATGGCATCACCAAAGACGCCGCCGAACAGCAGATTGACCGCCTTGAAGAACGTAAGGGGAAGTAGCGTATGAAGAATCGCCGCTGGCCCGATCGGGTCAGGTAAACTCCGCCTTGCCATGATCGATACTCCGATCACAGTGCTCTACGTCAAAGAGGCGTCCGCCGATACCGGCCTGGTTCAGGCGGGGACTGATGGCACACATGACTATCTCCTCAAAGGCCATGCTGATGCTCATGTGCTAACGCGCACTCTTCGGTATGTCATTGATGACAAGGTCGCCCGGGGTGTGCTGCAAAATAGTGATGCGTGCTTTCGTTCGATAAGTGATGCATCACCCCTGGGCATATTCATTTCCGATGCGGGTGGAAGTTGCGTCTATACCAACGAGGCTTATCAAAGAATATCGGGGCTGAGCTTCGAGCAGGCGCTGGGCACGAGTTGGAAAATGGCGATTCATCCGGGAGACCGTCAGCGCGTACTTGCCGATTGGCGCGCTGCAGCGCAGGACGATGTGCCGTTGCGGACAGAGTACCGTTTTCAGCGGAAGGACGGGAGCGTCGTGTGGACGCGTGTCAACCGCGCCCCCATGTGCGACGGGATGGCATCGCACGGCCATGCGTTGATGGTTGAGGATATCACCGAGCGTAAGTCTGCGGAGTCCGGGGCGCGAGTAGCCGAGGAGGCCTTGTTCGAGGAAAAGGAGCGCGCCCAGGTCATGCTCAACTCTATCGGTGACGCCGTGCTTGCCACCGACCTGCTGGGTAATGTGAACTATCTGAATCTGGTGGCGGAGGCGATGACTGGCTGGTCCCGGAGCGATGCACTGGGCCGACCGCTGGCAGAGGTGTTCAGGATCATTGATGGCACGACACGTCAGACCGCCGCGAATCCGGCGCAGCGTGCCCTTGCCGAGGACAGGGCCGTGGGCCTTGCCGCCGACTGTGTGCTGATTCGCCGCGACGGATTCGAGTCCGCAATCGAGGATTCCACTGCACCCATCCACAACCGGGATGGCCAGGTCGCTGGTGCGGTAATCGTCTTCCGTGACGTCAGCCAATCCAGTGCCATGACGACGAAGATGGCCCATCTGGCCCACCACGATTTTCTCACTGGCTTGCCCAATCGCGTGTTATTGACGGAACGCCTCTCCCAGGCAATTGGGTTGGCGCACAGGCATCGCAAACAAGTTGCGCTGCTGTTTATCGACCTGGATGATTTTAAGAAAATCAACGACTCGCTGGGGCATACGATCGGCGACCAACTGCTGCAGTCGGTGGCAGACCGGCTGGCGGCATGTGTGCGCAGCACTGACATCGTATGCCGTCAGGGCGGTGACGAATTCGTAATCCTGTTGGCCGAGATCGAGCGATCGCAGGATGCTGACCTGGTGGCGGAAACCCTGCTTGCTGCGTTTGTCGCGCCGCACCTCATCGACGGAAACGAACTTCATATCACTCTTAGCATCGGCATCAGTGTCTATCCGGATGACGGTGGTAATGTCGATATAATAATGCAGAACGCGGACACCGCGATGTACCACGCCAAGGCAAACGGCCGCAACAACTACCAATTCTTCCGGGCCGACATGAACATCCGCGCAGTCCGTCGTCTGGCTGTTCAAAGCAGCCTGCGCCGAGCACTGGAGCAAGGGGAGTTCCTGCTGCATTATCAGCCGAAAATTGATCTTGCCTCAGGCGCGATGACCGGGGCCGAGTCCCTCATCCGCTGGCTCGACCCGGATCTCGGACTCATCCAGCCGGCGCAGTTCATATCGGTCGCCGAGACGTGTGGTCTCATCGTACCGATCGGCCAATGGGTACTGCGTGAAACCTGCAGTCAAGTCCAGGCCTGGCTTGACTCGGGGCTTCCGGCGGTGCCGGTCGCAGTCAACATTTCCGCGATAGAGTTCAGGCAAAGGAGTTTTCTGGAAGGCATTGCACTGATCCTGCAGGAAACCGGCCTGGACCCGCATTATCTTGAGCTGGAGCTGACCGAAACCATGCTTATGCACGATGCCAACGCCTCAATGTCGGTACTGCAGGGGCTCAAGGCGTTGGGAGTGCGGCTGGCCATTGATGACTTCGGTACTGGCTATTCGAGTCTGAGCTATCTGAAGCGCTTCCCGATCGACACTCTGAAGATCGACCAGTCCATTGTGCGTGACATCACCACCGATATAGATGATGGAACCATGGTCAGCGCGGTAATCGGGATTGGCAAAAACCTCAAGCAGCGGGTCGTCGCCGTGGGCGTGGAAACGCACACGCAGCTAGAGTTTCTGCGCAATCAGCAATGTGACGAAGGGCAGGGATTTCATTTCAGCCACTCCTTGTCCACCGAGGCCTTCGGGTTGCTGCTTGAGGCTGGGAAATACTAATCAGAAGGAAGAGGATCGCAGCTCCATATGGACGGGTTTTGTCCGTATATTGCCACCATGATCAAGGGCGAACGCTTCAATAGCATTTCCCGGCTGCGCTGTCGGGCGCCGCGGTTCTGTTCGTGGTGACATCGCGGGATGGCGCTGAGCTGGCTCTGCTTTATCCGGTCTCCCCGATTTATCACAGACTGCCCCGGGAAGTGTGAGAGCGGTATTCAGGGTTCTCGAGCACCACCATCCCTGGATGCGCGGGGTCTGGAATCACTTCTCTGGCCAGCCGCATCAGTCATTACGTGGCAATTCCGGTCTATGTCGGATGGCCAATGATGATTCCGGTTCGATGCCATGGTGTCAAAAAATTGCCGGCCGAGGTATCGTCGATACAAGAGGGGATCCTTTGGTTGGCGTGCCTTAAATGGCCGTGAGGCGGCGGCCAGTACCGCGAGCATCTGAGAGGAAGTCATCCTGCAGGTAATATTTTGCTGCCCTCACAAGCTTTCCGGAGCGGACGAAGACATCTGGGAGTCAACCAGGGCTGGTGTTGGCATCCACCGGGATTCATTGGTGCCTGGGGTTACTGACACTGCCGCGAAATTCAAGGACTAGCAGCTGATATCCGCTTGCCCTTACCCATCATCCGGGCGTAGCTCGCTCTGTCGGCCGCGTAACACCCGCAGGAAGCCGCCTCCAGACCACTACGGTCAAGAATCCTGATATCCCCGCGGCTATAGCGGATCAGTTTGCGATTTTGCAACGCAGTGGCGGCCTTGGTAACACCGACGCGGCGTACGCCCAGCATGTAGGCCAGGAATTCGTGGGTGACGTGAAACGAATCCGAGTGTGCCCGGTCCTGCGTCATCAACAGCCAACGGGCGAGACGCTCCTCCACCACATGGAAGTGCGTACAGGCGGCGGTTTGCGCGAGCTGGTTCACCATCACATAGAGGTAACGTTTCAGCTCCCGTTGCAGTGCAAGATTCTGTTCGAGTTCGCGCCGAAATGGTGCGGTCTTCATGCGCAGTGCCGGGCCTTCGCCCTGCACCACGGCGCGTAGCGGTGACACATCCACCCCAAGTATAAAAGAAATACCGAGCATACCTTCATTGCCGACCAATCCTACTTCCAGGCTGGCGTTACTGCTGATCGGCGTTACCAGGGAAATGAAACTTTCAGTGGGGAAGTAAACGTAACGCATGTGTTCGCCGGGTTCGGCCAGGATCTCGCCAAATTCCAGCTCAACCGGTGTGCAGCCTGCCAGAAAGTGCTGACGGTCCTTGCGCGACAATGCCGCAAGCAGAAGATTGGCGGCTGGGACGGTTTTGGTGAGTGGCATGCGGACTATCCTGGTGTCAGTAAAAGCCGGAAAAGCACACCCGGAATAATGGCAATCCCGATGTCGGATGCGGACCGAAGGCGATTGGTTGCCCGAGGATGGATAGTGCGTACTATGGATTGAAACCCTGTGACTGTCCGGACGCTAGCGCACATAAGGAACCTGCCGGTCATGCGCTATGGCCCGCTGGGTTGAGTGGCATCACACTCGAACAGTGGGCTAGCGGCTGATCGTTTCCGGGAGCAGGCGATCGAACTCCTTCTTGACCACTGCATAGCACTCGCAGGCCCGTGCCTCCAGCCCCATGCGGTCGAGCACGGTGATGCGGCCGCGGCGATACGCGATCAAGCCGGCCCTTTGCAGGTTGCCAGCGGCCTCAGTGACACCTTCGCGGCGCACGCCGAGCATATCGGCGATCAATTCCTGGGTCATGACCAGTTCGTTGGAGCTCAGGCGGTCGAGGCTCAGCAGAAGCCAGCGGCAGAGTTGCTGGTCGAGCGAATGGTGCCGGTTGCACACCGCGGTCTGTGCCATCTGAGTCAGCAAGGCCTGCGTGTAGCGCAGTAACAGATGCTGCAGCTCACCGGAGCGATTGAATTCCTGCTTGAGCAGTTGCCCCTTCAAGCGGTAGGCATGACCGGCGCTCTGCACGACAGCACGGTTGGGCATGGTCTCGCCGCCCATGAACAGGGCGACCCCGATGATACCCTCATTGCCGACTACGGCGGTTTCGGCAGACGCGCCATTGAGCATGACGTAGAGCAGGGACACGATGGCCGTGGTAGGAAAATAGACATGATGCAACTCGTTTCCGGATTCATAGAGCACCTTGCCGAGTGGCATCGGGACCAGTTCAAGTTGCGGTATCAGGCGCGCATATTCTTCCGCCGGGAGGGCGGCGAGCAGGTGGTTCTGACGGGGCGCGTGCGGGTCATTCATGGGAGAACTCCGGTCTTTTACCCACGATCTGGTTGTCTCAGGGACGCGGCGGGAGCGGATACAGGTTTCCGACGAGTATATACCGTCCATTTGGCGCATGCGACAGTGCACAGATGCAACGGGCAGGTCGGCGCAGGTAATATAACCTGCACACTCCGCATGTGGGTTATGTACGTCAGCAGACAGACGACGAGGGGTTCTCGCCATACACTTGGGCTGTTGGAGCCAGTATGCGTGAGCTCCTTTTACGGTGACGGAGCGCAAGGGTCGAAAACCGTTCTTTCGACTTGCTATGAATCGCCCGCCATCCTGCCCCCTCAGCGAGAATAACCGGTGCGGTTGTTCTTGTTCGATATCAATCTTTTAACAAGAGGTAAGAATCATGAAATTAGTCCAGATTATCAGTGCGGCCCTGGTGGCAGGTGCGTTGTTTGTAGTACTCCCCGGTTGCGAGAAACAGGGCCCGGCGGAGCAAGCCGGTGAGAGTATCGACAATGCGGTCGAGAAGACTGGAGACCAGATCGAAAAAGCCGGTGATGCCATCAAGGATTCAGTGCAGGGTGAGAACAAGTAGGCGTTGCCCCGAACCCCAGGGTATAAACCGGAGCTGATGGCGACCCCCTCATCGTGGAAAAGGTGTTGCGGCATGATCATGCCGCACCAGCACATGCAGGTTGAGGAGGGTTGATGGGTATTGCTCAGCCGCCGATTCGTAGGTTGTCCAGGGATCCCAGTACGCCGAAGACCTGCAGCAACCATATCACGACCACAATGACGACCACGATATTCAGGATGTTTTTGATCTTTCGGTCCATGGGTATGTAGGTATTGACGAGCCAGAGCAGTACACCAACCACGATCAGGATGATGGCCAGATTGATCAGAGGCATGCGGATTCTCCTTCAGGACGGAGGCAAGTTGCCTCCGTCCACTTGTTGATTCATCGTTTGATTCGGGAGATTTTTGTTCCCTCGATACTGACCCCGGCCATCAATCCCTGCTGGCTGAAAATAAACGCATAGGCATCATCCTTCAGGGAGGAGGTAGAAAGGTTCTTTGCGACCCCTTCGTCAACCACAGCGACCGTTGGACCTACGCCAACTTCCCAGCCCTTCGATTCCTTGAGATATTGAACGGCATTGTCGGTCATCAGGAACACAGCATAACCATAGGACTGGGCGCCGATCTGCAGACCCCAGGACCCGGTGACAGAGTTGTAATAATCAACCACGTCTGAGTCCTCGAGCAATACGCCTTCACCATAGCTGCCGCCGAACACCAGGCCGGCTTTGACGATATTCGGGAATACGAGTACTGCCTTGGCAGTGCTCGAAAGTGTCTTGGCAACAGGCTCGGCTTGATAGAGTGTCTGCAAGGCCTGGCGGGAATCCTTCGCCAGATCATCAGCGGTTGCCGCGCTTGTCTGACTCATGGCGCTCATCGTGACGATGGCAGCCGTCGCGAGCAAGGGAGCGCGAATATGACTTTGTATCCTGTACATGGTAATGCTCCTTGACCTGGACCGGTTACATGGAACTTCCGGATGAGATCAAAGGCTAGTCGCATCCTCATGCGCAGTCCGTTCGATGCCGCACATAGTCCCAAACCCGCCCCTGGCTGAAGACATCGGCAATGGACCCTGACCCCGAAGTGTCAATGTGGAGGGTGCCGGCAGCGGTCATGGAATTCCGCTGAGAGCCTGCGCTTACAACCACCAGGAACCGGCTTCTATGTGCGGTATCGTACAGACGCCCGTTCTCGTCTGAGTAATATCATTTGCAAAGGAATTGGGATGACGTTCGTATTCAATACGAGAGTCTTTCCTTATACAGCGCCCCTGCAAAGCTTTGTTAGGAGATATGACATGACCTTGGGAACCATTCTGCTGATCGTTCTGATTCTGATGCTTGTCGGAGTGATTCCAGCCTGGCCCCACAGCCGGGGATGGGGTTATGCGCCCAGCGGTGTTCTCGGGCTGGTGCTGATAATCCTGCTTATTCTGTTGCTGCTTGGCAAATTGTAGTGCGTCCGCAGTGCAGCCTTTACGAACCGCGCAAGATTCAGGATCGATTAATAGGTATCAAGCACAGGAGATCGGCATGTCCGGTGTATTGATCGGGGTCGTTCCCGAAACACCGAATCCCGTCGATCCCTTTCGCGTGGTCACAGCGGAGTGCCGGTGTTTGAATAACTGGCGCACCGTGCGCAAAGCGCCACACGGTAGACACTCTGTTCTATGCTATAATCAACCGTGCTCCACGCCGAAATGGTTTCTCTATCGGCAGATAGCGGGCTACCCCCGTTTCCCCAATGACAAACATCCCTCTCTCGGCGTCCCGTACGCGGTCAAACCTCGCCCGGCATGCATTCACTGCCAGCCAGGTGACCGGTTGTGGCGTTTTCCGGCCTGACGGCCACCCATCAATAATCCGGAGCAAGACATCATGACGAAAGAACGAAGCAGCCAAAGGGAAGACAAGAAAAAACCGGCCATGTCGCCGAAAGAAAAGAAAGCTGCGAAAAAGGCCAAAAAGACATCCAGGGATTCACCTGGCAACGACAGGATTCATCAGATGTGATCAGGCTATTGCTGTCTGAGCGCCCGGCGAACGGGTGCACCCGACTATGTTTATGACAGCCGGATTCCCGACCGATCTGCCGTCAAGGTACGCAGCCGGTCGGATGGCGGAAACCGTAAATGTCGCCCGGGACAATGAGACGAGCGAAGTATCATCGAGACGGCATGCTTGAATGGATTATGACCGGCAAACTGGTGCAAAGCCGGTACAACTGCCGCGGGAACCCATTGATCGGTTGACGAAGCCGTTTGCCCGTTTCCTGGGGATAGAGGCAGCGGCCGGTGCCGTACTGTTGTTTTTCACACTCGCTGCGCTGCTGTTATCCAACTCTCCGTGGGCTCATCCATTCCTGAGTGCCTGGGAAACACAGGTCGGGCTCCACATCGGCTCACTTGAGTTTGCCCGTTCGTTGCGAGACTGGATCAACGACGGCTTGATGACACTGTTTTTTTTCCTGGTCGCTCTGGAGCTTAAGCGGGAACTGGTCCTGGGCGAGTTGAATAACCCGCGTATGGCCGCGTTGTCGATTGCCGGGGCCCTGGGCGGGATGGTGGTGCCTGCAGCCTTATACCTGATGCTGCAGTGGGGCGAGCCCGGCGAGAGTGGCTGGGGCACGGTTATGGCAACCGACACGGCCTTCGTCATTGGCGCCCTGGCGCTGCTGGGATCTCGCATACCCCAAGGCCTGCGTGTATTCATGCTGTCGCTTGCGATTGTAGACGACATCGGCGCTATTCTCGTCGTGGCGATTGGTTACAGCAGTCACATTGCCTGGGGCTCGCTCGCCCTGGCCGCGCTTGGCATCGTGATTGTGCGCGCAATGGCGCTGGCCGGCTTCCGGGGTTTTCCCGTCTACTTCCTGGTCGGCGGCTTTATCTGGCTTGCCGTGGATGCCTCGGGAATCCATGCAACGATTACCGGCGTGATACTCGGGATGCTGACACCTGCCCGCAGGTGGGTCGGCGACAAGCGTTTATATGCCATTCTGGACCAGGTTGTCGCGCATCCGGCGGGGGACGACGACAGCGGTGACACCAAAGATCGGCAGACGTTGCAGGCAGCCGAAACCGCTGCGCGCGAAACATTGTCGCCGGTGGAACGGCTGGAGTTTGCGCTCCACCCGTGGGTCGGTTTTGTCATTATGCCGCTGTTCGCCTTCGCCAACGCCGGATTGCCGCTGTCTTTGAGCGATCTCGGAAATTCCGTCACGGTCGCGGTGTTCGTTGGCTTCGTTCTGGGCAAACCCATTGGCATTGTGACCTTCAGTTGGCTGGCAGTGCGCTCGGGTATCGCGATACGCCCTGAGGATCTTGACTGGAAGCTGCTGGCAGGTGGCGGCCTGCTCGCCGGGATCGGCTTCACGATGGCATTGTTTATCGCCAACCTGGCTTTCAGCGCGAGTCTGGTCGATAGCGCCAAGTTGGGTATCTTCCTGGCATCCGTCGTCTCCGCGGTGGCGGGTCTTGTCATATTGAGGTCGTTACCCCTGCGAACGACACACGCTCGCACGGATCGCCCCTGAGGGCTGTGGTATGCGTTTTCGGCAAACACAGTTTACAGTACCGGTGGTGTGCCGGGACGCCAGGTTCAAACGAGGATAATTTGAAAGTCATCAAGAAGTTCGGTTTTTCGGCACGCACACGGAATGCCGCGCGTAGCGAGCAGGATAGCGAGTTGCTACGCTCGGAGCTGTTCAGTATCGAACAACTCAAACGTCACGCTGCAACGCTGGCCGGTCAGCATCGTGTCGATCCGCATCCGGGGCCGGACAAGTTGCTGCCTCGTCTGGCGGATAATGAGCGTGTTCTTATCGCTGCCTATGATGTTGTTACACCCGCGGCCACGTCGGGGCAACGGGTCGCGCCAGCAGAAGCCTGGTTGCTCGACAATTTTTATCTTATCGAGCAACAGGTTGGTCTGGCGCGTCGGCATCTGCCGCGTGGCTACAGTCGGCAATTACCGCGCCTGGCTGATGGCCCATCCGTCGGTTTTCCGCGCATCTATGATCTGGCGTTAGAGCTGATTTCTCATATGGACGGTCGTGTGGGTAGCGATAATGCCACCCAGTTCGTGGCCGCCTATCAGATTGTTGAACCCTTAAGGTTGGGCGAATTGTGGGCATTTCCGATCATGCTACAGCTCGCGCTGCTGGAAAACCTGCGCCGCGTCGGCTTGCGTATCGCTCGTCGACGCGAGGAGCGCGATGCTGCCATTACCTGGGCAGACCGCATGCTCGCGACGGCTGAAAAGGATCCAAAACGACTGATCCATTTACTCGCCGAGTTTGCCAATGCCGATGTGCCCTTGACTGCACCGTTTGTGGAGGAATTCCATGACCGGCTTCAGGCTCAGGGCTCCGCGCTGGCATTCGTGCAAACCTGGGTCGAGCAAAAACTGATCGACCAGGGGGTGACTGCGTCACAGTTATCGGCAGCAGCAGACCGCATGGCTGCCACCAACCAGATATCCATTGCCAACAGCATCAGTAGCCTGCGCTTCA
The DNA here is from genome assembly GCA_965367295.1 of uncultured Gammaproteobacteria bacterium. GTDB lineage: Bacteria > Pseudomonadota > Gammaproteobacteria > DSM-19610 > DSM-19610 > JAIVHA01. Next base: position 25,582 of record CBDUHN010000014.1, on the reverse strand, counting down.
TCGGTAGCATGGACTGGCGGGATTACGTCGAGTCGCTGAGTGTCGTCGAGCAGACATTGCGTGAAGACCCGGCGGGGATGCATGCCAGCCAGGATTTTGCCAGCCGCGACCGCTATCGACATGTCATCGAAGATGTGGCGAAGGCGAGTTCGTGCAGTGAGTTGGTGGTGGCACGCGAGGCCATTGTTCTTGCGCAGACGGCAGCAGAGCAAACGAGTCACAATGACCGTCGCGCGCATGTCGGATATTACCTGATCGATCACGGGCGACAGAGTCTGGAGCGTGCGGTTGGCTGTCATTTGGTGTGGAACAAACGGCTAATCCGTGCGTGCCGGCGTTTCCGATTGTTCCTTTACCTCGGTCCAATCCTGTTACTTACTGCACTGGCAACATTGGTTGTGCTTTTACCTTTCGGCGGCTTAGTCGCGGCTGACTGGAGAAGCTGGTACTTCATGATAACCGGCATCATTGGCGCCTCGGCCCTGGCGGTGCCACTGGTAAATCTGTTCGTTACGCTTGTCTTACCCCCGCGCGTATTACCCCGGCTGGATTTTTCACAGGGAATCCCGGATATCCACCGTAGCATGGTAATCGTGCCCACCTTGCTCAGCAGTCCGCAGGAGATAGATGACCTGCTCGAAGCCCTGGAGATCCGCTATCTCGGCAATCGGGATGCCAATCTATACTTTGCCTTGCTGACGGATTTCCGCGATGCAGTGCAGCAGGCCCTGCCCGAGGATGACGCGCTGCTCGCTCATGCGCGCGCCGCTGTCCAGACGCTCAACGAAACCTACCGCGAGGATCGTCCATGTGTTTTCTATCTGTTTCATCGCCCCCGGGTGTGGAATCCATATGAACGGGTGTGGATGGGTTATGAACGAAAGCGCGGAAAACTGGAGCAGTTCAATGCCCGGCTCAGGGGAGAGGCACTAACCGCATTCTCGGATATCGTCGGAGACACGTCCATCCTCGGTACCATACAGTATGTCATCACCCTGGATACTGACACGCAACTGCCCCGTGATGCGGCCCGTGCATTGATTGGCAACATTGCTCACCCGCTCAATCGCCCGGTGTACGATGCCGACAAGGGTCGCATCGTGGAAGGCTATGCGATTCTTCAGCCACGTGCTTCGATCAGCCTGACCAGTGCAAGCCGATCCCGGTTTAGCAAATTGTTTGCCGGAGAGACGGGCATCGATCCCTACACGCGCGAGGTCTCTGATGTCTACCAGGATATATTTGGCGAGGGCTCGTTCATCGGCAAGGGTATCTACGATGTGGACGCCTTTCGCCAGGCCGTCGATGGACGCTTTCCGGAAAACCTCATACTCAGTCACGACTTGCTGGAAAGCGGCTATGCCCGTTCGGCACTGGTGACGGATGTCGACCTCATTGAAGAACACCCGGCCAGTTATGTCATCGAAGCCAGTCGTCGCCATCGCTGGATTCGCGGCGACTGGCAGTTGGCCGGCTGGCTGTTGCCGAGCGTCCCCGGACCAGCCGCTTCAACAGGGGCGGAGGCAAAGCGGCTACCGAACCCGCTCTCCCTCCTGTCACTATGGAAAATCATCGACAACCTGCGCCGCAGCCTGGTATCGCCGGCGCTGTTGGCCTTGCTGGCGGGTGGCTGGCTATTTGGTCCGGGGCCTGCGTGGGTCTGGACCCTGCTGGTCGTGGGGGTGGTGCTATTACCCACTACGTTGACCACCGTGATCGAACTCGTGCGGCGACCTGAAGATCGTGACTGGCAGGTGCACCTGATCCTGACCGGGAAAACCGTGGGCCGCTCAATGCTGATCGCCTTGCTGAGCTTCGTCCTGTTGCCCTACGACACACTGATTTGCCTGGATGCAATCCTGCGCTCAGGTATACGCATGCTGTTTACGCGACGCGGCCTGCTGCTCTGGCATGTGCGATCCTATACGCGTCGCAACGCGAGCCGTACGCTGGCCGATTTTTTGATGGAGATGTGGGTCGCGCCGTTCATGGTGCTGATTCTTGCATTGGGCGTGTGGCATACCCACCCGCTGGAATGGCTGTTCTACGCGCCGGTCTTATTGCTGTGGCTGGTGTCCCCCGTCATCGTGTGGTGGATCAGCCTGCCGCTGGTCTCACTGGAACCGGACCTGAGCGCTGCACAGCGGGCGTTCTTACGGACATCGGCCAGACGCACCTGGCGATTCTTCTCGTCGTTTGTCGGGCCACAAGACAATTGGCTTCCGCCTGATAACTTCCAGGAATACCCGATACCGACCCTTGCCTCGCGGACCTCGCCGACCAACATCGGTATGGCTCTGCTGGCGAATCAGGCGGCATATGATTTCGGCTATATTTGCGCCGGAGAATTTATGCATCGTACCGGGAATACACTGGCGGCGATGGAAGGGCTGGAACGCTACCGTGGCCATTTTTACAACTGGTACGATACTCACTCGCTGCAACCGCTACACCCGCAATATGTCTCATCCGTGGATAGCGGCAACCTGGCTGGCAGCCTGGTCACCCTGCAGGCGGGACTGCTCGAGTTGAAAGATCAGCCGGTGCTGCCAGCAAACATGTTCCAGGGGCTGCAAGACACCTTGCAGGTACTGGCCGAACACGTGCCCGCACTACCCACCCCGGAACTTGCACAAAAGATCAAGCAGCTGCAAAACACATTAACCTCACGTGCACCACTTGCCGCAAGATCGATGGATCAGCCGCAGACACTGGCTGATGTCGATCACTTGCTGGAAGAAATACACCGTATCGGTGGTAGCCTGGTTGCATGGCTGCCCGCTGATATTGATATCGATGGAGAACTGTATTACTGGGCGCAGGCATTTGACCAGCAATCCTGTGCGCTACGTGATGAGCTTCACTTATTGGTGCCCGAGTTGCGCGAGTTCAGCAACATCCCGACATTGGCTGATTTAGCCAGGACACACACCGATGACACTACCGTTGCAGCGGCAGGATCGCTTTATAAAGCGGCGGTGGAGAGGCTCAGAATGATCGACGATTTGATCGATCGTAGCCGCGAACTGGCGCTGATGGATTTTGAATTTCTCTATGACACGTCGACCAGTTTGCTGGCTATCGGCTACGATGTCGGCGAACGCCGTCGCGATCCGACCTGTTACGATCTGTTGGCATCTGAAGCGCGCCTGGCCAGTTTCCTGCTCATCGCGCAGGGGCAGGTACCACAGAAACACTGGTTTGCACTCGGCCGCCTGCTCACGAGTCATGGTGGCGACATAAGCCTGATTTCGTGGAGTGGTTCGATGTTCGAGTACCTCATGCCACAGTTGATCATGCCCAGTTTCGACAACACATTATTGGATCAGACCTGTAAAGCCGCCGTCGCGCGCCAGATCGAATATGGCAGGCAACGCGCCGTGCCCTGGGGTATTTCCGAGTCCTGTTATAACGCCACCGATATGCATCAGGTCTACCAATATCGTGCCTTTGGTGTTCCCGGGCTGGGTTTTAAACGTGGCCTGGGAGACGATTTGGTGATTGCGCCTTACGCGAGCGCGCTGGCGTTGATGGTGACGCCGTTGGAGGCCTGTCGCAATCTTAAGCGGCTTGCCGAGGAGGGGTTCCTCGGTGCCTATGGCTTCTATGAGGCGATTGATTACACGCCATCGCGTGTCCCGCGGGGCAAAAATCACGCCGTGGTACGCAGCTTCATGGCGCATCATCAAGGCATGAGCCTGTTGTCTCTGGAGCACGTATTACTCGATAGGCCGATGCAGCGACGTTTCATGTCCGATCCCTTTGTCCAGGCGACACAATTATTGCTACAGGAGCGGGTGCCGAAGAAAGGTGCAACCCTGCATCCGCACGCGGCGGAAGTCAATGCAGCTGCGCGTCCACCCGCCGAAGATGCTGGCGATATCATGCGCGTGTTTACCGACCCGAACACGCCGATACCGGAAGTTCACCTGTTATCCAATGGCCGCTACCACGTCATGGCGACCCATGCCGGTGGCGGTTACAGCCGCTGGCTTGACCTGGCTGTCAGTCGCTGGCGCGAGGATGTCACCTGTGATAACTGGGGTTCATTCATTTACCTGCGCGATTGCGACACAGGACGCTATTGGTCGAATACCTATCAGCCGACGCTGTGCAAGGCCGATCACTATGAGGCGATCTTCGTCCAGGCACGCGCTGAATACCGGCGCCGTGACGAGGCAATCGAAACGCACACCGAGATCAGTGTGTCACCGGAAGACGATGTCGAGATTCGTCGCCTTACCCTGACCAACCAGTCGGCGGATACCCGTCGTATCGAAGTGACCAGTTATATGGAGGTGGTGCTGGCGCCGTTGAATACCGACCTGGCGCATCGCGCTTTCAACAACCTGTTCGTACAAACTGAAATCCTGCCTGAGCAGCAGGCGATTCTCTGTACCCGCCGACCCCGTACTCCGGGAGAACAGGTGCCGTGGATGTTTCACCTGTTGGCAGCGCCCAACGCAATGATCGACTCGCCGTCCTACGAGACTGACCGGGCTAAATTCATCGGTCGGGGTCGCACCGCGGCCAATCCGGTAGCGCTACACAGCAGTGGCAAGGACTCCCCATTATCAGGCCAGTCGACGATCCACTTGTCTAACACGGACGGCCCGGTACTCGATCCAGTTGCGGCAATCCGCAGCACCATCACCCTGACAGGCGATGAATCCGCGTGCGTGCAAATCATCACCGGTGTGGTAGAAACGCGCGAGGCGGCATTGGCGCTGATTGAAAAATACTGTGACCGCCACTTTGTCGAACGTGCCTTTGAAATGGCATGGTTCCAGAGCCAGGAGGTGTTGCGTCATCTTAATTCCAGCGAGGCCGATGCCCAGATCTTTGGCCGCCTGGCCGGATCGGTGATCTATGGCAATGCCTTGCGTCGCGCCGTGCCCAGCATTATTGCACGCAACCAGTTGGGGCAGTCCGGGTTGTGGCGTTTTGCGATATCGGGCGACCTTCCTATTATCCTGCTACGCATCGGTGATCTGGCCCGCATCGAGCTGGCAAAACAAGTGTTGCATGCCCATGCCTATTGGCGGATGAAAGGGTTGATTACCGATCTGCTGATCATTAACGACGATTTCTCAGGTTATCGGGCAGTACTGCAAGATCAGATCATGGGGATGATCAACATCGGTCCCGAGGCACACATGGTCGACAAACCGGGCGGGATATTTTTACGCCGTTCCGAAGAACTGTCCGAGGAGGACCGGGTTTTGTTCCAGACAGTCGCCCGCGTCGTGCTGACCGACACTACCGTGACCCTGGCGGAACAAGTGCAACGCCGCGCACCGCTGGAGCGATTGCCGCGCCGGCTCACCCCGGTACCACTACCCAAAGAAGAGCCTGCCCACCCGCTGCCAGCGCGCGAACGTATTTTCTGCAACGGTCTGGGGGGCTTCACGCCCGACGGGCGTGAGTACGTTGTTACCCTTGAGCCGGGTCAGAGCACACCGGCACCATGGGTCAATGTGATTGCCAGTCCGCACATCGGTACGGTGATCAGCGAGAGCGGCAGCGCCTATACCTGGGTGGAAAATGCGCACGAGTTCCGGTTGACTCCCTGGCACAATGACACGCTTGGCGACACCAGCGGCGAGGCGCAGTATATCCGTGATGAGGAAACGGGCGCATTCTGGTCGCCGACGCCGTTACCCGCCCACGGTAAGACCGGGTATGTGTGCCGGCACGGCTTTGGCTACAGTGTATTCGAGCACTATGAAGCCGGTATCTCCTCGGAATTGTTTACCTACGTCGCCATGGATGCACCGGTTAAGTTCGTGGTGGTGAAGCTGCGAAACCATTCGAAGCGCACTCGCCGCCTGTCGCTGACGGGGTATTGGGAATTGGTGCTCGGTGAATGGCGCCACGCCAATCTGATGCATATTGTTACCGAATCGGACCCACACAGCGGGGCGCTGTTTGCCCGCAATGCCTACGGCCGTGAATGTGCCAATCGGATCGTTTTTGCTCATGTTGGTAATGAAGGTATCAGCGAACCGGATCGTTCCGTAAGTGGCAACCGTACCGAGTTCATCGGTCGCAACGGTTCGCTGGCAAGCCCCGCTGCGATGCGCCGCGAGCGTTTGTCGGGCAGGGCGGGTGCGGGACTTGATCCGTGCGCCGCGCTACAAACCAGGATCGAACTTGCCGAGGGACAGGAGCGTGAGATCGTGTTCGTATTCGGTGCCGCCCGCAACGCTGATGAAGCGCAGCATTTGATTCAGCGCTTCGGTGGACCGGCAGGTGCACGGCAGGCGCTTGAAGCAGTGTGGGAATACTGGAACCATACCCTGGGTGCGGTGCAGGTGGAAACCCCGGATCCCGCCCTGGATGTGCTGGTCAATGGCTGGTTGGTCTACCAGACCCTCTCCTGCAGGCTCTGGGGGCGCAGTGGATATTATCAGTCCGGCGGCGCCTATGGTTTTCGTGATCAGCTGCAGGACACCATGGCGCTGATCCATGCGGCACCGTGGCTCGCCCGTGAGCAGTTGATCCGTTGTGCCGGGCGCCAGTTCATCCAGGGAGACGTGCAGCACTGGTGGCATCCGCCCAACGGGCAGGGGGTGCGCACCCATTTTTCCGATGATTACCTGTGGCTGCCGTATGCGACCTGTCGTTATGTCCTGACGACCGGCGATACCGGTGTACTCGACGAGTCGGTTCATTTCCTGGAGGGCCGCGAGTTGTACCCGGAGGAGGAGGCGTACTACGACCAGCCGCAGCAATCGGCTGAAGCGGCGAGTCTATATGAACACTGCGTGCGTGCAATCAAACACGGCTTGCGTTTTGGTGAACATCAATTACCGCTGATGGGCTGTGGTGACTGGAACGACGGAATGAATCTCGTCGGTCGTGATGGCAAGGGCGAGAGCGTCTGGCTGGCCTGGTTCCTGTACGAGAACCTGCAGCTATTTGCTGGTCTTGCTCGTAGCCGCAACGATGCAGCCTTTGCCGAAATTTGCTCCAATCAGGCAGAGCTGTTGCGCGGCAACATCGAGGCCCATGCCTGGGACGGCGGCTGGTACCGGCGCGCCTGGTTCGATGATGGCACACCCCTGGGGTCGTCGGTCAATGACGAATGCCAGATCGATTCGATCAGCCAGAGCTGGGCGGTCATTTCCGGTGGTGGTGATCCCGAACGCGCCCGCCAGGCGATGACGGCGGTGGATCAACGCCTGGTGCGGCGCGATGCGCAGTTAATCCAGCTGCTCGATCCGCCCTTCGATCAATCAGACCTTGAGCCCGGTTATATCAAGGGCTACGTGCCCGGTGTCCGTGAGAACGGCGGGCAGTATACCCATGCCGCGATCTGGACCACGACGGCGCTTGCCATGCTGGGTGACAGCGCGCGCGCGTGGGAATTGTTCGCCATGCTCAATCCGGTCAATCACGGCAGTGAGCCTGCCGGGATTGAATGCTACAAGGTCGAGCCGTACGTCATGTGCGCGGATATTTACGCGGCACCCCCACACACAGGCCGGGGTGGCTGGACCTGGTACACGGGTGCGGCGGGCTGGATGTACCGGTTGAGCGTGGAAACACTACTGGGTCTGCAACTGGAAGTGGATCAGTTGCGCATTGCCCCTTGTATCCCGTCCGATTGGTCATCTTATAAAATCCACTATCGCTATCGCGAGACCGTCTACCACATTACGGTCAAGCGCGTCAGTGAAATGCCTGGGCATGTGAGCCGAGTGACACTGGATGGTGTCGAGTTGAATGGTGTCAGCGTGGATAGTGACGGGCGTCCGCAAGGCGCGATCCCGCTTGTGGGCGACCGCAGGGAACGCTATGTTGAGGTGGAATTGAGCTAAACGTATTACCACTCCGGGCATGTATGGCGATGCGAATGAATCCATACCCACAATGATGCTGCATTCCCTGCTTGAACCATGAGCAAAAGCCCACCCCATGTCGACAACACCGGATGCGCATGTCCTGGTTACCCATGTGGAATCGGCTCTGGAAACGTCTCGTTTCGTTTCGATGATGTGTTCAAATGTTCAGGCTAAGGAGAGGGTTTCGTGGAAAGTCAGTCTTCTCCGTATCTGAGGCGCTTTTCCAGGGTCTTATAGTCGATCTTCAGGATTCTCGCCGCTTCAGATTTGTTGCCGCCGGCCTCGGCAAGTACTGCTCTGGCGTAGCGCAGGTCTGCGATGAAGCTGGCAATAACGGTCATGGAACTCCCGTGGCCATTTCCCAGGATGGCATTGAGATATCTATCCTGAGATAGCCATGTTGGCATTTTCTCAAGGTGCGGCCGGTTTCGTACTAACAGAACTCCTCCTTTTGGGGGGGGCTGACAAGCCCCCTTTTTTTTGACTAAAGCAGAATGCAAGTCGATGTGTTACGGCAATGACCCTCATGCAAGCGGTCGTTGTGATCCCTGGTGTCGTGTGTTCAGGGCGCTTGCGCTGATCAGGTCGCTTGGCGGGACGGTGTGAGTCAAAATCGGGAACAATTCTGCGCGAAGACGGCAGGTAATCGATGGTGTATTACCGACTTCAGACCGGAGTGAAAGGTCAGCGTCGTCCATGCGGTCAGTGACTTGCCGAGTGTAATCCTCGTCTTTATACCATCCCTCGATGGTGCGCGGCACAAAGCCTGTGTCCGCCTACCCCTGCCCGAGATAATGTGGGACGTTTTTAGGCTGTGCAGCTATGGCACAAAAGTTCCTGCAATGTGTTCAGCAATTCTTCGGCATTGATCGGCTTGAGCATGAATGCACTGAAATCAAGGTTAATAGGTACGCCCTCGGGACGGCGCAGGGGCAGGCCGGAACACAGAATAACCTGTGGTGCGTGGGCAAGACCCATTTTATCGACACTGGCCAGGAAGTCCCATGCATCTTGTTGCGGGATGATGCCTGTAAGCAGTACGGCATGGAAGGTCTTTTCGGTCAGGGCGCGCTCCCCCACACCCACGTCCGCCACGTGCTCCACATCGAAATCGGCCAGGGCCAGAACCTCGCTCAGGTAATCGCGCATCGTCGGATCAGTGTTGATCAGCAATATGCACTTACCTTTCCCGAATAGCTCCGGTGCAGGAAAGGCATGCACGGGTTGTAGAACAGATTCCTCGTCCGCCGTTTCCAGTGGTATGTCGAACCAGAACCGGCTACCTTTTCCGTTGACGCTTTCAAGCTCCAGTTCGCTCCCCATGCATCGCACCACCTGTCGCGCGATGGTCAGGCCAAGACCCGAACCAGGTGCCATCGACTCTCCGCGTTCATAGGGCATAAAGATGCGCTGTTGTGCATTTTGTGGAATACCGGAGCCGGTATCAAATACCGCAAACCGCAACCGTGCATGGTCCCCGCTGGCATGCGGTGATAGTACGTCCACCTGGAATCTGACATCTCCCCCGGATGTGAATTTGGCCGCGTTGGACAACAGATTGTTAAGTGCTTGTTTCAGACGGTAGGGGTCAATTACCACCACCGGAGGAAGCTGTTCGTCTACAACCATTACAAACCGGTTGTTACCGCGCGCTGCCATCAGCTTGCCCTGTTCCGCCAGATCATGCAGAAAGGAATGAATGTATGTTGGGGAGGGGGACACCGTGAGTTGTCCCAGATCGACGCGCGAGTACTCCATTAAGTCCTCAATCATTTCCATTTGATTGAGGGCATTCTTCTCGATTATGGCAGCGTAGTTCGGCACGTTACGTCCCTGTTCAGTGCCGAGCAGGCGAGCATAGTGGATGATACTGGACAGGGGTGTGCGCAGGTCGTGGCTGATATAGGCAAGCATCTGTTTCTTGGCCTGATTTGCGGCCCGTGTCTCGTCCAGCGCCAAATTGAGTTCGGCTGTGTGTTTTTCCACCACATTCTGCAGACGACCTTGATGACGATTGATGCTCAACCGGGCCAGCAGCACCACTGCCAGCGTGATCACCGTACATAACCCGAGATTGATGAGCATCGTGTAGAGGATTTTTTTGATCGCCTTGCTTTCCGACTTTTCCACCATCAGGTACCAGTCCAGTTCAGGAATGAACCGTGTATTCAGCTGATAGGTCTGGCCTTCACGATCGAACTGGTAGGCCCCATCCGTGCCAATGGGCAGGGAGTCGGCTAGTTCACCGAGGCCGGGAATGGCGTGAATGTTCTCAAATGCATGCGCAAAATCGCTGCCGTGTAAAACCACACGACCCTGTCGATCAACAAGATATACCGTGCGCTGATAGCGGGTCTGGTAGCGGTCAATCAGTGTCCTCAGACTGTCCACTGTCTGGCCGACACCGACGATACCGATGAACTTGCCAGAAGAGTCGATAACACGGTGATTGATGAATATGGTCAGTGTGTTTCCATGCGCCTCGGCCAGATCGATATTCAGTTCGTAGGGCGATGAAATTTCGCGCGCGCGAAAGTACCACGCATCCACCGGGCTGCGCTCTGACAGTGTCTTGAGGATGCCGTTTTCGTTGTAATAGGTGCGGCTCTGTTCTGAAATAAAAAAGCTGGTAATGGTGTCGTATCTGCGCTGGATCTCTTTAAGATATTTTTCGACCTTGCTGCCATCATTCTCGCCTTCCAGCACCCAGTCGTGCAGAAACGTATCGTGCGCCATCATGGACGAGATGAACACGATACGAATCAGATCCTTGTGTATTTCCGAATAGACGTTGTCCGCCGTCAACGGCAGTTCATTGGTGGTGATTTCGTGCCGAATCGCGCTCCTGGAGACAAAATAGCTGGCCATGCTGGTGACGGCAAATCCCACCGTGAGCAGTATGGTCAACCACAGGAGCAGCCGACGCTTTTCATTGAATGCATTAGCCAGCATTGCAGGTTGACTCTTCCCGCATCGCATGCCGGTATGACGAAGGCGTAACCCCCATGCGTTCACGGAACGCAGTGGTGAAATTGGCGGCGCTCTGGAATCCGACTTCGAGGGCAATATCCATGATGCCCATGTCGGTATGGGCCAGCAGCCAGCTAGCGCGGCGAATCCGCTCTTCGCGCAAAAAGCCGAATACCGTGTGCCCTGTCTGGGCGCGGAATACCTGCGACAGTCTCTTTTCGTAGGTGCCGATACGCCTGGCAATTTCCACCAGGGACAGCTGGGCGCCAAGGTGCTCCGTCATCAGCTGCATGGCAGCCGCAACCAGTACTTCGTCCGGGTTGTGCGCCGTCGGTTCCGGCTCCGACACGATGGCGGTGCGAGCGCGGACGGCAAGCCCGAGGTGAATGCGGATACGCGCCAATACCTCCTCGACGACAAAGGGCTTACTTATATAGTCGACCCCGCCGATGGTAAGCCCCTCGATGCGTTCATGGGGCGCAATGGCGGAGGTGAGGAAGATCACCGGGATATCCCGCGTCGCCGGGTCGGCCTTCAGCAGCCTGCATGCGGAAAAGCCATCGGTCTGCGGCATACGCACGTCCAGCAGGATCAGGTTGGGCTGGGAAGCCAGGGCCCTCTGATAGCCCTGTTTGCCATTGAACGCCACAACCGTACGGAAATGCGGGCGCAGCATATCCAGCAGGCGACTTTGTTCGTCGGGAGAATCATCGACCAGCAATATGCTGGATTTACTGTTCATATGGTTTCGCACGGGCACATCGGAAGGTTAAAACACGTGGGTTATCCGCATATTGCCCTAACTAAGCCCCATGTCAAATGGGGTATATCTCAGGATGCGGAAATTTCCTCTCCAGCAAAAGAATAACACCCTCAAGCAAAGGCGCCCGCCGCACGGAGCAGTCAGATGCAATCCGCATGCAGTGGGCCGACTTTACATCCCCCCGCGGGGGGGCATGCCTGCTCCCCCTGATCCCACAATAAAATTGAAAGATTCCTCTGTGGCAAAGGGCCTGTCAGGTATCGCAAAAGCATATTGCCAGCAAGCCATGCAGAATCGGCCAGCGTGAACCAGTTCACAACCTGATGCGCATAGAGGGAGACAGCCGTGTCATCGAGAAACAACCGAAAATTGGTCCTGGCGGGCCTGCTTGGGGGCCTGGCAGTCGCCGCCCCCGCCCTGGCGGGGACACCCAACATCACCGGTCTCAGTGACTCGGCATACACGGGTGGACAATCTCCTGTGCCCATTGCCAGTGCCGTTTCCATCACCGGCGGCACCAGCTATGTCGAGGGAAACATTCGCTTCAATTTGACCAATGCCGCGAACAGCGACCAGTTGGTCCTCACCAGCAGCGGCACGCCGACCGCCAACGGCGCCATCTCACTGGTCGGGAGCGATATCTACCTGGGTGACGGCAGCACCAGCAAGCGCATCGGCTCCCTCGACCAGACCGAGGATGGCAGTGGCGGCAGGGCGCTCAAGCTGCTCTTCGCCACCCCGCTTGAGAACTCCGGTTTTGAAAACGGGGAAACCGCATGGACCGTCAATGACGAGGAGTACGGCGACAGCGCCGGGGAAATCGACCTGGACGGCTTCACTATCAATCTGGCTACCGACGCCAAATATGCCGGCGGCACCGGCACGGTCAATACTGTCACCAACAGCAGCGTCACCTTCAACGGCTCCGTGGCCGCCGGCCAGGGCGTGAGTGGATCTGCGGCGCTCTCACTGACCAGTAGCGGCAACATCAGCTCGGAGGATCAACTCCCCCCCGGCGGGGCCAGAACCGATGGCTATGGCTCGATTCACGGCCCCTACGCCACCAGCAACGTCATCACCGTGGTGGACGGCGATTCCCTCAGCCTTGAGTTCAAGGCCATTGGCACTGGCGACCACTACGAAGTATTCGGTCTGCTGCGCCGCGTCGACGGCAACGGCGACTTTATCGACGGCTCCACGGTGACCACCGACACATCCGGCGACAATATTGTGCTGTTCGCCCAGCGCGGCTTCGACACCGCAGGTTACGTTACTATCACCAAGGCCGGGCTAACCGCCGGTAGCTATCGCTTTCAGTTCGTGGGTGGCACCTACGATTATACCGGCGGTCTCTTAGTCGGTTCGAACCTGTTCGTGGACAATATCCGCCTGGTTTCCGCCACTGGCGTTTCCGATAGCACGGTAATGACCATTGCCACCCAAGTGACCTTCCAAAGCGGCTGCCCGCTCAATTCCACCACCCGTAATCTCCAGATGTCGGTGCTGACCCAGGATGGCAACAGCGCGATGGCCACATCGAACATTACCATCAACGCCAACCCCGACGATCTCGATAACGACTGCATTCCCGACGCCACCGAAGGCACCGGTACCGATACCGACGGCGACGGCACAGTCGATGCTTATGATCTTGACACCGATAACGATGGCATCCCCGACGTACTCGAGGGCAGCGGCGACACCGACGGCGACGGCACGCCGGACTTCCGCGATCTCGACTCCGACGGCGACGGCATCCCCGACAGTGTCGAAGGTGGCGCAAGCGGACAGGATACCGACGCCGACGGCATCGACGACGCTTTCGATCCCGACCAGACGGCGGGCACCGATGCCGATGGTGACGGTGTAGTGGAGTCCGCCTTGCCCGACACCGATGGCGACGGCACACCGGACTTCCAGGATACCGACTCCGACGGTGACGGCATTCCCGACACCGACGAAGGTGCAACCGACACCGATGGCGATGGCACGCCGGACTTCCAGGATACCGACTCCGACGGCGATGGCATCTCTGATTCGACTGAAGGCGTGATCGACACCGACGGCGACGGTACCCCCAACTATCTGGATACCGATTCCGATGGTGACGGCGCCACTGACGCCGAGGAAACCAGCGGCGGTACTGATCCCTACGACGCGGGTTCCATTCCGGACGCCGACGGTGACGGTATCTCCGATCCGCTCGAGGGCAGCGGCGACAGCGACGGCGACGGCGTGGCCGACAGGGACGACCTCGACTCGGACAACGACGGCATCCCCGACAGCATCGAAAGCGCCGCCGACACCGATGGCGACGGCATTCCGAACTTCCGCGACCTCGACAGCGACAACGATGGCTTACCCGATCTCGACGAGTCCGGTATCACCAACATCCCTGCCGTGGACAGCGACGGCGACGGGCGCGTCGACGGTGCGGTGGGCAGCAACGGCCTGGCCAATGCGCTCGAAACCGTCGCCGACAACGGCACGCTGAACTACGCCGTGGCGGATACCGACGGTGACGGCGTCAAGGACTACCTCGACCTCGACAGCGATAACGATGGCCTGTACGACCTGACCGAATCGGGTATCACCAATCCGGGTACCCTTGACGGCAATAGCGACGGTCGTATCGACGCCGCCAATCCGGTGGGCAGCAATGGCCTGGCCAATGCCATCGAGACCAGCGTCGACGGTGGTGTGCTCGACTTTGCCGTGGCCGATACCGATAGCGACGGCGTCCAGGACTTCCGTGATCTGGATTCTGACAATGACGGTATTCCCGACGTGACCGAGTCCGGCGGAAGCGATGCCGATCACGACGGCGTCATGGGTAGCGGCGCCCCGAGCGTGGACGGCAACGGCCTTACCGGCACGGTATTGGCTGCGCTGGATACCGATGCCGACGGCGCGGCCAACTTCCGCGACCTGGACGCCGATGATGACGGCGTATTCGATCTGGTCGAAGGCGGTGGCAGTGATGCCGACAGCAACGGCATTGTCGACGGCTACACCGACGCCAACGGCGACGGCTTTGACGACACCACTGCCGGGACGCCTCTGCCGCTGCCCGATACCGACGGCAACGGCCGGCCCGACTATCTGGACAGCACCGACACCGATAATGACGGCATTCCCGACACCTTCGACCTGGATGACGACAATGACGGCATCCCGGACACGGGCGAGGGCAACGGCCTGGTTGACAGCGACAATGACGGTATCCCAGACAGCCTCGACCTGGACAGTGACAATGACGGCGTGTTCGACCTCGCTGAATCCGGAGCCACTAACCCCGCCGCCCTCGATATCAACGGTGACGGACGTATCGACGCAGGCTACACGGTGGGCAGCAACGGCATTGCCGACGTTGTCGAAACCGCTGCCGACAGCGACATCGTCAATTACGGCTCCGGACTGCCGGTCGATACCGACGGTGACGGTGTACCGGACTTCCGCGACCACGACAGCGACAACGATGGCATAGCCGACGTCGTCGAGGGCGGCCACAGCGACCCGGACGGCGACGGCGTGATCGGTAGCGGCATACCTTCAGTCAATGTCGACGGCTATGCCAGCAGCACAACGCTCGGCATTGTCGACACCGATGGCGACGGCGTGCCCGACCGGCGCGATCTCGACAGCGACAACGATGGCTTGGCCGATGTCCTCGAGAACGGTGGAACCGATGCTGATCGCGACGGTGTGCTCGACGGCATCACCGACGTTGACGGCGACGGCTTCGACGACAACGTCGCCGCCTCGGGTAAGGGCGCAATCGATACCGACGGCGACGGCACCGCTGATTTCCGCGACCTCGATTCAGATGGTGATCGCATCAGCGATCTGGTCGAGGCCTTCGGCAGCGACAGCAATGGTGACGGACGTGTGGACAACTTCGTGGACAGCGACGGTGACGGACGTGACGACAACCTAGCACGGTATCCGCTGACGGATCTCGACCGCGACAACGATGGCGTTTTCGACTTCCAGTCCAATGCCTACCAGGATACGGCGATCAAGACCGGCTTACAGGGTGCGGGCGGCTGTACCATGGCCGGTAACGCCGGCTTTGATCCGGTACTGCTGTTAACCCTCATTTCGCTCGGCTTTGTCGGCCGCAACCGACTGCGCAGTTGCCGCTCAGGCCACAAGGAGTAATGCACATGGGTAAACATCATTTCGTTATCGCGCTGGGAGTGGCGGCCTGTGCCGCCCTGACCAGTGGTGCCTGGGCCAACGACGAAGTGCGCGGCTGGTACGGCGGACTGGGTGCGGGAGTCTCTCACCTCAGCCCAGACACCGACGGAACTACCTTTCGCATTTCCGATTCGCAAAGCTCCGGTGGCAAGGTGTTCGTGGGGTACGATCTGAGCGATCGCTGGGCCGTGGAAGGTTACTATTCTGACCTGGGAAAGGTCACGCTGACTCCTGCGGGCAGTATCAAGTACCGCGATCTCGGAGTCTCCGGCATGTACCACTTCTACCGATCGCAGCCCCAAGGCCGCGGTTGGTCCACTTTCGTCCGTGCCGGTGTGGGCAGTATGAACAATGACGCCGACGTACCCTACTCACGCAGCAACAGCGCACACCTGATGGTGGGTGCCGGCGTTGCTGTCCCTCTCGGTACTCGGTGGGCATTACGTTTCGATCTGGATTTCTACGACAGGGACTCGAAGTTCGCCACCGTGGGAGTGATGTGGAACTTCGACCGCAGCCACGCGACCCCCGCGCCCTGAGTCCGACCATCGTCCTCGAAGGTGTCCGCTTCTCCAGCGCCTCGCGGAAAGGTCGGCCGGTGTCGCGCAACCGGTTGGCGGACCCCATGGCCAGCGGCACGGTAGTGGAAAATCAACCCATAAACGAACCCAAGCGCTTACGGCGACACCCGCCCGCATGGATGATGGCTGATTTTAAAAAAACAGGTATTTGTGGTCATCACATCAGGCTCGTTTCGTTGTGGAAGCGTTGCCGGTTTTTTTCTGAATGGAACCCCTGATGCTCTCTGATCCTAGAAGGAAACGCCGATCCAGACGCCGAGGACTACGGCATCATCAATCTGGCCGGTGCCGCCGGGCTTCTGTATGTATTGAACCGAGGGTTGGAGGAAGAAGGCAGGCCCCATCTGGATACGGTGCCCGAATTCGTACACCACTTCAAAGTCCTTGTCCTCGCCGAGCGACCGGCCATAGTCGTTACTGAACCGGCCATAGGTTACGAATGCCATGGTGCGGTCATCCCGCCGTGAGGGAATTAATCCCTTGTAGTTGGCACCGATACTGGCCTGAAAAGGTGTTTTGGCGACTTGGTCCTGGCCGGACCAGGTCAGCAGGCCAAACAGCCTGAGTCCATTGGTAACCTCGACGTCGGCATGGCCGTAATAGCGCAGGAAATGGTTCGTTGTGCCGGTACCGTCGAAATTATCAAAGTCAAACAACGCATTGACCACACCGACATAGACACGGGCCGGGCGCCCGAAAACCTCGGGTGTCCAGTCATACTGGGCCAGAATGGAGACGCCGTCGTCGCTGCGAATCCTGAAATTGGCACCATGCTCGTGAAAGTCCCACATGTCTTCGCCGATTTGATAGACACCGAGCTGGAGCTGATGCCGTTCCCGAAAATTATATTTCACGCGGCCGCCCCAGACGGGGTATGGGAAGGACGTGATGGCGTTTTCGAGCAGCAGCGCACGGATGGGGCCGTTGATTGCAGTGCTTAGTGAATAACCGTACAGCGGCGACGTTGCAAAGTCCTGGTCGGCGGAGACCCGGCCGAACTTGATTGCCCAGGTATCGCCGAAGGTCGTTTCCAGCCAGAGATCGTAGAGGTAGTTGGTCTGACCACCGAAGAGGGTCATGGGGTCGTAGATGCCACCTACCGACGCGCCGATGCTGTCGCCATGACGGTTGATCATGGAAAGCTTGAAGGTCGTCCCACTCAGCCCCATCAGCTTTTCCAGATCCATCTTGAGTCCGGCGTAGAGTTGCCCGGTAAAATCCCTGTCGGATTCGCTCCCGCCTGAAACGTTCGCCGCGAAGATCGAGTCGTATACGATGAACGGCGCAATACCTGACGCTTCGAGTGAATCGCGCAGCCCGTCCCAATTGCCGGTGAGATGGTCGCGTTCATACCAGGAACCGGATGCCGGCTGCGCGGTTTCGGCCGTGGCAATGCCTGATGATAGCAACAGGGTGATAGCGAAGAGTTGTCTCATTCGATATACCTCCTGTCTATCGGGCTGTCCCCCGGAAGAATGCCCTATTCGTCCCGAATGCGGCGGGCGCGCGTAATAACCTTACCGGTCACCCACTGGGCGTTCTTCAGTGCCTCTTTGGTTGAAATCTCTCCCGCCAGGGCTTTCGAGAACCGCTCACCGACCGCGGTGCCGATGCCGGGGAACTCCGGGATTTCGACATACTGGATGCCCCTGTAGGGGACCTCGTCGACCGTGGGATCGTCCGGATCGGCGGCCTGGATCGATGCGAGCACCATCTCGGCGAAGGGAGCGGCATCGAGATAAGCCGGGTTCGCATACAGCGAAAAGCGTGTGCCCGGCGGCACATTGGCCCAGCCATCCGTCTGCGCAACCAGCTCGATATACTCACGGGACGTGGCCCAGGCCACGAACCGCCGGGCGGCATCCTGGTTCCTGGACGTTGACGATATCGCCAGCGCCCAGGACCAGAGCCAGTTGCTGCGCTTGCCCAGCCCTGCATCGGGCGCCAGTGCAAAACCCACCTTGTCGGCGACCTGCGACTCCTGCGGGTCGGTGACGAATGAAGCGGCCACCGTGGCATCGATCCAGATGGCGCATTTGCCGCGCTGGAACAACGCGAGCGTTTCTTTAAAACCGTTCGCTATGGCATCCGGCGGCCCGTATGTGTTGAGTAACGCGACGTAGTCATTGAGCGCAGTGGCCCAGGCGTCGCTGTCGAGCTGTGGCCGCCAGTCCATGTCGAACCAGCGCGCGCCATAGGCGTTCGCTATTGCCGTCAGGATCGCCATGTTCTCGCCCCAGCCCGGCTTGCCGCGCAGGCAGATGCCGTAGACATCATCGCGCGTGCGGCTGATCGTGGCCGCGGCCTGCCGGATGAAACCCCAGGTGGGGGCGGCCGGCATCTTGAGTCCGGCCTGTTCAAATACATCGGTCCGGTACAGGGTGAAGGCGGACTCGCCGTAGAATGGCACCGCATAGAGTACGTTGTCGAAGGAAAGCCCGGCGCGGATCGGCGGCAAAAGATCGTCGACGTCATAGCCTTCCGGCATGGCATCCAGCGGTAGCAGCCAACCGCGTTCGGCCCAGATGGGCGCTTCAAAGGTGCCGATGGTCACCACGTCGAACTGCCCGCCGCCGGTTGCAATGTCGGTGGTGACCCGTTGGCGCAGCATGCTCTCGTCCAGTGTGATCCAGTTCAGCGCGATCTCCGGGTGCGCGGCGGTGAAGTTTCCGGAGAGCTTCTGCATCCGGATCATGTCGCCATTGTTCACTGTGGCGATGGTCAGGGTCACTTTTTGCGCCGGGGCTGAATGCGCGGCGACGGCAAAAAACAGAACGCCAAGAAGGATGAGTAAGGCCTGTTTCATCGGTTTTCCCGTCATGGCTCCTGGATGAATTTCGCCAGCGTCGCCCTGGCCCCGACGTCATAGAGACTCTGCAGGGCATCGCCAACCTGTTCGACGAATACGGCTGACTGCGGCAGGTCGTCACCGAAGATCTCGCGCAGACCCAGGAATGGGCGCGGGTCCCTGCCGGCCGCCTTCGCATGACGGTGCAGCACCTCGGCCATGGGGTCCTGTATCTCAATGGGTTTGCCCTGTTCGTCAGTGCCTGCCAGGAATCGGCACCAGCTCGCGACCGCCAGGCTGAGCTTTTTCACCGATCCGCCACGCGCCAGCTGTTCGCGGATCGAGGGCAGGATGAACTTCGGCACCTTCGCCGAACCGTCCAGGCAGATCCGGGTCGCCTGATCCCTGATCGTCGGGTTGGCGAAGCGATCGACCAGGGTTTCCTTGTACACGTCGAGATCGACACCGGGCACGGGTTTCAGGATCGGCGTCACTTCCTCGTGCATCAAATCCAGAATGTATTTCCGGAAGTCGGGGTCGGCCATGATTTCGTAGATATAGGTGTAGCCCGCCAGGTAGCCGAGATAGCCCATCGCCGAGTGACTGGCGTTGAGCAGGCGGATCTTCATCGTCTCGTACGGATGCACGTCCGTCGTCATCTGGACCCCGACTTTTTCGAATGCCGGGCGGCCGTCGCAGAAGTGGTCCTCGATGACCCATTGCCGGAACGGCTCGCAGACCACCGGCCAGGCGTCCTCGATGCCAAAGGTTTCCCTGACCAGGGCGCGATCGGCGTCGGTGGTCGCCGGGGTGATGCGATCCACCATGCAGTTGGGAAAAGCCCCGTGTTCAGAGAGCCAGTCCTTTAAGGACGGATCGTGCAGTTCGGCGAATCTCAGCAGCACCTTGCGGGTCACGTCGCCGTTGCCCTGCACGTTATCGCAGGACAGGACGGTGAAGGGTCTCATACCGCGCTGCCGGCGGCGGTCCAGCGCGGCCAGCAGGTAGCCGAAGGCGCAGGTCGGCTGGTCGGGATGCGCCAGGTCATGGACAATGACGGGATGATCTTCCTGGAATTCCCCCGTTCCCTGGTCGATGAAATAACCGCCCTCGGTGATGGTAAGCGAGACGATCCGGGTGCCGGCGGAAGCCATCTTCTCGATCACCGCATCGGGATTATCGGGTGCGAACAGAAACTCGATGATGGAACCGATCACTCTCGCCTTGTCGCCGGCGGCGCTGCGCTCGACCAGCGTATATAGACAGTCCTGGGAGCCCAGCGCGTCCCGGATCCGGCTGTCGTGCGCAAGCAGGCCGACGCCGCAGAATCCCCACTCGGTGACGCCATGATCCCGACACAGATCGTCGACGTAGACGGCCTGGTGTGCGCGGTGGAAACCGCCGACCCCTATATGGACGATGCTCGGGGTAATGCTTTCACGTTTGTAGGCGGGTACCTGCACAGCGGGCAAAAGCCTGCTCAAGTTGCCTTGATTCAATGAAATCGGGGGCGGGTTGGTCACGGCTTCGAGGTCTCCGGTTGGCTGGGGCTGCGAAGCGCCTTTGAGCGTCGCAGATCCCAGTAGGCGAAGATGAAATAGATAAAGGTGCACACGATGGTGACGTTGTAGAAGCGCTCAACGTTCACGTAATAGTCATAGAGATTGGCACTGTGGAACAGGGTGATCCATGCCAGTGCGAAGGGTAGTGCCAGTCCGATGACAATCCACACGGCCTTGATGGCGAATGAAACGACCGGGGTGCTCCGCGGCTGGCCGCGACCCTCGGCGCCCTCCGCTCGTTCTTCTTCCCATTCGGACACCAGTTCCCGGAAAAGTACCGAGGTATCCGTCGCCTGGCCGTGGTTCTCCGCTTGCGCCTGCCTGGCTTGCCATTCGGCTACCCGTGCCTGGAACTGTCGTTCCGCTTCCTCTTCTTCGGGATATTTTTCCGCCGCGCCATACAGCTTCCCCAGCGCAACATAGACAATGATCGACACCGCCCAGGTGGGAAGGAAGATGTAGAAGTACGGCATGATATCGAGTATATCCAGGCCGAATCCGACCACCAGCGAGATAGCCCAGGTCGCAAGGGCGGGGACATTGTGCTTCAGGCCCTTGAAGCGATACCAGTACCGCGTGTAGCCGAGCCAGGGAAACACGTAGTGTTCCGCGAATACGATTCCGCCGATGGGCACGAGCAGAACACCCGAGTAGGCCAGCAGCGGAAGCATTTGCTGGTACACAAATGGAAAGCAGCTTGCAATCACGACAGCCAATCCGACGAGCAGGGTGACCTTGGTTCTGTTTTGATTCGGGAACACCACCTGTGCCGCCAGCCCGGCGCGATAGAGGTTGGAGTTGGCCGTGGTCCAGCCGGCTACGATGACGACCACGAATCCGGACCAGGCCAGGGCATACCAGGCCACCTTGCCCGGATCGAGTAGCAGGATGCTGGTCTTGGTGAGTTCGGCGACCGCCGCGCCCATGAAGCCGGCGGAAATCCAGGCCACGTAGTGGCCGAACATCATGCCCGCGGCAGAGTTCAGGCCATAGATCTTCTTTTTGGCGTAGCGGAGCAACGCCATGTCAATAAGACCGAAATGAGCGAACGTGTTCGCGGCCCAGGCAAAGCCGATGACCTCCATCATCCCGATACCGGGCTCACCCTCGGCGTTCGTCCCTGTCCAGACCGTTGCGCCCGCCAGTTGCAGGAAATCGGGGAGGCTGAGAGACGTGTAGCCGGTGACCGCCTCGGTGAGTGCCGGAACCAGCACCATTCCGCCCGTCGTAAACATGACCATCAGCCAGGGCGCACAGGTGCTCGCGAAGTCGGACAGGGCATTGAACCCGTATACGGCCACCAGAACCACGACGACCGCAACCGCGACGACGGTCACTACGAACCAGATATTGGTGGGGTAGGGTTCCACCTGGGGGGGAAGCTGTGCCAGCGCCGTGAAAGCGGTTGCCGACACAGTGATCATGGCGGCGGAGATCACGGCGAACACGATGATATTGGCACCATTGTAAAGGCGCGATGTCAGCCCGCCGGCGATACGATCGACGTAGGTGTAGAGGCTCAATCGCGTGTCGACGGCAATCCGTGCCGTGAGCAGGGTGAAGCTCAGTGTCGCCAGTGTGTTGCCAATGATCAGGCCGATGAGAACATCCCAGAGGCCGGCCCCCAGTGCCACGAAGGTGGCACCGAAAACAAATTCGGTGGCGGCGACGTGCTCCGCACCATACAGGCCGAAGAAGTGCGGCCAGCCGTGCAGCTTGTGTCTGGCGACCGGAAGCTGCTCTTCATCCATCTCCGCGATGGACTGGATGGAAGGAACCGGGGACTTTGCCAATGCGTCCTCCTTGCGGGTTGTAATTCTTTGCCGTCAATCCCGCGGCGACCAGCGTGAGCACACGTTGCACTCAGTAGACCGGGGTTTTCGCGTTACCAAGTAAGCATAGACCGTAATTTTGCGGCCGGCTCGATGAGCGGAGGCCTTGCGGAAAACACAGTGGTAGTACGCAATAAAATAATAAAAACACAGAAATAAGGGCTGAATAAGCTGCTTGGAGGCGGGTTGGCAGCGGCAGCATACCTCGCCGCCTGGGCGGCGAGGTATGCGATGGGTGCGGGGAATCAGGCTTTGTCGCTGAACAGTCCTGTTTCCGGAACAAGTGTTTCACGAATCGAATCCAGCGTGCCCTTGCGCTCCACGTCGCTCATATCATCATTCAGATACTGGTCCAGCAGATTGACCAGTTCGTCCAGGCGTTCCTGGTCAACATTGAGTCCGCCCGTGTTTCCCTGGCCGGGAGGCGGCCCCGGTGGTGGACCCTGTACCCCGGCGGTCTCACCGACCACCCGGGCGTCGAAACCATCGGTAGCCATCGCCTCCATCAGTGCCTTGCCGGGCTGGATGCCCGCCTCGCTGAAGGTGCTGACAATAGACTGTGCGTCAGTCTCCGTCAGGTTGTTTGCGTCGTACTGTTTCAACGTCTCGCTGATTAACTGTTTTTGATCATCCGTTAAGGGTGTGTCATTGCCGTTCTGACGCGGTGGCATCGGCATCATGCCGATTGAAATGCTGTCAATCATTGGTGTCTCTCCTGATAAAACTTGTTACCACGTGATTTATAACGGTCGTTAAGGCATCTGAAACAGGGGAGAAATGTGGAAAGAGTGTGGAGATTATTAATTTGCATCCGGTTCGGGTGTACAGGTGGAGCCGGCAACGGGTATATCGACTCCTGAAGTCGATTGGCGGAGGCCAGATCGTAGTTTGAATTGGTGATCGGGCTGCTGGCAGTGGACTTCGGCGCGGAGCATTAATCCGTCCGTTACACAGGCTTGTGACTCGGGAGATCCGCAGGAGGTAACGCTAGGTAGCAAGAGCATTTCCTTTGGCACCATGGTAGTAAACTGCGACTCCATCCACTACCGTGGCTTGCAAGGTATCGACCAGGATCTGGTAGTGAAGCGGTTCGAGTGGAAAGGCCTGACGGCATTCGTGCGTGATATCGTCCGGGGCGCCGCTCAGGCGATCTCGACAGTTCCTTATTTACATGATGGCAGGGCCGCTACGCTTACCGAAGCCATACTGTTTCACGGCGGCGACGCCGAAAAAAGCCGGCAATTGTTCAAACAAGCCAGCACCGCCGACAAGACCGACCTGCTGGCTTTCCTGAACAACCTGGTTTTGCATCTGCAGTAGTCGTGCACGCTGTCGCCGTGCGCGGCATTTGGCCTGTACTGGGTGCCTGTCAGCACCCGCGTGGCTATCTCAAGTAGCCAATCCCCGAGTTATCCACCTGATCTGCACATTTTCTGCGCCTTGTTTTTATAGACTTTTCCATAGTGAAACAGGATACGAACTGTCTGTTATCGACAGCCCTGTGGTTATTGATACGCGCAGAGGACCAGACATGATTGGGTATACGTCAGCAATAAGCCGGCCAGGGCCGATTCGCCATGTATTGCGGCTTAAAAACGGAAAACCGGCCACGGCTTATTTCGCATTATTGTTGATCCCGTTTCTTGCTGCCCTGTCACTGAGTATCGATGATAAAGGGCTGTATTCGGCGGTGCTTGGATTTCTGAATACGGTCGCCATGATGGCGTTCTTTGTTCAGTTTCCACTGGCAGGACGTCTCAAACACCTGCCGATGTTTTCGAATATCGACTGGAGTATGTCGAAGCATAAAAGAGCGGGAAAATGGCTGGGAGCCTTCTTTTTGCTTCATCCCGTACTGATCCTCGCACCACGCTTCCTGGTCTCCTTTGATGATGGATTGACGAGTGTGGTTGAAGCGATCACTTCCCCGCAGTTGCTGACCGGCATTATGGCCTGGGTTGTCATGATGGTTTGGGTGCTGCTCGCCATCTACAAGGACAAGCTCAACTATGAAACGTGGCGACTGACGCATGTGCTGGGGTTTGTCATCACCTGCGTGCTGGCAACGCTTCACGTAACGAGCGTCGGGCGGCACGGGCAGTTTGATGCGCAGTTCAATGTGCTCTGGTGGGGATTATGTACAGCGGCAGTGTTGTTGGTGGTTTACAACCAGGTTGTAAAAAAAGCAGGTCTGAAACAGAAACCCTTCAAGCTGACCGGCCTCACCAGGATAAGCAGCAGGGACTGGCAGCTTACGCTGGAAGCCAACGGGGCTGAGGACTTCAATTTCGAGGCGGGTCAGTTTATCTGGATCAATACCAGTGGTTCCGTCTACAGCATGAATGAACACCCGTTTTCTATCGCATCGTGCAGGAACGATTTACCTGAAATATCCCTGATCATTCGTGAACTGGGCGATTACACCTCCCATCTCGACACCTTGACCATCGGCCAGGATGTCTATGTCGATGGGCCCTATGGCAGCATGAATCTGCGTGACAGCGAAAAGGCGAGCGGCATCACGTTGATTGCCGGCGGTGCAGGAATTGGCCCCATGTTGAGCCTGCTGAAAGAACTGGCCGCGAAAAACGATCCCCGCCCGATCCGGCTGCTTTACGGCAACAACGATTATGAACAGATGGTGCTGCAGGACGAGATCAAATCGCTGGAGAACTCCATGCCGGATTTTGCACAGCAACTGGTATGCGATCAGCCGACAGATCTTCCCGATGTGCGTCAGGGAGTGATTACTAAAGAGGCTATCTCGGAGACCATAACGCCGGGCCTTACTAAGGACTGGACCGTCTATCTGTGTGGCCCGTCAGCCATGATTGCATCGGTTAAAAAGAGCCTCGGATTACTCAAGATACCTGACGCCAACGTTCACTATGAACAGCTTTCTTTTTGAGAAACGTCCGATTGATACGTCATGTCGGCGAATGCCGGGGTGACGGAAACGAAATTAACCAGGGCTCTCAAAGTACAAGTCGAAGAGGTAAGGCCATGCCAATTCATCAGATAAACGGCTGTATCGGGTGC
>CBDUHN010000013.1:0-65747 GCA_965367295.1 uncultured Gammaproteobacteria bacterium | reverse complement strand
TGTAGTAGTTGCCGGGTGGCGGCTGAACGCGGAGGGTGTGGAATTCTTTGGATTCAGGGAAGGCCTGACCGACCTCCGAGAAACGGGGGATAATGCCGCCGCCGTAACCGAACACAGAAACGGTACCGCCTTTCCAGTAGCCCTTACGGGTTTCGTAGGAGTGTTCCAGCTGACCGAGCAGGGAGTTGGTCACTTCCCGAATGCGTTCTTCTGGGTGTTCGTCCCGCAGACGCTTGATGCCGGAGATGAAACTGGGCCACGGTCCGTTTTCCAGTTCGTCAAGCATCGGAGTTTCATGGATCTTCTTTGCCATGTCGTTCTCCTTGTAAGGATTTGTGGATTGGCAAACAGCTTCTGCTATCTGCCCTGTTAGTACCGTTTACACTAAAACTCTTGATTCTATTGCGGTCGGCGTGTCTCTGAGGCCGCTACTGCCGAAACACGGGGGACCGCACTTTTCGGTGGTAGAAGTCTAGGGAGACGACCCACACCAGCAAACCCTACCCTTGGGGTGTTCCGGGTGGTTCGTATTACCCCAAAAGAGATAGTCAAAACTCTTCGAATTCAAGGCGCTGAATTATAAAGGTGCAGACCTTTTGTGCCAAGCATTCTTTAATGGGGACATAAAACAACGAGTTAACGATGATTTTTGATGCTTGTTATTGCTTGCGGCGGTCCGGCGCGCTGGGGATAGGTGCAAAAGTTTAATAAACACACTGTCATAGCGCGCTTTTCCTGTAACCATCCTGTATTACAATAGCAACGTTTTCCGGGGTGGGTGCGCTTGTTTCTATCCACTGTTGCCCCCACCTAGCACCTGGGAAGCACAATTGTGCTGCCGGGTATCAATATGATGAAGATGAATGGTTGTGGTCGCTGAGAGTCCCTTCGCACTGACAAGTAACATGTCCTACGGGAAATGGCGCTCCTGGAAACTGGCGCATTATCCGCATTCGGTGGAGGAGCTGCTGGTCCCGGTGCAGGATCCCGCCCGACTGAGTGAGCAGGAAAAGCACGCCATCCTGGAGAGCTGCCGCCGCGCCAATATGGCGATCTACTGTCTGCAATGTGCCGATGGGGCAAACAAGGATGTGATCCGCAGTCTGGGGCAACAACTGGGGCTGGCATCCCTGGACAGCAACCTTGGTGCCGATGAGGACAGTATTACTTCCCTGCGGGTGGTGGCGGATGACCGGCGGACCGGTTACATCCCCTATACGAACCGGCGTCTCAGCTGGCATACCGATGGGTATTACAATCGCCCCGAGCAGCAGATCCGCGCGGTCCTCATGCACTGCGTGCGCAGCGCCGCCGAGGGGGGTGCCAATGCACTCCTGGATCACGAAATGCTGTATATACAGCTGCGCGATGTGGAGCCGGCCTATATCAGCGCGCTGATGCAGCCTGATGCGATGACCATCCCCCCCAACAATGAAGCGGGTGAGGAGATTCGCGGCGCCCAGAGCGGGCCGGTATTTTCCGTGGATGGGGAAACCGGCAGTCTGCATATGCGCTACACAGCGCGTACGCGCAACATCGAATGGAAGCAGGATGTGGCAACGCAGGAAGCCGTGTCGCTGCTATCTGAGCTGTTGCAGCAGGGAAATGCCTGCCGGTTCGATTATCGGCTGCAGCCGGGGCAGGGCATTATTTGTAACAACGTGCTCCATTGCCGTACGGCATTTGAGGATGATGAAGCGGCGGGGCAGCAGCGCCTGTTATACCGGGCGCGTTATTACGATCGCATCCATGAAACCGGCATTGCCGACACGGGCTGGCAGGAGAATTGATCTATGTTATGGCTGAGTGAAGTACTGATGCAGCATCATGAGCTGGCCTCATTTGAGGAACTGGAAACGATCATCAAGGAAAAGGCGCACAGTGGTGAAACCTTTTTCAGCATGGATGTGCGACCGCCGTTTCCGGATACCCCGGAATCCTGGGAATCAAGGCTGGAAGCGGCCTTTTACTCGAATTGACGCAAGGCAGGAACGCTATGTTCTGGGAAGAAGAGAAGCGCGATAACGATCGCTGGGCCGTACCGGATGATATTGTCGATCTGGTCTACAACATCTCCTGCAAGATGTTGCCGCTGGATCATGCCTACGAATTTTCCCGGGCACTGCAGGACGCACTGCCCTGGCTTGCCGATGAAGAATCGGCGGGTATCCACCTGATTCACGGCGCCGAATCCGGCAATGGCTGGTACCGTCCGGAAAATGCAGAGAACGAGATTCTGCATCTATCCCGTCGTGCCCGCATGTCGATTCGCATCCCGAAGGCACGTATCGAGGATGCCCGGGCGTTGGTGGGGCAGACGCTGGAAATTGATGGTTACCCACTGACCGTCGGTGAACCCACAACCAAACTGCTCAGTTCCATGCCCACCCTGTTTTCCCGCTATGTGGTGGGCGCAGAGGGGCAGGATGAAGAAGAATTTCTTGAGCATGTGGTCGAAGAAATGCGAAAATTGCGGATTCCCGTACGCAAGATCATGTGTGGCCGCTCGCATATGCTCCGCATGCCGGAAGAAAATATCCATACCCGGGCCATTATGGTTGCCGACCTGGACCCCGCGCATGCTGTGTTGCTGCAGGAGCAGGGGATCGGTCCAGGCCGTAAACTGGGCTGCGGGCTGTTTATTCCCCATAAGGGGATTTCGCCGGTGGGCGAAACCCGTGGGGATGATTGAGCGAATACCCCTTGGGGTTGTTGACCTAGTAAACCAGCAAACTCGAACGGAGAGAAGTGATGAGTATTGAGTGTAACGGCAAGACCATTGAAACAACGGAAAATGGTCACTTGGTGAATGGGGAAGACTGGAGCGAGGATATTGCCAAGATCATCGCTGAGCAGGAAGGTATTGATATGACCCAGGAGCACTGGGATGTTGTGAGCTATCTGCGCGATGAGCACTACAACAATGCCGGTAATGAACCCAACGAACGCACCATCCTCAAGGATATGGGCAAGAAATGGGGCAAAAAACTCACCAGCAAGGACATGTACATGATGTTCCCGCTGATGCCTAGCAAACAGGGCCGCAAGATTGCCGGCCTGCCGCAGAG
The DNA here is from genome assembly GCA_965367295.1 of uncultured Gammaproteobacteria bacterium. Taxonomy (GTDB): domain Bacteria; phylum Pseudomonadota; class Gammaproteobacteria; order DSM-19610; family DSM-19610; genus JAIVHA01. Next base: position 62,679 of record CBDUHN010000013.1, on the reverse strand, counting down.
CACTCGCAAGGGCGGGTACTGATCCAAGCTCGGTGCCATCCCCATTGCCCAATGGGGATATGGTCCCGGGTGGTTGCAGCGACTATAGTCCCTGCATTCCGGGGCTCCCCGAGCCGAATCCTATGAAAACCTTGACCTAGCAAAGGTGGAAGAAGATGAGCGAAAAGGCTGAAATGATCAAGAAAATGCTTGAAATGCAGAAGAAATTCATTGCATACGAGCAGGCGAATGGCGTGGAACCCAAGGATTACTATGCACCTGATTCCGGCCATGTGCTGGATGGCTACCGCCAGGAGTTCCGGGATATGGCGATGAAGGTTGTCCAGTTGGCGCACGCAGAAAAGGGCTCTCACGAGTAATTTTCGTTCTGCGGCGTACCGCAAAAAAGGCCGTGTGGATTACCTGCACGGCCTTTTTTGTGGTCCTTTATAAGATAAATTACATTAATAATTACCTTTAATTCATTGTAATTTAATTTAAATATTAAAAATTCGAATTTGTTGCAGGTCGCCGCCTGTTCGAGGGATGGCGGTGTGCCCTGGCATGCTTACTCTCCTGGCTACAACTCCGCCCACATGCGCACCAGGTTGATATAGGCGGTGCTGACATGGTTGGTTTCCTTGCTGCCGGGACGATCCCGTAGCAGCCTCTCACGCGCCTGATACAGCTCGTAGAGCACTTCCCGCTGACCAGGTTCCCGGATCAGGCTTTGTACCCAGGTAACGGCTACCAGGCGTTCTCCGCGGGTAACTTCCGCCACCTGGTGCAGGCTGCCCGAGGGGTACATCACCGCGTCACCTGCCGGCAACTTTACCTTTTGGTCACCAAAGCCGGTACGGATCAGCAGTTCGCCACCGTCGTAATCACCAGGCTCATTGAGGAATACCGTGATGGAAAGATCGGTACGATAGCGGTCACCCTGGCCCATGATCGGGTCATCGATATGGTCGCCGTAGTGCATGCCGGGGGTGTAGCGCGCATAGAAGGGGGCCGCGATCCGGTACGGGAGCGCCCCCCCCTGGTAGACGGGGTTCTGGACCAGGTTGCCCATCACGAGCTGGTTGAGCTGGTGCACTATGGAGGCATCGTTAGCGAGTTCCTCGTTGTGCTTTACCTTGCGGGCCTCCATCCCTGCAGACAAACGGCCATCCACGAAGTTGCCGGTAGCGAGCAGGCGGCGAATAGTGGTGAGTTGATCGGCGCTTAGTACACCTGGGATATGCAGCAACATGGATGAGTACTCTACAATACGGTGTTTGAAGTGAATCTTCGCCCGCGCAGGATAGGCTACGGGCAACAGAACGATGCCAGGAAAACCTTATGATATTGAATGTGACCGTGGACGATCAAACCATTCGGGTGAGTGTGCCGGATGATTTTATGAACGATGCGGAGGAATTCTACCGCAAGATGGATGCCGATATGGACAAGGGCTGGCAGATGAGTCGGCGCTGGGTCGAAAAACTGGGTGCCTACGAGCGTTGCCAGGTTGCGGCGGACAAGGTGCTGGGGGCCCTGCACCAGGACAACCGCGATCTCATGATGCTGTGGTCCGGTTATATCCTGTCCCGCATGCCGGGGGTGGCGGAAGTGGTGGTGGATACCAAGGGCGATATCACGGAAACCGTGATTCTCGGTGAGGGCCAGGTCTAGTTTTCGTCCTGTCCCTGCACGACGGCAATGTGAGAAGGCCAATGACGGATCTGTTCAGTGTTACCGCTCCCCTGATGGTGCGCTTTCCCGACGGTGAAAGGCGCATCATGGTGGAGCGTTTCCCGACGCCAGGCGGTCTGCTGTACCTGGAACCCTTCTGGACCCAGCAGCATCCGGATGAAGCCTTTCACGAACTCGATGGGCCTCTGAAGGGTGATGGTCCGTGGAAGCTGGGGGATGCAGTCATTACCGTGCTGGGCTGTCAGGGTACCGATCCGGTGATGGCCGATCTCTATGCGCGCTGGCAGACCCACATGCAACAACCGGGTTTTGAAGCGCCGCCGCGGGAGATCGTCGAGGCACTGGCGCGGGAGAAGGGGGCGTTGATCTGATTCTCAAGGAGCATTTGTCCGAATAAAATCGGACCTATTAAATCCGCCTTGCTTCCTGAAAAACATCACCCTGCAGGTCCGAATTTATTCGGGCAATATCCACCATTCCTGTTTCAAGGTTTCCTTGCTATCAGAATTGCCCGCCGTGGCGCCGGGTAGCCCTCTATGGTCCTTGTCTGATCTTCAGCATCCAGGCACTGCGCCAGTGACTCAAACCGCATCCAGTCGGTACTGCGCTGTTCCTCTCTACTTGTCACCGTGACATCCACGCAACGCACCTCTGCGAAACCGGCCCGCTGCAGCCAGTGCTGCAGTTCCGGCACAGAGGGGATGAACCAGACATTGCGCATGCGTGCATAACGTACCTGTGGCACCAGTATCTCCCCGCTATCGCCTTCGATCACCAGGGTTTCAAGTACCAGCTCGCCGCCCGGGCGCAGGGCATCGCGCAATTCATAGAGATGATCGAAGGGTGATCGGCGGTGATACAACACGCCCATGGAAAATACCGTGTCGAAGGCCTGGCTGGCGGCCGGCATCTCTTCCATGCCCAGTGGCAACATACAGGCTCGCTGGGAACCGATGTAGCGGCGCAGGGCCTCGAACTGATGCAGGTATAGCAGGGTGGGATCGATGCCCATCGCAAAGCGGGCACCGTCCCCCAGCATGCGCCACAGGTGATAGCCGTTGCCACAGCCGACATCCAGCACCAGGCGATCCTGCAATGAACTGATATGTGGTACCAGGCGTTGCCATTTCCAGTCGGAACGCCATTCGGTATCGATGTGATGGCCGAACAGACAGAAGGGCCCCTTGCGCCAGGGATGCAGTTGCCGCAGTGCCTGCTCCAGCTGGTCGAGTGAAACCCTGTCCAGATCTTCAGCGGCCCCGATCTGCAGGCAGTCGGTTTGCAGGTTGATGCGGGATGGCTGTATCCGTGGCATGGCCTGCAGGGCTGCCTGCCATTTGACCAGGTCGCCGTGCGCAGAGGTATGCAGCCGGGTTCGTGTCAGTTCCTGCAGTATTGCCAGATGGGGCGCCAGCGCCGTGTTCTTGAGTGCGATGAACGCGGTCGAGTAATCGATCATCGAAAGGCGACGAAGGAAGCGAAATTGAAACAGCGGAACCAGCATTCGCTGCGCTGAAAGCCGGCCCAGCGCAGTCGTTCCTCATGCTGTTCCTGTGTGTCGGGAATCAGCACCTTTTCCAGTGCGGTACGCTTCTGGCTGATCTCCAGGTCCGAATAGCCATTGGCGCGCTTGAAGGCGTGGTGCTGTTCGGTGTTGAAATCCTGTTCAAGCTCGTTGGCGAAGGTGATTTTTTCCGACAGAACCAGAACACCACCAGGTCGCAGTCCGGCGTGAATACGTTGCAGCAGAGGCAGGCGTTCGGCCGGTGGGATGAATTGCAGGGTGAAGTTCAACACCACCACCGAAGCGTTTTCGATGCCCACGGTGCGCACATCGTCACACAACAATTCGACGGGGAGCCGGGTGTTGTCCTGCTCGATATGGCGGCGGGCCTGATCGAGCATGGCAGCGGAGTTGTCCACGGCGATGATGCGGCAATCCCCATGGGGAATTCGCCGGCGCATGGAGAGGGTGGCGGCGCCCAGTGAGCAGCCCAGGTCGTAGCAGCGGCTGCCCGGCTGGGCGTAGCGTTCCGCCAGCAAGCCGGTGAGCGCAATGATCTCGCCATACCCTGGCACCGAGCGGCGGATCATATCAGGGAATACGGCGGCGACGCCGGCATCGAAGGCGAAATCAACAATGTGATCACGCGGGGTGGAATAGAGATTGTCTTCAGGTTTCATCGCGCAGCACTGTAGTGGGGTCGACGGGATTCGTCCAGGGGTGGACCGGCGTCAGAGATCCTTCTCCATCTGCACATGGGGAATCTGGCCGAACAGGGTATGGGCCTCGCCGACGGTGTGATAGCCCTGCTTCTGGTAGAAAAGCTCGGCCGGTTTGCGGGCATTGAGGACGATTCGCGTGGCTCCATCGGCATGTGCCAGAGCCTCCAGGGCGCGCAGGATACGGCGCCCGATGCCCTGGCCGCGACAATCCTCGTGCACTGCCATATAGCGGATCTGGGCTTCCTGTGGCGTATTGAAATGCAGTCGTCCCACGCCGATCACATTGCCGTCGCCGGCGGTGACCATGAGGTGGCGGCTCTGTTCCTCCCGTTCATCCCGTTCACTGCCACGGGGTTGTTTCCAGGGGCCACGTAACAGACGGTAGCGGAACTCGTAATACTGTTCAAAGTCCTGCGGGCTTTGCGGCGAACGGATTTGCATGGGGTTATGGTCGCCCACCGTCGAACGCGGAGAGAAAATGCGCTTGTAGATGCGAATCTGTTCGTATTATCACCATGCTTACCATCCTCCATGCATGGGCTATGGTTTTGAGATGCGATTCCGGCGGATCTCACATTCGTTGTCACTGAATCCGGATAGGGGGCAGTGCGAATGAATTAGCACCTACATCCAACCTGATGTCCATTCATCGAAAGTCCATTTCAGGGGCGGGCCCATCACGCAAACACTACCCAGGTGGTGGCGATGTACTTCACGCCCTGCTGCAGGGTGACGCCACGGTGTTCGTGGGTCCAGAAGGGCGGGAACAGCACCAGCTTGCCCTGTTCCGGGGTGACCTTCACATCCTGGAACAGGAATTCCGTTTCACCGCCGGGGCCGGGCACATCATTGAGATACCAGACTGCCACCAGCTGGCGCGCGGCGAAATCATGGCTGCCTCCATCGATATGCCAGTGGTAGTGTTCGCCAGGCAGGGTGCGCTGTATGGCGTAGCCGTTGTCCTTGAACGGGCCCTTGAAGTAGGGGAATGCCTCGCGGAATTCCTTCAATGCGAGCCCCAGTGAGCGGAACAGGTTGTTGTCCACGTCCTTCCAGTGATCTTTGCCGCTCACCACGAGGTCGGTGGATTTCTTGATACTGCGGTCTTCCTGCCGAAGCTGGCCGATACGTCCCAGGTACTGTTCATTCTCCGCCGCTTCAAAGCGCTCGATCATGTTGTCACAGAGAAAACCCGGCAGGGCGGCGCGTTTTTCAAAAATGAAGCTGTGGGGTTTGACCTCGGTAATGGTGCTGAGCGGGGCGCCCTCGGGATTGGGTCGGGACATAAGGATACTTCCGGGAATGACTGGTTTCCCGGGATTCTCTTATAGATGGCTGCTGTCGATCAAGGCTTCGAGGTGCGGTGCGGCATCCGGGCCGTAACGGCCATGCAATTCCAGCATCTGCTCAGCAACACCGAGCCAGTGGGAGCGCGCAGCCGTAATGGTGGACTGGATGGTCGCCAGCTGTCCGGAGCTGCGCCAGTCCTCATAGGCGTCGCGCAGGCTGGGGAAGATCTCCTTGCGCATGCCGTTGAGGTTGGCCATGTAGAAGTGCAGGGAACCGGTCTTGTTGCGTTCCAGCAATGCCGGCAGCGTGGACAGGGTATCGGCCAGATGATCCCGCACAGCGCGGGCCATGATCTCCGAACGCGAGCGTGACATACCGGCGATCATGTCCTGCCAGTTCCCCCCCAGTTGCCTCCCGGCGAGCACTTCGCCCACTTCGTGTAATACCACCACATCCACTTCGTTGGCAGTCATTTCATCGAGGGCCTGTTCCAGGTCGTGGTCGAAGTCGTAGCTGGCAATGGCACGCCCCATGGGATTGTCATTTTTGTGCCAGCGCCATTCCTCGAGTTTCTCCCACAGCGTGCGGCGAAAGGATTCGCGTCGTACATAGATCGTGTTGCCCTGGCTCATGGCCGGCGGGGCGGTGAGATCGCGGGCATATTCTCTGCCGGCGATGAGTATCTGGTAGTCGTCCTGGGTTTCCCGGTGTTCCAGCTCCGCTAGGAAGAAATGCGGACGGCCGTTGTGGCCCAGGCCACCGCTATAGACCAGTTCCTTGCCGAGCAGGTGTTGGTTGACTAGGTCGGATTCGAAGGGAGGCAGGCTTGTGTTGCTGATACGCAGGTCCTGCAGCGAGGCATTCTCCAGGCTCTCCCAGTAGGCTTCCCGTGCTACCAGCCATTCCCCGATCTCTTCGCTGGGTAGTGCGGCACCTAGCGGGTAGCCCTGTTCCCAGCGAAAGTATTCGCGCATCTTCAGCAGATACACGCACAGGGTGTAATCGCTGGCATGGCGGGCGTCGGCGATGTGGCAGTTGGTCTGTACCGTTTCCCGGAGGGGGTGAAGTACTGCGTCGTTATCCATAGGTAACCATTACTGACCAAATGGGATAGTTGGAACCCGGTTAATACCTGAGTAGAATAGTACGTTATTGCATGCTAACACGAGCTTGCGTCGCGTCGCCACCTGTGAGTAGATGCGCACCCAAGCTGGCGAATGAGGAGTACAGTAGTGGCCATTCGAGTCAAAAGCCGTTGGGCGAACAAGGACCGCAAACACAGTGCCCAGGAGGCTGCCAGCGCGCTGGCCTTCATCGCCTGGCGTATCGCCGGCAACGCGGTATTAAACCTGGAAAACGAGGGGTTTCAGACGGAAACCAATGTGCAGCGCCTGCGGGTGATGTCGGAGATTCTGGCCTTCCTGGTGCATCTTACCGACCGTAAGGTGGCCGACACCATGAGCCAGGCGCAACGCCAGACCTTCATTACCGCTTATGCGCTCAAACTGGCGGAATACATGCAGGAGAACATGGATGACCTGGCAGGTGCCGACAAGGATTACCGCGGCGTTTTCATCGATGTGCTCAACGAACGCATGGGTGATTATGCCGATTTCAGTCTGAGTGACGGCGAACCGGGTTATGCCTTCAAGCGTTACCTGGGTGAGAAGGTGACCGATTCCATGGGACCCAAGGATCGCAAATGGATCAGCGATCAGGTCATGGAGATCGAGGTGCCGGAGATGCTCAAGGCCCTGAACAAGGGCGTGGGCGACCTGGCAAATGTGGACCAGATCGCCTGGGAAACCGAGGCCTGATCGGCAGCTCCGGCTGTGAATATATCCAATAAAAAAGGCGGGCATAAAGCCCGCCTTTTTTATTGGATGGCGTGTGGAGAACCTAGTTCTTCACCCAGGCGCTGAAGTCGCCCAGCTCGCGACCCTTGCCCATTTCGTAGCCGGCTTCATAGGCTTCGGTCAGGCGCTGTTCTTCGCGCGGAGGATTCTTGACGAATCCGCTCTGCCAGCCTTCAATGAATTCCGGGTCAACACCGGCCTGTTCCATCTTCGTAGTGGCATCATAGTACTGCTGGTTCATAGTTGTCTCCTTCGTAGGATGATTCGCTGTAAACCGTATGGAGCGCATAATTGCGATCCAATGGATTTCACTAGGATTGCCCTTCCAGGAAGGGTAGACCCAAATTCTGTCGCCTCGTCGAGGCAGTCAACTCCGGCAGCTGATGGCACTGCCAGCCAGGCCCGCAGGGAGTTTCGACCGCGGGGAGTATACAAGCCCCTACAGGGGGCCTATATATCCCCCATGGAGGGGGTGCCCGGTAAAACCATGGATTATGCCAGTGTTTTGCCCGACTCTCTAGCTTTTGGGGTATAACACCTGTCCGAACCGGAGCTTAGGATAGATCGCTGGTTTGTCCGGCAGCAATGGCCAGGGCTAACGGCACCGGTACTACCACCGGAATAACAGGAGGATCCCCAGTGTCTGAAATACAAGATATTGATTTACAAAGCGGTTTATCGGCTTTTGAAAGCCGGAGTTTTGCCCAGGCATTGAAGCTCCTGTCACCCTGTGCCGAGCTGGGCAATGCCGATGCCCAGCATCGTCTGGCCATTATGTTTCAGAATGGTCTCGGCTGTGCCCGGCATGACGATCTGGCGTTGCGCTGGATGACGGCCGCCGCTGAACAGGGGCATGCCGTGGCCCAACATGGCCTGGGGTTCATGTACCTGGAAGGCGAGTGTACCGAAAAGAATCCTGTCGAAGCCGTGAAATGGTTTACCCGGGCCGCCGAGCAGGGACTGGTGGGTTCCCAGACCACCCTGGCGTTGATGTACGAGCAGGGCAATGGCGTGGAGCAGGACATGGACGAGGCCAACAAATGGTATCGCATGGCCGGCTTCGAGGAACGCTAGGGCCTGCAGCAGCGGAATAGGTGATGGAACTTTCCACTGAAGATGCACTGCGGCTGAACGTACTGCTGGCCAACCAGCTGGAGGCGGTACGCATCGATGAATCCCAGATGGCCGTCAGTGCGCTGTCCACGCGCGGCGAGGCCACCATCAGTCTGAATCCCACCGGTCGCCATGATCAGTACATCCGCAAGGTCAAGGAGCTGATCTCCAGTCAGGTTCTGGGGTCACCGGGTGGCTACCCGGTTTATCTCAAACGCTGGACCCGCATGGGTCAGGCACGCGATGACAGCCTCGAACAACTGCTGATGCTGGGTGAGCCGGAGGCGGTAGTCGCAGCTGTGCACGCCCCGGGGCTGACCCACGAACTGGCGCGGCGTGCATGGTGGGCATTGCCGGAAGCGGATAATGCCCGTCGCATGCTGGAGCGGGAGTGCGTGGTGAATGGTGAGATGGGGCGGGTGCTGGCGGAATTCCTGCTGGAGTTCCTGCCCTTTGAAACCGAGCCTCAAGCGATAATGGAAAGTGTGCGGTTGATCCTGCAGCCCGGCCTGATCAGCGAGGAGGACAGGCAGAAACTGTGGCTCAAGGCCAAACACAAGAACACTTATTACGTAGGCTTTCTGCAGATGACGCCGGATGATCTGCCGGAGCGGGCCGCTGCCCATGGTGAATTCAATCAGTGGTCCGCGCCGCTGACCGCACTGGCGGAGCAGGGCAATGTCGTGGCCGCCCAGTTGCACCGGGTACTGGGCGAACCGGGGCAGGTCTTCCTGAATACGGCAGAAACCGTGCTGCGCAAGCCCAATAACCAGGATGTCGTGCTGGGGTTGCTGCAGGCCGTGCAGGAATATTTTGCCGCAGTGCATCCGCAAGCGCCGAACTATGACCAGATGCAGCAGATTCAGCACCACGTCCAGGCGTTTTGCGCGGGCAATGCCGCTCACGACTGTGCCTGTCGTGCGGATGTGGAGACCTTGCTGTCCACCTATCCGGAGCTGTTGCCACAGGTACAGGCCATGCTTGTGCTGGCCTGTCTCAGTGACCAGGTGGTGACACCGGTATTCGCTCACACCGATGCCATCGGCACAGTGATGCGGCGCAAACTGGAGCCGGTTACCGCCCCGATCCTGGAACAATTTGCTCAGCTGCGCGGAACCACCGGCAGCTGATGCCGGAACTGCATGCAACCCGCGTTGCCTTAAGCCTGGTGGTGGGCATCCCGCAGGAGGTCTTTGATCGCCACCTGCCGTCATCGCCGCAGGTGGTCGGCAAACTGTTGGCGGAAGGTGTGGCCAGTTATGCGGAGGCGCATGCGTTAGGTTATTTCCCGGCCCTGGATTTTTTTCAGGAGCAGGGCGGACTGGACCCGGAACTGCTCAATGCCGTAGAGAATATTGCCTGGCTGGGCAGCAGCCTGGTGCGCGAGGAGGTTCGCGTGCGGCTACGGGGTGTATTCGCCAATGTGAAGATTCAGGCTATCCAGTGCCAGGCCTTCAGTATGCCTACAGTGCGGCCCAGCAGCCCCCATGTGCTGGAAAAGCTGGCGGCCCATTACACGCCCAACCGCATCAAGCTGGATTTGTTGCTGACCACCTTTCGCAAACATGAAGCGGAGGAAGGTATGGGACAGATGGCGAAGAACATGGCTTACCGCTGGCTGAAGGATTCTTTCGAGATGATTGAAATCACCAGCGCAACCCTGGTGCCCTGACCCAGGACACTAGTAGAGTGAAATGATGTCCAGAATATTAATGTATTGCACTGCCACCTGCCCCTACTGCATCCGTGCCGAGCAATTGCTGCGCCGCAAGGGCGTGGAGACCATTGACAAAATCCGCGTCGATCTGGACCCCACCAAATGGGATGAACTGATGGATCTGACTCACCGGGACACGGTCCCGCAGATCTTTATCGGTGAGCGTCACGTAGGTGGCTACGACGATCTGGTGGACCTGGATTTCGAGGGTGAACTGGAACCGCTACTGGTAGCGGAATAACAGGTACAATAACCGTTGCCCGCGCCTTTGTGCGTGGATCGTGATAACAGGCCCTAGGAGTGGCATGTGAAGTTCTTACCTATCTTTCTTGACCTGCGTGACCGCGACTGCCTGGTGGTGGGCGGTGGTGCCGTGGCGGCCCGCAAGGTAGCCATGTTGCAGGATGCCGGTGCGCGGGTGACGGTGGTGTCACCGGAGCTGAAACCCTCCGTGGCCAAACGTATGGAAAATGGTGGTATACGCCACCAGGCACGGAACTTCGAAGATGGCGATATCGAGGACGTGGCCCTGGTGATTGCCGGCACCGACGATGAAGCGGTCAACCGCCACATCGCCGAACTGGCCAAGGCACGCAATATTCCGGTCAACGTGGTCGATCAGCCGGAACAGGGTAATTTCATCGTGCCATCGTTGATCAACCGCGATCCCATCCAGGTGGCGGTCTCCACCGGCGGTGCTTCACCGGTACTGGCCCGGCTGCTGCGTGCCCGCCTGGAAACCTATATCCCTTCCGCCTATGGCCGACTCGCGCAACTGGTCGAGCGCTTCCGTACCCGGGTGCAGGAACGTTTTGCTACCACCGATGAGCGGCGCCATTTCTGGGAACATATCCTTGAAGGACCGATCGCCGAACTGTTATTCGCCGGTCGGGATGCCGATGCGGAGCAGGCGCTGGAAAAAGCGGTGGAGGATGCCGATCTACCGGAATTCAACGGCGAGGTCTATCTGGTCGGTGCCGGGCCGGGTGATCCGGACCTGCTGACCTTCCGTGCCCTGCGTCTGCTGCAGCAGGCTGATGTGGTGGTCTACGATCGCCTGGTATCGCCGCCGATCCTGGAGCTGGCGCGTCGCGATGCGGAACGGATCTACGTGGGCAAGGAGCGCGACCGGCACACGCTGACCCAGGAAGGCATCAATCAGCTGCTGGTGCGACTGGCGAAGGAAGGCAAGCGGGTGGTACGTCTGAAGGGCGGCGATCCTTTCATTTTCGGTCGTGGTGGTGAAGAGATCGAAGAGCTCATGGAGGAGGGCATTGCGTTCCAGGTGGTGCCCGGTATCACCGCCGCTTCCGGCTGTTCCACCTATTCCGGTATCCCGCTCACCCATCGCGACTATGCGCAATCCTGTGTGTTCGTAACGGGCAATCTCAAGGACGGTAGTGTCAACCTCAACTGGAAAGCGCTGGCCCACCCCAACCAGACCGTGGTGTTCTACATGGGGTTGCATGGGGTGCCGATCCTGTCTCGCGAATTGGTTGGCCACGGTCTGCCCGCCGAGACCCCGGTGGCGCTGGTGCAGCAGGGCACTACCCAGCATCAACGCGTCATCATCAGCACCCTCGCCACCTTGTCGGAGGATGTGCAGAAGAGCGACCTCAAACCGCCCACCCTGATTATCGTCGGTGAAGTGGTGAACCTGCACGATAAACTGGACTGGTTCCGCCCGACCGATAGTGGTGCCGCCTGGAGCGATCAGTAGGGGCCTGTCAACGCAATCAATCGTGGCGGGGTGTTGTTTGTGTTCCCAAAGGTGCCAGGAAGAGCTGTGAGTGAGATACCGAATGAACGAGAACCTGCTTCCACGAGCGCAGCGAGTGCTGTGGGCACAAGCAACGTCGCATGCCCCCGTCGGGATGCAGGACGTTGATAGGTTTTGATCATGGATCCTGATTTCTGGCATGCTCGCTGGCGCGATAGTGAGATCGGCTTTCACCAGGACGAGATCAACCTGCATTTGCAGGGTTTCTGGCCACAACTGCAAGCGCCCGCCAACAGCCCTGTATTTGTTCCCCTGTGCGGCAAGAGCCGCGATATGCTGTGGCTGCGTGAGCAGGGGCATGAGGTGCTGGGCGTGGAAATCAGCCCCATCGCCGTCGAGGCTTTTTTCCGTGAGAATGGCCTGGCGGCGGTACAGACCAAGCAGGGTGCTTTCATCCGCTGGGAATTTGAGGGCCTGGCCATCCTGTGCGGGGATTTCTTTGCCCTGCAGTCGCAGGATCTGGCCGGTGTCGGTTGTGTCTATGACCGGGCCTCGCTGATTGCCCTGCCGCCGGCCATGCGCCAGCGCTATGTGGCACAGCTCAAACAGGTGTTGCCGGGGCGGGTGCCGATGTTGCTGGTCACGCTGGAGTATCCGCAGGAACAGATGGATGGCCCTCCCTTCTCGGTAACCGAAGAGGAGGTGCAGAAGCTCTACACCCCTGATCTGCAGGTGACCCGCCTGTATGAGCAATCGATCCTCGACGAGAACCCGCGTTTTCGGGCCCGGGGGCTCACCCGCCTGGTGGAAAAGGCCTATCGCATCGGCTGAAGCTTCGATCTTCCCCCGCCCCCGTTCCCCGTTGTCGAACTCCCACCCCCGCCGCTCCGGCCTGGCTAATTAAGCAATTGAATCTAAATTAGATCTGGCGCTGGTCGATAGAGTGTCTAGGCACCTGCCTCAGTCTCAGGGCTGTACCTGGGTGATATGTAAAGTTTCAAGCAGAACAATTGGTTATAAGGATATCCCAGTATGAACCGGATCGCTCACCTGCCTACGCCCGCCACGGCCTGTATCAACCCGCACCATCCGCATTCGCGACATCATCCGCTGCTATGGCTGTTTGGATGGTCACTGACATTCGTATGTCTCTGGGGTATGGCCTGGACGGTGTGGGCAACGGACAAGCAGCCTGGCCTGGATGCCGTGCTGCTCATGGACAGCTCCGGCAGCATGCACAAGAACGATCCCAAGAAACTGCGTGTGCCGGCGGCCAAGCTGTTCATGTCACTGCTGGGCAAGGAGGACCGGGTAGGCCTGGTCAGCTTCAGTGATGCCGGGTACCCGGTTCTGCATCTCACCCATCTGGATGGTGACATGCAGGATAAGGCACTGGCAGCCACCGACCGTGTGTCATCCAAGGGAATCTATACCAACCTGTACGCAGCCTTGCTCAAGGGTCGGGAGATGCTGGAGAAGGAAGGTGACCCGGACCGTGAAAAGATCATGATTCTCATGTCCGATGGGCGCATGGATGTGGGTGACGATTTTGAGGATCACAAACTTTCCAAGCAGGTGGCGGGAGAAGTGATCGACCAGCTGAAGGCGGACAAGATCAAGGTGTACACCATCGCCTTTACCGAAGCGTCCGATATGGAACTGCTGGGCAAGGTGGCCGATGACACCGGCGCACTGTCACGATTGGCCAGGACCGATCGTGACCTGCATGAAGTATTCAGTACCATTTTCGAAAGCGCCAAGGCACCGGATATGCTGCCCATGGAAGGCGGGGAGTTCGTGGTCGACAGTTCCATTGAAGAGGTCACCATCGTAGCCTCCAAGGAACGTTCCGATGTGCGTATCTACCTGGAATCGCCAAGCGGGAAACAGGTTTCATCCGATGATGCAGGGGATTCCCTGAAGTGGTTCGTCTCGGATTACTTCGACATGATCACGGTGCGTAATCCGGAGCAGGGGCGCTGGAAGCTGTTGTTCAGTGCCGGCAACAACCGCGCCTATATCGTCACCAACCTGTCCATGGGCACCAATCTCAAGGGTGGTGAAGTGGATACGGGTACGCAGACGGATATCGAAAGCTGGCTCGAAAAGGACGGCAAGCTGCTCAATACCGAAGCCATGCTCACCAACACCCGGTTTTTTATCGAGATCACAGAACCGGACGGCGCGGTATCCGATGCCTTCCCGATGCTCGACCAGGGAGATTTCGGTGACCGCCAGGCAGCGGATGGCATCTACAGTAATATGCTGACTTTCAGTAAGCCGGGTGAACATAAACTGAAGGTAATCGCCCGTAGCGAAACCTTTGAACGCAGCAAGGCCGCCTATTTCCATGTGCTGGAACCGGCGGAACCAATGGACGCACCGGAACCTGCACCCGAACCTGTTACTGAGCCTGAACCTGAAGCTGAACCCGTGGAACCGTCACCCCCTGTTGAGCCGGAAATACCAGTGCTGGCGGAAGAAATCATCACCGAGACCCCGGAAGAGGAAGGGACCAGCCTGGGGGTGATGCTCGGGGTATTCCTGGGAGTGAACCTGATGCTGGCACTGATCGGTGGTGGCACCTGGTGGTTCCTCGCCCGTCGTAAGAAAAAGGCGGCGGCCGCTGCACAAGCGGACGAGCTGGAAGATGAGGACCTGGAATAAGTGATCTCTGCACCCATGGACCATAACGGTATAGGCAGGTTGTCATGATCAAGCTCGGTCTGATGGAACTGATGGGTGTGCTGGAAATCATCATCATACTGCTGGTCGTGGCAGTGGTGATGACGGTTCGCGGTATCGGTTTGTCACGCCGGGTGCGAGAGCTGATGGCGCGTGTACCGGAAACAATGGAAGTACAAAACGACGCGATCAGTTACGAGAGTTATCTGCGTGATGAAATCCTCAAAACCAATGGATTGGTGGATCGCTATCAGGCGAATGGCGATGTGCCGGACTGGCTCAATGCCCGGCACCAGTTCCTGAAGCTGGAACTGGATGCCCAGGATCTGGCGGACAATCCCCACGCCTTTGAAAACCGCCTCAGTGAGGGGTTTCTGGCGTTGGTGGATCAGTATCGCCCCGAACCGGAAATCGTTACCGAACCGGCACCCATTGTAGAGGTGACACCGGAGCCTGAACCGGAACCGGAGGCCAAGAACAGTGAGAAGGTTCCCGAGGATGAGTTGCACAAGAAGGAAATGGTGCGGCTGCGGGATCTGATCGGCCATCAACAGGATGCCATGAAAACTCTGCGCACCGAACTGGAGTCTCGCGAAGGGGAAATTGCCGACCTGGAATCAATTGTGGCGCAACTGGATGCATTTGAGGCACAGACTGCGGAACTGGTGCGCTGCATCGAGGTGCTGGAACACGAAAACGATCGTCTGAAGCATGCTACCGAAGACGGTGATACCACGGGTGCCGGGCCCAGCCCTGAAGAATTGAGCCGCCTGAAGGAGATGGTGAACGATCAGCAGTCCACCATCGGTAATCTACAGGGCATGATCGAACAGTTACGTCCTGAAGCCGGTAAGGCACATGAACTGGAAGATATGGTCAATGATGTACTCAAGTCCAACCAGGAGCTGAATACCTGCATCCTGGTGCTGGAGGAAGAGAACCAGAGCTTGCGCAACCAGCTCGATGCGCTGGAGGAATCGGATACCGGTCAACCCGATGAAGTACCCGCGATGGGAGGGGATGTTGCGCCGTTCCAGCAAAAGATCCAGGAACTGGAATCACTGCTGGAATTCAAGGATGCCACCCTAGAACAAATGGGAAAGGATCTCGAAAAGCTGCGTCAGGGCGGCGGTGATGCAGCGGCCAGTGGCGAACGTATTGGCGAACTGGAAGCACTGGTGGAGGAACTGGAGACCAGGCTTGCCAATACCGAGGTGGGTGCGACCGACGAAGAACTCGAAATCAAGGTACAGGAACTCGAAGCCCTGCTGGAGTTCAAGGAAGCCACCATCGAAGAAATGGAAAAGCAGTATGCCGAGGTGGAGGCGAAATATCTGGAACTGGCCGGCGGAGAAATACCGGAGACGTGATGGCCCGATGGTCTGCTTCGTAACCGCAATCGTTGCCAAACACCACTACTGGTGGCTACGAGCGCCGATTTTCAATTGACCATCTTCTCTTGTGATAGGTATCCGGGATAACGAAGTAATGTGATTCCCTAGTAATAATTTCCCGCCCCGATCAGATGCCGATCCCAGTAGGGATTGTCGAGGCTGGCCTTGGATACGGTTTTGCCGGAAGAAGGGGCGTGTACGAATTGTCCGTTACCGGTATAGATGCCCACATGATTGACCTTGCGGCCGTCCAGGCGAAAGAACAGCAGATCGCCGGGCCGGAGTGTGCGCAGGGATACGGGGCGGGCACGCATGCGTTGTTCCTGGGCGGTACGGGGTATATGAATGCCGGCCTGCCGGTGGCTGTAATAGACCAGGCCACTACAATCGAATCCGCGCGGGCTGGTGCCACCATAGCGATAGGGTGTGCCCAGCATTTCCAGCGCTTCATTGAGCACATAACGGCGTGGGCCAGAAACCGGCGCACGTTCCCGCACCGAAGGAACTGCGGCACCGGGGGCTTTTTCCAGGGACACGGAACTCGGTTGATGGGCGCAGCCTACCAGCCAGCTACTGACCAGCAGCCATGCAAGGGTGGTGGGACGAAAACGGAGATGTACTGCCATGGCTTCATCCTGGGTACAAAAGGCCCTATGTTAATCGGCCGCTGTGGCTGAATTCTTGATGCATTTTACTCTGCTATCAGAGGCTGTAACCGGCGGGCGCCTCTGGTAGAGTATGCGTCCATGCTAAGCAGTTCAAATCCAAAGCATTCCCATTCCTGCCGCCCAGCGCGGGTGGGTGTCTCTCATGGCGCGTAAACCCACTCGTTCAAAAGCAAAAAAGTCCCGTGCCAAGTCGCGGCGCAAGAAGAACGCGCGACGTTTTCCCTGGCTGCGCCTGTTGGCTGTGCTGGCCTTTCTGGGCTTTGTGTATATCGCCTACCTGGACTTCCAGGTCTACCGTCAGTTCGAGGGAAAACGCTGGGCGATACCGGCCAAGGTCTATGCACGTCCACTGGAGCTCTATGCCGGGCTGAACCTCGATGCAGACCAGTTCGCACAGGAATTGCGTTCCCTGGGCTATCGTTTTGTTCCGTCACTGCGCCAGCCAGGCGATGTGTCGCGCGCCGGTGAGCGTTTTCATGTCTGGACCCGTGGCTTCAGCTTCTGGGACGGCCAGGAGTCTTCCCGACAGTTACGGCTCGATTTCTCCGGTCAGCGGTTGGCGTCACTGGCATCGCTGAAGAACGAGGTGGCGCCGAGCCTGTTGCGCCTGGAACCATTACAGATCGGGGCCATTCATCCGGCTCGGCATGAAGACCGCATCCTGGTGCAGCGCCAGGAAATCCCCGAGCAACTGGTGCAGGCCCTGATTGCGGTCGAGGACAGGGATTTTTACCAGCATCACGGTATCTCCCTGCGCGGTATCGCCCGTGCCATGTGGGCCAATATCCGCGCAGGCGGTTTCGTGCAGGGCGGCAGCACCCTGACCCAGCAACTGGTGAAGAACTTCTTCCTGACCAGTGACCGCAGCCTGATACGCAAGCTCAATGAAGCACTCATGGCCATGCTGGTGGAGCGGCGCTACACCAAGGACGAAATCCTCGAGGCCTATGTCAACGAGGTCTACCTGGCCCAGGATGGCAACCGGGCCATTCATGGCTTCGGGCTGGCCAGCCGGCATTTCTTCGACCGTCCGCTGCAGGAACTCAATAGCGAGCAGATCGCGCTGCTGGTGGGAATGGTGAAGGGACCTTCCTATTACGATCCCCTGCGCAATCCCGAGCGGGCCACGAAGCGCCGCAACCTGGTACTGGAGCTGATGGCGGAGCAGGGCATCATCACGGTGGCGAAAGTGAAATCCCTGCAGCAACACCCGCTGCAGATCGTGCGCAACCCCCCCCAGTCCAGCAACCGGGTGCCGGCCTTTATGGAGCTATTGCGGGAACAGTTGCGGCGCGATTACCAGGAAAAGGATTTGCAGTCGGAAGGCCTGCGCATCTTTACCACCCTTGATCCGCAGGTGCAGGAAACCCTGGAAAAGGCCCTGACGAAGCAGCTGGCACGGGTGGAAAAACAGCGTGCCCTGCCGGCAAATTCCCTGCAGGGCGCCGGTGTGGTGACCAGTGTGGCCGGTGAGGTACTGGCCATGGCCGGTGACCGTGACCCACAGGCTGCCGGCTTCAACCGGGCGCTGAATGCGCGCCGGCCGGTGGGCTCGTTGCTCAAGCCGGCGGTGTATCTCACCGCCCTCGAACAATTCTCACGCTATACCCTGGCGACTCCGATCAATGATGAGGCTCTGCGCCGTGAGGAACCCAACGGTAATGTATGGGAACCGCAAAACTACGATCACCAGTTTCATGGTGAGGTACCGCTCTATCAGGCACTGATTCATTCCTACAATGTCGCCACCGCGCGTCTGGGCCTGGATCTGGGCATCGACCGGGTCATCGATACCCTGCAACGACTGGGTCTCGAACAACCCATGAAACCCTACCCGTCGCTGGTGCTCGGGGCGGTCGATCTGTCGCCCTGGGAAGTTACCGGCCTGTACCAGACCTTTGCCAGTGGCGGTTTCCGGACACCGTTGCGCGCCATTCGCGAAGTACAGGCCGCGGATGGAACATCCTTGCAGCGTTACCCGCTGGAGGTGGATGCCGTGGTTGCTCCGGAACCCATCTACCTGCTCACGGTGGCCCTGCAGGGGGTGGTGCGGGAAGGTACTGCCACTGGCCTGGCCCAGTGGCTATCACCTGACCTGCACGTGGCGGGCAAGACCGGTACCACCGATGATTTGCGCGATAGCTGGTTTGCCGGTTATAGCGGTGATCGCCTGGGGGTGATCTGGCTGGGCCGTGATGATAACCAGCCCATGGGGCTGACCGGTGCCAGTGGTGCCATGCAGGTATGGGGGGATCTGTTTGCGCACATTCCCGCCCGCTCGCTGGACCCGTTGCCACCGGAACATGTCGAATGGTTGTGGGTGGATGCCAGTTCGGGGCTGCTCTCCGATGAGAGCTGCAGTGGGGCGATTCCGCTACCCTTCATCGAGGGTAGCGCACCAACCCGGACTACGCCTTGTGCGCGCCAGCCGTTCACGCGTTCGCTACAATGGTTGCGTAATATTTTCCAGTAATGGCCCGCATCCCATGTTTTCCTTTCGTGATAGGAACCCGTTCATGAGCAATCGTATTTCACTGTTAGGCACGCTGCTGCTGATGCTGTTTGCAACGGCCTGCACCATGGCGCCGCCACGGCAGACACCGGCCCCGGTGGTCGATCGAGGCACGGGGGCAAGCCGCCCCCCGGCGGCGGACCGGGATACGGTAGAAGTCTACCCGATCCCGGACGAGCCGCTCATCGTGATCCCGCGCAGTGAGCGGGTTCCGGTAGCGCCACTCCCGAGCGCAAAGTCACCGGCTGTGGTGGCGTTGTTGCAGAGCGCAGGTGAGCAGCAACGGGCCGGCAACCTCGACAACGCCGCCGCGACCCTGGAACGCGCCCTGCGCATCGAGCCCGGCAACGCCCGGCTCTGGTATCAGCTGGGAGAGGTGCGCCTGCAGCAGCAGCGCTGGTCGCAGGCCGAGCAGGTGGCGCAGAAATCCATCCGTCTTGCCGGTGGGGATCGCACACTGCAGGCCGCCGGCTGGCGCCTGATCGCCGCGGCCCGCAAGGGAGCGGGAGACCTGTCCGGTAGCCAGGCCGCCGAACGCCAGGTCGATATCCTGCGTTGATAGCACAAACCCTTGAAATGTTGGCAAGAACTGGCGCGGAATGTGGATTGCGGTACAATGCCGGAAGGATGGAAAACCCGGTACCGGACCGGACCCATACAGGGACCAGAGATCTTGTCACTTTACTCTGTCGATAAACTGATGTCCGAGGCCCGGCGTCTGGCGGTGGAATACCGTCGGACCACGGGCAAACCGCTGCCCGGTGTCAGTGGCGAACTTGCCAATTACGATGCCGCCCGCCTGCTCAATCTGGAACTCTGCAAGGATACCCCTGGTGGTTACGATGCCATCGGCAGGGGCGAGCGCGAAGGCAAGCGGGTACAGATCAAGGGCCGGGCGATTTTCGACGACAAGAAGTCGGGCCAGCGCGTCGGCCAGCTGAAGCTGGAGCAGGACTGGGACAGCGTGGTGCTGGTGCTGATGGATGACGCCTTTGAACCCTGCGAAATCTACGCAGCGGACCGCGAGGCCATAATCGGGGCCCTGGATGAATCCACCGGCAGCAAGCGCGCGAAACGGGGCGTGATGTCGGTGGCCCGTTTCAAGGCCATTGCCGACCTGGTCTGGAACCGTGAAGAGGGCCTCGTCGAAGACGAAATCTGGGACAACCAGCGCGGTGTCTGAGCACCGCCACGCAGTTCCTTTCCGTTTCCCATGAATCGCATCTCACAACTCCTCGATGCCCATGGCCCCCTGGCCGAGCAGGTGGCCGGTTTTGCTCCCCGTGCGGAACAGCAGGCCATGGCCGAGGCGGTGGCCGCGGCCCTTGAGGAGCAGGCCACGCTGGTGGTGGAGGCGGGTACCGGCACCGGCAAGACCTTCGCCTACCTGGTGCCGGCGTTGCTGTCCGGACGCAAGGTCATCATCTCCACCGGCACCCGTCACCTGCAGGACCAGCTCTACCATCGCGATCTGCCCACGGTGCGCCGGGCGCTGGGTATTTCCTCACCCGCGGCCCTGCTGAAGGGGCGCGCCAACTATCTCTGCAAACACCGACTGGATGTCACCCTGGCCGAAGGACGTTTCCGCTCCCGTGTCCAGCTTGCCCAACTGGAGGAGATCCAGGCCTGGTCCGGGCGTACCCAAAGCGGTGATATCGCCGAAATGAACCGGATTCCCGAGGATTCACCGCTCTGGCAACGGGTAACCTCCACCACGGATAACTGCCTGGGACAGGAGTGCGGGCAGTACCAGCGTTGTCATGTGGTGAACGCCCGGCGTGCTGCGCAGGAAGCGGACATCGTGGTGATCAACCATCATCTGCTGCTGGCGGACATGGCGCTCAAGGAAGAGGGCTTTGGTGAACTGCTACCTGGCTCCGATGCCTTCGTGATCGATGAGGCCCACCAGTTGCCGGAAACCGCCGCGCAGTTTTTCGGTATCGGCCTGAGCAGCCGCCAGCTGGAGGAACTGGCCCGTGACAGCACGGCGGAGCACCTGCGTGAAGCGGGTGATATGCAGTCGCTGCCCGACTGCGCCGAGCAGTTGGGCAAACAGGTCAAGGACCTGCGCCTGGCACTGGGGGAACGGGAACGGCGTGCAGCCTGGTCGGAAGTGCAGCACCAGGCCGAGGTACGCAACCAATACGCCAAGGTGCGTGATACGATGGCAGAACTCTGTGCCTGGCTGGAAGCGGCGGCCCCGCGTGGCAAAGGGCTGGAGGCCTGCTGGCGGCGTGCATTACTGTTGCAGGAGCGCTTCGTGCAGGTCACAGAGCAGCCACCGGCGGAACATGTGCACTGGTTCGAGACCTATCGGCATTCGTTTCGCATCCAGCTTACACCGCTGGAGATCGCCGATACCTTTCAGCAGCGCATGGAAAGCCTGCCCAGCACCTGGATCTTTACCTCGGCCACCCTTGCGGTGGGGGACAGTTTCACGCATTTCACTCACCGCATGGGCCTGAATGATCCGCGCACACTGCGTCTCGACAGTCCCTTTGACTATGCCCGCAATGCGCTGTTGTATCACCCGTATGATCTTCCGGATCCCAATGATCCGCACTACACCGCTGCCGTGATCGAGGCGGTGCGCCCGGTGCTGGCTGCCAGTCAGGGGCGTGCCTTTTTACTGTTCACCAGTCATCGCGCACTGCAGGAAGCGGCTCATTTACTGGAAGGCACGCTAGAGTATCCGTTGCTTCAACAGGGGCAGGCACCCCGCGCCGAGCTGCTGGATCGGTTCCGGCGTATGGGCAATGCCGTGCTGCTGGGTACCAGTAGTTTCTGGGAGGGGGTGGATGTGCGCGGCGATGCGCTGTCCTGCGTGGTGATCGACAAGCTGCCCTTCGCCTCACCCGGAGATCCGGTATTGCAGGCGCGGCTGGATGCGCTGCGGGCCGCCGGCGGCAACCCCTTTATCCAGGAACAGTTGCCGCGCGCCGTGATCACCCTCAAGCAGGGTATCGGGCGGCTGATCCGGGACGTGCAGGACCGCGGTGTGTTGATGCTCTGTGACCCGCGCCTGACGGGCAAGAGTTACGGCAAGGTGTTCCTGAAAAGCTTCCCCCCCATGCGCCGTAGTCGCGAACTGGCGGATGTGCAGGCCTTCTTTGCCGATGAACCGGCCCTGCAACAATCCCGGGAGGCCTGAATGAAACGCATCCTTGCCATTGAAACCGCCACCGAGGGCTGCTCCGCCGCGTTGTTGTTGGGCGAAGAGATTGTGGAACTGTATGAATTGGCGCCGCAGGGCCATGCCCGCCTGATCCTGCCCATGGTGGAATCATTGCTGAGCGAGGCGCAGCTCAGCCTGGCACAGTTGGATGCGGTCGCGTTCGGTTGCGGCCCCGGCTCCTTCACCGGTGTGCGGATCGCCGCCGGGATTATACAGGGCATTGCCTTTGGTGCCGATCGGCCGGTAATCCCGGTCTCCAGCCTCGCGGCAATGGCACAACCGCTGATGGAGGTCGGTGTGGCCGAGCGGTTGCTGTGTGCCTTTGATGCGCGCATGGGGCAGGTGTACTGGGGGGCCTATCAGCGTAGTGAGCAGGGACTGGCGGTGTTGCAGGGCAGGGAATCTGTATGTAATCCCGACCAGGTGCCTGCCTGCAGCGATGATGCGGGCTGGGCCGGTGCCGGCAGTGGCTGGGATAGCTATGCCCAGCCACTGGCGGAGCGACTCGGTATCGTTTTGCAACAGGTACTGCCGGATGCGATGCCCCGCGCCCGAGGTGTGGCCCGGCTGGCGCTGCATGAACTGGAGCAGGGGCGGGTGCTCAGTGCCGAACAGGCACAACCGGTGTATCTGCGCGATGAGGTTGCGAAAAAGGCGACCCGGAGCTGATTCCTGCCGGCCTGCTCCCACACCATCTGGAGCCGACATTTCAAATATGCCATCATGCCGCTTTCGCAGTTATGCAGTGAGTTGTAGCCATGTCGGACAGCATTCTTCAGGAAGTCACCGAATTGATTACCACCGATCCGCACAGTGGCGCCGCGCTGAATCTATATGCGCTGATCAGCACGCTGCGGATGGAGAAAACCGGTTATATGTACATGCTGCGCAAATTACGCGATCTTGCACCTGATAATCGCAAGCTTGCCTATCGCCTCATGGAATTCATGGCGGAGGGGGGCAATGAGGGTGATGCATGGGAGCAGTCATTGCTGCAGATGGATGAGGCAATTCGAAACGGCTAGCACTGTAGCGGCGGGCCGCCGGCTGTAAGCGCCGCCCGAAGGGGCGGCGCACCTGGAACCGCTAGTGGTGATGTCCGTCCGGGCCATGTACATGACCATGGCTGATTTCTTCCTCAGTGGCATCCCGCACATCCATAACTTCCACCTCAAAGCTCAGGGTGGCACCGGCAAAGGGATGGTTGCCATCGACGGTTACATTGTCACCTTCAACGGCCGCGATGGAGACCACGTAGGGATGTCCTTCCTGGCTCTGGGCATGGAACTGCATGCCGACTTCGAGTTCTGCCTCGTCGCCGAACATTTCCTTTGACACGGTTTCCACCAGATGATCCTCACGCAGACCATAGCCCTCTTCCGGCGGCACGGTGACATTCAGCTTGGCGCCTTTTTCATGATCCAGTAGCGCGTTTTCCAGGCCGGGAATCAGATTCTGGTGGCCGTGGAGATAGGCGAGAGGATCGCTCTCAAACGAGCTTTCGAGCGTTTCGCCAGCGTCGTTCTTGAGGGTGTAATGGATAGTAACGACCTTGTCTTGGGCGATTTTCATGGTGGCATGCTCTGCATAAAGTAAAGGGTGAATTCTACGCAGGTTTGGCTGAAAACCCAAGTGACTGATTTGGCGGGTCTGGAGATTTCATACGGTTTTCACCGGTTTTTATTGTGGCCCACCGGGTTTGCTATTTGTTTGTACTCGAATAGCATCATCATAAACAGGATTGAAGGAAGGGCGGGATGAAATGTTTCAGGGCAGGTGCAGGAAGGCCATCGGTTCTTCCCGACATGACCTCGATCCGGTAAATGGGCTTGTCCTGGTGCCCTGTATAGAACGGAATGGTTTTGGTGCTACGGGGTAGTGGCCATGGAGCAGGCCGGGCTGGAAATATCTGAAAACCGGCGGCAGAGCACAGGCCACCTGATATAAGTAATAATTGTGCTCTGACCCGGTTTCCGGCGCCCTTCCCGGGATCCGGAAAACTCATCACAGGGGTGGCAGTACCTTTGTTGCTGGTACATACATAAGGCAGGCTGAACCGCTCCGGGAATCGTGGAGGCGGATACACGTGGCCTGTTTTTTAATTCGGGTTTTATGGTGGTTGAGCAGTGTTCTCCCGCTCAAAAAAATCAGTCTCGTTTTCCTTGGTTCCAGTGCCGGCGTATTTCAAAACGCGTTATATCCGAACCTCCTTGATAACTATCATAATCAGAACATTCTGAGTTTCGCTGAAAATATCAGCGTATTGTTGAGGGTTCGCTCCTGATTGCTTATCGATATTTATTCATGCTACTTATTCTGAATGTGCCGATTCTGCATGGCTGTAATGATTCCGATGACCCGAATCCGCAGGCTGGTGACACCTCCGTTCACGTCAAAGCAACTTTCGATGATGCGACATTTGATAATGCCGTATGGGATTAATATGCATATGAAACATTTTTTGGTGGCTTGTGTGATTGGCGTAACTTCCCTGCCTGCTGTCACGCTTGGCGTGCCAAATACCTTCTCAAGTGGCGGAACAATCAAAGCAAGTGAAATGAATTAAAATTTTTCTTCGATTGAAGATCGCATTGATACTATATCGCTAACGCCTGGACCGCAGGGTCCTGCCGGACCCGCAGGTGCTCCAGGCGTGGATGGTGTAGATGGTGCGCAGGGACCGCAGGGGCCTGCGGGTGTGGATGCCACAGATCGTACGGCTGATTTATGCGCCCTGTATCAACAGTTGTCCGATTCAAGCATGCTCGGTAGTCTTGCTGTTCCCGATTACTGCCCCTCGCCCAAGATTGCATTTATCACAGTACAACCTGTACAGCTCGAATTTTGGCGGGCTGTCGGGTGCGGATGGTGTGTGTGCTTCAGAAGCCTCATCGGCGGGTCTTACGGGAACTTTTATGGCCTGGCTTTCCGATTCGACTTCCAGTCCGTCAACCCGCTTCACACAATCGAGTAAAGGTTATGTGCTAGTGAACAACACGGTTGTCGCCACCAGTTGGACCGACCTGGTCGATGGTACACTTGCTGTACCGATCAATGTCACTGCGGATGGCACTGTTGATCCAACGCCAAGGACTACGGCAACGTCTACCGATGCTGATGGAACCGCAATATCCACAAGCCCGGGAGCGTTTTGTCAGGACTGGACATCAGCCGCGGGCGGCGCTTCTGCTACACAGATTCGTGGGCAGACTTCAGGGACAGGCACGACTTGGACGAATTCATTTTCAGCGGGCTGCGCTAACACAATACGCCTTATCTGTTTCGAGCAGTAGATGACGAGCTGGTTCAGAGTGCTTGAAATATTCGGGTTCAGGTCACAGCCTTGGCCGGAAAAATAAAACTGTCCTATTTTTCTGATTTCCCACCGCGGGTCAGCTCTTGACCCGCGCTACCCCTTCCACCACAAGGTCGTCCACGGCAGGTAAGTGATCAGTGCCAGCCACAGCAGCATCAGGCCCAGAAAGGGCAATGCGGCACGAAACAGTGCAACGATGGGGCGCCCGAAACGCTGGCTGGCGATGAACAGGTTCAGGCCCACTGGCGGGGTGCTGTAGCCGATTTCCAGGTTGGCGAGAAACAGGATACCAAGGTGTACCGGGTCGACGCCGAAGCGATGGGCCAGCGGCAGGATCAGTGGCACCACCACCACGGTGGCGGAAAAGATGTCCATCATGGCGCCGACGATGAGCAGGAACAGGTTGAGGATCAGCAGGAACTTGAGCTGGCTGTCGATGGTATGTTCCATCCAGCCAAGGATCTTCATGGGCAACTGGGCGTCGATGAGCAGGTTGGTGAGTCCCATGGCGACGCCAAGAATAATGAGGATGCTGCCCACCAGTACGGTGGTGTCGGTGAGCAGGCCGACCAGTTGGGTGCGCAGGCGGATGGAGCGATGGATGATGCTTTCCAGCAGTAGCACATACAGGCCGGTGCAGGCGGCCGCCTCGCTGACGGTGACATAGCCACCGAAGATACCCACCACGATCAGCACCGGCAGCAACAGGTCCCAGATACCCATGCGCAGGGCCCGGCGGGCATTGGCCCAGGTAAAGGTATGACGCGGCACCTGTGCGGTGCGGCCGACGAAGCCACCGTAGATTATCAACATCACCAGCAGCAGCAGACCCGGTACCAGGCCGGCCAGGAACAGGTCGTCGATGTTCACGCCGGCTACGATGCCGTACAGCAGGATGGCCAGGCTGGGCGGGAACAGCAGGCCCAGCGATCCCGATGAAGTGAGCAGGCCGAGGGAGAAGCGTTCCGGATAACCCACCTGGGTCAGTAGCGGAAACAGCAGTCCGCCAAGGGCCAGGATGGTGACGCCGGACGCCCCGGAAAACGAGGTGAAGAAGGCGCAGGACACCAGTGCCACCGCCGCCATCCCACCGGGCATCCAGCCGAGCAGGCTGTTGAACAGGCTGATCAGGCGTTGCGGCGCACCACCGGCGGCGAGCACCACGCCGGCAAAGGTGAACAGGGGGATGGCGGTCAGGTTGGGGGAGGCCGCCAGCCGGTTGAGTTCGACAATGAGTACGGCGGGCATCAGCCCGGCATCGTGGGCGGCCAGCAGGCTGCCGGCACCGAGTACCGCAAACAGGGGCAGCCCCAGCAGGGCCAGCAATACCAGTCCGATCGCAACCGCGATGATCACGTGGGCTCCACCTGTTCGTGGTAGCCAAGCAGGGCGCTGAGCACGAAATGCAGGCTCAGCAGGCCAAAACCAACTGGCATGATGAGCGCAAGCGTCACGGTCCAGCGCGCGTAATCGGCGGCATAGGTCCATTCATCCAGCCAGTACACCCAGGCGGCCTGGCATAACAGGGCGCAGACCAGGGCGCCGATGAGTTGTAGCGGGCGATACAGGCGTTCCAGCCAGCGCTCATCGAGAAAGGCGCATAACACGTCGATCTTGATGTGGCGGTGGGAGTGGATGGCGAGGATGGCGCCGAAGAAGGTGACGTACAGCACCAGATAGCGGGTCAGGGTGTCGGCCACCGGCAGACCGATGGAAAAGAAATTACGGGCTACGATCTGGGCCAGGGCCAGGGCCAGCAGCAGAAACAGGCAGCCGCTGCCGATCCAGCGTTCGATGCGCAGCAGCAGATCCCGCAGGGTTCGCACGGCCGTCACGGATCAAGGTGCCTGCCGTGCCTGTCTCGTGGACTGCGCCCGTTGTTCGGCGATGAGGCGCCGGGTTTCCTGGATCAGTTCCGCGGGAATATAGTCACTGTCCATCAGCTCCTGGGCAGCGCGATCGGAGATGGCTCGCAGCTCCTGTTCCTGCATGCCGTCATCGGCATCCGTGAACACCAGGCCACGGGCCTTCAGTTCGGCCACACTCTTGTCATTATCGGCGCGGGTGGCGGCAATCAGCTTTTCACCGGTCTTCATGCCGGTCTCTTTCAAGAGCTGTTGCAGATCGGCGGGCAGGCGGTCATAGAAGCGCTTGTTCACCACCATGGCGCCCATGGCATTGGTCAGCGCCGTGGCGGAGACGTACCGGGTCTTGGTGAACCACTGCAGGGCGATGGCGGCCAGGGGCGTGCAATAGACGGTGTCGATCAGGCCGGTGGACAGGCTGGTGAACACATCGATGATGGATAGCGGTACCGGTGAAATGCCGCTGGCATTGAAAAAGGCCTTGCCGAGTGGATCACCCTGCCAGAGCCAGACCCGGCGTGATTTCAGGTCCTCGATACTGTGAATCGGTTCCTGGGAAAACATGTGCACGAAACCGATTTCCATCCAGCCCAATAGTTCGTAACCGTGGTCACGGAAACCCTGTTCGAAGCGGGGCGTGAAGTGCGTGCGCACATGATCGATTTCGGGAAAGTTCTCGAACAGGAACGGCAGTTCCATCACCCGTGCCGGGGAGTAGATCTCGCCGATGCCATGACCACTGAAGGCAGCACCATGCACCTGGCCGAAACGCATCTTCTTTAAAACATCCGGTTCGTCGCCCTGAATACCCCCGGGATAGAACTTGAAGCCGAGGCGACCATCGCTGCGCTGCAGTACCTCGGCGGCCCATTCTTCCAGCAGGATCATCCAGGTGGAGCCGGGCGGCGCGAGGGTGGCGAATTTCAGTTCATATTCAGGCTTGGCCCGGGCCGGGGAGCTCATCAGCAACAGCCCGAACAACAGCACCAACAATGCGGCACCCTTGCGAATCAGTGGATAGTGCATCAGAACCACTCCTCTTCGCGGCCCAGCAGATAAACGGCGCGCTGTTTTGCGATTGCATTGGCCAGTTCCATTTCCGGCAACAGGCCTTGCGGTGCATCGATCACCCGCGTCAGCCTGCTATGGAAGCTCTCCTGGTCCAGTTGCTGGCGTGCCAGGTACTCCGCATACAGGACATCCACCATCAACAGGCGATCACTATTCAATTGGCTGGCCTGATCAAAGTGGGACCGGGACAGTGCATAGTCGCCGCCGAACAGTGGCGAACGGCTGCCGTAATACACCCCGAAGAACAGGTGGGGGCCGCCGTAGTAATACTGTTCATCCAGTTCCATCACCCGTTCCATGATCGTTGCGGCGCCGGCCAGCTGGGCGATATGGGAGGGGTCGGTACGATTCAGGTCGATCTGTTTGGCCCAGTTCGATGCCGTCCAGAACAACAGAGGGGCGGAGTTGGCATTGAGCCTGCTGATGGCGGCCCTGATGGCCTCGGGTGAACTGGTCTTGAGGGGTAACTTGAGGCCCATCCGTCGCAGGCCTTCACGACCATGTTCGTAGCCGCGCCGGTAGAGATCGGCCGCACGTTTGGCGTCCTCGAGTTCGATAAAGCCGAAGGCATAGCCATAAAAGCCCTGCGCGGCATAGAGGCGCAGCTCGGTATTGCCGGGGTCCTCGAACAGCAGGCCCTCCATGAGCTTTAGATTGGCGGGAATGGCGTCGCGGGCAAGCCGGTAGTCGGGTTCGCGGTTCATGGCGTCGACGCTGCCGTCCATGATGGACACGGAAGTGCGCGCCACCATCTGGCCGACGCTGCAACCGCTCAGCCAGAGCGAGGTGAGGATGAGGGTCCAGAGACGCAGGGAATGCTTCATGGTCATTATGCCTGACTTCCTTATGGTGCTTTTGTCCGATTGAATCCGGATTTGCGGGATGATCCTTATCCGCGGCTACGAACCCGGTCCTTCCGCAGGTACGAATTCATTTGGACGATTTCGTAACGCAACGGTGCCATCGGCTCGAATGAATCCTGGGGTGCGAAAACCAGGGCACTATGCAATTCCGTCCGATGCTAGGTGTTGCGCACTACCGCGTCAACCGGCCGCCAGCAGGCGGACCAGCATCTGTTCATAGATTGTCGACAGTCGATCCAGATCGGCGATGGCCACGCACTCGTTCACCTTGTGGATAGTGGCATTGACCGGACCGAGTTCCACCACCTGTGCACCGGTAGGTGCGATGAAGCGGCCGTCGGAGGTGCCGCCACTGGTGGACAGTTCCGCAGCCGCATCGCAGACATCACCGATGGCACCGCGTACCGCGTTCACCAGTTCGCCGGGAGGTGTCAGGAAGGGGTTGCCGGACAGTTTCCACTGCAGTTCGTAGTTCAGGCCATGACTGTCGAGTACGGCATGAATACGCTCGCGTATGCCGGACTCCGTCTGTTCGGTGGAGAAGCGCAGGTTGAACCAGACTTCCAGTTCACCTGGAATGACATTGTCGGCACCGGTACCCGCATGCAGGTTGGAAATCTGGAAGCTGGTGGGTGGGAAATACTCGTTGCCGGTATCCCAGTCGATGTCGCACAGTTCGGTCAGGGCCGGGACGGCGCGGTGAATGGGATTGTCCGCCAGTTGCGGGTAGGCCACGTGCCCCTGCTGCCCCTTTACATACAGCTTGCCGCCCAGCGAGCCGCGCCGGCCATTCTTGATCACGTCGCCGACCTGGCGGGTGCTGGAAGGCTCACCCACCAGGCACCAGTCGATCT
Source organism: uncultured Gammaproteobacteria bacterium (assembly GCA_965367295.1). Taxonomy (GTDB): domain Bacteria; phylum Pseudomonadota; class Gammaproteobacteria; order DSM-19610; family DSM-19610; genus JAIVHA01. The sequence goes on along the minus strand of CBDUHN010000013.1, from coordinate 32,680 downwards.
TTTCATTGCGGGCCTCCAGGTGCTCCACCACCTTCACGGTACCGTTGACCGAAGGACCTTCCTCGTCGCTGGTGATGAGGAAGGCGATGGAACCCCGGTGATCCGGGTGTGCCTGCACGAAGCGTTCGCAGGCAGTGACCATGGCGGCCAGGCTGCCCTTCATGTCGGCTGCACCGCGGGCGTAGAGATACCCTTCATGTTCGGTGGGGGTGAACGGGTCAAAGCGCCAGTCTTCGCGGGGGCCGGTAGGTACCACGTCGGTGTGGCCGGCAAAGGCGAGCAGGGGGGCGGCCGTGCCACGCCGTGCCCAGAAGTTGTCCACGTCGCCGAAGCGCAGCCGTTCGACGCGAAAACCAATGGCTTCCAGGCGCTGGATCATGGTGTCCTGGCAACCTTCGTCGCGGGGAGTGACGGAGGCACGGGCGAGGAGGTCTTTGGCGAGTTCAAGAGTATCGGACATGGGTGAGATTGTACCTGTTTTGTCTGGCTATGCCGCAGCCATTTCACCGAAAACACTTCGAATCGATACGAAGCGATACGGGGGGGCGGTTGCGCAGCCGGGGATGGTGAAGTCCTGTAGGTGCGAATTTATTTGCATGGCCGTATCAGGCGCTGGTGGTATTACGAATGAATTCACACCTACAGGAGTGATTCGGCATAGTCGCTGGCGCTGAATCCCACCCGTCGTTCCTTACCCAGGTCCAGCACCGGGCGCTTGATGATGGCCGGCTCCTGGAGCATGAGCGCGACGGCGCTGGCTTCATCGATATTGTCGCGCACCGTGTCAGGCTGTTTGCGCCAGGTGGTGCCGCGGCGATTGAGTAATGGTTCCCAGCCCAGCTCCCTGATCCAGACCTGCAACTGTTTTTTCGTCAGGCCATCCATGCGGAAATCATGGAAACGGTATTCGATCCCGTGGTCATCCAGCCATTTGCGGGCTTTCTTGACGGTGTCGCAGTTCTTGATGCCGTAGAGTGTGATCATGGTTTTTTATATTCACCGCAAAGGACGCAAAGAATTACGAGAAGGACATATATCATTCGCCATTTGCGTTTTCACGGGAATGACGGGGGTAGACAAAACCCGGAATTTTCCAAATGGAAATATGTTCATTGGTGTTCTTTGCGTCCTCTGCGTCTTTGCGGTGATATCAAACGTCAGATATCCCGCAACAACTCGTTGATGCCAACCTTGCCGCGGGTCTTTTCATCCACCTTCTTCACGATCACGGCGCAGTACAGGCTGTATTTGCCGTCCTTGGAGGGCAGATTGCCGGATACCACCACGGAACCAGCGGGGATACGTCCGTAGAGGATTTCATCTTTCTCACGGTCGTAGATACGGGTGCTCTGGCCGATATAGACGCCCATGGAGATCACCGAACCTTCTTCGACAATGACGCCTTCCACCACCTCGGAGCGTGCACCGATGAAGCAGTTGTCCTCGATAATGGTGGGTGCGGCCTGCAGTGGTTCCAGTACGCCACCGATGCCGACGCCGCCGGACAGGTGCACGTTCTTGCCGATCTGGGCGCAGGAGCCGACAGTGGCCCAGGTGTCCACCATGGTGCCTGAATCCACATAGGCGCCGATATTCACGTAGGAGGGCATCAGCACCGCACCGGGAGCGATATAGGAACCGCGACGGGCGGTGGCCGGCGGTACGACCCGCACGCCGCCCTCGCGAAAATCACGGGAGTTATAGTCGGCGTACTTGGAGGGTACCTTGTCGTAGTAATTGGTAAAGCCACCCTTCATGAATTCGTTGTCTTCGATGCGGAACGACAGCAACACGGCTTTTTTCAGCCATTCATTTACCACCCAGGCGCCGTCCTTCTTTTCCGCCACGCGGGCCTGCCCCGAATCCAGCAGGCGCATGGCCTCCAGGGTGGCCTCTTTTACCAGTGGTTCGACGGAACGCGGGGTGATGTCGGCACGGCGTTCGAAGGCCTCTTCGATGATGGACTGGATGTCGGACATGCTGTTCTCCTTGAGAATGAAATTTGGTATTCGTTTCGTTTCCTATCATTACTTCAGCAGGGGATAGGGAATGTAGTAAAGCGGTCTGTGCATGTGTTAGCGCGACTCGACGAAGCAGCGTATGCGCTGTGCTGCCTCGATGCATTCTTCCAGCGGGGCCACCAGGGCCAGGCGCACATGGTCGCGGCCGGGATTGATTCCGTCACTGTCGCGGGACAGAAAGCTGCCCGGCAGCACGGTGACATGCTGTTCGGCAAACAGGTCGCGGGCGAAATCGGTATCTGCACCAGGGGTTTTTGGCCATAAATAAAAGCCAGCAGGTGGGGTGGCCACTTCCAGTACCGGCTGCAGGATCTCCAGCACGGCGGAAAATTTCTCACGGTAGGCCTGGCGGTTGACGATCACATGCTGTTCATCCTGCCAGGCCCGTTCGCTCGCCGCCTGGATGGCCATGGACATGGCGCAACCATGATAGGTGCGGTATTGCAGAAAGGCCTGAATGATGTCGGCATCACCGGCCACGAAACCGGAACGCAGCCCCGGCGCATTGGAACGTTTCGACAGGCTGTGAAAGATCACGCAGCGGCGATAGTCGTCACGGCCCATGGCCGCTGCCGCCTGCAGCAGCCCGACGGGTGGCTGCGCTTCATCAAGATAGATCTCCGAATAGCATTCGTCGGAGGCGATGATGAAATCGTGTTCATCGGCGAGGTGAATGAGCTGTTGCAGGATTGCCTGTGTCATTACCGCGCCGGTGGGGTTGCCGGGCGAGCAGATGTACAGCAGCTGGCAGCGTTGCCATTGCGCCTGTGTTACGGCATCAAAGTCGGGCAGATAGCCCTGCTCTGCGGTGGTGTTGAGAAACACCGGTTCGGCGCCGGCCAGCAGCGCGGCCCCTTCATAGATCTGGTAGAAGGGATTGGGCATCAGCACCGTGGCATCCCGGCTCCCGTCGATCACGGCCTGGGCAAAGGCGAACAGCGCCTCGCGGGTACCGTTGACGGGCAGTACCTGGCGTTGTGCATCGAGACTATCGGCGGGCAGCTGAAAGCGCCTGCGGGTCCAGTCGGCGATAGCGGTACGCAGCGACTCGCTTCCGCGGGTGGTCGGGTAGACAGACAGGCCGTGCAGGTGTTCGATCACCGCCTCGGTGATGAACCGCGGGGTCGGGTGTTTGGGTTCCCCGATGGACAGGGCGATATGCGCCAGCCCCGTGGGCGGAGTGATGCCAGCCTTGAGCTGGTTCAGGCGCTCGAAGGGATAGGGCTGTAATCGGCTGAGATTGGGATTCATGATGTGCCGGGTGGTCTGTAGGAGTCTGCCGGAAAATGGTACTGAGGTCGGGCTGCAAGTTGCTGCGTAAGCGATTACCATGCACGACAATCAAAAACGAAGCGGAAGTATACGGCATTCACATGAGGGCATCCAAACCCGACGAACAGCTGCTGGCGGTCTTCAGTCTGCTCTTGTCCGCGACCCTGTGGGGGATCGTCTGGTATCCATTGCGGCTGCTGGAGGAGGCGGGGATGCAGGGCCTGTGGGTGAGCCTGGTGGCCTACACGGCAGCGCTACTGACGGGTATCCCCGTGTTGGGAAGGCATCGCCGGCGCTGGCGCGAAGGCGGTGGCACCCTGCTGGCCATGGCACTGGCCTCGGGCTGGTGCAATGTGACCTTTATCCTCGCCATGCTCGACGGCACGGTGGTGCGGGTATTGTTGCTGTTTTTCCTGTCACCGCTCTGGTCGGTGCTGCTGGGCCACTGGTTATTGGGGGAGCGACTGCAGCGGCGTAGCCTGCTATTGCTGGCGGTGGCGCTGGCCGGGGCGCTGATCATGCTGTGGAATCCGGCCCTGGGCTGGCCCTGGCCCCAGCAGACAGCCGACTGGCTGGCGCTGGCTTCCGGTTTTGGTTTTGCCCTGACCAATGTGCTGGCGCGCAAGCTGGCGACGGTGCCGGTGGGCGTGAAGACGGTGGCGAGCTGGCTGGGGGTGATCCTGGTGGCCCTGCTGGGGTTGCTGTTGATCCGGCCGGAGCTGCCACAGGTGGGCGTGGGGACATGGCTGGGTGCGGTGCTGCTGGGCTGGTTCGGTTTCGTGGCCATGACCCTGACGGTGGTGTATGGCGTCAGCCGCCTGCCGGTGCAGCGCTCGGCCATCATTCTGCCCATCGAACTAGTGATCGGTGCCTTGTCCGCCTGGTGGCTGGCGTCCGAGGCGGTGGTCCTGCAGGAGTGGATTGGCGGGGCATTGGTCATTGCCGCGGCCTTTTTCAGTGCCCGCAGTAATGCGGGGGCGATATGAACGGTACAACGGGGCTGCACCATGTAAGTGTGATTGTGGCTGACACGGCCCGGGCACTGGCTTTTTATGAGGGGGTGCTGGGGCTGGAACAGGATCTTACCCGCCCCGATCTCGGTTATCCCGGCGCCTGGCTGCAACTGCAAGCAGCACAGATCCACCTGCTGGAAGTACCCAACCCCGATCCACTCGAAGGGCGCCCACCACACGGCGGGCGTGACCGGCATTTCGCACTATCGGTGGAGAGGCTCGACCGGGTGATGGCGGCACTTGCTGCCGCGGGTATTCCTTACACGCTGAGCAGATCCGGACGCCGTGCGTTGTTCTGCCGTGACCCGGATGCCAACGCGGTGGAAATCATCGAGCGTCCGTGAAGCGCTACTGCTCTCCGGTGTTGGGGTGGTGGTTACGAGTCCTGTTCCAGGTAGTCCAGCAGCACACCCCGCAGCCGCTCCTGCTGGGCGGCATCCAGTATGCTGCCGTCATCATTAAGTACGTAAAACACGTCTTCCGCCCGCGTGCCGAAGGTGGCGATGCGGGCATTTTCCAGCGACACATCGGCAGCATTGAAGGCCTGGCCGATCCTTGACAGCAGGCCGGGTCGGTCGGTGGTAACGATTTCCACCATGGTGCGTTCAGAAGGTTCATCGCGTGGGAAACGGATCTGGGTGGGGATCCGGAAGTGCTGGTGCTGACGCGGCGCACGGCGCGTGACCGGTGGGGGCGTGGTGGTTCCCGACTTCAGGCATTTGAGCAGGGTGTTGCGGATTTGTTCGGCGCGGAACCGGTCCTGGATCGCATCGCCTTCGCGTTCCATGATCACGTAGGTGTCCAGCGCACAGTGGGTGCTGGAGGTCGCAATGCGGGCATCCATGATGTTCAGGCCCAGCTGGTCCAGCAGTGCGGTGGTCAGGGTGAACAGGTTCCGGTTGATGTTGGTGTAGAGAAGCAGTTCGGTGCCGCCGCCCTGGGGCAGGGTCCTCAGTGCCACGATGGCGCCCTGGTCCGCGGGGGCGCTGAGGATGGTGTTTGCCTGCCAGGCGATTTCATCCGGCGTATGGCGCAGGAAATAGTCATCATCCAGGGTGGCCCAGAGTTGTTCCACCGCTTCGGCATCGGTCCCGCTCTGCTCCAGCAGCAGTCGTGCATCCTGCTGGGTGGTGCGAATGAATTCCGCCTGCTGCATCGGATCTTCCAGACCGCGGCGGAAGGCGCGTTTGGTCTGTACGAACAGCTCTTTCAGCAGGGCTTCCTTCCAGGTGTTCCAGAGGTCGGGGTTGGTGGCCCGAATGTCGGCCACGGTGAGCAGGTAGAGATAGTCCAGGCGCACCGGGTTTTCCATGCGCTTGGCAAATTCGTGGATCACCGCCGGGTCGCTGATATCACGGCGCTGGGCGGTGGTGGACATGGCGAGGTGATTGCGCACCAGCCAGGCGACCAGCTGGGCATCGTATTCACTCAGGTCATGCAGCTTGCAGAAATGATAGGCGTCTTCTGCGCCAAGTTCGGAATGATCGCCACCACGGCCCTTGGCGATGTCATGGAACAGCCCGCCAAGATACAGCAACTCCGGCTTGGGAATGGTCTGGATCACTTCACTGCACAGCGGAAATTCGTGTGCGAACCGGGCCACGGTGAAGCGCCGCAGGTTGCGCACCAGGAACAGGGTGTGTTCATCCACGGTATAAATGTGAAACAGATCGAATTGCATCTGTCCGACGATATTGGCGAACACCGGGATATAGGCCGCCAGCACACCATAGCGATTCATCATGCGCAGTACCTGGGTCAGCCCGGTGGGCTGCCGGAAAATCTCCATGAACAGGCTGCGGGCACGCACATCCTGACGGAATTCATCATCGATCAGGTGAGTATGGCTACGGATGAGGCGAATGGTGGAGGCACGCACACCCCCCAGCCCCGGGTGTTGCTGGATCAGCAGAAACACTTCCAGCAAGGCAAAGGGGTTGCGCTCGAACACTGTGTCGTAGCGGACTTCCAGGAAACCCTTGATGGACTGAAAACGCTTGTTGATGATCACCGGCTCGATGGGGTCATTGGCGTGCAGAATGACTTCACGAAACAGTTGCAGTAGTACTTCATTGAGGCGGTTGAGTTCCATCACATTGCGGAAATAATCCCGCATGAAGATTTCCACTGCCTGCTGGTGATCGCTGTCCTGGTAGCCGAGGATCCTGGCCAGCGGGCGCTGATAGTCGAACAGCAGCCGGTCCTCGCGACGGCCAGTGTGCATATGCAGGGCGAAACGTACGCGCCACAGAAATGCCTGGCCCTGGGCCAGCTCCCGGTATTCCTCCTGGGTCAGGAAGCCATGGGTGACCAGCTCTTCCAGTCGTTCGGCACCGAAATGATGCTTGGCGACCCAGCCCACCATGTGGATATCGCGCAGTCCGCCCGGGCTTTCCTTGATATTCGGTTCCAGCTTGTATGCGGTATCGTGGAACTTGGCATGGCGGGCCTTCTGTTCCTTGAGTTTTGCAGCAAAGAACTCCTGGCAGGACCATATCCGGTCCGGCGAGGTGGCTTCCTCCATGATCGTATACAGGTGTGGGTCGCCATCAAGAAAACGGGCTTCCACCAGGTTGGTGATGACTGTGACATCCTGCAGCGCCTGTTCGGCACATTCAGCGGGAGTGCGCACACTGTGGCCAACTTCCAGGCCGATATCCCAGAGAAAGGTGAGGAACTGCTGCAGGTCGTGGGCATAGCGCTGGCCATCACTGCCTTCCGGCAGCAGGATCATCAGGTCGATATCCGAACCGGGCAATAGTTCGTTGCGGCCATAGCCACCGACGGCGACCAGCGCCAGTTCGGCATGTTGCTGCACCTGTTGTTGCCAGCAACGTATCAACATCTGATCGATGAACCAGGCCAGGGCGCGTACCAGTTCACTGGCGTCGGCGCCTGCCATGAATTGATTATTGAGGCTGTTGTGGCCCGCTGTCAGCGCCTTCCGATAGGCGCCGATGCGCACGGCGGGAGACGCATCTTCGGCGATCTCCGGCAACGAGAACCATTGCTGGTAGGTGGGTGGGGGGGATGCCTGTGTGGAGACGGACAGGGGAGAGGTCAAAAGGTTTCGTCCGGGCGCCGGGTCAGGACCTCATGTCCGTTGTCCGTCACCAGAATGGTGTGTTCCCATTGCGCGGAGAGACTGTGATCCTTGGTGACCACGGTCCAGCCGTCGCGCAGCAGCTTGGTCTGGCGCTTGCCGGCGTTGACCATCGGCTCGATGGTGAAGGTCATGCCCGGCTCCAGCATCATGCCGGTGCCGGCCTGGCCGTAGTGCAGCACCTGCGGTTCTTCGTGGAACTCGCGGCCGATACCGTGGCCGCAATATTCGCGCACAATGGAATAGTGATGACTTTCGGCATGGCGCTGAATGGCGTGACCGATATCGCCGAGGTGGATGCCGGGTTTCACCATGTCGATTCCGATCCTCAGGCATTCGTATGTGACCCGGGCCAGCCGTTCGGCGATTACCGAGGGCTCACCGACGAAGAACATCTTGCTGGTGTCCCCGTGGAACTCGTCCTTGATTACGGTGATATCGATATTCAGGCAGTCGCCGTTCTTGAGCACCTTGTCACCCGGGATGCCATGACAGACCTGGTGATTGAGGCTGGTGCAGATGGATTTCGGAAACCCGCGGTAATTGAGCGGTGCAGGAATGGCCTGCTGGACGTTGACGATGTAGTCGTGGCAGATCCGATCCAGTTCGTCGGTGGTGATGCCCGCCTGGACATGGGGGGCGATCATTTCCAGTACCTCGGCGGCCAACCGGCCGGCAACGCGCATTTTTTCGATTTCTTCGGGGCTTTTGATGGTTACGGGCATCGGGACCTGCTCTGGAGGGCTGTGTTCGGCTGTAAGTTGCGGGAAAGATTGTCGTTCCGGGGAGTGTATGGTATAAAGGCGCGCTTGTTAAGCCGGGTTTTGGTATTCCCCCTGCAGCTGCAGGGAAACCGTGCCGGTCAGACAAAAATTCCACACATGCACCGACACAGTCAGCGGGGTGCCCCACAAGGGTCGCAGACTGGGGTGCATGGAGGCCTAACCCCTACAACGGAGTAATCCCATGTCAAACGTTACTATGCGCCAGATGCTGGAAGCTGGCGTGCATTTCGGTCATCAGACCCGTTTCTGGAACCCCAAGATGGCACCGTACATCTTCGGCGAACGTTCCAAGATTCATATCGTGAACCTGGAAAAGACCCTTCCGCTTTACAACGATGCGATGAACTTCCTTGGCAGCCTGATCGCCAAGCGTGGCAATGTGCTGTTCGTTGGCACCAAGCGTTCCGCCCGTGACACGGTGCAGGAAGAAGCCAACCGTTGCGGCATGCCCTATGTGAATCATCGCTGGCTCGGCGGCATGCTGACCAACTTCCAGACCGTGCGCCAGTCCATCAAGCGACTGAAGGACCTGGAGGCCATGTCCCAGGACGGTACCTTTGAAAAGCTGAGCAAGAAAGAAGCGCTGATGCTGACCCGCGAAATGGAAAAGCTGGAGCGCAGCCTGGGTGGTATCAAGGACATGAATCGTCTGCCCGACGCCCTGTACGTGATCGACGTGGGCCATGAAAAGATTGCCGTCACCGAAGCGGTGAAGCTGGGCATTCCGGTAGTGGGTGTCGTGGATACCAACAACTCTCCGGATCATGTCGATTACGTGATCCCGGGCAACGACGACGCGATTCGCGCCGTACAGCTCTATGTACGTGGCGCCGCTGATGCCGTGATGGAAGGCCGTAACAGTCTGGCCCACACCGCGACCAGTGAAGCCGACGATTTTGTCGAACTGGATGCCGACGGCAACCCGCGCGTAACCCAGTAGGTCAATCGCGCCAGCGAACCTACCGATTAACGAATTCGCAAGAGGAATTAACAATGGCGATAACAGCAGCGCAGGTGAAAGAACTGCGCGAGCGCACCGGCTCCGGCATGATGGAATGCAAGAAGGCCCTGGTGGAAGCCGGTGGCGATATGGAAGCGGCGGTTGAACTGCTGCGCAAATCCGGAGCCGCCAAGGCTGACAAGAAGGCCGGCCGCGTGGCGTCCGAAGGCCTGATCATGATCGAGGTCAGCGATGACGGCAAACAGGCCGTCATGGTGGAAGTGAACAGCGAAACCGACTTCGTGGCGAAGAAGGAAGAGTTCCAGAACTTCGCCACCGCTGTGGCCAAACGCATTCTGAGCGACAATCCCGCCGATGTGGCCGCCCTGGTGGCAATGCCACTGACCGATGGCGGTGAAAGCATTGAAGATGCTCGCAAGGGCATGGTGGCCACCATCGGTGAAAACATCAGCGTTCGCCGCTTCATTAATGTGAACGCCACCGAAGGCACCCTGAGTCATTACCTGCACGGCGGTCGTATCGGCGTGCTGGTGGAACTGAAGGGTGGCAGTGATGATCTGGCCCGGGATATCGCCATGCACATCGCCGCCATTCGTCCGGTCTGTGTCAGCGAAGACCAGGTGTCGCAGGATCTGCTCGACAAGGAACGGGACATCTTCGTCGCCCAGGCCCAGGAAAGTGGCAAGCCCGCCGAGATCATCGAAAAGATGATCGAGGGCCGCATGCGCAAGTACCTGGGTGAAATCACCCTGGTGGGGCAGCCCTTCGTCAAGGATCCTGACCAGACCGTCGGCAAGCTGCTCAAAGCGGCCGGGGCCAGCGTGGTGCGTTTTGAACGCCTCGAACTGGGTGAAGGCATCGAGAAGAAGCAGGAAAACTTTGCTGAAGAAGTGATGGCCCAGGTCAAGGGCGGCTGAGGCATTCCGGAACAAACCGGCACTCCTGGTATTGCCGGTACTCCGTGTGGAAATGGGGTCGCAATGCGACCCCATTTTGCGCGTGGCGCTGGTAGGCAAAAAGTACGACAATGGCCCTCAGTGCCGATCAGTAGTAATAAATAACTTTATAAATAATCTATAACCAACTGAATTATATGAATATGGTGGAAGAGAAGCTGGCGTATAAACGAATCTTGCTCAAACTCAGTGGCGAGGCCCTGATGGGTGAGGGCGAATATGGCATCGATCCAGGCGTGATCCGCGCCATGGCCACCGATATCCAGGCGGTCACTCAACAGGGTGTACAGGTGGGCCTGGTCATCGGCGGGGGCAATATCTTCCGCGGTGCCGGACTGGCGGCCAAGGGTATGGACCGGGTCACTGGTGACCACATGGGTATGCTGGCCACGGTCATCAACGCGCTGGCCATGCAGGATGTGCTGCAGGGTATGGGGATCCCGACCCGGGTGATGTCGGCGCTGACCATGGAACAGGTCTGTGAAAGTTATGTCAAACGCCGTGCGGTGGAGTACCTGGCGGCCGGCGAGGTGGTGATCTTCGCCGCCGGTACCGGCAATCCCTTTTTCACCACCGATTCGGCCGCCAGTCTGCGGGCCATCGAAATCGGTGCCGATGTCATGCTCAAGGCCACCAAGGTCGATGGCGTGTATACCGCCGACCCCATGACGAACCCGGATGCCACGCGGTACGATCGCCTGACCTTTGATGAGGCGATTGAACGCAAACTGGCGGTGATGGACACCACGGCACTGGTGCTGTGTCGTGACCAGAATCTGCCGGTACGCGTATTCAACATGCATCAGGCGGGCAATCTGGCCAGCCTCATCCGCGGTGAACACGTGGGTACCCTGGTGGAGAGAGACTGAAAACGATGATTGAAGATATCAAAAAAGATGCTCAGGAACGCATGGGCAAGACCGTTGAAGCGGCCAAGCACGAGTTGAGCAAGATTCGCACCGGCCGTGCGCACCCCAGCCTGCTGGATCATGTCACGCTGGAGTACTACGGCAGTGTGGTGCCGATCAGTCAGGTGGCCAATGTCTCCGTGGAAGACTCCCGCACCCTGGCGATTACGCCCTGGGAAAAAGTAATGGTGCAGGCCATCGAGAAGGCCATCATGACCTCCGACCTGGGATTGAATCCCAACACCGCCGGTGCCGTGATTCGTGTACCCCTGCCGGCGCTGACCGAGGAACGCCGTCGTGACCTGATCCGCGTGGTGCGCGGCGAGATGGAAGGCAGCCGGGTGGCGATCCGCAATATTCGTCGTGACGCCAACAGTGATCTCAAGGAACTCCTCAAGGAAAAGGAGATTTCCGAAGATGACGAGCGCCGCGGTCAGGACGACATTCAGAAGCTCACCGATAAATTCATTGCGGAAATCGACAAGCTGCTCGAAGCCAAGGAGGCGGAGCTGCTGGAAATCTGATCCGCGGTTTATTCGACGTAATTATGGCCCACACACCCAGCAACCCGGACTCACGCCTATTGCAGGGAGACGTGCCGCGACATGTGGCGATCATCATGGATGGCAACGGTCGCTGGGCGCGTAACAAACTCTTACCGCGACATGCCGGCCACCGGGAAGGGGTCAAGTCCGTGCGCCGCGTGGTGGAGGCCTGCAAGAACAAGGGTATCGAGGCACTGACCCTGTTTGCCTTCAGCAGTGAAAACTGGCGCCGCCCGCAAAAGGAAGTCGGACTGTTGATGGAGCTGTTTCTCCATACCCTGAAAAAGGAAGTGAACCGGCTGGACCGCAACGGCGTACGCCTGCGGTTCATCGGTGACCGTTGCGCCTTTCCGGAAAAACTCCAGCATTTGATGAATGCAGCAGAACAGCAGACGGAGACCAACACGGACCTCACCTTGAGCATCGCCGCCAATTACGGCGGTCGCTGGGATATCAGTCAGGCGGCGCGCCGACTGGCGGAACGGGTTGCCGCGGGGGAGCTGCAGCCAGAGGAGGTCGACGAGGATGCCCTGTCGGCTGAGATCGCCCTGGCTGATCTTCCCGAGCCGGACCTGTTCATCCGCACCGGTGGCGAGCAGCGCATCAGCAATTATCTGCTCTGGCAGCTGGCCTATACCGAACTCTATTTCACCGATACCCTGTGGCCTGATTTCAACAGCCAGGCATTTGATGCGGCGCTGGAATCCTATGCCGGTCGGCAGCGGCGTTTCGGTCGCACCGGTGATCAAGTGGAGCAACTCAAGGGTGCTTAGACAGCGCATTATCACCGCGGTGATCCTGGTGCCGCTGGTGATCTGGGGTGTATTGCAGCTGTCATCGCCCAGTCTTGCAGCGGTACTGGCGGCACTGGTACTGATGGGCGCCTGGGAATGGAGCAACCTCATGGGACTGCGATCCCGCTCCACGCGCGCCATGTACCTGGTGGTGGTGGGGGCGGTGCTCTGGTGGACCTGGCTATGGCATACCCAACCGTTGGCGCAGGGGATTCTGGGACTGGCCTTTGCCGGCTGGCTGCTGTGGCTGGCCTGGATTGGCAAACCGGATTTCGCCCGTGATGGTGGACCGGCCGTCATGGTTGCGAAGGGTGCGGTAGGGGTGCTGGTGCTGGTGCCGGCCTGGCTCGGCCTGGTGCTGCTCCACGAACGGCCGGCCATCGGCCCGCAGACGGTTCTGTTCCTGATGGTACTGATCTGGGTGGCGGACAGCGGCGCCTATTTTGCCGGCCGTCGCTGGGGGCGGCACAAGCTGGCGCCGCAGGTGAGTCCCGGCAAGACCTGGGAAGGCGTGTATGGCGCGCTGGCCGCCTGCGCCCTGGTGGCGATACTCGGCGCCTGGTGGATGGATGGCAGTGTGCGCGATGTGGTCAGTTTTCTGTTGGTGTGTCTGGTCACCATCCTGTTTTCCATCGAGGGGGATCTCTTGGAAAGTCTCATGAAACGGCAGCGAGGCATCAAGGACAGCGGTCAGTTGCTGCCGGGACACGGTGGGGTGTTGGACCGCGTGGACAGCCTGACGGCCGCGGCGCCGGTATTCGCGCTGGGACTCCGTTGGGCAGGCCTGTAATGAAACCGGCCACAGCCTCACTCGGGTTGACCGTACTGGGTTCCACCGGCTCCATCGGCGTGAGCACCCTCGATGTGGTGGCCCGCCATGCGGACCGTTACCGGGTGGTGGCACTTACCGCCAACCGGGATGTCGAAGGCCTGTATCGGCAGTGCCTGCAGCATCGCCCGGACTATGCGGTGATGGCCGATGCGGCAGCTGCGGAACAGTTGCAGGTACGCCTGCGCGAACAGGACCTGGCGATTGAGGTTCTGTCCGGGATCGAAGGACTGGTGCGGGTGGCCGGTCTACCGGAGGTGGATGCGGTGATGGCGGCTATCGTCGGCGCGGCCGGTCTGCTGCCGGCGTTGGAGGCTGCGCGTTGTGGCAAACGTGTACTGCTGGCCAACAAGGAAGCACTGGTGATGTCCGGTGCGCTATTCATGAATGAAGTGCGCAATAGCGGTGCGGTGCTGTTGCCGATTGATAGTGAGCACAACGCCATTTTCCAGTGCATGCCCAGCGGTTTTGTCAGTGGCCAGGCCCCGCAGGGCGTGCGCCGCATTCTGTTGACCGCCTCGGGTGGCCCCTTCCGTACCACACCGCTGGATCAACTCGCTACCGTGACGCCGGAGCAGGCCTGTGCCCATCCCAACTGGGACATGGGGCGCAAGATCTCGGTGGATTCCGCCACCATGATGAACAAGGGGCTGGAGGTGATCGAGGCCTGCTGGCTGTTCGATACCGACGCGCGTGACATCCAGGTGGTCCTGCATCCGCAAAGCGTGATCCATTCCATGGTGGACTATGCTGACGGTTCGGTGCTGGCGCAGCTGGGCAACCCCGATATGCGCACCCCCATCGCCTACGGGCTGGCCTGGCCGGAGCGTATCGATTCCGGCGTTGCCAGTCTGGATCTGTTCAGCATCGGACGACTGGATTTCGAGGCCCCCGACCTGGATCGTTTCCCCTGCCTGCGCCTGGCCTACGAGGCCTGGCAGACGGGCGGTACCGCCTCGACGGTACTCAATGCGGCAAACGAAGTGGCGGTACAGGCATTCCTGGATGGGCAGCTACCGTTTACCGGTATTCCCGCGCTGATCGAGGACTGTCTCGGTCGCTGCACGGTACAGCCCGCCAACGATCTCGACAGCATTCTGGCTGCCGACGCCGAGGCCCGCGCCCTGGCCGAAGCCAACGTGAGCGGTACCGCGCGGAGGGTTGGCTGATGCCCGGATTCGGTTTCTCGCTGCTGATGTTCCTGGTGGCGATTGCGCTACTGGTGACGGTGCATGAGTTCGGCCATTTCTGGGTGGCCCGCAAGTTGGGCGTCAAGGTGCTGCGCTTTTCCATCGGTTTCGGCACACCATTGTGGACCCGGCGTTTCGGCGCGGATCAGACCGAATTCGCCGTGGCCGCCGTGCCCTTGGGTGGCTATGTGAAGATGCTGGACGAACGGGAAGGCGAGGTGCCGCAGGAGCAACTGCACCGTGCCTTCAATCGGCAACCGGTGGGTACCCGCATGGCGGTGGTGGTGGCCGGCCCGCTGTTCAATTTCCTGTTTGCCATCGCTGCCTACTGGCTCATGTACATCACCGGTGTACCGGGCGTAAAGCCGGTGGTGGGCGAGGTGGCACCGGATTCCTATGCAGAAGCGGCGGGTTTCCACTCGCAGGATGAAATTCTCACGATCGATGGGGTGGCGGTAGCGAGCTGGGATAATGCCGTCATCGCCCTGCTGGAAGCGGCGCTGGATCATGGCACCACGGATGTGGAGGTGGATTCCCCCTTGCAGGGCAAGCGCCTGCTGGTGCTGGACCTGCGCGATGCGCCGGACCTGCTCGACAAGGGTGGTGTACTGCAGAATCTCGGTATGACCCCCTGGGTATTGCGACTGGAGCCGGTCATCGATCGGACCCTGGCCGGCAGCCCGGCCGAACGGGCGGGCCTGCAGCCGGGTGATCGCGTGTTGTCCGCTGACGGCACGGTCATCGAGGACTGGAGTCAGTGGGTGGAATATGTCCGCTCACACCCGGGGCAGCGCATCGCCCTGCAGGTGGAGCGGCAGGGTACCGAGGTCGCGCTGGAGCTGACCCCGGATACCGTGGATGAAAAAGGCGAAACCGTGGGGCGCATCGGGGCCTATGTGCAGGCCCCGGAAGGCGGCAATCCGTTGCGTACGGTGGTGCGTTACGGGCCGCTGGAAGCGGTGTCCCAGGCCGTTGGGAAAACCTGGTCCATGTCCACCCTGACGCTGCGCACCCTGTGGGAAATGCTGGTGGGGCGCGCCTCGGTGGAGAATATCAGTGGCCCCATCAGTATCGCCCAGTTCGCCGGGTATTCGGCCAGCATCGGCCTGGCCTATTTCCTTGGTTTTCTGGGGGTGGTGAGCATCAGCCTCGGGGTCCTGAACCTGTTGCCCGTGCCCATACTGGATGGGGGGCATCTGATGTATTACTGTATTGAGCTTTTTAAGGGTAGTCCCGTGTCAGAACGGACACAGGCCCGGGGACAGCAGGTGGGTATCGCACTGCTGATCGCGCTGATGGGATTGGCCTTTTACAATGACCTGGCCCGCCTGTTGGGCGGATGATGTTTTTCATAAACCCAAAAACAATTCTGGATAACTGCATGCTACGGATATTACGGGTTCTGCTCATTTCGGTGTTGCTGACGGGGCAGGCCCTGGCCTTCGACGCCTTTACCGTGACCGATATTCGCGTCGAAGGGTTGCAGCGCATCTCCGCCGGCACGGTATTCAACTATTTGCCGGTGAAGATCGGCGATGAACTGGATGAACCCAAATCCGATGATGCCATCAAGGCCCTGTTCCGTACCGGATACTTCAAGGATGTCAGCCTGGGGCGTGATGGGGACGTGCTGGTGGTGGCGGTTCAGGAGCGACCGGCCATTGCCAGCATCAAGATCGAAGGCAACGAGGACATCGAAACCGATCCCCTGCTCGATTCCCTGAAACAGATCGGCCTGGCCCAGGGGCAGGTGTTCAACCGTTCGCTGCTGGACAAGGTGGAACAGGAACTGCGACGTCAATACTTCAGTCGCGGCAAATACGGTGTCCAGATCGAAACCACGGTAACGCCGCTGGAACGCAACCGGGTGGGTATCCTCATCGACGTTACCGAGGGCCGCGTAGCACGTATTCGCGAAATCAATATCGTCGGCAATGAGGTATATGACGACGAGACCCTGCTGGATGAGTTCGAACTGAGTACGCCAACCTTTTTCTCCTTCTATACCAAGAACGACCAGTATTCCAAGCAGAAGCTGTCCGGTGATATGGAAAAACTGCGTTCCTGGTATCTGGACCGCGGCTACATCAACTTCAATATCACCTCCACCCAGGTGTCGATTACGCCAGACAAGAAAGATATCTACATCACCATCAATGTCAGCGAAGGCGAGCAATACCGGATCAGGGAAGCCAAACTGTCCGGCGACCTGGTGGTGGCCCCCGAGGAGCTGTTTCCACAGGTGATGGTCAATCCCGGTGATATTTTCTCCCGCAAGCTGGTCACCGATTCGGTCACCCGGCTGGGAGACCGGCTGGGTGACGAAGGCTATGCCTTCGCCAACGTCAATACAGTACCGGAGGTGGACGAGGAGAACCACGAAGTCACCGTCGTGTTCTTCGTGGATCCGGGAAAACGGGTGTATATCCGCCGCATCAACATGCTCGGCAATGTAAAAACCCGTGATGAAGTGTTGCGCCAGGAAATGCGTCAGATGGAAGGTGGCTGGTTCTCCGCCGGCAAGGTGGAACGTTCCCGGACCCGTTTGCAGCGGCTCGGCTACTTCGAGGAAGTGAACGTGGAAACCCCGCCGGTCCCCGGTAGCACCGACCAGGTGGATGTGAACTATTCTGTCACCGAACGCGCCTCGGGCAATGTCACCCTGGGTGTGGGGTTTTCGCAGAGTTCCGGCCTGTTGCTGAACGCCAGCATAACCCAGGATAACTTCATGGGTACCGGCAAACGGGTCAGCGCCACCATCAACAACAGTGACGTGAACAAAATCTACAGCTTCGCCTATACCAATCCCTATTACACTGTGGACGGTATCAGCCGCAGCTTTGGTGTGTTCTCGCGCCAGACCGATGCCGGTGAGGCCAATGTATTGGATTACACCACGGATACCTGGGGTGGCAACGTCAACTACGGAATACCCATCAACGAGTTCGATACCATTCGTGTGGGGGCTGAGGTCGAGGCCATCAGCATCTCCCGCACCATCTATTCGCCGGTCACGGTAACGGATTTTCTGGATACCTACGGGGAGGACTTCACCAGCTTCAAGCTGACCAGCAGCTGGGCCCACGATACCCGCAACCGGGCCATTTTCCCGGATCGTGGTGGGATGCAGCGCATCGGCCTGGAACTGGCCGTACCCGGCTCGGATCTGGAATATTACAAACTGGATTACCGCCATCTGCGCTATTTCCCGCTGACGGAGAAACTGACCCTGTCGCTGAATGGCGAGCTGGGCTGGGGAGATGGCTATGGCGAGCTGGAGACGCTGCCCTTCTTCGAAAATTATTTCGCTGGCGGGGTACGCTCGGTGCGCGGTTACGAGGATAATTCCCTCGGGCCCCGGGATGCCACGGCCAGTGACCCGATCGGCGGTAGTTTCCGTACCGTGGGTAATGTCGAGTTGTTGTTCCCGGTACCCTTTGCGGATGATGTCCGGTCGGTGCAGTTGAGTGCCTTCTTTGATGTGGGTAATGTGTTCGGGGATGTAAATGAGTTCAAGGTCGATGAGCTGCGTGCCTCCGTGGGCCTGGCGGCAATCTGGATGTCACCGGTGGGACCGTTGGCAGTGAGCTTTGCGACCCCGATCAATGATCAGAGTGGTGATCAGACCCAGTTCTTCCAGTTCACGCTGGGTGCCGGGTTCTAATAAATCGTTATCGTAAGGAGAAGTATTGTGAATACCAAAATTGTGAAACGGTCACTACTGTCCATGGTTGCAGCGTTGGTGCTGGTCGCTGGTCCGGCCCTGGCGGAAGTGAAGGTCGGCGTGATCAACACCGTCAAGCTGATGGAAGAGGCGCCCCAGGCCAAGGAGGCGCAGAGCAAGATCGAGTCCGAGTTTGCACCGCGGGAAAAGGAACTGGTGTCCCTGCAACGGGAGATCAAGAACAAGGAAGAAAAACTCAACCGTGACGGGGCCGTCATGAGCGAGGCGGAACGTTCGAAACTGGAGCGGGATGTACTGAACAGCCGCCGTGATCTCAAACGTACCCAGGATGAGTTTCGTGATGACCTGAATATCCGTCGTAACGAGGCGTTGTCCAAGCTGCAGAAGATCATGTACGAGGCCACCGTGGCCATGGCCAAGGGGGAGCAGTACGACGTGATCCTGGGGCAGGGTGTGGTCTATAGCAGTGACAAGGTGGATATCACACCTCTGGTGCTGAAAAAGCTCAACGCCGATTTCAAGGCCGGTAACTGATTGCGCGCGGGAACAGGGTGGCCATCAGCTTGACAGAACTGGGTACGCTGCTGGGCGTGCCCGTACAGGGTGATGGTGACGTGTTGCTTGATCGGGTCGCCACCCTGCAGAACGCAATACCCGGCAGTCTCAGTTTCCTGGCCAATACCAAATATCGTAAATACCTTGCCACTACGGTGGCGAGCGCCGTGGTGGTTGCTCCGGATGATGCGGGTTCATGCCCGGTACCGGCACTGATCAGCGATAACCCCTATGCCACCTATGCGCGTGCTGCGGCACTGCTGTATCCTCCCGCTGCCGCACAGCAGGGCGTGCATCCACGGGCATTCGTGGATGATACGGCGCAGGTGGCGTCGGACGCCTGGATTGGCCCCATGACGGTAGTGGAGGCCGGGGCGGAGGTCGGGGCAGGGGTGCAGATAGGACCCGGTTGCGTGATTGGTAGCGGAGTATGTATCGGTGCCCATAGCCGACTGGTGGCCAACATTACGCTCTGCCATGGTGTGCGCATCGGTGCGCGCGCCCTGATTCATCCCGGTGTGGTGATCGGCAGTGACGGCTTTGGCATCGCCAATGATGCCGGACGCTGGATCAAGGTACCGCAGGTAGGGAGTGTGATCATCGGCGATGATGTGGAAATCGGCGCCAACACCAGTATCGATCGCGGTGCCCTCGAAGACACGGTGCTGGAAGATGGCGTGAAACTGGATAACCAGATCCAGGTCGGCCATAACGTGCACATCGGCGCCCATACCGCCATTGCCGGTTGTGTCGGCATTGCCGGTAGTGCCCGAATCGGTCGCCACTGCGCCATTGGTGGTGGTGCGGGAATACTGGGGCATCTTGAACTGGTGGATCACGTCCAGGTGACTGCCATGTCGCTGGTGACCAAGTCGGTGAAGCAGTCGGGGGTGTATTCCTCCGGTATGCCGGCCCAGTCGAACCCGGTTTGGCACAGGAATTTTGCCCGCTTTCGCCAGCTGGATGAAATGGCTCATCGGATTCGGGAACTGGAGCGCAGGCTCGGCAAGCAGGATTAGACGGTACTTCCCGGCCCCTTCTGTACGGAATAGGGAGCAGGGTTTACCTTGCATCAATCAGCCCTGACGGGCATATGAACACGGAGAACAGCACAGGCGATGGATTCATCCACCATGGATATACACGAGATACTGAAGCATCTGCCGCATCGGTATCCGTTTCTGCTGATTGACCGGGTCACCTTCTTTGAGCCCGGAAAATCCCTGGTGGGCTACAAGAACGTCACCTACAACGAACCCTTTTTTCTCGGCCATTTCCCCCAACGCCCGGTGATGCCCGGAGTACTGATCATGGAAGCCCTGGCCCAGGCTACCGGCCTGCTTGCGTTTCGCAGTGAGGAGCGCCAGGCCGAGCGCAACACGCTCTATTATTTCGTGGGCATCGACAAGGCGCGCTTCAAGAAACCGGTGGAGCCGGGTGATCAGTTGGTGCTGGAAGTGGAGCTGATACGCACCAAGCGCGGCATCTGGGTGTTCGATACCCGCGCCAAGGTGGACGGCAAGGTCGTCGCCAGCGCTGAAATCATGTGTACAGAACGGGAAGTCGAGTCTTGATTGATCCGCGCGCAGTAATCGATCCGGCTGCGCGTATCGCGCCGGGCGTGATCGTGGGTCCCTTTTCCGTCATTGGTCCCGACGTGGAGATCGATAGTGGCTGCCGTATCGGCCCGCACGTGGTAATCCGCGGACCGACCACCCTCGGCAAGGACAACGAGATTTTCCAGTTCGCATCCATCGGCGATGCGCCACAGGACAAGAAATACGCCAATGAGTCCACGCGCCTGGAGATCGGTGATCGCAACGTGATCCGCGAGGGCTGCACCATCAACCGCGGTACGGTGCAGGACCGCGGGGTGACCAGAATCGGCAATGACAACTGGATCATGGCCTACGTGCACATTGCCCACGATTGCGAGATCGGCAATAACACCATCTTCGCCAACAATGCCTCGCTGGCCGGACATGTGCGCGTGGAGGATTACGCGATTCTTGGCGGCTTCACCCTGGTGCACCAGTTCTGCGCCATCGGGGCCCATGCGTTTACCGGCATGGGGAGCGCCATTGCCAAGGATGTACCGCCTTATGTCATGGTGTCCGGCAGTCCAGCCCACCCCCACGGGCTAAACACTGAAGGCCTGAAACGCCGTGGCTTCTCCGAACAGGCACTCGGCACCCTGAAAAAAGCCTACAAAACACTGTATCGCGCCAAGCTTCCCTTTGAGCAGGCGGTGGAAGAGATCCGTGCCCTGGAAGCTGAATGTGCGGAATTGACACCGCTACGGGAATTCCTCGAACGCCAGACCCGCGGCATCATTCGCTAGGCTTGCCAAGGGAAGGCCGCCCTCTCTCCCTGGGGGAAAGGGGCCGGGATAGGGGACGCCAGGAATCCCTGCAAAGTAACCGATTATGAAATCCCATCAAATACCGGAAAGGTTCTGTCCATGCGCATCGGCATAGTCGCGGGCGAGGCCTCCGGCGACCTGCTGGCCGCCGACCTGATGCAGGCGATTCGCGAACAGGTACCGGATGTGCAATTCGAGGGCATTGCCGGACCGCTGATGCAGGCGGCCGGTTGCCAGGTGCTGTACCCGGCTGAGAAACTCGCCGTGATGGGGCTGGTGGAAGTGCTGGCGCACCTGCGTGAACTGCTGGGCATCCGGCGTGCCGTGCGCCGGCATTTTCTGGATAATCCCCCGGACCTGTTCATCGGCGTGGACGCCCCGGATTTCAATCTCGCCCTGGAGCGTAAACTCAAGAAGGCCGGCATTCCCACCGTGCATTATGTCAGTCCCTCGGTCTGGGCCTGGCGCCGCTACCGGGTGCGCAAGATCGCCAGAAGCGTGGATCTGATGTTGACCCTGTTTCCCTTCGAGGCGGATTTCTATCGCGCCGAGCATATCCCGGTCCGCTTCGTGGGCCATCCACTGGCGGACCGGATTCCGGACGAGTGCAACCGCAAGGCCGTGCGCATGGCCCTGGATCTTTCGGAAGCCAGCACCATCGTCGCGTTGCTGCCTGGCAGCCGCCGCAGCGAAATCAGCCGCCTGGCGGAACCCTTTCTCGGGGCCGCGCAATGGCTGCGCAAGCACCTGCCGGACGTACAGTTCGTGGTACCGCTGGCCAGCCCCGGCACACGCGAATTGTTCGAGGGGATACAGCGGGAGATCGCGCCGGAGCTTCCCGTTGTAATACTGGAAGGACAGTCCCGCGAAGCCATGTGCGCCGCCAATGCCGTGTTGCTGGCCTCGGGCACCGCCACCCTGGAATGCCTGCTGCTGAAGCGGCCCATGGTGGTGGCCTATCGCTTGTCCTCCCTGACTCACTGGATCGCGAAACGCCTGCTCACCGTGCCCTATTATTCCCTGCCCAACAACCTGGCGGGTCGCGCCCTGGTGCCGGAGATCACCCAGGACGAGGTGACCCCGGAACGACTCGGCGAGGCACTGCTGGATTACCTGCGCGACGCCGGGGAAACCCGGGACATGGAAACGGCATTCACGGAAATTCACCGGCAATTGCGCCAGGATGCGAGCCGCACCGCGGCCGGTGCCGTGCTGGCGTTGCTGCAGCGCACTGGTAAGCCCTCTCCCTGACCCTCTCCCGGAAGGAGAGGGGACGTTACGCAGGAGCGTGGGGGGAATGCGGTTTTATGTATTTCCCCCTTACCTGCGTGAGAGGGCCCGGGGAGAGGGGACTTGAAGTACCAACCTGATCCTCATTGCCGTATAACACCATGCAACACTTTGCTGCACGAAAACCCGCTTCTCACCACCTGCCAGTAATGGACCTCACCCCATGCAATCCAATTTCGATTTCGACCTGCCGACCCACACCTGCCTGATCGCCGGCGTCGACGAAGTGGGGCGCGGCCCCCTCGCGGGCCCCGTAGTGGCCGCCGCCGTGATTCTCGATCCGGATCGCCCCATAGAAGGGCTGGCGGATTCCAAAAAACTCACCGAAAAGCGCCGTGAACGCCTGTCGGAACTCATTTTGGAGCGCGCCCTGGCCTGGAGTATCGCCCGCGCCGAGGTGGAGGAGATCGACCGCATCAACATCCTGCAGGCCAGCCTGCTGGCCATGCAGCGTGCCGTGCAGGCGCTCGACCCGCAGGCGGAATTCGCACTGATCGACGGCAACCGCTGTCCGCAGCTCGCCTGCCCGTCACAGGCCGTGGTGAAGGGCGACAGCCGCGTCGCCGCCATCAGCGCCGCTTCCATCATCGCCAAGGTGGCGCGCGATCGCGAAATGGTCGCCATGGATGAACAGTATCCCGGCTATGGCCTGGCCAAACACAAGGGCTACCCCAGCAAGCTGCACATGGAAGCCCTGCAGACCCTGGGCGTGACGCCGATCCATCGCCGTTCCTATGCCCCGGTACGCCGCGCCCTGGGCCTGGAGTAAGGTATCCCCCTTCCTCCCGGGAGAGGGCCGGGGAGAGGTGCCGTTACGGGTCTATCTCTCCCGAGCCCTGCCGGTCCGAGTGAATTTGGACAGGTGCTCATCCTGCCCCTGACGTTCAAACCATCCCCACACCTGCGATACAATGCCGCGCAATCCTGATATACCCTCCCACCAACACAGGACACTCGAGGTATTCACCATGCAGGAAAACTTCACCGTACAGAACGTAAAATGCGGCGGCTGCGTAGCCGCGATCCAGGAAGGACTGAAAGGCCTGCCAGGTGTGGCTGCCGTCGAGGTCGTGATCGAGGGTGGCAAGGTGACCGTGCAGGGGGAAGGGCTGGACCACGGGACGCTGGCGGCGAAGCTGGCGGAGCTGGGGTATCCGGAAGCATAGGTAATACCATGTCAGTAAACCGGGGTAAAAATTGGATGACGGCATTCGTGAGGAATATTAGGGGAAATTGTTCTCTGACCCGAATGGCACTTGGTTAAGTCGGAAACCCCCCTTTTCGTCATTCCGGCGCAGGCCGGAATCCAGGCATAACCCTGCCCATTGCCGCGTCCTGGACCCCGGCCTGCGCCGGTGTGTCGGCGGTAGAATCCTTAACTAAGTGCCATTCTTTCCTGAGCCCAATCCAGGCCCCAGTTTAAAACTGGGGGAGTTGGGGTAACCGGAAGCCTGAAAGTCTGCACAGCAAGCCAGAATCATCCCCGCCAGAAACTCGGTGTAAACAACACCAGCACCGTCATGATTTCCAGCCGCCCGAGCAGCATGCCGATGCTCAATAGCCACTTGGCCGCATCGGGCAGGGTGGCGAAATTCTCCGCGGGTCCCACCACGTCTCCCAGTCCCGGCCCGACATTGGTCACGGCCGTTACCGCACTGGTGAGGCTGGTAAGGAAGTCCAGTCCGAGCATGGCCAGCGCCGCCGCGAGCACCATGATGGTGATGGCGAAGAAGAAGGAGAAGGCGACGATGGAGCGGGTGATGTCGTCGGTGATTTCCCGGTTGTTATAGCGCGATGAGAGAATGGCCCGTGGATGTACCAGGCGGTAGAGCTGGTTCTTCAGGAGTGTCTGTGCAACCTGGAAGCGGAAGATCTTGATGGCGCCGGAGGTGGAACCGGAACAGGCGCCAACGAACATCAGGTAAAAGAATACCATCACGGAAAAGGTACCCCACTGGTTGTAGTCGGAGGAGACGAAACCGGTGGTGGTGACGATGGATACCACGTTGAACGTGGCCGTGGTCAGCAGTTCCAGGACATTGCCGCCGTGTGTGAACCAGAGCCAGGCGGCCAGTAATACCGATACGGTAATTACGAACTGGAGGAAGGCGCGCACCTGGCTGTCGGTCGCCAGTGAGCGGATATCGCCATTGAGGGCCCGCACATACAGCGAGAAGGGCAGGCCACCAAGAATCATGAAGCCTACTCCGATCCAGTGGATGGAGGGGCTGGTGAAATGGCCCATGGAGTCGTCGTAGGTGGAGTAACCGCCGGTGGAGATGGTGGTCATGGCATGGTTGAGGGCGTCGAACAGGCCCATGCCGGCGACATAGTAGGCCAGTGCATTGACCAGGGTCAGGATCAGGTAGACGAAGGTAATGGAATGGGCGAAGGAACTGAAACGGGGTAACACTTTTTCCGACCAGTCCGAAGATTCCGAGTGGAACAGGCGCATGCCGCCGACCCGCAGGAACGGCAGGATCGCCACTCCCATCACGATGAAGCCGATGCCCCCCAGCCATTGCAGCAGTGACCGCCACAGCAGGATGCCCCGGGGATGGTGGTCCAGGTGCTCCAGCACTGTGGCGCCGGTGGTGGTGATGCCCGACATGGTCTCGAAGAAGGCATCGGTGTAGCTGATATGCTCCACCAGCAGCAGCGGCAGCGCGGAAAAGGCACTGACGGTCATCCAGGTGAGGGTGGTCAGCACAAAGGCCTGACGGGTGTTGATGGAAAATTCCAGGTGACGGTTTTGCAGGTAAAGTGCCAGTCCTACGGCAATGGTCAATCCGGAGGAGGCCAGGAAACTGCCCAGGCCCGGCTCGTCATAGAGGAACATGTACAGGGTGGGGAGCAGCATCAGCAGTCCCAGCGCGATCAGAAACAGGCCGATGGCGAACAGGACAGGACGTAACTGGATCATGGCCTTTCGGTAATCAGCTTGCTGAAAGTGGCACTGACTTGCTGATGGGGGTGCTCCCGCAAGCGGTGTATGGTTGGTCTCCGTTTCGGAATTTTAGCGGTTATTGAGAGCGATTGTATACGGGAATGTCATGAGAACAGGCCACGCCCACCCCGGATCAGTCAGAATGGGTATTCACATGGGCATGCCGGGGATTCAGGCCACGTGTACGCGGGTATTGGTGTGGGTGGGCCGCGCCTCCGCTCCCTGTTTCGGTACGGCGCCTTTTCGCCTGGCCATGTACTCCGAGATAATGGCCGATGCGCGGGGGGCGTGGGATTTGTCCAGGCTGATGGCCTGTTCGATGATCTTGAGGCCCTGGATTTCCCCTGCCTCCAGCAACAAGGCACCCATCTGAAATACTACGTCGGCATGGGTCTTGTTGCGCTCGGCCAGGCGGGTATAGACTTCGAGCGCTTCCTGGCGGGGCAGGTATTTCTTGGCCAGGCGTGCATATTTGAATGCGGCTTCCCCCTCCAGGGTGTCGGTATGGAACTGATTGTGCAGTTTTTCGAAGCGTTCCTTTTCATTACGGAACTGGAGATGACGCTGGCGCCAGCTGTCGTTGATTTCAGTGCGCCATTCCTGGTCCATTTTTTTCAGTACGGTATTCATCTTGCGCCCGAGCAGGTAATGAATGGCGCTATCTTCAGGTAGTGAAAAGAAATGCAGTTGTGAATACCCAAGTGCATCCAGACGCTCCTTCAGCGAGGGCGTGGGAGACTGATCCTGTTCCGGTGCGGTAATGGATTTCACCAGCCAGTGTTCGGCATCCTGCTTCAACAGACTACTTTGCAGAATGGGTTCAAAGTTCGAGAAGGGACGCACCGTGGGATTGGGCTGACGATCCGCGGTTTTCATGAGCATGGGCCAGAAACACTGGTTGAGATAGGCCTCGGTGACTTCCTCGGCGGCGATCATGGCCAGTACTTCGATATCCTTTATCACCTCAATGGCGTATTGATCATATTTCAGGGCATGCTGCTTGGCGGCCTCGACGGATAGTTGCTGGAAGAACGGGTTGTACCAGGCAACAAATGCCTGCAAGAGCCATGAACCGGGGGATTTACGCTGGCGCAGGACATGGTGATAGCGGTTCCAGTTGTCGCGCAGGGAGACCATTTCTCCCAGGTTAGGATCCTTATGTTGTGCAAACTGCCCGATTGCGCAACGTAGTGCGACCCGGAACTGGTTGCGGGTCAGCATGTGCAGCAGTGGCACGCCAAGGCACAGGGTATTGTCATGGCGCAGCAGAAAACCGTTGGTCGGGGTGCGGATAACACGGATATGGGCATCCCGTGTCAGTAGTACGTGATGAATTTCTCCGGCGCCGAACTTGCTGCTCCTGCGTGCCAGCATGTCAAAAAGTTCCGGGGCATCCCGGCGCGTGATCTCCACCCCCGCGGGGCGTTCCGCCTTCAGGCGCCAAAGATCGATGCAGGTCCAGACAAGGAACAGGGTCAATGAGGCAGTAGCTATGATGGCAGGTGATGACCAGGTAGCATGTTCCTCGAGGATCAGTACCGCTGCATAACCACCGATGAGCAGTGTGAGCAGGGGGAGTCCAAATACGAAGCAGTAACCCAGTGTGGCGACCAGGTTAAGGGTTGCGATGTACAGGCGCGGGGTGCGTTCTGCCATTTGTCGGGGTGAGAACCTGCGCTGAGCGGAGTCGCTCCATGCCTGGGCTTGCTCCTGTAGCTGTGAAACATCGATTTCCATAATCCATCTCGCCGCTTTACCCTGATACCATCGTCAGTATCGGCAGCCTGGGTTTTTATCGTTCCGACAGAGTTCACATTTCATGGTGGCTATTCAGATAAAGCCTGGAACTGTGAAAGGGGTCTCATAAATCATAGCTGGGCGGTATGATTGCGGGGGTTGCAATGGACACCGCGGAGGGTCGTCAAGGTGATGGGCATGATCAAGGGGAAAACCATGCGCTGGCTGGGCTTTCTGGTGCTGTGTGGCACGCTGGTCAATCCGGCCTGGGTGTCGGCGGATCCTGCAGACCAGCGTCTGGCCCCCTCGGGGCTCAACACCCGGTTTGACCCCGGCGCAGATACCTTTCCGGAGTATGTGAAGCGGACCCGGGACATGATCGAGCAGGCACGGGTGTTTACCCCGGGCCAGGATCGACAGGCGCTGATCGAGGGAAACGCCCCGTTTATCCTTTATCCGGACAGTGGTTGTAGAGAGCAGGCGTCGGGCGGGGGAAAAGGTATCCTGCTGGCGCACGGACTGACAGATTCCCCGTATCTGATGGGACACCTGGCGCACCATCTCCAGAAGTTGTGTTTCACGGTGCAGGTGGTGTTATTGCCCGGTCATGGCACCCGGCCCGGTGATCTGCTGGATGTGCAGTGGCAGGAATGGGCAAAGGCCTTTGCCTTTGGTGTAAACACCCTGCGTACCCACGTAGATGAGGTGTACCTCGGTGGCTTTTCCACCGGTGGCACCCTGGCCATTCAGTACGCCATGGGACATGAACACATCAAGGCGCTGCTGTTGTTTTCACCGGCGGTGGCCATCACGCCCTTTGCGCGGGCATCCTGCTGGCTGGCGGCAGCGGGAAATCTGGTGCCCGGGCTGGCCTGGCTGGGCAAGACGCAACCGGACGAGGATACTTTCAAATACGAATCCTTCAGCGCCAATGCCGCCTGCCAGATCTTTCGTCTGACACGGGAAATTCGTGCGGTGAAGAGGGATGCACCACTGCGGCTGCCCGTCTTCGTGGCGGCCAGCGCGGATGATGCCACCGTATCTGCGGATGCCACGCTGGCATTCTTTGACCGGGTGGAAAATGCATCCAAGCATATGCTGCTCTACGCGCGTAGCTATAGGGAGGTTCCAGCGGCGGTGCAGATCGTGGACAGCCGGGTGGCGGATCAACACATCGTCAGCTCTGCGCACACGGCGATGTTGATACCTCCCAACGATGTCCATTATGGCGCGGCAGGTGACTATGCCTTCTGCACCACCTATTACGGAAAAGACCCACAGGCCTATGGCCGCTGTAAGGCCAGGGCTGAGGATATGCTGGGCGAGACCAGCAAAGAGTTCCTCAAGCAGGGTGTGGTGCGACGGCTGACCTACAACCCGCATTATGAGGCCATGATACGGGAAATCGATGCGTTTCTAGCCTCCGTCAGGTAGATGATCAATATGTTCACTCTCCACCCTCAACTTGAGCAGGACTGTATCGAACTGGGCCGTTTTCCGCTGTGCCGGGTGTTGCTACTGAACGATGCCCGCTATCCTTGGTGCGTGCTGGTACCGGAACGGGAGGATGTCCGGGAAATCTTTGAGCTCTCCGCGGAGGATCAGCAGCAATTGCAGCTTGAGTCGGTGCGGCTGGCCAGATTCCTGGCCGAGACCTTCCAGGCGGACAAGATGAACGTGGCGGCACTGGGCAACCTGGTGCCGCAACTGCATATTCATCATATCGTGCGTTATCGATCCGACCCGGCATGGCCAAAGCCGGTGTGGGGCCTTATGCCGGCGCTGCCATACAGCGAAACCGGACTGATGGAGATACAGGCGCGGCTGGGGGCATTGTTCGGGGAGTAGCCGGCGCGATTGCAGCGCCTGAATCACAAGCGAATCGCACCATTTTCCAGCCGGGTTCCCACCCCTTCTGCCACCCTCAAATGTCAAGCCTTGCAACCACCGGGGCAATTCCGGAAACTCCCCGCATGCCTGTTCCTTTCGTTCACCTGCGCCTGCACACCGAGTACTCCCTGGTGGACGGCATCGTGCGTGTGAAACCGCTGGTCAAAGCAGTGGCGGGCGCAGGTATGGCCGCCTGCGCCGTGACTGACCAGAGCAACCTGTTTGCCATGGTGAAGTTCTATCGCGCGGCGATGGCCGCCGGCGTGAAGCCCATCATCGGTTCCGATATCTGGGTACAGAATGAGCAGGAGCCGGCCAAACCGTTCCGGCTGGTGCTGCTGTGCAAGGACCGCAAGGGTTATGACAGCCTAAACCGGCTGGTGTCGCGCAGTTATATCGAAGGCCAGCACCAGGGTGTCCCCATCGTTGAGCGGGCCTGGTTGCCGGGCAATACCGAGGGCCTGATTGCCCTGTCCGGCGGGCGTGCCGGCGATATCGGTCAGGCCTTGCTGTCCGGGCGCAGCGAAGAGGCCGCCGGGCTGCTGCACACCTGGCAGGGACTGTTCCCGGGCAGTTTCTATCTGGAACTGCAGCGTACCGGTCGGGAAGGAGAAGAGGATTATCTCCACGCCGCGGTAGCACTGGCCGCCGCCCAGGCGGTACCGGTGGTGGCCACCAACGATGTGCATTTTCTCACCGCCGATGATTTCGAGGCCCACGAGGCACGGGTCTGTATTCACGATGGCCGCACCCTCGATGACCCGCGTCGGCCCAAGCGCCATTCCGAGCAGCAGTACCTGCGCAGCCCCGAGGAAATGGCGGAGCTGTTTTCTGATATCCCCGAGGCGCTGGAAAACAGCGTCGAGATTGCCAAACGCTGCAACCTCGAACTGACCCTCGGCAAGAATTTCCTGCCCGACTTCCCCATCCCGGCGGGGATGACCATGGACGATTACTTCCGCGAGGAATCGCGCAAGGGCCTGGAACTGCGGCTGGAGAAACTGTTCGATGTCAACGCGGCGGATTTCGCCGAGCAGCGCCAACCCTACGATGAGCGGCTGCAGATCGAACTGGATGTGATCATCCAGATGGGCTTTCCGGGGTACTTTCTCATCGTCGCCGACTTCATCCAGTGGGCCAAGGCCAATGGCGTGCCAGTGGGGCCGGGGCGTGGTTCCGGTGCCGGCTCGCTGGTGGCCTATGCGCTGACCATCACCGATCTCGATCCCATCGAATACGACCTGCTGTTTGAACGCTTCCTGAACCCCGAGCGTGTATCCATGCCCGACTTCGATGTCGACTTCTGCATGGAGGGCCGCGACCGCGTCATCGATTACGTGGCCCAGCGTTACGGCCGCGAGAAGGTGTCGCAGATCATCACTTACGGTTCCATGGCCGCCAAAGCGGTGGTCCGCGATGTGGGGCGTGTCCTCGGTCATCCCTACGGCTTCGTGGACCGCATCGCCAAGCTGATCCCCTTCGAGATCGGCATCACCCTGGACAAGGCGCTGGAGCAGGAAGAGGCGCTGCGCGAGCTGTACGAGAACGAGGAGGAGGTGCGTACCCTCATCGATCTGGCCCAGAAGCTCGAAGGTCTGTCGCGCAATGCCGGCAAGCATGCCGGGGGCGTGGTGATCGCGCCGTCGAGACTGACCGATTTCACCCCGCTGTACTGTGAACAGGGCGGCAGCATCGTCAGCCAGTTCGACAAGGATGACGTCGAGGCCGTGGGGTTGGTGAAGTTTGACTTCCTGGGCCTGCGCACCCTGACCATCATCGACTGGGCGCTGCAGACCATCAATGCCCAGCGCAAGAAGGATGGCCAGGAAGCGGTGGATATCACCGTCATCCCGCTCGCGGATGAGCGCGCCTTCACCCTGCTCAAGGCCTGCGAAACCACGGCCGTGTTCCAGCTCGAATCGCGTGGCATGAAGGATCTGATCAAGCGCCTGCAGCCCGACGTATTCGAGGACATCGTGGCGCTGGTGGCGCTGTTTCGCCCTGGCCCGCTGCAGTCGGGCATGGTGGATGACTTCATCAACCGTAAGCATGGCCGCGCCAAGGTGGAGTATCCGCACCCGGACCTCGAGGCGATTCTCAAGCCCACCTATGGTGTCATCCTGTACCAGGAGCAGGTCATGCAGATCGCCCAGGTGCTGGCCGGTTACAGCCTCGGCGCCGCCGATATGCTGCGCCGTGCGATGGGCAAGAAAAAACCCGAGGAGATGGCCAAGCAGCGCGAGATTTTCATGAACGGCGCCGTTCAGCGTGGAGTGGAGGCGGACACCGCTACCTATATCTTCGATCTGATGGAGAAGTTCGCCGGCTACGGCTTCAACAAATCCCACTCGGCCGCCTATGCCCTGGTGTCCTACCAGACCGCCTGGCTGAAGGCCTATTTTCCGGCCGCATTCATGGCGGCGGTGCTGTCGGCGGATATGGACAACACCGACAAGGTGGTAAACCTCATCGAGGAGTGCCGCAGCATGAAGCTGGCGGTGGTGCCGCCCAATATCAACCTGTCCGGCTATGCCTTCACGGTACAGGGCGAGGACACCGTCATCTATGGCCTCGGTGCCATCAAGGGCGTGGGACAGGCGGCCATCGAAGGCATGATCCAGGAACGGCTGGCCAATGGCGCCTTCCAGGACCTCTCCGACCTGTGCCGGCGTATCGACAGTCGCAAGGTGACCAGACGGGTGCTGGAGGCGCTGATCCGCGCCGGGGCCCTGGACAGCCTGGGCGAGAATCGTGCCACCCAGATGGAGATGCTGCCCCAGGCCATGAAGCAGGCGGAGCAGCATCAGCGCGATGCAGTAGCCGGCCAGAATGACCTGTTTGGCGGTGCCGCCGCTCCGGTGGAGGTGGCCCTGGAGATCACCCGGCTGCCGGAGTGGGATGACGACCTGCGCCTCAATGGTGAAAAGGAAACCCTCGGTCTTTATCTCACGGGCCATCCCATCGACCGTTACCTGCCCGAACTGGCTGCCATTACCAGCGGCCGCATCGCCGAACTGACGGAAAGTTCCGGACAGACCGCAACGCCGGGTAACACGGGCAAGGGTGGCTACGGCCGTAGCAATGAACGTACCGTGGTGATGGCCGGTCTGGTGGTGGACATCCGCACCCGCGTCACCCAGAGCGGGGCACGCATGGCCTTCCTCACCCTCGATGACCGTAGTGCCCGCATGGAAGTGCGCGTATTCACCAAGGTATTCGAACAATATCGGGCCCTGCTGGCCAAGGACAAGGTGTTGGTGGTGCAGGGGGGGCTGGGTATGGACGACTATTCCGGCGAAATGCGCATGACCGTGGATCACGTCTACGACATCGACCAGGCCCGGGAACAGTATGCCAAACGCCTGGTGGTGGGTGTCGAATCCGGGCAGGCCGGCAATGGTTTCGTGCGTCACCTGCAGGGTGTCCTCACCCCGTTCCGCGAAGGCGCCTGTCCGGTCTGGATCGATTACCGCAACGAACGCGCCACCGCGCAGATTCCCCTCAGTGCCGAGTGGCGTGTGCATCCCACCGATGAATTGATCCACCGCTTGCGGGAGTTGACCGGGGAAGAGCGGGTACGAGTGGAATATAAATAGCTGGCGGGTTCGAACCTGCCTTCGGGTGATGTTCTTTTTCGTTTGTCTGCCATTCCATAGCTTTATTACCGCCCTTTGCCGGACGGGTTCATTTTCTTTGTTCGCCAAAGATAAAGTGGTCCGTCGGCCAGCGATGCTCGGCGGCGCAAACGGGGGGGCAGGTGCCATCCGGATCGTCCGGTCGGCCAATAAGCATTGCGGTTTTTTGTAGGTCCGGATTCATGCGGACGGTGTTCTTTTT
>CBDUHN010000012.1:0-69051 GCA_965367295.1 uncultured Gammaproteobacteria bacterium | reverse complement strand
GCACGGCGATGCGGGTACGCAGCTTGTTCATCACCAGGGTCTGGTGGGTCTCGGCAAGTCCGATCTCCCAGGGCGAACCGGCATGCTTGATGGAAGTGAGCGGCGAGGCGCCGGTGCCGCCATCGAAACCGGCAATGGTCACATGGTCGGCATGGGCCTTAGACACACCGGCGGCCACGGTGCCGACACCGACTTCGGACACCAGCTTGACGCTGATGCGCGCCTTGGGATTCACGTTCTTGAGATCATGAATCAGCTGGGCCAGATCCTCGATGGAATAGATATCATGGTGCGGCGGCGGTGAGATCAGGCCGACACCCGGGGTCGAATGCCGCACCTTCGCGATGCGTTCGTCCACCTTGTGGCCGGGCAGCTGGCCCCCTTCACCGGGCTTGGCCCCCTGGGCCATCTTGATCTGGATATCATCCGCGTTGACCAGGTACTCGGTGGTCACTCCGAAACGACCGGAGGCAACCTGCTTGATGGCCGAGCGCATGGAGTCACCATTGTCCATCGGCGTGAAGCGCGAACGTTCCTCGCCACCCTCACCGGTGTTGGACTTGCCGCCAATACGGTTCATTGCCACTGCCAGGGTGGTATGCGCCTCCCAAGAGATGGAGCCGAAGGACATGGCCCCGGTGGCGAAGCGCTTGACGATCTCCTTGGCCGGCTCCACTTCCTCGATCGGAATCGGCTGGGCCGCGAACTTCAGTTCGAACAGGCCGCGCAGGGTCTTCAGCTCCTCGTTCTGCTCATCCACCAGCTGCGAATACTCGGCAAAGGTCTTCGCATCATTGGCGCGGGTGGCATGCTGCAGTTTGGCAATGGTGTCCGGCGTCCACATATGACCTTCACCGCGAATCCGGAAGGCGTAGTCACCACCCACATCCAGCGCGTTGGCATAGATGGGATTGCTGCCATAGGCATCACGATGCCAGCGCACCGCTTCCTCGGCCACTTCGGGCAGGCCCACACCCTCGATGGTAGTGGCGGTGCCGGTGAAGTATTTCTCCACGAACGAAGACTGCAGCCCGATGGCATCGAAGATCTGCGCGCCACAATAGGACTGGTAGGTGGAGATGCCCATCTTGGAAAACACCTTGAGCAGGCCCTTGCCCACCGCCTTGATATAGCGCTTGGTGATTTCGCTCTCGTCCAGCTTTTCGGACAGTTCATCCTTGATGGCATGCAGGGATTCAAAGGCCAGGTAGGGATTGATGGCCTCGGCGCCATAACCGGCCAGCACGGCGAAGTGATGTACCTCGCGTGCGGCACCGGTTTCCACCACCAGCCCGGAGGCGGTACGCAACCCTTCGCGCACCAGGTGATGATGCACCGCCGCGGTGGCCAGCAGCGCGGGAATGGCGATCTGCTCGGCAGACACGGACCGATCCGACAGGATCAGGATATTGAAGCCTTCGCGCACGGCGGCTTCGGCCTGCTGGCACAGCGCATCCAGGGCGCCCTCCATGCCGGCCGCACCCTGTTCCGCGCGATAGCAGATGTCCAGGGTCCGGGTGCGGAAGGCACCGTTGCTGGAGTCCTCAATGGTACGGATGCGCTCCAGATCCTTGTTGCTGAGGATCGGCTGACTCACTTCCAGGCGCATGTGCTGGCCGGCCTCATGGATACCGAGCAGGTTGGGGCGCGGACCGATCAGCGACACCAGCGACATGACCAGTTCCTCGCGGATCGGGTCGATGGGTGGATTGGTGACCTGGGCGAAGTTCTGTTTGAAGTAGTTGTACAGCGGCTTGGACTTGCTGGACAGCACCGCAACGGGATTGTCTGCGCCCATAGAGCCGATGGCCTCCTGACCGGTTACGGCCATGGGCATCATCAGCATGCGAATGTCTTCCTGCGTATACCCGAAGGCCTGCTGACGATCCAGCAGGGTCGCGGCATCACCGGTATTGCCGTTCACATTGGCGGGCAGGTTCTTGAGATGGATCTGGGTCTTCTCGAGCCACTGCTGATAGGGGTGGCTTTTGGCCAGCCCGGCCTTGAGCTCGGCATCATCGATGATGCGGCCCTGCTCCATGTCGATGAGGAACATCTTGCCGGGCTGCAGACGCCACTTCTTGACGATCTTTTCCGCCGGGATGGGCAGCACACCCATTTCCGAGGCCATGACCACCAGATCATCATCGGTGATCAGGTAGCGCGCGGGACGCAGGCCGTTGCGGTCGAGGGTGGCGCCGATCTGACGACCATCGGTGAAGGCCACGGCGGCGGGGCCATCCCAGGGCTCCATCAGGGCGGCATGGTATTCGTAGAAGGCACGGCGACCTTCGTCCATGAGCGGATTGCCGGCCCAGGCCTCCGGGATCAGCATCATCATGGCATGGGCCATGGAATAGCCACCGGCCACCAGCAGCTCCAGGGCATTGTCGAAGGCGGCCGAATCCGAGCTACCCTCGGGGATCAGTGGCCAGACCTTGGACAAGTCGGCACCGAACAGTTCCGAGGCCATGGAATGACGCCGGGCACGCATCCAGTTCACGTTGCCGCGCAGGGTGTTGATTTCGCCATTGTGGGCGATCATGCGGAACGGATGAGCCAGATCCCAGGACGGGAAGGTGTTGGTGGAGAAACGCTGATGCACCAGGGCCAGCGCGGATACCATGCGCTCGTCCTTCAGGTCGTGATAGAAGGTATCCACCTGGTTGGCCAGCAACATACCTTTGTACACAATGGTACGGCTCGACAGGGACGGCACGTAGAAATTTTCCTTGCCGGTCCAGCTGGATTCGCGCACGGCGTTTTCCACCAGCTTGCGGATCACGAACAGCTTGCGCTCGAAATCATCCTGCGACTCGCAACCCTCGCCACTGGCGATGAACAGCTGACGCACTACCGGCTCAACCCGCTTGACACTCTCACCCAGACCGCTGTTTTCCACCGGTACATCGCGCCAGCCAAGGAAAACCTGGCCTTCTTCAGCGATGGTGCGCTCGAGCAGGGATTCGCAGGCCGCTCGGGACTGGGCGTCCCGGGGCAGGAACACCATACCGGCGGCATAGCGGCCGGCCTCCGGGAGGGTGATACCAAGGTGCGCACATTCTTCACGCAAAAAGCCATCGGGCATCTGCAGCAGGATACCGGCGCCGTCGCCCGCCAGCGGATCCGCGCCCACGGCACCACGATGGGTGAGGTTTTCCAGAATCTGCAGGCCCTGGCGGACAATGGCATGACTCTTGTCGCCCTTGATATGGGCGACAAAACCGACACCGCAGGCGTCATGTTCGTTGTGCGGGTCATACAGACCCTGTTTGGGTGGCAAAGTCCCACGACTCATGGTCGGACCTCTTCAAATTCAGTCAACTATCAGGAGATCGGCACAGCGGGCGGGACACCCAGGGCGGCTTTCCGGCGCGGGCATCCAACATAACGCGGCCGCCCGGCTGCGCAAATTCGGCCCGACAGGATAATGCAGAACGCTTTCCGGTACCAGTGTTAGCCCGCATGTTCGCTGAAATTACACGGTTTTCACTCAGGAAATCCAACCGCTCAACGCTACCCACAGGGCGCGCCGAGCGGGAAGCGGCGGCTAGCGGGGATTATCCGGCAGTTGCTCCTGCACTGCGGCAAAGCTACGCGGCCAGGGCTTGTCACGCTGGACCGCACGCGGCAGGCGGGCAACTGCGGCACGGGCCGCCGCGCGGTCGCGGAAACTGCCGTAGATCAGGGTGTACCAGTCACCACCCTGGTGGAGACGGTGGTAATAGGCCAGTTCCCCCGTGAGTCCGTGGTCCCGGACAAAGGCCCGTATCGAGTCCTCGTTGCGGGTGCCGAGCAGTTGCAGGGTATAGCGGGTCCCGGCCTGGGCGCGGATCCAGTCCTCACGCTGCAGCACCGCGGGGGCCGCGACTACCGGTGCGGTTTCCGGCGTTGCAGCCGCAGGCAAGACCGGCGGTGCCGCAACCTCGGTGGCAGCTTCGACCGGAGATTCGACCGCGGCTGCCGGGGCCTCGGGCTGGGCGGCGGCTTCCGGCGCCTTTTCCGGCAGCTGTGCTGGCGCGGAACTCGCCGCTGGCGCTTCAACAGCCGCCTCCGCCACGACCGGGGGTTCCGGCGGGACGGGCGCGGGTTCGACTTCCGGCGGTGGCGGCGGCGTTACTATGTCAGGTGTCTCAACGGCGATATCCGGTTCCACCGCCACGGGCGCGTCCAGGGGCGTCACTAACTCCGTTTCACCGGTCGCGCGTGGCTCAATAGTGCCTATCCGGGACAGGGGCGGCAGGGCCAGGGGCAATTCCGCCACCCCCTCCGGGCTTTTGATCTCCGGCGACGCCTCCTCACCGGAGTCCTGCAGCCAGAACCAGCCCGTGGCAATCAGCACGCCGGCGATGGCGACCACCAGCAGACGGCGAATAATCGCGCCACGGCCACCATCGCCACGTGCCGGGATCACCTTCATCCGATCCGCCTGCTCCATTAGCGCCTCCCGCGCCAGGTTGTTCATCCGCCCCGGAAGGCCATCGGCGCTCTTGGCAATGGCGCGCACCTCGGTGACCGAATAGGGACTCTCACCCGAATAGCCCGCCACGGTGAGACGAAACATGAGATAGGCCGCCGCCTGCACTTCATTGAAGCGCGGCATGGTCAGCGTCTGTACAAAAGGCGCCAGGCCGGGTGCCAGGCCCGCTTCCGCCAGCAGGCCTTCCAGGGCCGGTTCGCCGAACAGGATGATGCGTAGCTGCTGCACCGTCTGACGGGGATCGCCCGCCAGGCCGGCCAACGCCCGCAACACCGACGGCGCGACCCGGTGGGCATCGTCGATGATCAGTACCGGCAGCTCCATCACCTCGCGCAGCCCCGCGCAATGGTCCATCAGCCGGTCCGGCAGATCCGGCGCCTGCTGGCGTCCCCCCAGACCGAAACAGGTGGCCAGCTGCTGCAACAGCACATCGAAACCACCGATCTCCTCACCACGCAGGACACAGAGTCGCCAGTTGTCGCTGGCATGATTGCAGAACTGCTGCGCCAGCGTGGTCTTCCCCGCGTCGGCATCACCCAGCACCACCAGCAGGCTATCGCTGAACTGGGCCAAATGGGTAAGCAGGTCGAGGCGCTGCATGAAGGCAGGTTCGGCATAAAAGAAACCCGCGTCATGCTCGGCAGAGAAGGGATCCTGCCGCAGACCAAGCGCATCGAGCCACGAGCCCGTAGGTTCCGGATACGAGTCGCTCACCTAGGTGCCCGCCTGCATGAACACCACCTGGTAGCCACGCCGCAATTGTTCGTCACGGACCTTGAGCAAAGCCTGCTGGGCACTGTCGTAATCGGGGAAATGTTCGCGCACCAGGCGACCACGCGCACCCTGGTGACCCCATTCGCGCAGCAGGGTCCAGCCATCAATGAGATCCTCCTGCAGATGCAGGTGGTAAAAGCGCGGCGGCCGATCGTCGGCGGGAGGGATTTGCATGTAGATGCGCATGGCGTGTTATCGAGGTAGCATGTACGGATGCAATCAGCATGCCGATGGTTTCATCTCGCAGGTTACAGTCGCCATCAGGTCAGTTCCTTGGGATTGTACACCCGTTCATACTCGGCGATGGCATAGCGATCGGTCATGCCGGCAATATAGTCCGCCACCGCACGTGCCCGTCCTGCATCGCCCTGCACCTCACCCAGCGAACGGACCTGCTCCTGCGCCTTGTCCGGCATCAGCCGCGGGTCATCAAAAAAGGCTTCAAACAGCGCTTCCAATACCCGGCGCGCCTTGGCGCTCATGCGATGCACACGATAGTGACGATACAGGCCATTACGCAGGAAACGCTTCAATTCGAGGTTTTTCTCCTGCATCGCCTCACTGAAGGTAATCAGAGGCTCCCCATGACTGCGCACTGCCTCCAGGCTGGTGGGCTGGCAGGCCTGGATGCGTCCGATGCTGGTTTCCACCAGATCACCCACCTGCCGGCCGATGATGCGCCGCACCACTTCATGAATGGCACGCCGGGTAGGCAAATCCGGGTAGGCCTGTTGCACCTGCTCATACTCGATGGCAAACAGCTCGATTTCCTGCAGCTGTTCTATGTGGATCAGTCCGGAGCGGAGGCCATCATCCACATCATGGCTATTGTAGGCGATCTCGTCGGCCAGATTGGTGAGCTGCGCCTCCAGGCTCGGCTGGCGTTTATCAAGAAAACGCCGCCCCACCTCACCAAGCTCCACTGCCTTGGCGGGGGAGCAGTGCTTGATAATCCCTTCCCGGGTTTCAAACATCAGGTTGAGTCCGCTGAATTCCGCATAACGATCCTCAAGCTCATCCACCACGCGCAATGACTGCAGGTTGTGTTCAAAGCCACCGTAGTCCTTCATGCAGGCATTGAGCGCATCCTGGCCGGCGTGACCAAAGGGGGTGTGACCGAGATCGTGAGCCAGCGCAATGGCTTCGGTGAGGTCCTCGTTGAGGGACAGGGCGCGGGCAATGGCGCGGGCGACCTGTGCCACCTCCATGGAATGGGTCAGGCGGGTACGAAACAAATCACCCTCGTGATTAACGAACACCTGGGTTTTGTATTCCAGGCGCCGGAATGCGGAGGAGTGGATGATGCGGTCCCGGTCGCGCTGGAATTCACTGCGATAGGTTGGCGCCGGCTCATGATAGGTGCGTCCTGCAGATACCGCATCCTGAACTGCATAGGCGGCGAGCATACTTTGTGTCGCAGCAGCGGTGACCGGCAAGGTATTCATCACGGTCATCAGGCGGCATCCAGCGTCTGCTGCAGGTACTCAGGCTGAAAATCTCCAGTCACCACCGCCTCACCAATGGCCTTGAGCAGTACCAGCCGCAGGCCGCCATCCAGGACCTTTTTGTCTACCGCCATGAGGTCGAGGAATTGCTGGGTGCTCATGGAATCCGGGGCCCGCACCGGCAGACGCGCCTTCACCAGCAGGGCCCGAATGCGTTGTACATCGGCCTCGGTGAGCCAGCCCTGGCGCAGGGAAAGGTCCGCCGCCATGTACATGCCAGCCCCCACCGCCTCGCCATGCAGCCAGTTACCGTAGCCCATGCCGGTCTCGATGGCATGGCCGAAGGTGTGACCCAGATTGAGAATGGCGCGTATGCCACCCTCCCGCTCATCGGCCGCGACGACCTCGGCCTTGCAGACACAGGATTGTTCAATGGCGTGGATCAGTGCATCGGTATTGCGCCGACCGAGGTCATCGATATGGGTTTCCAGCCACTCAAAAAAACCGGCTTCACGGATCAGGCCATATTTGATGACCTCCGCCAGACCGGCGGCCAGCTGTCGATCGTCCAGGGTGGACAGGGTATCCGTATCCGCCAGCACACAGCGCGGCTGATAGAAGGCGCCGATCATGTTCTTGCCCAGCGGGTGGTTGACGCCGGTCTTGCCGCCAACGGAGGAATCCACCTGGGACAGCAGGGTGGTAGGTACCTGAATGAAATTCACCCCGCGCTGATAGGTGGCCGCGGCAAAGCCGGTCATGTCACCGATCACCCCGCCACCCAGTGCAATCAGGGTGCAACGGCGATTGAAGCGCTTCTCCAGCAGACGATCGTAGATACGATTGAGCACATCAAGGGTTTTGTATTGCTCGCCATCGGGCAGAATCACCGCATCCTGATCAAAATCAGTCAAGGTCGCCTGGAGCCTTTCGAGATACAGCGGTGCTACGGTTTCATTACTGACCACCAGCACCTGGCGGCCGGTAATGTGCGGCGTCAGCAACGCCGCATTCCCCAGCAAGCCAGGGCCGATGTGGATGGGATAGGAGCGTTCGCCGAGTTCAACTGTAAGTGTTTTCATGCAACAGGTCAGGATGCGTCTTGATTCAGCCGGTTTCGACCATTGTATGCGCTTATGCGTCTGCTTCGCAGCCCCTGATTGCGTGCAGGATATCCTGTACTACGTCCCGCACCCGTCGACCATCGGTATCAATGACATGATCGGCCACTTCCCGGTACAGCGGTTCCCGTATCCGCATCAGCTCTTCCAGTCGTCCGCGCGGGTTCTCGGTTTGCAGCAGGGGGCGATTGCGATCCCGGGCCGTACGGTCCAGCTGCTGGGCCACCGAGGTCTGCAGGTATATCACCTGCCCCCGCTCGGCGAGATAGCGTCGATTCTCGGGATCCAGCACCGCGCCACCACCGGTAGCCAACACGATATCCGGTAGCTGGGTCAGCTCGTCGATCATGGCGCGCTCCCGGGCGCGAAACCCTGCCTCGCCCTCAAGCTCAAAGATCAGCGGTATATCCACGCCCGTCCGCTCCTCCACCTCCTTGTCACTGTCGATGAAGGTACAGGAGAGGGATTTGGCGAGCTGGCGCCCTATGGTGGATTTGCCGGCCCCCATAGGGCCGACCAAAAACAAACTGCCCGACATCTTCATGCCGGGCAGATATGCCAGAAACCCAGGCTGTAGGCAAGCAAAGCCGTATCAGAAAGTCAGCTTGTCCTTGATGATCTTGGGGGTCACGAAGATCAACAGCTCGGTTTTGTCATCAGAGTTACGAGTAGTGCGGAACATCCAGCCCAGACCCGGCAGGTCACCAAAGAAGGGCACCTTGTCCACTTCGTTGAGGGTTTCCTGTTCGTAGATACCGCCCAGTACCAGGGTTTCACCGTTATCCACCAGCACCTGGGTGGTCACTTCACGGGTATCGATGCTGGGTACACCGGCGAATACCTGGCCAATGCTGTCCTTGTTCACCTTCACATCCATGATGATGCGGTCATCGGGCGTGATCTGCGGGGTCACTTCCAGGGCCAGCACGGCTTCCTTGAAGGAAACACTGGTGGCGCCGCTGGAGCTGGCTTCCTGGTAAGGGATCTCCACGCCCTGGCGGATCACCGCTTTCTGCTGGTTGGAGGTGATGACCCGCGGACTGGAGATCACCTCACCCTTGCCTTCTGCCTGCATGGCGGTCAGCTCCAGGCGCAGGATGCCACTCCCTACCTTGCCAGCCAGCAGGTTGATACCACCGGCGGGGTTGGCCACCGGCAGATCCACCATCAGGGATTCGTTGCCACTGCCTGCCGGAATCTCGAAGTTGGTCTGGCCGAAGGTAGGACTCACCGTCAGGTCGCCACCCAGGGCACCACCGATCGCGGTGTTGGTTTCGCCAATGTCGATATCCGAGCTGCTGAAGCCGA
Source organism: uncultured Gammaproteobacteria bacterium (assembly GCA_965367295.1). Lineage (GTDB taxonomy): Bacteria > Pseudomonadota > Gammaproteobacteria > DSM-19610 > DSM-19610 > JAIVHA01. The sequence goes on along the minus strand of CBDUHN010000012.1, from coordinate 59,923 downwards.
ACTTGACGCCCAGATCCTTGGCAAAATCGTCACTGGCAATCACGATTCGGGATTCGATCAGCACCTGACGCACCGGGATATCCAGCTGCGCAATCACCTTGCCGATTTCTTCCAGCTTGTCGGCGGTATCCTGAATCAACAGGGTATTGGTGCGCTCGTCGACAATGGCATGACCACGATCGGTGAGCAGCGAGTTCTCCTTATTCTTGAAGAGCTCGTACAGGGTCATTGCCTTGGCGTAGTTGACCTGGAAATACTGGGAGTACAATGGCGCCAGTTCCTCGATCTGTTTTTGCGATTCCAGCTCGAGCTTTTCCCGTGCCGCAATCTCCTCACTGGGCGCCACCAGCATTACATTGCCGGTCTGGCGCATGGCCAGGCCCTTGGTCTTGAGGATAATGTCCAGCGCCTGATCCCAGGGCACGTTCTTCAGACGCAGCGTCAGGCTGCCCGAGACCGTATCACTGACCACGATATTGGTACCGGTAAAGTCCGCGATCAGCTGCAGCACTGAGCGCGCCTCGATATCCTGGAAATTCAGGGAGAGGCGGTCGCCGGTGTAACCGAACTCCTGTTTCTTGCGCGCCTGCTGCTCTTCCTTGGTGGTCGGTTTGATCTCGACCGTGAACTGATTGTCTGACTGGTAGGCCAGGTGGTCGTATTCACCAACAGGATCGATCACCATCCGCACACTACTGCCGCGCGCCATGGTATCCACGGTTTTCACCGGGGTCGCGAAATCGGTCACATCCAGGCGCCGCTCCAGGCGGGCCGGCAGCGAACTGTTCATGAAGTCCAGCACCACCTTGCCGCCTTCCTGGCGCATATCCACCGGAATGGAAGGATCAGACAGGGTCACGACAATCCGCCCCTCACCCATATCACCACGGCGGAAGTCCACATTGCTGATAGACGGCCCGGATGTCGTGGCGGAGGAGGACGGCGCGCTGGGCGCAGTGCCCGTTGCTGCCGGGGCAGATGTACCCGCAACTTCAACGGTACCGGCATCCTGCAGGGTTACCAGAACCTTGTTACCCTCGACACGGGTTTCATAGGGCACCATCTCCACCAGATTCACCACCACACGGGTACGACCCTGTGCCTCGACGGCGGTGATACTCTTGGCAGCCCCTACACCGATCGTCTGCGAGCGCTTTTCAAGCTTGCTGGCGGTAGCCGGGAAATCCAGTGCGATACGGGCCGGGTTGTCGATGGTGAAACTCAGCGGATTTTCCACTGGCTGACTCATACTCATAATGATCTGCACGCGGTTACCAGGCAGGCCAGCGTACTCGATGGATTCGAGTGCATTTTCGGCTATTGCCTGACCCGCAAACAGTAGACAGGTGCTCCACAGGAGATTCTGCAGCAGTCCCTTCCAGCCACCACGGGCAGCAGATTGATCGGTACGTTTCATTTGAATTCCAGCGGTCATGTACGATCCCCCCATGGGATTATTCGCTCAGTGCCAGAGAGGCTTGACGTTCCTGCCAGCCACCTAGCCCATCGGGTATAATTTCGGTTAACTCAACTTCGTATTCGGATACACGCGTGATCTTGCCATGGTTCTGCCCCAGGTAATTGCCGGGCTGAACGCGGTGGATGGTGCCATCCAGATTCCGCACCAGCGCCCAGGACTCACTCCCCTGCTCCAGGGTACCCACCATACGCAGACCATCCAGCGGCGACTCTTCGAGCGGCTCCCGTGGACGATTGAAGTCTGGCTGAATACCATTGGTCGAGGCACGCGCAACCTGCAGGTCACCGCCGGAAGAATCCGTTGGCGTGAATGGGCTGCGACTGTCACCCGCACTGTAGAGGAAGGTTTCAAAAGGCTTGAATTCCGGCAGCGGCTCGATACGTGACGGCTGTCGGGAAGTAACTTCCTTCACGTACTCTTCCAGGTCCTGGGTATTGGTGCTACTGCATCCCGAGAGACTCGCTGCCATCAACAGCAGGGTTACACTGGCTACAGGTGTGCAGAGGAATGATTTCATGGCTGCACTCCTTCATTTTCATCCAGGTAGCGATAGGTCTTCGCCTTCAGATCCATTGAAAGCTCGCCTGTATCACCTATCGGCTTGATAGAAATATTGTGTACCGTCACGATACGTGGCAGTGCCGCCATGCCGCTGACGAAATTACCGAATTCGTGGTACGTGCCTTTCACCTTGATGCTGATCGGCAGTTCGGCATAGAAATCCTTGGGCACTTCCGGCAATGGCTTGAATAGCTCGAACTCAAGACCACTGGCCAGACCGGTCTGGGAAATATCCACCAACAGCTCCGCCACTTCAGTCTTATTCGGCAGCTGACGCAGCATGGCACCAAAGGATTCCTTCATTTCTTCCAGCTGCTGTTCATAGGCGGCAAGATTAGCTGCCTTGCGCGCCTTGGCTTCAAACACAGATTTGAGTTCAACTTCCTTCTGTTCCACACGCTCCAGATTCTGGATCTGGTCCTTGACGTCGAACCAGTAGCCCAGGAACAGCACCACTACCACCAGGAGCACGATCAAGACTGCACGGGCAGGGGCAGGCCAGTTACCGATATTGTTGAAATCGAGATTATTGATATCTTCCAGATTCATTTGTCATCCTCCCCATCCGCGGATGACTGGGCACGGACCTGCGAAGCCCGCAGGGTGAACTCCGCTATACGACGCTGTTTCTGTTCCTTGGTCTGGATGAAATCAAGCTTGGGATTGGCCATCCACTGAGATGCATCGATATTGCGCATATAGGCCGATACCCGCGCATTGGACTGCGCCACACCCGCCAGCGTCAGCGCCTTCCCCGTCTGCGTGATACTCGTAAGGAATACACCATCGGGCAGGGTCTGTACCAGCTGATCCATCAGGTGGACGCTTTCCGGGCGGTTGCTCTGCAGCTGCTGAATGATATTCATGCGCGCCAGCAACCCGGCCTTGGTCTTTTCGAGTTCCTTGATCTTCGCGATTTTGGTATCGAGCACCTTTATCTGCGCTTCAAGATAGGCATTGCGCTGATCCTGGGCATCAATGCGATTCACCATTTGCATGTGTACCAGCCCCCAGATCGCTGCAGCAAATGCCACGCCCAGGCCGGCCATGACGCCGAACTCTTTCTGTCGCTGCTTGCGCAGCTCTTCACGCCAGGGTAGTAAGTTGATGTGTGCCATATCAGTCGAAGCTCCTTAGCGCGAGCCCGCACGCAATGATTAACGCCGGAGCGTCATTACTCAGGGTCTGCGGCTTCACGGAAGGCGCCAGTGACATGGAGGCAAACGGGTTGGCGATACTGGTTTCCACGCCCAATTTGTCCTGCACCACCTCATCCACATCGGGAATCGAAGCACTACCACCCGCCAGCACGATATGATCCACGTGATTGTACTGACTGGAAGAAAAGAAGAACTGCAGGGAACGACTCACCTGCTGGGCCATGGCTTCCTTGAAGGGTTCGAGCACCTCGGAAACGTAGTTTTCGGGCAGCCCGCCCTGTCGTTTCGCCATGCCCGCTTCCTCATAGGAAAGCCCGTAGCGACGCATGATTTCCTCGGTCAGCTGCTTGCCACCGAAGACCTGGTCCCGGGTATAGATCATTTTCAGATCGTGCAGTACGTTCAGCGTAGTCATGGTGGCGCCCACGTCCACCACGGCAATGGTCTTGTCCACACCCTGATCCGGCAGCTGCTCGGCAATCAGGGCAAAGGCGTTTTCGGTGGCGTAGGCCTCGACATCCACCACCCTGGCCTGCAGACCACCGGTTTCAACCGCGGCGGTACGCATCTCCACGTTCTCGCTGCGGCAGGCCGCCAGCAGGACATCGACAGTTTCGGGATTGCGTTCCGTCGGTCCCAGCACCTCGAAGTCCAGGCTGACTTCCTCGAGCGGGTAGGGGACATACTGGTCCGCTTCCAGCTCGATCTGGGTTTCCATCTCATCATCGGAGAGGTTGGCGGGCATGGGAATGATCTTGGTGATGACCGAGGATCCTGCCACAGCTACTGCGGCATACCTGGCGCGGGTACCGGAGCGTTTCACGGCGCGACGAACGGCCTCGCCCACGGCCTCCACATCAGTGATATTCTTCTCGACGACAGAATTGGGTGGCAGCGGTTCGACCGCGTAGCTTTCAACCCGGTACCGCCCCCCACTACGGCTCAGTTCCAGTAGCTTTACCGCAGTGGAACTAATATCCAACCCAACGATCGGCGCCTTGGTCCTTTTGAATAATCGCGCGAGCTGCACAGATATTTCCTTTTTTATTACCCATGGTTAATACACACAGGTGTTCCACCGGATTAGATGACACTGACAAATGATTGTCAACTAATGGCTTAGCCCTACTCCAGGACTCGATTCCCGTTATCGGACGATTTATAGTTAAGTTTAGTGAGAAATTACTTTCCTTCGTTGAACCACGTCACAAGCCGCCCAATTTGATGAAATCCTGGTTACTTTTTCTGCGTCTGGTGCTTGCCACCGCTTTCGGCCTGTTCAGCGCGGGTCTGCTGCTGATCGCCGCTGCCTATTTATATGTCGCGCCGGACCTGCCGTCCACCGATCAGCTGCGGGATGTGCAGTTCCAGGTGCCACTCCGGGTCTATACCCGCGACGGCCTGCTGATGGCGGAATTCGGTGAAAAACGCCGCACCCCGGCCGCCTACGATGCAGTGCCTCCACTAATGATCCAGGCATTCCTGGGCGCCGAGGACGACCGTTTCTTCCAGCACCCCGGCGTGGACTACCAGGGCCTGGTCCGCGCTGCACTGGAACTGGTGCGCACTGGTGAAAAACGCCAGGGCGGCAGCACCATCACCATGCAGGTGGCACGCAACTTCTTTCTCAGCGCGGAGAAATCCTATCTGCGTAAACTGACGGAGATCTTCCTGGCTCTCAAGATCGAACGCGCACTCGACAAGCAGGAAATCCTGGCCCTCTACCTGAACAAGATCTACCTGGGGCACCGTGCCTATGGGATCGCAGCTGCGGCGCAGGTCTACTACGGTGCCAGTCTCGACCAGCTCACCATCCCGCAGATCGCCATGATTGCCGGCTTGCCCAAGGCACCGTCGCGTGACAACCCCATCAGCAACCCGGAGCGTGCGCTGATCCGCCGCAACTACGTCCTGTCCCGCATGCACGAACTCGGCGCCCTGGATGACACCCAGTACCAGACCGCTATCCGGACCCCCGACGACGCCCGCCTGCACACCCAGACCTCCGCGGTGGAGGCCTCCTTCGCCGCGGAGATGGTGCGCGCGGAAATGGTCACCCGCTATGGCGCCGAGGCCTATACCTCCGGCCTCCAGGTCTACACCACCCTCGACAGTCAGCGCCAGCAGGCGGCCACCAACGCGCTGCGTGGCGCACTACTGGAGTATGACCAGCGCCACGGCTATCGTGGCGCCGAATCCCACGTGGAACTGACCACCGATGCGGATGAGGCTCACTGGCGCGAAGCACTCGGCAATTACCCACCGGTCGGCGGCCTGCCGGCGGGCCTGGTAATCACGGTGGAGACCGAGCAGGCGCAGGTCTACACCATGGATTACGGCCTGCTGAACCTGTCCTGGGATGGCATGCGCTGGGCGCGGCCGTACCTGAGTCCCAACCACCGTGGCGCGGCGCCCGGCAAGCCCGCAGACATACTGAAACCGGGTGATCTCATCCGCCTGCAAAATACCGCAGACGGGAAATGGCAGCTCGCACAGATCCCCGAGGTGGAGGGTGCGCTGGTATCGTTGCTGCCCGGTGACGGGGCACTGGTAGCCCTCGCCGGCGGCTTTGATTTCAACCGCAGCAAATTCAACCGCGCGGTACAGGCCGAGCGCCAGCCCGGCTCCAGCTTCAAGCCCTTCGTTTATTCTGCCGCGCTGGAAAAAGGCTATACCGCAGCCAGTATCATCAACGACGCGCCGGTGGTATTTGACGATCCGTCACTGGAAACCACCTGGCGGCCGGAAAATTACAGCGGCAAGTTCTACGGCCCTACCCGCCTGCGCGAGGCACTGGTCCATTCCCGTAATCTGGTCTCGGTACGCCTGATGCGCAGCATCGGCCCCGACTTTGCCATCGAACATGCCCGGCGCTTCGGCTTCGACCCGGCCCGCCTGCCCCGCAACCTGTCCCTTGCCCTCGGCAGTGGCAGCGCCACACCGCTGGAAATGGCGCGCGGCTATGCCGTGTTCGCCAACGGTGGCTATCGCGTCAAACCCTATCTCATTGAGCGGGTACTGGATGCCAACGGCAATACGATTGAAACCGCTCAGCCCCTGGTAGCCTGCACGGATAATTGCGACCCGGCATCCAGCGCCACCCCGGATGCCGAAACGGATACCACCGATGCCGTCGCCGACAATAGTGACAACGGGGACCCGGCAGATACCGATCCGTCCATGCCGGGCAATACCGACGTCACCGCCCTGCCGCCCCCCAGCCTGCCGGCACCACGCATGCTGAACCCGCAGAACGCCTATCTGATGTCCTCCATGATGCGTGACGTCATCCAGCGGGGTACCGGCCGTCGCGCCCGTGCGCTTGGCCGCAGCGATTTGTCCGGCAAGACCGGCACCACCAACGATCAGCGTGACGCCTGGTTTTGCGGCTTCAATGCCGCCCTGGTCACCACCGCCTGGGTTGGTTTCGATCAGGTACATCCACTCGGCGCCGGGGAAACCGGCAGCCGCGCCGCCTTGCCCATGTGGATCGCCTACATGGAAAAAGCCCTGCAGGGCGTACCGACCGCCATACTGCCCCCGCCGCCTGGCATGGTCACCGTGCGCATCGACCCGAATACCGGCCTGCTGCCAGCACCCGGGCAGGACAGCAGCCTGTTTGAAACCTTTCGGGTCGATCAGGTACCGAAACAAATGGCGGAAGATGGCGCACCCACCACCCCGGAAGACACGACCACCGAAACCGATCCGCTGTTCTAGCGCCTGTTAGCGATGGCTATCCGCAGCTCAACCAAGGATAAACACATGCGCCAGCGCCTGGCGCAGGAAGCGGCACGTCTTATGGCCGAGGATGGCATCCATGATTTCTATACGGCCAAGCGCAAGGCCGCCGAACGACTGGGCGCGCCCAATACCCACAACATGCCCCGCAATATCGAAATCGAGGAAGCACTACTGGGCTACCAGCGACTCTTTATCGGTGCCGAGGGAGAACAGAAATTACGGGAGTTGCGTGAGGCCGCACTGCAGGCCATGCGGTTTTTTGCCCGCTTCGAACCACGTCTCACCGGCTCCGTGCTGTCGGGAACCGCAGGGGTGCATTCCGATGTAAACCTGCACCTGTTCGCCGATACGCCGGAAGAAGTAAACCTGTTCATGCTTGATGCGGGGATTCAATTCGAGGCGGGATTACGGCGTATGAAGCTCAACCGCGAAACCTCGGCAGACATCCCCAGCGTGCGCTTTCTGGCTGGCGATATTCCGATTGAGGCGCTGGTCTTTCCCGCCAAAGGTCTACGCCAGGCACCGCTGGGACCGGTGGATGGACGCCCCATGGCACGCGCCAGCATTAACCGTTTGATGGAGATGCTGGAGCCCCGGGCGCCGGACTGAAACCTGAACCTCAGCGCTGATCGATCCCGATAAAATCCCGTCGCGTAGGTCCAAGGTATACCTGCCGCGGCCGGCCGATCTTCTGAGCGGGATCGGACATCATCTCCATCCAGTGCGCCACCCAGCCCACGGTGCGCGCAATGGCGAACATCACCGTGAACATATTGGTCGGCAGGCCCATGGCCTTGTAGATGATGCCGGAATAGAAATCCACGTTGGGATAGAGCTTCCGCTCGATGAAATACTCATCGTTGAGCGCGATCTCCTCCAGCCGCAATGCCAGCTCGAACATGGGATCGTTGGAATTACCGATCTTGCTCAGTAGCTGGTGGCACACCTCGCGAATGATCTTGGCACGCGGATCGTAATTCTTGTATACCCGGTGGCCAAACCCCATCAGCCGGAAACCGGACTTCTTGTCTTTGGCCATATCGATGAATTTGGGAATGCTGGCCACGTCACCGATTTCGTTGAGCATGCCCAGTACCGCCTCGTTAGCACCACCATGGGCCGGCCCCCACAGGGACGCGATGCCTGCTGCCACGCAGGCGAAGGGATCGGCACCGGAACTCCCCGCCTGGCGCACGGTGGCGGTGCTGGCGTTCTGCTCATGGTCGGCATGCAGGATGAACAGCAGATCCAGCGCACGCTCCAGCAGCGGGTCGACCTCGTACTCCTCACAGGGCACCCCGAACATCATGCGTAACAGGTTGCCGCAGTAACTCAGCTCGTTCTTGGGATACATGAAAGGCTCACCGACGGTGCGCTTGTAGCAGGCCGCGGCGATGGTCGGCATCTTGGCTACCAGGCGCTGGGCGCTGATTTCCCGATGCACCGGATTCTCGACATCGGTGGAATCGTGATAAAAGGCCGATAGCGAACCCACCACACCGACCATGACCGCCATGGGGTGGGCATCGTGATAGAAGCCGTTGTAAAACTGCTTCAGATTCTCGTTGATCATGGTGTGGTGCAGGATAATGCCTTCGAATTTCTGCAACTGATCCGGCGTGGGCAACTCCCCGTACATGAGCAGATAGGCCACTTCCACGAAGCTGCTTTTTTCCGCCAACTGCTCGATGGGATAACCCCGATAGAGCAGGGTGCCCTGTTCACCATCGATATAGGTGATGCGACTGGAACAGCTGGCAGTGGCGAGAAAGCCGGGGTCATAGGAAAAATACCCGAGCTTGCGGTAGAGCTTGCCCAGTTCAACGGCACCGGGGCCGATGCTGCTGTCCTGTACCGGCAACTCCAGTTCCTGTCCGGTATCGGGATCTTTCAGAATGAGTTTTTTCTCGCTCATGGTCTTCAGCTCTGCTTACAATCATTTATATGCATGGGAAATCACAGCTTGGAGACTGGTATCCGCTGCGTCAAGCCACGACATCAGCGTGTGCGCGGTTACCCACACGGGGTGGCGATCCGTTACTTCCCTGCTGAGGATAGTGCCCAGGGTACCCGCGTCGCGCCACACCGGTATCCACCGCAGCACGCGCCACTGCCGCAGGCACGAATTCCATCAGCCGCGCATCCAGCGGTTTCGGGATGATGTACTCCGGACCGAATTCCAGCGACTCCAGTTGATAGGCCTTCAACACATCCTGCGGCACCGGCTCCCTCGCCAGGTTGCGCAGGGCATGCACCGCGGCGACCTGCATTTCCCGATTGATGCCGCTGGCCTGCACATCCAGGGCACCGCGGAAAATGAAGGGAAAGCCCAGCACATTGTTCACCTGATTGGGATAGTCGCTGCGGCCGGTGGCCATGATGAGATCATCGCGCACCGAATGCGCCAGGGCCGGTTGAATCTCCGGATCCGGGTTTGACAGGGCGAACACAATGGGCTTCGGCGCCATGGAGACCAGCATATCCGCAGTAACGAGATCGGGTCCGGATACTCCAATGAATACATCGGCATCGCGCATGGCATCGGCCAGAGTGCGGCGGTCCGTTGTCACCGCAAACGCCTGCTTGTGTTCGTTGAGATCGTCGCGCCCGGCATGGATCACGCCTTTGCGATCCACCATGAAAATATTTGCCGGTGTCGCGCCCAGTGCGATCAGCAGATGCATGGAGGCAATCCCCGCGGCACCGGCACCAAGACACACGATGCGCGCATCTGCCAGGGTTTTGCCCTGCAGTTCAAGTGCATTGAGCAGACCGGCGCTGATGATGATGGCTGTGCCGTGCTGGTCGTCATGAAAAACGGGGATATCCAGTTTCTCGATCAACGCACGTTCGATCTCGAAACACCGGGGTGCGGCAATGTCTTCCAGGTTGATACCGCCAAAGCCGCTGGCAATCCGCGCCACGGTATCGATAAATACCTGCGGATCGCCGGCATCCACCTCGATGTCGAATACATCAATATCGGCAAAGCGCTTGAACAACACGCCCTTGCCTTCCATTACCGGCTTGCCTGCCAGCGCACCTACGTTGCCGAGACCGAGCACCGCACTGCCATCGGTGATCACCGCCACGAGATTCCCCTTGGCAGTGTACTGGTAGGCGAGTGCAGGGTCGCGGGCAATCTCCCGCACCGGCTCGGCCACCCCCGGGGTATAGGCCAGCGCCAGGTCCTGCTGGGTATCAGTCGGCTTGGTCACCGTCACGCTGATCTTACCGGGCTTCGGCAGTGCATGATAATCAAGAGCCGCTTTCTTCAGGTCTTTAAACATGGAGCAAATTCCTTATCAACGAGCCGATCTTGACCCGTGCCAAATGGGCCGGCTACCGGACAACCGGGGTTTTATTCAACGATTTTGAGCCATTGCCCAGCGGCCGGCTCGCCTTGCGGATACTGGTCATTCAATAGCCGCAACTGGTCTTCGGCATGATGCTGCAACGGTGATGTGCGGGCCAACTGCGCATAGCGCGTACCCGCCCCAGCCCGGATCAGCTTGAGTTTCTGCGCGGCAGCCAGTGCCTGCTCCCCGGCACTCAGCGCATGGAAGCTGCGGGCGGTAATCAGCACCGCATGCTGGTTCGGCTCATCACGCTCGTAGTAGCCGGAAAAAATGAATGCCTGGTCGTGATACTGCAACACCGCCACCCGTACCCAGCGTTTGCCTCCGCGGGTATTGGCGGGCACCACCGCCGTATAGCCCGGCAAACCTGCCACCGTAAGCGCTTCCTCGGAGCGCATCTCCTGAATACCCAAACGCTGGGTCATGAACTCCCGCGGCGTCAGGCGCCGGTTCAGGTCCTGCACCTCCACCTCCAGGACGCCGTTACCGTCAGGTGCCTGCGCCACCAGCGCACCCGGCAGGTTTTTCACTTTCCAGCCGGCAGGAAACTGCAGGCCGAAGTTCAACGGCTTGTGATAGAAGCGGTCTCCGCGCAACACGCCTTCGCGTTCGGAATCGCCGAAGGCCACACCATCCAGGTGAGACAAAAAGCCCTCGCGGTTGGTTTGTTCGCCATTGCGATCCTGAAACTGCTGCGCCGCCAGCACCGTTTCCTGCAGACGCTTGTCGTTATCCGGATGGGTCGAGAACAGGCCGTGGTAGATGCGGGGTTCACGCCCCTCTTCCTTCGCCTGCTGCAGCTCAAAGTTTTCCTGATCCTTGAGCACCCCGATCACCTCCAGCATGGCCCTGGGATCGTAGCCGGCCCGGGCCAGGTACTCGGCACCCAGCCGGTCGGATTCGAGTTCGTGTTCACGGCCATAGCCACGGACAAGTGCCGTACCGGCCACATTGGCCAGGTCGCCGGCACCCTGCACACCCGTGGCGGCCCCGATCACGGCCGCCAGTAGCCCGGTAGTGGTCGCGGTACTCTGCTGGCGCACCGAATGACGTGCCGTCACGTGGCCGATTTCATGGCCGAGTACCGCCGCGAGTTCAGCCTCCGAATTCAGGTAGGCCATTAGGCCGCGGGTGATGTAGATATAGCCGCCGGGTGTGGCGAAGGCATTCACCTCGGCGCTATCGAGTACCGTGAAGCGAAAGATCAGATTGTTGCGGTGACTGACCCGCGCCAGCCGCTCGCCCACCTGTTGGACATAGGCTTGCAACGCAGCGTCCTCGTAGGCTTCTGTCTCCTTGAGCACCTGGGGGTGCAGCTTGCGACCCAGGGCGATCTCCTCGTCCTCGCTCATGAGCACGAAGTCCTGCTTGCCGGTCACCGGGTTGACGGCGCAACCCGACAGTACCAGCATGATCACCACGATGGCGAGCATCCGCTGCTGAAATGACTTCATGGTGTGCAAATACCCCTTCCGAAATACCGCATCCTGTTCATCGGGGTTATTTTACGGACTCTTCGGCACCGCGTCGCCTCCCGGTGCGTCCAGCACCTGCAACGCGGCAGGGTGATGCAGGATAGCGTGCAATTCATTGCGCTGCAGACGAAACCAGCCACGGACCTCGATACGATGCCCAACCAGGGTTTCCAGCGACGGGTTGAAATAGCCCAGATTCGCCTCGGCCACCCGCAGGGCCACAGGGCCCTCAAGCTCGACCCAACGGGCTTCACGGGCACGGCCAATACGCTCCACGCGCCCGCGCACCAGCATAAAACCGGTTGTACGAAGACTCAGGCTGCGACTTTCCCGGGGCTGGAAGTCGGGGTGCGCCCACAGGCCACGTGTTGCCACTCGTGCCTCCCGTTCCGCCGCCTGGTAACACTCCAACCCCCACAGGTCCGGCGGGATCGCAATCGCCATTCCCAACCCCTGCCGCAGCAGTGTCGCGCTGAGGTTTTCTCCGGTACGGGCAAACACATGCGCAAGGGTGCGACCGTAGTGATCCTGCCGCTCTGCCCCATAGCGCAGGCCCACGACCTGGCCGGACAGGAACAGGGCCCGGCGCAGCGCGTCACGGGCCGCAATTGCAAAGGGTTCGTCGGCGGCCTCATCTCGCCCCAGCTCCGGCGTGTTGACTCCGATCAGCCGCACCTTGCGGCCATCCTGCAGGGTCAGGGTATCGCCGTCGTAGACATGGCGGACCCGCGCCTGATCCTCGGGCTGGGCCAGATTGCACTCCTGACCGGCAACAGCGGCCAGCGCCCAGAACGCAAAAAGGGCGCCCAACAGGGACGCCCTTTTACGTATTCGGCCCGCAGGCACGATCACAAAGCTACTTGCCGATATTGTACTTGCGACGGAACTTGTCCACGCGGCCGCCGGTGTCCAGCATCTTCTGCTTGCCAGTGAAGAAGGGGTGACACTGGGAACAGACTTCGATCTGCAGGTCATGGCCAACAGTGGAACGGGTCTTGAATTCGCTGCCGCAGCTGCAGGACACGTTGATTTCTTCGTAGGCCGGGTGGATTTCCGGTTGCATGGGTCGATCCTCAATTCAGTTGCACGGGCGCCGCCCGCCCCGGCACTTGGGCCCGGGAAAGGCGTCGGATAATACGGGAAGCTACGCCTCAGGACAAGCCCCGGCGCGCCGCATCAAGGGAAAACACCCGTGCCCGCGGCCTGGTACGCCGCACAGCCCCCGGTTCCGACAGGCTTTCCAGTGTATCACGCAGCCCATACTCGCCCATCAGGGCATCCCACATCATCTCGCTTATACGGATGCAGGCGGCCATCGGGGTTTGGGAGCGTTCACGAACCCGGTCGAGCCGCCACTGCAGTCCGCGCAGACGTTGCTGGCGGTGGCTCGGGGCACGCCGAATCACTTCTTCGATGAGTTGATTGCGCCGGGCCTCGAATGCCTCCGGGTCGGAATTGGCCAGGTCTGACCAATGGTCGAAATCGATTGCCAAGTGGCTCGTGGAGTAAGACTCGGACATAGTGCCCTCCGCCGATGTATGGGTGGCTCCCATGCCACGCTGTTCTTGTTGTTGTCCCTACATTATGAAATTACCATACCCTTGGTAAAAATGCCTGTCGAATCCTGCTGTTAGCTCATAAGTCCCTGTGATACAGAGGAATTTAGCCTTCCCTGCCCGTCTGTGGATAACTCTGTGGACGAATTTTGGAAACCTGCGCTAACTCTCTGGCGATGTTTTAAAATCCGTGCCGCAACAACATATTAGAAAGTTCTTAATAATTATAAAAATCAAATTGTTAATATTGGAAACCCGATGTGCCGGAAAACCGTCATCAGCGCAGCGGGGACTCTCGCCAACCTGATCTGATCTGTGTATAAATTTCCGACGCGAAATGCAAGGCATTTTTGCCGGCAGGTCCGATTCGGCACCGCCCATGACCCTCCAGGCCAGGCAGCGTCCGGCTTTACTTATTAGTTCGCTGGCACGGTGCGCTCCGCCGCCCAGGCACGCAAAGCGGAAACTTTTTCGACCATGACCCTGGCCAGCGGACGGGTCCGGGCCAGTTCGGCGAGGAGATGTTGCGTATCGAGCTCAACCCGCTGCTCCCTCGCCAGGTAGAGGGCCGCTACTACGGCCTGCTCGATTTCCGCACCGGAAAACTCCTCCGCCGCGGCAGCCAGTGCCGCCAGGTCGAACCCCGACGGATTTCGCTGACGCTTGCGCAGATGGATGGCAAAAATGTCTTCCCGTACTGCCGGCCCCGGCAGGTCGACGAAAAAGATTTCATCCAGCCGGCCTTTACGGATCAGCTCCGGTGGCAGCTGCTCGATCACATTGGCGGTTGCCACCACGAATACTGGCGCCTTGCGCTCGGCCATCCAGGTCAACAGGCTGCCGAGTACCCGTTTCGAGGTACCACTGTCGTGCTCACCGGAGGCGATGCCCTTTTCGATTTCATCGACCCACAACACGCAGGGCGCCATGGCCTCGGCGGCCGCCAGCGATTCGCGCAGATTGCGCTCGGTCTCACCGAAAAACTTATTGTAGAGGGTACCGAAATCGAGCCGTAGCAAGGGCAGGCCCCAGGTACCGGCCACCGCCTTGGCCGCCAGACTCTTGCCGCCACCCTGCACCCCTACCAGCAGGATTCCCTTGGGCGGCTCCAGCCCGGCCTCGGGTTTGAGCAATCCCTCCTTGCGCAGCTGCAACCAGCGCTTCAGCCGTGACAGGCCACCCACATCGGAAAAGGCGGCGGAGTCGAATTCAAAACTCAGCGCACCGCCCTGGTCCAGCAGGTGGTACTTGATGTTCATCACCTGTGGCAGGTCATCATGGGTAATGGCGCCGTCATCCTGGATGGCGTGGCGTGCCAGCCGGCGCGCGTCCGTGACCGACAGGCCGCCCAGATGACGGATCAGCAGTTCCAGGGTGCGGTTATCCGTAGCGACCCGCTTGCCCTGGTTGGCATCGGCCCAGACCTTGGCCTCTTCGCGGATGACCTTTTCCAGTGCCCTGGCATCGGGCAGCGCCAGTTCCACCCGGGCGGTGAATCCAGCCAGCTCCGGCGGCATCTCGACCTCGTGGCTCACCAGCACCAAGGTATGGGCACTGCTTCCCTGTTGCAGGGCGATCTCCTTCATCAGCCGAACATGCAACGGGTTATCCAGGTAGGGGTGGAAGTCCAGCAGCAGATAGATCCCGGGGTGATCGGTGGCCTTGATCTGGCTAAGCACGGCGTGCGGTTCGGTGTGCTGGCCGGGCACATCGAGGTCCAGGTCGATGCGCTTGAGACCCGAGGTCACTGACCAGGCCAGCACCGGTTGGGCGAGGCGGATGGCCAACTGGCGAAACTGCTCCAGCACGCGGGGTTCATCGCGGGTTTCCAGTACCACAATGGGCACCCGGGAACGCAGTACCAATTCCAGGTCGTGTCGATCATTCATGGGGGAGCAGTGTACCCATAAACGGTGGCAGGAAAACCGTGCCCGGTCGACATCCCTAGGCGACACGCGAAAAGTGCTACAGGGGATCGGTGTGTTGGATATGATCCAGTCGTAGTTCGAGCCGTCGACCGTCCGGGGTGTCGGCCAGCAGATACTCGGCTCCTGCACGGGTCAGCAGATCCCGTGGCTCCAGCAGCTCCACGTGCGTGCCTCCCTGTGCATCCCGCCAGGATATCCGCAGTCGCTGGCGGTGCATGATCGCTAGTTCATACTGGCTGTGAAGCCCGCAATCGATGGGAACGTAATCAGTCATCGTCGCGCCGCACCTGCAGGCCTGCCAGCTCGCCATCGGCATCGATCTGGATACTGATTTCAATCGGGCGGCAACAGATCTGGCAATCCTCGATATAGGACTGGTTGCCCGCCGAGCCATCGATGGTGGTATCAAAGGTTTCGCCGCAGTACGGACATTCGATCCGGGTTTCCTCGATCATTCCATGCTCTCCTCGGGCAGGAACAGGGCCAGCAGGTCATTCAGAAAACGCTGGCCCCGTTCCGTGGTGCGGAATCGATCCTGCACTTCTTCCAGCAAACCGGCTTCCAGCGCCTGCTGCAACGGCGGTTGCAGATAGCCTTCGTCCAGCCCCGTGGTATCACGAAACTGCACGGCGCTGCAGGCCTCCCGCAAACGGAACCGGTTGAGGGCAAATTCAAAGCGCGTCTCGACAGGACTGAGCCGGGTCATACCACCGAGTACGGCATTGGTACCCGCCTGCTCCAGATATTGCTGCGGATGCTTCTGTTTCCAGCGCCGCACGATCGCCTGTTGCTGGGTATCGGTAACCTTGCCGTGGGCACCGGCACCGATACCCAGGTAATCGTGAAAGCGCCAGTAATGCAGATTATGGCGACACTGCCGACCCGCCTGCGCATAGGCGGACACCTCGTATTGAGTATAGCCGGCCGCCTCCAGCCATTGCTGCCCCTGTTCCTGGATTGTCCACAGGGCATCGTCATCGGGCAGGACCGGCGGGTGATGCGCAAACCAGGTATTGGGCTCTATGGTCAGCTGGTACCAGGACAGGTGTGTCGGTTCCAGTGCCGCGGCGGTTGCAAGGTCTTCCATGGCCTGTGACAGGGATTGGCCGGGCAGGCCGAACATCAGATCGAGATTGAAGTTGTCGAACCCCGCCGCATGGGCCGACTCGGCGGCACGAATCGCCGCCCGTCGATCGTGAATGCGGCCGATGCGCTGCAGGGCATCGTCCTGAAAGGACTGTGCACCGATGGACAGCCGGTTCACGCCCGCGGCGCGAAATTCGGTAAATTTCCCTGCCTCAAGGGTGCCGGGATTGGCCTCCAGGGTGATCTCCGCATCGGGTCTGAGGGATACCCGCGCCCGCACCCCGGCCAGCAGCCGATCGATGGCCTCGGAGGAAAACAGGCTCGGCGTGCCGCCGCCGATGAAAATACTGTCGACGGTACGCCCCCAGATACCCGGCAGTTCCTGCTCCAGGTCGCGCAGCAGGGCCTCGACGTATTCCCGTTCCTGCAAGCCCTGCTTTGCTTCATGGGAATTGAAGTCACAGTAGGGGCATTTGCGCACACACCAGGGGATATGGATATAGAGCGCCAGCGGCGGGGTGGTGATGAAGTGGAATTCAGGGATCACGGTTGGCACAACCTGGGAGGGTCATAACGAACATGGAGAATCGGTTGCAGGTGCGAATTCATTCGCACCTGCAGCATACCTTGCGGAGTATCAGACACCCGCCTTCAACACCTCTACCAACGCCCGCAGGGCCTGGCCGCGATGGCTCAGTGCATTTTTCACCTCCGCCGGCAACTGTGCCGAGGAGCAGTCATGGCTGGGCACGTAAAACACCGGGTCATAGCCGAAGCCGTTGTCACCACGGGGTTCATGCAGGATCCTGCCCTCCCAGCTGCCCTGGAAGATCAGCGGCGTGGGATCTCCGGCATGTTCCATATACACCATCAGGCACTGGAACCGAGCAGTGCGTTCGACCTCCGGAACCGCGGTGAGATCCTCCAACAGCTTGCGCAGATTTTTTTCATCGGTAGCGCCAATGCCGGAATACCGTGCTGAATAGATGCCCGGGGCACCCTGCAGAGCATCCACCTCGATGCCCGAATCATCGGCGATGGCGGGCAGGCCGGTGTAGGCGGCGGCATTGCGCGCCTTGAGAATGGCATTCTCGACAAAGGTCAGGCCGGTCTCCTCGATATCGGGCACGGAAAATTCCGACTGCGGCACCACCTGGAGATCCACATCGGCCAGCAGTTCATTGAACTCGCGCACCTTGCCGGGATTGTTGCTGGCCAGCACGATCTTGCTCATGTTGATATCCACCTCTTGCTGTAAAAACGAAAAAACTGCTCAACCGCAAAGAGCACAAAAAGGCTCCCTAAAAATCCCAGGCTTCTCTTCGGGCCCTCTGCGCCTTTGCAGTGAATCCCGCTCAATCCGCCAGCGCGACGCGTTGTCGGGCAATGAGTTCATGGATACCCTTCTTGGCCAGCTCCAGCATGGCGTTCAACTCATCCTGCGAAAAGGGATGTCCTTCCGCCGTGCCCTGCACCTCGATGAAGTGCCCGGCATCGTTCATCACCACGTTCATGTCGGTCTCGGCGCTGCAGTCCTCGGGGTAATCCAGATCCAGCACCGGCGTACCCTGGTAAACCCCCACCGATACCGAACCCACGTAATGCTGCAGCGGATTGGTCTTGATCAGACCCTGTTTCTGCAGGTGGGCAATGGCGTCGGCCAGGGCCACGTAGCCACCGGTAATGCTGGCGGTACGGGTGCCACCATCGGCCTGGATCACATCGCAATCAATCGTGATGCTGCGCTCACCAAGGGCTTTCATGTCCACCACGGCACGCAGGGAACGGCCAATCAGCCGCTGGATCTCCATGGTGCGACCACCCTGCTTGCCGCGGGAGGCCTCGCGGTCCATGCGGCTGCCGGTGGAACGGGGCAGCATGCCGTACTCGGCAGTGATCCAGCCCTGGCCCTTGCCGCGCAGGAAGCCCGGCACCCGTTCCTCGACGGAGGCGGTGCATAACACCTTGGTATCGCCAAACTCAATCAACACCGAACCTTCGGCATGTTTGGTGTAGTTGCGGGTGATGTTTACTGCGCGCATTTCATCGGGCGCACGTTCGCTGGGACGCATGGGCATATCCTTTGGGAATCGGGGAATGGAAACGCGCGCATTATAACGCGCCGGGCACGGCGGGATGACGGCTATTTCTTGTCTGTATCCAGTTCGTCGCCATATTCGGCGATGGCGCGCTGAATTTCATCGATGGCAGCATCGAGAGGATCGGTCTGGCGGGGTGGCGCGTTGTCCTGCGTCTGCGCCGGCACCACCTCTTCCTGGTGCTCCAGCCAGCGCAGGGCGGCGGCACTGATGTTGTCACTGCGCGGATAACTGGCTCGCTCGGCATCCTCGGCCAGCTTTTCCAGGGCACGGCTCAGGTCCGGTTTGTCGGTCAACGTCATGAGCAGGTTTTCCGGTAACGCCGACCAGAGCCCATCCGAACAGAGCAGCAGGCAGTCACCGGGATGGAGTTCGTCGATGTGGCCGAAACTGGCCTCGGGGAGATGGGTATTGCCCCCCAGACACTGGGTCACGCTGTTGCGCAGCGGATGGTGCTGGGCCTCCGCCTCGCTGATTTCGCCTAGTCGCACCAGTTCCTCCACGTAGGCGTGATCCCGGGTACGGGTCACGGTCATGCCCTCGCGCAACAGATAGAGGCGGCTATCACCCACATGGGCCCACCAGGCGGAATGCCCCTGTACCAGACACGCCACACAGGTGGTGCGCGGTTCGATGGGAGGGGTCTGCGCCATCCCCACCCGCACCACCTGCTCATGGGCACGCTCCATGGCCCGGGCCAGAAAGACCTCTGGTGTGCAAAAGGGGCCCTTGTGTTCGCGGAACAGGCGGCTGAAGGTATCCACCACGGTCTGGGCGGCAAGGTCACCCCGCGCATGGCCACCCATACCATCCGCCACCACCAGCAACGCTGCACCGTGCCCATGGCGAATGACACTGCGATCCTGGTTGCTGGCGCGGTTGCCGAGTCGGTTGGTCAGTGCGTATTGATAGCGCATGATCGCTGCCCTGCCTCAGCCCTTGCCCAGCAGGGTATTGGCCAGTTTCCCCAGCGCCGAAACCGGTTCCTCCCGTTTCGGCCCATCATCCCTGAGCAGAGCCTCGCGGAAGTCCGCAATCTGCTGCGGACGCAACAGGGGATCCACCTCCATGGCCCAGTCAATGGCCTGTAACAGGCTGTCGCTGTAGCGCTTGCGGAACAACACGCTGGCGGGCTTCAGCTCATCGAGCACACGCCGGGCCCGGGCATCGAGCGGCGACCGTCCCTCGATGCAGGCGCGCATGGTGGCGCCAATGGCATAGATGTCGGTCCAGGGCCCCACATAGCCATTGGGCTCATACTGTTCAATGGGCGAAAAACCCGGACTGATCACCTGTCCCGGCTGCATCTGCCGGCTTTCACCGAATCCATGCACGGCCCCGAAATCCAACAGCAGGGGCTGACCACCGGGACGGATGTGGATGTTGCCGGGCTTGATATCCAGGTGCAGGATGTCCCTGGAATGGATCAACTCCAGCCCATCGAGTAGTGGCGGAAATACCGTGCGCAGGAATTTTTCGCTGAGCTTGCCCTTGCGGGCTTGCAGGTAGGCCTGCAGATTCTTGCCCTCCTCAAAGGCCATCACCATATATACAGTGCCATTGTCCTGGAAGAAATTAAGCACATGCACGATGTTGGGGTGCTGGAGGTTGGCCAGGATGCTGGCCTCCTGAAAAAACAGCTTGCGCCCCCGGCTCAGGCGGTCCGTCTCGGCCTCGCCCCGGGGCACGATGATGCCGTCGGCATTGCGCAGCGCCAGCCGGGCGGGCAGGTATTCCTTGATCGCCACCACCTGGCCGGTCGCCAGTTCGGTGCCCAGGTAGACGATACTGAAGCCGCCGCCACCCAGGACACGCTCCAGGCGGTAGCCGTCCAGTTCGGTGCCTGCGGGTAGACTGTATAGATGCTTGGCCATGAAACTCCGAGTATGGCATGGGCACGGATCGACGGGTTACGGTTCCGCGCGCGCCCAATAACGCTTACCATTCCCTTTCCATCGGCCAGGGTAAAGAGTGACTTGAGATGATCCGCAGCATGACTGCCTTCGCCCGGGTTGAGGCGGATACCGAATTCGGCCAGCTCACCTGGGAACTGCGCTCCGTCAACCACCGCTACCTGGAAATCAGCGTGCGCCTGCCCGAGGAATTGCGCAGCCTGGAGCCGCTGGTACGTGAGCGGGCAGGCAAGCACCTGGGCCGCGGCAAGCTGGAGTGCAACCTGCGCTATCGCCCCGCCATCGATACCACCGCCCCGCTGCAGCTCGACGACGAGGTACTCGGCAAGGTGGTGGCCGCCTGCCAGGCACTGGATCGCCACGTGGAACAGACCCAGGCCATCAATCCCCTGGAACTGCTGCGCTGGCCGGGCATCATCCGGGAAGTCGAGCATGACCTGACGCCACTGGCCGGGCGGGCCGGTGACCTGCTCAACCAGGCCCTGGCCGAACTGGTGGAAACCCGCGAACGCGAGGGTGCCCAGATCCACCAACTGCTTACCAGCCGCTGCGATGCCATGGCCGAACGGGTTCAGGCCGAGCGTGAGCGTCTACCGGAAGTGCGTAACCGTATTCGGGAAAAACTCGGCTCCCGGCTGGCGGAGTTGCAGGCCCAGGTGGACCAGGACCGGCTCGAGCAGGAGCTGGTCTACCTGGCCCAGAAGATGGACGTGGACGAGGAAATCGACCGTCTGGAAGGCCATATCACCGAGGTACGCCGGGTGCTGGAACGCCGGGAACCGGTGGGCCGGCGGCTGGATTTCCTGATGCAGGAGTTCAACCGCGAGGCCAACACCCTGGGTTCCAAGTCCGCCGACGCTGACACCACCCGTACCGCGGTGGAACTGAAGGTACTCATCGAACAGATGCGCGAACAGGTGCAGAACGTCGAATAATTCGCCGCGGGCGGATCACTGCTAGAATGCCCGCCAATATCCATTAAACCTCTATCCAATATGAACACATCCAGCCTTACCGGCACCCTGTACATCATTTCCGCGCCTTCCGGGGCCGGCAAGACCAGCCTGGTCAAGGCCATGCTCGAATCCATGGAGGGGGCGACCGTCTCCACCTCCCACACCACCCGCACCATGCGCCCCGGGGAGAAAAATGGAGTCGACTATCATTTTATAGATAAGTCGAAATTCGAGGCGATGGCGGCCGAGAACGCCTTCATCGAGCATGCGCAAGTCTTTGATAATTATTACGGAACCTCCAAGGGCAGCGTACAGGAACAGCTGGCCGATGGCATGGACGTGATCCTCGAAATCGACTGGCAAGGCGCCCGCCAGGTACGGGAATGGATGCCCGAAGCGGTGAGCATTTTTGTATTGCCACCATCCCTGAGCGCCCTCGAGGACCGCTTGCGCAACCGCGGCCAGGACAGCATCGAGATCATCCAGCGCCGCATGCGCGATGCCGTCAGCGAAATGAGCCATTACCCGGAATATGATTACCTGGTGATCAATGACCGTTTCGAGACCGCCCTGCAGGAACTGAAGGCCATCCTGGTGGCACGTCGCCAGCGACTGGTTGCCCAGCAGGCCCGGCATCCGGCCCTGCTCGCCGCGCTGCTGGCTCCCGCCGATTGATTCGGTTACACTCGTTCGCCCGCCCACAACCCAGTATTGACGCGGAGTTAGGTGAAAAATGGCCCGTATTACCGTAGAAGATTGCCTGGAAAACGTCGACAACCGCTTTCAGCTCGTGCTGGTTGCTACCAAGCGCGCGCGCCAGCTGGCCAACGGCGTCGAACCCTTCCTGCCCTGGGAGAATGACAAACCCACCGTGGTGGCCCTGCGCGAAATCGCCGAAGGCCATGTCGGCCCCGCCATTCTCGATGAACCGGTGAAGATTGAAGAAGACCTCGTCATCGATCTGAGCGCCGACGCCGAAGGGGATGCGGAACCCCCGGCCGCACCGGCCGCCGAATAAGCTCACTATATGATATGCCGCAGGGGTCGCGGCTCCGCGCCCCTGCACTGCCTGCCTCACCCTTCCCTGTGCACCCATTCTGTGCACCTGTCGCCCCCTCCCCGATTCCCCTATGATTAAGCCGTCAACCCAGCGGCGCCCGAGCCACGCGCGCCGCCACCACGAGGACACGGTCAAGGCTGCGATGACTGGGGAACCGGAACGCATTCATGAGGACAAGCCGCGCTTTCTGATCAGCGACTTATGCCGCACCCTGGAGACCTATCTGGAGCAGGATCAGGTCCAGGAGGTATACCGCGCCTACCTGTTCGGCGCCGAGGCCCACGAGGGCCAGCATCGCAAGTCCGGCGAACCCTACATCTACCACCCCATCGCAGTGGCGCAGATCCTCGCCGAGATGCACATGGATTCCCAGAGCATCGTCGCGGCCATCCTGCACGATGTCATCGAGGACACCCCTAACTCCAAGGAACAGGTGGCCCGCATGTTCGGTGAAGAGGTGGCCGAACTGGTGGACGGGGTCTCCAAACTCACCCAGATCAAATTTGAAAGCAAGGCCGAGGCGCAGGCGGAAAACTTCCGCAAGATGATGCTGGCCATGGTGCGCGATATCCGCGTCATCCTGGTCAAACTCGCCGACCGCCTGCACAACATGCGCACCCTCGGCGTCATGCGTCCCGACAAACGGCGCCGCATCGCCCGCGAGACCCTCGACATCTACGCTCCCATTGCCAACCGGCTCGGTATCAACGCCATGCGTCTGGAGCTGGAGGAACTGGGCTTCGCTGCCATGTACCCCATGCGCTACCGGGTGCTCAACGATGCTGTGCGCAAGGCACGTGGCAACCGCAAGGAGATCCTCAACAAGATCGAAACGGCGATTCAGCACCGGCTGGAACAGGAACACATGAACGTCAGCATCTCCAGTCGTGAGAAGCACCTCTACAGCCTGTATAAAAAAATGCGCAACAAAACCCTGCCCTTTGCCGAGGTCATGGATGTCTATGCGTTTCGTATCACTGTCGCCAAGGTCGACGACTGCTACCGTGTGCTGGGCATGATGCACAACCTGTACAAACCGGTACCGGGACGCTTCAAGGACTACATCGCCATCCCCAAGGCCAATGGCTATCAATCACTGCACACCGTGCTGTTCGGTCCCTACGGCGTACCCATCGAGGTACAGATCCGCACCGAGGACATGGACCGCGTTGCCGAGGCCGGCATCGCCGCTCACTGGTTGTATAAAACCGGCGACGGCAACAGCAACAGCGCGGCCACCCGCGCCCGCGAATGGCTGCGCGGACTGCTGGAGATGCAGCAGAAAGCAGGCAATTCACTGGAGTTTCTCGAGAACGTCAAGATCGACCTGTTCCCTGATGAGGTCTATGTGTTCACCCCGGCGGGCGATATCATGAATCTGCCACGCGGCGCCACGGCAGTTGATTTCGCCTATGCGGTACACACCGATGTGGGTAACACCTGTATCGCCGCCAAGATCGACCGGCGCCTGTCGCCGCTGCGCACGCCCTTATTGAACGGCCAGACCGTGGAGGTGATTACCGCGCCCGGCGCCCATCCCAACCCGGCCTGGCTCAACTACGTGGTAACCGCCAAGGCACGTTCCAATGTGCGCGCCTACCTGAAGAACCTCAAATGCGGCGAGGCGGTGAGTCTCGGTCGTCGCCTGCTGGAAAAAGCACTGATCTCCCTGGGTATACCCATGGATGATCTCGCACCGGAACAGTGGCTGCAGATGCTGCAGGAATGCAACTTCGCACACCCCGAAGATCTGTTCGAGGACATCGGCCTCGGCAACCGTACGGCTACGCTCGTCGCTCGCGGCCTGCTGCCCGGTCTCGGCAACGAGGAAGCCGTATCCACACGGCACACCACTGCACCGCTGGCCATTCGTGGCACCGAAGGCATGGTGGTGAATTTCCCACGCTGCTGCCACCCGATTCCCGGTGACAAAATTGTCGGCTTCGTCAGTGCCGGCCGTGGCCTGGTGATCCATCGCGAGGACTGCAAAAACCTGGGGGAGCTACGCGACCGCCCGGAGAAATGGGTGGATGTGGCCTGGGAGCCAAATGTCGATGGCGAGTATGCTGCTGATGTGCGCATGGAAGTCGTGAACCAGCGTGGCGTGCTGGCCACCATCGCCGCGGCTATTTCCGAAACCGATTCCAACATCGAAAACGTATCCATCGAGGAACGTGATGGGCTCGATACCAGCATGAGCTTCACCGTCCTGGTGAAGAATCGCCAGCACCTGGCGCGGGTCATGCGCCGCGTGCGCAACATCCCTGAGGTGATGCGTATCACCCGCGGGCGCAGGTAAACGCTACTGATATCGGTTTTTTCCTCAGGTGCGAATTCATTCGCACCTGCATGCACCATCGTCGTACCTGCCACCCTGTGGCACAATACCGCCCATCATTTAATCAGGAGCAGGCAGCATGGCCCGTGAAATCATCCATACCGATCAGGCCCCGCAGGCCATCGGCACCTATTCCCAGGCGGTAAAAACCGGTTCCACTGTTTACCTGTCCGGACAGATCCCCTTGATCCCGGAAACCATGGAACTGGTCACCGGCGACATGGCGGCGCAGATCCGTCGCGTATTTGATAATCTCAGTGCCGTGGCAACGGCATCCGGCGGCAGTCTCGCCGACATCGCCAAGCTCAACATCTTTCTCACTGATCTCGGCCACTTTCCCCTGGTAAACGAAATCATGGCCGAGTATTTCCAGCAACCCTACCCTGCCCGCGCCGCCATCGGGGTGGCCTCGCTGCCCAAGGGTGCCGGTGTGGAAATGGACGGCATCCTCGAGCTGGATGACTGAGCCGAATACACCGGTAGCCACACGGCACATGGATGCGCCCGCCACCGACACCCGTCTCGACCGCACACCCATCACCGCACTGAAGGGCGTCGGCCCCCGTAGTGCACCCAAGCTGCACAAGCTCGGCATCGAAACCGTGCAGGACCTGCTGTTTCATCTGCCACTGCGCTACGAGGATCGTACCCGGGTGGTCGCCATCGGTTCGTTACGCGCCCAGCAGTGGGCGGTGGTGGAAGGAAAGGTGGATCTCGCTGAGGTAAAGTTCGGTAAACGCCGCTCGTTGCTGGTTCGTATCAGCGATGGTACCGGCCCGCTTACGCTGCGCTTCTTCCATTTCAGCAAACTGCAGCAACAGGGTTTCGTACGTGGCGCGCGCATTCGCTGTTATGGAGAGGCACGCCCCGGTGCGGTGACGCTGGAGATGGTACACCCCGAATACCAGCTATTGCGCGCTGACGAAACGCTACCGGACGAAGATGCCCTCACCCCTGTCTACCCCACTACCGAGGGCGTCCACCAGCTTACCCTGCGCAAGCTATCCGATCAGGCCCTGGCGAAGCTGGATGCCGCTGGTAGTGAATCGGCTTTGCACGACTGGATTCCCGCGCACCTGCTCAAGGGCTTTGCCTTTGCCAGCCTGGGCGATGCGATCCGCTATGTGCATCGTCCACCGCCTTCCGCATCAGTAGCGCAACTGCTTTCCGGCCTGCACCCGGCCCAGCAACGACTTGCCTTTGAAGAATTGCTGGCCCACCACCTCAGTCTGCGCCAGCTTCGATACGAGGCGCGTGCCCACCAGGCACCCATGCTTACCGGCGATCACACACTACGCAAGGCCTTTCGCGCCGCGTTGCCCTTCGCGCTGACCGGCGCCCAGGAGCGGGTAGTGAAAGAGATCGAAACGGATCTCGGTCGCCAGCATCCCATGCTGCGACTGGTACAGGGTGATGTGGGTTCCGGTAAAACCGTAGTGGCTGCCTGTGCGACACTGCAGGCCATCGAAGGCCAGTACCAGGCGGCGGTGATGGCACCAACGGAATTACTTGCGGAGCAGCACTACAGGAACTTCACCCAATGGCTGGAACCACTGGGCATCCCGGTTGCCTGGCTGTCAGGCCGCATCAAGGGCAAGGCGCGCAGCGAGACCCTGGCGCGCATCGAACAGGGGAATGTCCAGCTCGTGGTCGGTACCCATGCCCTGTTTCAGGACGATGTGCACTTTGCCAGGCTGGGGCTGGTGGTCATTGATGAGCAGCATCGCTTCGGTGTACACCAGCGGCTGGCACTGCGCGACAAGGGTATTGCCAGTGGAATACGTCCCCACCAGCTGGTGATGACGGCCACACCCATTCCGCGCACCCTGGCGATGACCATGTACGCCGATCTCGATACCTCCATCATTGATGAACTGCCGCCAGGTCGCACGCCGGTACAGACCGTTGCCGTACCCAACAGTCGCCGCGCAGAGGTGGTCGAACGTGTACGCCAGGCCTGTGGCGAAGGCCGCCAGGCTTACTGGGTATGCACTCTGATCGAGGAATCGGAGGTGCTGCAGTGTGAGGCCGCCGCCGACACCGCTGCCATGCTGGCAGAACAGCTGCCTGAACTGCGCATCGGGCTGGTCCACGGCCGACTCAAGGCGACAGAGAAGGAAACCCTCATGCAGGCCTTCAAGCAGCGCGAACTGGACCTGCTGGTGGCCACCACGGTGATCGAGGTCGGTGTCGACGTACCCAATGCATCGCTCATGATCATCGAAAATGCGGAGCGGCTCGGGCTGTCACAGCTGCATCAGTTGCGCGGTCGCGTGGGCCGCGGCGCTGCGAAAAGCAGCTGCGTCCTGCTATACCAGACACCGCTGTCGCAGACGGCGAAGGTTCGCATCAACGCCATGCGGGAAACCAACGATGGTTTCAGGATCGCACAGAAGGATCTGGAACTGCGCGGTCCCGGCGAGGTGCTCGGCACCCGCCAGACCGGGCTGATGCAGTTCCATATCGCGGATCTGCTACGCGACGAAGCACTACTGGAACCCGTGGAGCATGTAGCCGAGCAGCTGCTGCAAGCGCATCCCCACCATGTGCAGCCATTGATTCGCCGCTGGCTCGGGCATGCCGTTCAGTATGGCGAAGTGTAAGTCCCTGGGCTGCACCTGCAGATAAACCACGTTACAAACGACCTTCCTGTGCGATAATTCTTCACCACTGACCCCGCTCGGAACAGTATTGCAGTGAATCCTCTCTCATCCGACAGCCGCCTCGAATATCGACTGCGCTGGAAACCGGCCCAGCAGATCGTACGCAGCCAGGTTCCCGGCGGTCTGCTCGACTGGCTGCTGGATACCGCCTCGCTCACGCGCCGCATCCAGCAGGCCTGCACCGGTCACTTTGATGTGCAACTGCTGACGCAGGCCTGGGGACGCCCGCGCCGCGACGAAATAAACGTCCTGCACATGCGTCCCACCGAGCGGGCACTGATTCGTTGCGTGCAGCTGCGCTGCGATGCGCAGGCCTGGGTATATGCCCGCACCATTATTCCTGTCAGTACCCTTACCGGCCGCCAGCGCCTGCTTGGACACCTCGGGACACGCCCACTGGGGGCGGTACTGTTCGCCGACCCCACCATGCGCCGGGGCCCGGTGCAGGTAGCGCGCATCGGCCGGGGCCAGCCTCTGTACGAAGATGCCTGCCGTGGTCTGCGCCACAAGCCAGTGGAAATCTGGGGCCGGCGCTCGGTGTTCCAGGTCTGCAACAAGCCTCTGCTGGTGGCGGAAATTTTTCTGCCGCCGCTGAAGCTGGACCGGCATGGCCTGATGGTCCACGATTCGCGCTAGGCGGGCGACAGGACCTCGCGGCCCCGGTTCCGCAAATGTGAATCCATTCGCATGCTTAAGAATGCGCTGATCAATCCGTCATTGCGAAAAGCAGTGCGATACAGCAATCTCTGGCAAACAATGTCCTGCTGCGCTCACAATGACAAACTGGTCCATCCCAACGCCTTCTGCAATCGGATTACTGAAGTAATGCGAATGGATTCACATCTGCGGAAATACAAGCCTCCCGTCCAGGGGGTATTTATGCTGAAATCCCACCCATGATGATTTCGAAATCTCAATGGCGCGAGTATGCCCACCTGATGCGACTGCACCGGCCCATCGGCATCCTGCTGTTGCTCTGGCCCACCCTGTGGGCGCTGTGGATTGCGGCCGACGGCTGGCCGCACCCGCTGGTGCTGTTCGTGTTCGTCATAGGCGTGGTGCTGATGCGCTCAGCCGGCTGTGTCATCAATGATTACGCTGATCGACATTTCGACCCGCACGTACAACGGACCCGGGACCGGCCGCTGGCCGCCGGTAAGGTCAGCGAAAAAGAGGCCCTGATCCTGTTTGTGGTTTTGTGCGCGGTATCTTTTCTGCTCGTGCTACTGATGAACTGGCTCACCATTGCCCTGTCCGTGGTGGGTGTACTGCTCGCTGCCAGCTATCCCTTTATGAAACGCCACACCCACCTGCCGCAGGTATACCTTGGCGCGGCCTTCGGCTGGGCGATTCCCATGGCCTATGCCGCGCAGACCGGTGAGATTACCCGCATCGCCTGGCTGCTGTTTCTTGCCAATGTACTGTGGGCCACCGTGTACGACACCATGTACGGCATGGTGGACCGCGAGGACGACCTGAAAATCGGTGTGAAATCCACCGCCATCCTGTTCGGCAATGCCGACCGCGCGATTATCGGCATCCTGCAGCTGGTACTGCTACTGGGCCTGCTGCTGGTGGGGCAGGGCGCGAATCTCGGGCGCTATTATTATTTCAGCCTGCTCATCGCCACCGCACTGGCACTGTACCAGCAGTACCTGATCAAGGATCGCGTGCCGGCCCTCTGCTTCCAGGCCTTTCTCAACAATAACTGGTTCGGCGCCGTGATCTTCGCGGGCATCTTCCTGGATTATCTGGCGCGCAGTTCCTTGTAGGCGAGTAAATTTGTGCCTGAAAACGGCCAGGCGGACATATCAGCCACGCCCCGCCCTCGCCACCACCCACACATCCACTCGCCGTACACCGGCCTGTTTCAACACCCGTGCCAGTTCATTCACCGTGGCACCGGTGGTCATCACGTCATCGAGGATCGCCACATGGGGTGGCGGTGAGTGCTCGACCAGCACGAAGGCATTACGCAGGTTCCGCGCCCGCCTGTTGGCGGGCAGCAGCGACTGGGTCTCGGTGTGCTTCACTCGCCGCGCCAGGCGATAGTCCAGCCGTACCGGCAGTTCACGTTGCAGGATGCGGCCGAGTTCCAGCGACTGATTGAATCCGCGCTCTGCCAGGCGCTTGCGATGCAACGGCACCGGCAGCACGACATCTGGCCAGTCTCCACCCTGTGCCCGCAGATACACGGCCAGCAACTCACCGAGCAAACGTGCCTGGGCCAGGTCACGCTGGAATTTCAGGCGCAGGATCAGATAATCGAGAGGAGGGATATAGTGAAAGGGTGCGATCACCCGGTCAAAATGGGGCGATATCTGCTGGCAGCGGGCACAGCGCTGACCCTCTGCCGCGACGGGCAGGGGTGCGGCGCACTGGCTGCAGCCGATGTGCCGCCAGGGTAGGTCCGCCCGGCAGCCGTGACACAGGTCCTGTCGCCGGTCCCCGGGCGCACCACACAGGTGGCAGCGCAGGGGAAACAGGGCGTATTGCAGCTTATTTAGCCACTTGTAAACCATTGGAATCCGTTCCAGTTGACAGTGGTGGGCGAGGAAGCGATGATCCCAGCCTTGGTCAAATAGTATCGCAGGTTGTTGTTCCATGTCCGATTCCATCTCTGTTCCCAGCATCAGCACCACCCATTTGCTGACCGGCCGCCGCGCCCGGGCCGCCGCCGCCCTGTTCAATTACGGCAACATCATTGCCATCCTGCTTCCGGTACCCCTCGGTATCCTCTGGGTCGGCGTATCCATGCTGGTGTATGCCATGAATCGCCACCATCCCAATGAGAAGGTCGGCCACTACACCCAGCAGGCGGCCTACCGCTTTTATGCCATTTCCGGCTTTTTCGTCGCCGCGGCCACCTTCATTCCCGGCCAGGGCCTGATGTACTACCTCATCGCCTGGGCCGCAGCTGCCATCATCATCGTGCCCTGGTCGGTGCTGGATATTGTTCGCATCAACCGTGACGACTGGCAGGACATGGAAATCACCGTCGAGGAACATGTCCATGAATAGCCCGGCGGTCCTGGATACCAACCAGGACAAATTGCGCAATGACTGGAGCAAGGAAGAAATTCTTGCCCTGTTCGCGCTGCCGTTCAACGATCTGCTGCATCGCGCCCACGAAACCCATCGTGCCCACTTCGATCCCAACGCGGTACAGGTAAGCACGCTGCTCAGCATCAAGACCGGTGGTTGTCCCGAGGACTGCAAGTACTGCTCGCAAAGCGTGCACCACAATGCCGACCTGGAACCGGAAGCCCTGTTGAAGATGCAGGAAGTGCTCGATGCCGCTTCTGCCGCCAAGGACGCCGGGGCCAGCCGCTTCTGTATGGGCGCCGCCTGGCGCAATCCCAAGGGAAAGAATTTCGAGCGGGTGCTCGACATGGTGCGCGAGGTGCGTGCCATGGGCCTGGAGACCTGTGCCACCCTCGGCATGCTCAACGAGGATCAGGCAACGCAATTAAAAGAAGCCGGTCTCGATTACTACAATCACAACATCGATACCTCACCCGAATTCTACGGCTCCATCATCAGCACTCGCAGTTTCCAGGACCGTCTGGATACCCTCGACTATGTGCGCAACGCCGGCATCAACGTTTGCTCCGGCGGCATCCTTGGCATGGGCGAGACCCGTGAGGACCGCGCTTCGTTTCTGCGCGCCCTGGCCAACGAACCACGTCACCCGGAAAGCGTACCCATCAATCAGTTAGTGCCCGTACCAGGCACACCACTCGGTGAACTAACGAAACTGGATCCCTTTGAGTTCGTGCGCACAATTGCCATCGCCCGCATCCTGATGCCCAGATCCCATGTGCGGCTATCCGCCGGTCGCAGCGAGATGAGTGATGAGATGCAGGCACTTTGTTTCTTCGCCGGTGCCAACTCGATTTTTTACGGTGAAAAGCTACTCACCACCGGAAACC
This sequence comes from uncultured Gammaproteobacteria bacterium, assembly GCA_965367295.1. Taxonomy (GTDB): domain Bacteria; phylum Pseudomonadota; class Gammaproteobacteria; order DSM-19610; family DSM-19610; genus JAIVHA01. Next base: position 28,613 of record CBDUHN010000012.1, on the reverse strand, counting down.
CGGATACCGGACGCGACCGCGCACTATTTGACAGACTTGGCATTCAGCCGGTCTGATTATCCTCCGTGAAGGATCTCGCCACCGCCCTCGCCCAGCGCAAGGCCGAACATCTGTACCGGCAGCGACGCGTGGTGGAGAGTGCGCAAGGTGTTGAGCTATATATCGAGGGCCGCCCGGTACTCGCCTTCTGCAGCAATGACTACCTCGGTCTCGCCAACGATCCACGTCTTGCTGCCGCGCTAAAGGAAGGCGCTGACCGTTTCGGCGTCGGCAGCGGTGCAGCACATCTGATTACCGGCCACAGTACCGCGCACCACCAACTGGAAGAAGCCCTTGCGGATTTTACCGGTCGGCCGCGGGCACTGCTGTTCTCCACCGGCTACATGGCCAACCTCGGCATCATGACCGCCCTGCTGGGACGGCACGACGCTACGTTCGAGGACCGCTACAACCACGCTTCCATGCTTGATGCTGCACAATTGTGTGGCGCGAAGCTGCACCGCTACCCCCATCTCGACACCCGCACCCTGGCCGACAAGCTGGCCTCCGTTACCAAAGGTGAACGCATGGTCGCCACCGACGGTGTGTTCAGCATGGATGGTGATATTGCACCGCTGCCCACTCTCGCGAAATTATGCGCGCAACATGACAGCTGGCTGCTGGTGGACGATGCTCACGGTCTCGGCGTACTGGGCGACAATGGACGCGGTTCACTGAGCGTGGCAAAGCTGGGGATACAGGATGCGCCGATTCTCATGGGCACCCTGGGCAAGGCCTTCGGCACTGCCGGCGCCTTTGTCGCTGGTAGCGAAGACTTGGTCGAAACCCTGATCCAGGAGGCGCGCACCTATGTCTACACCACGGCCACGCCGCCTGCGGTGGCCTGGGCCACCCTTACCGCCCTGCGCCTGGTACAGGAAGAAGAGTGGCGCCGGGAGAAGCTACAGCAGCTCATTACCCGCTTTCGCACCGGCGCCATACAACTGGGCCTTCCCCTGATGGAATCGCACACCCCGATCCAACCGGTGCTGGCCGGGGAATCCGCTGCGGCCAGCGCCATGAGTGCCGCGCTTCTGGAGCAAGGTATTCTGGTTACCGCTATTCGGCCTCCGACGGTACCCATGGGAACCGCGCGGTTGCGCATCACCTTCTCAGCACAACATGAAGAAGCTCATGTGGACCGCCTGCTATCTGCACTGGAACAGGTGCATGACACCCACCACGCTTTACATACCATCGGCGGCCCGTAAACATGTCGCCATTGCACACCGAAACCATTGGCAGTGGTCCCGATCTGTTTTTCATTCACGGTTGGGGCATGAATTCCGCGGTCTGGTCCGGACTGCGCGATGCGCTGCAAGCGAATTATCGCATCACCTGTGTAGACCTGCCGGGTCACGGACTAAGTGCAGCCACAGGCCCCTTTGATCTCAAAAGTGCCGGCACCGCACTCCTGGAAGCCGCACCCCCGCAGGCCATCTGGATAGGCTGGTCACTAGGCGGAATACTGGCCTTGCAGGCCACGCTACAGGCGCCGCAGCACATCGCACGTCTGGCCTTGGTTACCAGCAGTCCCCGTTTCGTAACAGCACCGGACTGGCCACATGCCATAACCACATCCGTACTGAATCAGTTTCTAACCGATCTGCAACAGGATTACCGTACCACGCTGAATCGTTTTCTGGCGCTACAGGTGCGCGACAGCGAAGCGGCGAACACCACGCTGCGCAATCTGCGTCAGCAGCTATTCACGCATGGCGAACCCGATCCGGCCGCACTGGCTTCGGGCCTGGCTGTTTTGCGCGACAGCGACCTACGAGCCCAGCTCGGCGCACTGACGATGCCAGTGCAATTCATCATGGGAGAACGGGATACGCTGATGCCAACTGCTGCCGCACAGGCTGCTGGCATATTGATACCACATTCCCATGTGAGCATTATCGAGGGTGCCGGACACGCACCTTTTCTTTCTCACCCACAAGCGTTTCTTGCCGCACTGCTGCCCTTCCTGCAACTACCGGCACATCTAGACACAGGTACTCACCGTCATGGCGGATAACGATCGCTACCGCATTGACAAACAACAGTCACGACGCGCCTTTGCCAATGCGGTAGCAACCTATGATCGTGCCGCCGCCCTGCAGCGTGAAGTTGGCGCCCAGCTACTGGAACGCCTTGACCTTGTGAAACTCCAGCCAGGCCGGATCCTGGATCTCGGCTGCGGCACGGGTGATATCAGCCACGCATTGCTCAACCGCTATCGCAAGGCAAAAGTATTCTCGCTGGATCTCGCCTTCAGCATGGCACAACGAACCCGTAAGCGGGGTGGCTGGTTTCGCAAACCAGGTGCCGTATGTGCCGATGCCGAACGGCTACCATTCGCGGACAACAGCTTTGATCTGCTGATCTCCAATCTTATGCTGCAGTGGGTACAGGATCTGGATCGTACCTTTGCCGAATTCCAGCGTGTGCTGGCCCCCGGTGGCTTGTTAGTGTTCACCACCTTTGGTCCCGACACCCTCAGGGAATTGCGCCATAGCTGGAGCCAGGCCGATGATCATACCCATGTCAATGCCTTTATCGATATGCATGATATTGGCGACGCGCTGCTGCGAGCGAGGCTTGCTGAACCGGTAATGGACGTGGAACGCATGACTGTTACCTATGATGACATACGCGATCTGATGCGCGACCTAAAGGAACTGGGCGCGCATAACGTCACTGTAGGGCGTAATCATGCTCTCACCGGTCGCCACAAGCTGCAGCGAATGATGCAGGCCTACGAAGCATTCCGCTATAAAGGCCGCTTGCCGGCAAGCTATGAAGTCGTGCATGGCCATGCCTGGTCTCCACCACAAAAACAGCAGGTATCCATGGTGAATGGCGAAGTATGCGTTCCCTTGGATCATCTGCGTCGGCGTTGAAAACATGACCTCAAGACCAGCAGGGTTCTTTATTACCGGCACCGATACCAGCGTCGGCAAGACCTGCGTCAGCGCCGCACTCATGCATATACTACGGAAATCTGGCCTGCGCGTTGCCGGTATAAAGCCAGTAGCTTCAGGTTGTGTGGCCACCGCAGCGGGCTTGCGCAATGAAGATGCATTGGCGCTACAGCAGCAATCCTCCATTGATCTACCCTATGAACTAATCAACCCGTATGCCTTCGCACCCGCTATCGCACCACACCTGGCTGCGCAGGATGCCGGCGTAGCCATCTCGATCCAGCATCTCCTCGATATCTATCGAATAATCGTGCCACAGGTGGACTGTGCGATCGTCGAGGGAGCCGGTGGCTGGCTGGTACCTCTTGGCCCGGATAGCAGCCTTGCGGATCTGGCTGTTGCGCTGCAACTACCGGTGATTATGGTGGTGGATATCCGGCTTGGCTGTATCAACCACGCATTGCTGACGGCACGGGCTATTGCGGCCGATGGATTATTATTGGCAGGATGGGTTGCGAACCATGCTCGGGCGGGTTATGAACGAAGTACGGATAACATCAGCAGCATAGCCGCGCGACTTACCTGCCCGCTGCTGGGCACCATCCCCCACCAGGAGTCCTTCACTTCGGCATCTCTATCTGACTATTTGCGGATGCCATGACGCTATAGCTATCAAAGTATCAGGTATACCGATCTCTCGATTCACTCCCCGCTATTGCTCAGCCCCCTAAACACTCCCAACTCCCATGGCCGGATGGCCAGCACCATGCCAACGTTTTCCCGCTGCACCAGCGGCAGGGCACAATCCTCCTTGTGCAATTCGGCAAATTCACGCGCCAGCGCATTAAGCTTACGCAATAGGGTATCCCGGGAACGGGGTGACAACATACCGGTGAGAAACAAGCGCTGTTCACCCTCACCCTTGAATGGCGACTGAAAGAATTCTGCCTGTACCTGTTTTGCGTAGAAGCGTTCCACCGGGCCGGCGGGTAGCCAGCGGAAATCGGCAGCCACGGCCAGCTTGATACGGTTGTTGGGCAACAGTTCGATGAAGCGAATTCGATCCAGGCGCGCCAACAGCTGAATCAGCTCGGTTGCACTGAAGGCATAATGTTCGAGGATTTCACCGAACTGCCATCGATTCCGTGCGCACACCGCCACGAGGAACAACTTCGGGTCCGCCACCAGTTCCTGCTCCTGCGCCTCACTCAGGTGAGTAATGCGCTGACGCTGTTCTTCCAGCAGCTGAAACAGGTCACTAATCTCCAGATTCATCAGGGCACACACCGCATCGAGCCGCTCCAGTGTGAAATGGCAACTGGCAAACATGCGCTTCACACTGGCCTCGCTAAGGCCCAGGTGGGCTGCCACCTGCGCATAGGTCAAGCCATGTTGTTTGAGGGCACGCTTGAGTGCATCGATGATGACGGGAGATTGAGGCATAGTCTGATTTTCCGCTTTCAGTCGTGGATTTCCGCCAAAAGTATCATATTAAGATACCGAATAGACAATAATTCACTACTATCATCAAGTTAGTAGCGCACTTATTACCTGCACTGCACACTGGCTCCGCGTTCAACACACAACCAAGGAGCAACGCCATGATGAACAAGACCACCAAAACCCTGATTGCCTCCCTTGCCCTGATCGGCGCCTTCGGCACCCAGCCTGCCATGGCACAGGGCAGCACCGCACATTCTGCCCAGGCGCTGGACCACTCCGGCCAGGCGGTCGGCCACCTCGCCGTCGGGACCGTGAAGGCCACCGCCAGCGTAGCGGCCATTCCGCTCGCAGCCAGTGGAGCCGCGGGTCAGGCCAGCGGCCGCGCGGCCATCGGCCTTTCCGAACTGGCCAATGCACCCATCGGCGAACCCCTGTCCATCACCGATGACACACTGACCGCAGGTCCATCACCTGCCGATGCGCTGCGTAATGAGGAGGTGTACCAATGAAAATCATGCCGCGTCTCATTGTCTCTCTGGCAGCCGGGTCGATGTGTCTTGGAGCCCATACGGCCCTGGCCAACAGCACCCAGACCGTGGACACTCCTCGCCACTCCATGCAAGCGGTTAGCACCTTCGCAAAGCAGGTGGAACGGGAACTGGCTGCCAAGGGTGTCCGTGTATTTATCATTGCCCGGGTAGGGCGACCAGCCGCTGAACTGCCACCGGGCTTTCATTACACCCATACGGCGTTCGGCGTATATTCCATGATCCAGACCGCCGATGGCCGCCAGGTACCCGGCTATGCCATCTATAACCTGTACCAGCGCAACGACGCACCAGCGGTAAGTGACCTGGTGGTGGATTATCCAGCGGACTTCTTCGCCGGTGCCCAGGAACTGAAAGCGGGCATCATCATTCCCACCCCACAGGTACAACGCCGGCTGATGAAGGTGATTGATTCTCCCACTTATGCGGCACTGCATAATCCACATTACTCCGCCATTGCCAGCCCCTATACACTGGAATATCAGAACTGCACGGAGTTCACCCTCGATGTGCTGAATGCGGCGGTGTATGACACTGCAGACGAGGCGCAGCTCAAGGCCAATGCCAGCGCTTATTTCCAGGCACAGCCAGTCAAGGTGAATGGAGTGAAACTGGCGCTTGGATCGATGTTCATGCCGGATATCACCACCTCCGACCATAAAGGCCCGGTGCGCACCGCAACCTTCACCAGCATCGCGCGTTATATGCAGGAATACGGCCTGGCCCAGGAAACATTGACCATCACACAGGATCGGTAGCGATAATGATCAGCCTCGATCCCTGTCACTCGTCGGCAGGGATCAGGCACTTTCCCGCGAGGAAACGACAATGAACATCAGCAAACAACAATTACAGCTGGCAGCGGAACAACACATTATTGATATACATCAGGTTGAGCCGCTGTTCGAATTTCTGGCTTCACTCAGCCCCCGTCAACCACGTTTCGATTTCACCCATATACTCTATTACCTGGGAGGGCTAATCGCGATCGGCGCCATGAGCCTGTTCATGACGCTAGGCTGGGAACAATTCGGTGGCTGGGGAATTTTCTTTATCTGCCTGGCCTATGCCGGCGCCGGCTTGAAACTCGCCAACCGTTTTGATCAGACAGGCTACCTGATTCCTGCCGGGATCTGCGCCAGCTTCGTGGTCGTTCTGACACCGCTGGCAATCTATGGCCTGCAACAGGCCATGGGCTGGTGGCCGGATGAATCGGTCTATCGCGAATTCCATCGCTATATCAAGTGGCACTGGCTATACATGGAACTTGGTACGCTGGCCACGGGTACGATGCTTGCCTGGCGCTACCGCTATCCTTTCATGATGATGCCGCTTGCGGTCACACTCTGGTATCTATCCATGGATGTCGCCATCATGTTCACTGGCGGCGAATATGCGGATTTCACCTTCCGCGCCCAAATCTCCATGGCTTTCGGCCTGATCATGACACTGATCGCCTTTTGGGTAGATCTGCGTGACCATGGCAAACAGGACTATGCATTCTGGCTCTATCTGTTTGGTGTACTGGCTTTCTGGGGAGGACTCAGCAGCCAGCACTCCGACAGCGAGCTTGCCAAATTTGTTTACTTCTGCATCAACTTACTGATGATCGGCATCGGTGCGGTACTGCTGAGACGGGTATTCGTGGTATTCGGCGCCCTTGGTAGTGCCGGATATCTCGGCCACCTTGCCGCTACCGTGTTCCGTGATAGCTGGTTGTTCCCCATCAGTTTGACAGCCATCGGACTATGTATCATTTATATCGGCGTTTTGTGGCAAAAAAATGAGCATGCTATCAGTGCACGATTACGGAAATGGCTACCGAATGAATTACGTCATTTACTGGCAGAACCCAGGTAGCACATACCGTCCATCTATGGATAATGCGCCATGCCTGCAGAAGCGGGCATGGTGATTTTGAAGAATCGCATTTTCACGTGCTCGCTCGTCGACAATCAAGGAACAGTATTCTCCAGACCTCGCCTGTGAAATCACTCTTTTAATGCCTGGATAAACAGCTCAGCTCCCATATACGACACGTGCAGCACCAACGTCAGCCGCTACATACACGAAATGTCTTTATGCCCGGATATCTCCTGTATTTCATCGTATCGTTTATTATAGGCGTCCCGTCCTGATTCCAGTATTATCCGACCGACATATCATAATCAGACAAAACCGGATCAGTGGCTTTATGCACACTATAAAACGGCTGCCGCAAAGTGAGTGGTTTTCACTCATTGTACTTATCGCGGTCAACCTGATTCCCATTGCCGGCGTCCTGTGGCTGGAGTGGGAGGTCTCCTCCATCATCATTCTCTACTGGCTGGAAAATCTGGTGATTGGTTTTTATACCATCATAAAAATGCTGCATTTAAAAGGACTGCTCGCACTGTTTCCCGTCATGTTCTTTTGTCTTCATTATGGCGGCTTCTGTGGTGCGCACGGCCTGTTCGTCCTCGTTCTCACCGGCGGTGAAGAAAATAATATGGGCAGTGGGCTGTTTCCTCAAAGCCACGATGCCTGGCCTGCACACCTGGTATTTCTGCAGATGTTGATGCTGGCGGTACAGGAGATTCTGGATACCGCGGCACCCGGTGTACTGCTGGCCTGGCTGGCACTGTTTCTATCCCATGGCGTATCGCTACTGTTGAATTATTTTCAGGGACATGAATACCTAGACACCAACATACGCAAACTGATGATCGCCCCCTATAAGCGGATTGTTGTGCTGCATATTGCAATAATTGCCGGGGGATGGGGTGTAATGGCATTAGGCTCACCGATGGCTCTGTTGATCGTCCTGATTCTGCTGAAAATCGTTATCGATATTGGCCTGCACCGGCGGACCCATCGTCGCAGCGGAACACACATCCTCAACGGTACTGCTACCGGCTAAACCACCGCGAAGCTGGCATCACATTGTCTAATGTGAATCCGTTATACTTACGCATCACCCTACATACTGGCCCACTGCTCCCCGTATTGCATGTCGAACCCTATCACTATTATCGCCGCAAGCCCTGACCAGCAGACCGCTGCCGCCACTGTGGCAGCGCAGTGGGATTTTGGTACCTGCGATGCTGGTACCCAACCCTATCGGCTGGTGGTGACGGGGCAACGACTTGAGTTACAGCCACGCGACCCGGCCGCCGGTGGCGCCGTGTTTGTTGACTGGGCCGCTGGCGCCGCGGCGCATCGGCGGCTGTTTGGCGGTGGGCGCGGGCAACCACTCGCCAAGGCAGCAGGACTCCGATCCGGCGTAAACCCCAGTGTGCTGGATGCCACCGCCGGCTTCGGCCGCGACGCCTTTGTACTGGCCTGCCTCGGTTGCAACCTGACCCTGGTTGAGCGCAACCCAGTTGTAGCCGCCCTGCTCACCGATGGTTACCGACGTGCACGGGAGGACGATGCGATCGGCGTCCTGGTACAGGAACGCATGCATATCGTGCATGCCGATGCCATCACGTACATACAAGCACTGGATGTTTCCCAGCATCCCGATGTGATATACCTCGATCCGATGTACCCGGAGCGCCGCAAAAGCAGCCTGGTAAAAAAGGAGATGCGCGCCCTGCAGGAACTAATCGGCAAGGACCCCAATGCCGGCGAACTACTGCCGGTCGCACTGCAATGCGCGAGATTCCGAGTAGTGGTGAAGCGCCCCATATCTGCCGAACCACTGAATAAACAGGCGCCGACCATGAGCATAAAAGGCAAGCACCACCGCTACGACGTTTATGTCATCAAGGCCATGTCATCATGAATACAGAACGCCCCTTTTGGGAAACAAAATCGCTTGAGGAAATGAACGCGGAAGAGTGGGAATCACTCTGCGATGGCTGTGCCCGCTGCTGCCTGTTCAAGCTGGAGGACGAAGACACTGGTGAACTGTACTACACCAACGTGGCCTGTAAACTTCTGGATCACATGAGCTGCAACTGTACAGAGTATGCATACCGCAATGTGCTGGTACCCGATTGTGTCATTGTTACTCCGGAAATTGCCAAACAGCCGTGGCTACCGGACACCTGCGCCTATCGTCTCCTGGCCGAGGGAAAACCATTGCCACAATGGCATCCACTGCGCACCGGCACCCAGCAATCCGTTTGGGACGCCAACATCTGTGTAGCGGGCATGGCGGTATCGGAAGAATACGTGCATCCGGATGAACTGGAAGAGCATCTGATCCACTGGGATGAAGAGGAATAAGCCGAACGGACTACATTCCGGTTATTGATCAGTGTGCCGCACTCTTCATCAAGCGCGCTGATACCAGCGCCACCTCCAATGCCACAGCATCCACCATTTCCGGATACATGGCGTAATTTTCCAGCACTGTTTCCGGTCGCCCACAGGCTGCCACTTCCAATCGCGCCCGGGTACCTAACTTGAGTGACTGGTGCGCCAGTAACCGCCCCGCATTCCAGTCATGAAAATCCTGTATCACTAGCCGTTCACGCTCCTGCTCCCAACGCTCATCCACCAGCAGCTCGGGAAAAGCATCAAGCGGCAGTTCGCGGCCCTGCAGTGCTTCTATCACCCGCAGCCCCTTCATACCTTTTCCACTACCGTCCTTGTGTCGGTGAAACCACTGGGCAATGGGCATTGGCCGCGATGCATCATGAATAATGCGCTCCAATTGATCCTTGTGCGCCACCCGCCAGGCCCGCGGATGCTGCTTTTCGTCCTCGCGTGTCAGAGTATCGGACACGAAACTATTGTCTTCACGCAAAAAGGGATACCAGGCAGGATCGATACTACCACTGATGCCATCGTATTCATGGCGGGTCTTCAATAATGCCAGTGGCAACAGGGATTCCTTGTGCAGTAGCCAGAGCTCATAGCGATCGGCAAGTGGGAAGGGAAGTTCGGGGCGTTTTGATAGCGCATGGACCAGAGCCTGCGTTGCATCGCCCTGCACGACACAGCCATCTTCGCGCTCCACCACCGCACCGCCCCAACGAAAACGCCCCGTAGCAGTCTGGGTACGGATCTGCCAGGTTTTACCATTCGTGGAAAAGGCGCTTGCCTCCCCTACATCCACTACCTGAATCGCACCGAGATAGGGACAGAATCGTCGCAGGCTGTAATAGATCGATTGCATATCATTCCTGCTTACAACTACCGGATCAACGGTCAGCAAAGCCCTCGATCGATTTCAGTAGACCGACCATTGTCTGCAATCAACCCTTTTTATGACAGCTTGCCGTCCTGCATCTTTCTGGCCAAGGGTCGGAACTGCAGACCGTAGAACATCTCCAGGTAACGGCGTGTTTCATCCCGCTCCAGGTTTGTGACATATTTCCAGAAGCCGTAAATCCTGGAAAGTGTCATCATGCGCTCCGCATACAACTCCCAGGTGTAGCGAGCCTGCACCCGGTCTATTCCCCCCTGCGAAATGCGCCCCCAGTATTCCGGATCGCTCACGCATCGTTCCAGGAACTCTGCCACGATATCGGTGGCAGTATCACCATGATTGGGGTTGACATGAAAACCTGAAACTCCATTTTCAATGATTTCCAGTGGGCCACCATAGCAGGTAGCGAAGGTCGGCAGGCCGGAACTCATGGCTTCGATCACCGTCAGGCCAAAGGCCTCAAACAGTGCCGGCTGGATAAACACGCCACGCCCATCGGCAACACAACGATACAGCTCTCCGGATAGCGTCTTGTCAAGCCGCTTCCCCAGCCAGCGCACCTGCCCATCGAGTTGATAGCGATCCATTAAATCATGCATGCGCTGGATCTGCTGTTGCTCCTCGCGATCCGTCGAATGGGATGGGTCGATGTGGCCTGCAACAATCATCAGGTTCGCCACTTTTCGTAGTCGCTCACTGGCACCATACCACTCCACCAGGCCACTGATATTCTTGATCACGTCCAGCCGCGCCATGCTGAAAATGATTGGCTTGTCCTGATCAACGAACTCACCTCGAATATCCTCTACAGGAGCACCGTACATCAGCTCCTGTATTGCCGGCTGCAGGTCCCGCACACGCCGTGGGTCATCACTATATGGAAAATATACATCCGCATCGGCACCGGGAGATACTATATTGAACTTTGGATCAAACACATCCACCCCATTCACCACCCGGTATAACCCGGGCATGGTAAAGGACTGGTAGCTTTCGTACTGGCCTATTGACTGTTTGTCCCCGGCGATTTCCTGGTAGGTGCTGGTGATGATGAAATCCGCAGCGTTCATCGCAATGAGATCGGCGGTAAATTGCGCTGAAAAGTGGTACTGCTGCTCGTTATCGGCCCAGAACAGATCGGAATACAGGTACTTGGTCTTTTCCAGTGCATGGGCAATATTGCACTGGGTCACTCGCAGACGATGTGCCAGAATAGTGGCCACCAGATTGCCATCGGAATAGTTGCCGATAATGAGATCCGGCCGACCACCCAGTTCCGCCAGCACCTCCTTCTCCGCATCAAAGGCATAGCGTTCCAGATAGGGCCAGATTTCAAAACGGGAAATCCACTGCGGCACTATGCTGCCATCATCTTCACGGAACGGAACTCGAAGAATCAACGCGTTTTTCGTGCCGACAATGGGCTCAACGCGCTGATCGCAGGTAGTGCCGCGTGCTTCGGGAATCAGGCGACTGAGGACGATGATCTCCGGCTCGATATCCAGGCCCTGCCGACGGACACGTTGACGCATTTCCTTTTCCAGGGCGCGTACCTGATCAAGGATATAGACCACCTGACCACCGGTGTCCGGCATACCCAGCACATTTGATTGACCGAAAAAACCGTGCGGTGAAAGAATCACCAGCTTGAAAATCATGGGAATGCGAGACAGGAATCGCTCCAGGGTGCCGGGCTCCGGCGCCTCAAGAAGATCGGACAACTGATGCAGGGTTTCGCGCATGCGCCTGACCTCATCGCCCCAGCCCGGCTCGAAACCAAAATTCTGCAGCTGATGTCCAACCTGATGCCAGTCTGCGCCCTGTTCCTGCTCCGCCAGATATTCCTCGGCACGACGCAGGGCAGAACGAAGTTCAGCAGTGTCATTCACCCGGTCATTGAGCATCAGCTGCATGCCCTGGCATTGATGGACACGCAGGAACTCCAGCAGGCTGCGGTCGCCCTTACCCAGTTTATCGAACAGGGTACTCGACACGCGACGGTTCAGAAACTCAACGCCACGACCAATGGAACGGGATTCCTGCAGCTTGGGGAATTCACGGTTGAACGGGCCCAGGTCCACCTCCAGCGGCCACTCGCGGAAGTGATGATCCTCCACCATATTCACCTGCCGTTCTTTAAATGCGAGAAAGTCGGTAACACCGATTTCCTCGTACTCGATAGCGTCAATGTGAAAGCGAAAATATTGCCAGCGGGCAAGGTGCGGGCGAATGGCGAGATAAATCCAGGGGGATTCCAACACTGCTTCCTGGGCAACCGCAATCCCCTGTGCCAATGCGCTGTCGCAGATGCCGCCGTTCTTTTCCTCGGAGCAGAATGCCTGAAACCCATCCCAAAGATCGGAGTGCAGCAGAAATGAGCGCTCCTGCTGCAGATAATATCGCAACAGGGCAAAAACCTTGTCGCGGTGATCCTGCAGGTACTGCGCAAACGCTCCCATCATTCTTCCTGCTCCTCTTCCTCCGGAATACGGAATTCACCGAGGAAATCATAATGATCGATACCTTCCAGTGCACCGCGGGCATGCCTGCCCGGAGTGAAATAAATACGCGGCTCACCCTGCAGACGATCCAGTTCCGTGCTGTGATTGCCGATGACCACGCCCAGCGTATTACCACGCAGCATGCCCTCGTCATTACCGGAACCGCCAACCACCAGGAAACGCTCCGGGTTGAGTCCCCAACGCACCGCCACATGACGTAAGGCAAGACCTTTCGATACCCGTACTGGCAGCAGGTCGAGAAACATGCCGTGAGACTGAATCACGTTGGCATGAAGATCATGTTGACGCAGGAAACGCACTATTTCACGGGTACTGGGCGCACGTTTCTCGTTGAGAAAGTAGCTGATCTTGAACGGATGCTGCTCAACCTTTGGTTGCGGCCGCAGGCCGGGAAGTTCGCGCATGGCTGCGCGCAGCTCGCGCGGCTCCCAGCGGTAATCAATATGTCGCTGCCACTGCTGGTCGACGGTCATCTTGTTACCATAATGTATTTCTGCTCCCACCGAGGTGATCAGCAGATCGGGGCGCGGGATACGATAACGTTTCCGTAGTTTTTCGAGATTATCCAGCGAGCGGCCGGTAGCAATGCCAAAACCCACATGTGGACCGGCCTGCTGCAGGCGATCCATCAACTCGTACAAAGCCTCTTTATCCCCCATCAGGGTATCATCCACATCACAGACCAAGAGCCGGTCGATGGTGGGCAGGCGGCTGCGTTCACTATCGACGAGGCGCTGCTTATGCCGACCCTTCCAGCTCTTACGCACGGCCTTGAGGTACTGCTCGGCATGGGTTTCCCACGTATAGTGTTTTCGGGTACCGGCAATGCCGTTTTTCGACCATTGTCGCCATTGGCGTCGGTTGGACAGCGCACTCTCCAGTGCGGCACCCATTGCATCCACATCCAAGGGGTCAATCAATAGACCATTTTTGCAGTGGCGCAAAATATCCTTGGGTCCACCATCATGGGTTGCCACCAGGGGGAGGCCGCTGGCCGCTGCTTCAATCAGCGTCAGGCCAAAGGGTTCCGTTAATGCGGGGTTGATGAATACACCATTGCTTTTTGCGGCCAGTCGATACAGGTCCGGAACATCTTCCGGGGCATGATGCTTCGGAAATGCCACCGAGCCCCACAGGTCATAGCGATCGATCAGCAGCAGAATTTCCGTGAGTACATTGCGTGACCCACGATCCATCACCTGTATGTCATCGCGGTTGCCGGCCACAATCACCAGATTGGCCATTTCACGCAGCTTTGGCCGCCCACCATACGCATGCACCAGAGCCTGGATGTTTTTACGTTCATCAGCGCGTGAAAGCGCCAGAATAATTGGCCGTCTGTCATGGGTGAGAAAACGCCGGATCGATTGCCAGATTTGTGGCCTGAATTCCGTTGCCGAGGGGGGATGGAAGCGATGCAGATCGACACCCGGTGGAATCACCAGCATGCGCTTGGGCTGATAGTTTTCGTAGGCGCTGTACTGTTCATCCACTTCCTGCTGGGTACTGGCCACTACCAGGGTGGCCGCATCCAGTACAATCTCTTCTGCCTCAATACGCTGACTGATGTTGTACTGGTTTTCAATGGTCTCCGCCTTTGTTCCCTGTTCCAGCAGGCGCTGGCGCTTGACCCGACCAAGAGAGTGCCCTGTGTGCACCAGGGTCACACCCAATAAGGACGCAAGCCGTGAGCCCACGTATCCGGCATCCGCATAGTGACTATGAATGATATCGGGAACCTTGCCGATACGACGCACATGCTGCAGGGCGTGATCGGTAAAGCTGTCAAGATAGGGCCAGAGCACTTCTTTGCGCAGGTAACGGCGCGGGCCGGCAGGAAGTCGAACGATAAAGGCCTTGTCGGCTATGGGCTCCATTCGCTCAGCATAATCTGTCGATACTTTCGCATCGATGACCTGACGGGTTAGCAGGTCCACGCGCCATACATCGTCACGCGCCGCCAGCGCCCTCGCGAGTTCGATAACATATTTAATCTGCCCGCCGGTATCTGCATCGCGCCCCAATTCAAGGTCGTGGCCGCGAATCAAGCCGTGAATACTGACCAATACAATATACAGGCCCTGCTCTTTGTTCATATCCTCCATTCCTTGCGAAACTCTACATAAAGTTTCGAATCCTCTGCGGTCGCGCCGTGCTGCTGGCAGATGCGGCTGGCAAATGTCAGGCTGCGTTCCAGGATCTGCTGTTGTGGCCAGCCATGGAGCAAGCCCAGCAAGGTGACTGAACTGAAGGCATCCCCGGCTCCCACCGTATCGATTAACTCGGTAACCGGTACGGGTTGACCATGATGACGTTTGCCAGCGGTAATGAGGTCGGCACCCTGTTCACCCAGGGTCAGAATAATCATCTCAAGATCAAAGCGGGTACAGAGGATTTCCGCCTGGGCACGCCGCTCCTCATCGGTATGCACCGTTTTACCGGTGATCTGCTCCAGTTCATCTTCGTTGAGTTTTACCCAGCGGGCACGGGCCAATGCCCCTTCCACACGCGCAAGATCCCACCAGGGCGGACGCAGATTGATATCGACGAAGATTGGCATACGCACTTTACGCAACAGGCTGTCCAGGCTGGCGCGTGACACCGCACCGCGGGTGATCAGGCTACCCATGTAAAAGACGCCCTGCAGATCGGAGCCCAGTACATTCAATGCCGCTTCCGACTGAATATAATCATAGGCTTGGTGCTCAATAATTTCGTAGCGCGGCTGACCATTCTCCAACTGGACCTCGACAGCACCTGTCGGGTGTTCGTCATCAAGCTGCACACCGCGGATATCCATGCCCCAGCGCTTCATGCGGGCCAAGACCTCGTCTGCCATGGCATCGGTGCCGATACGGCTGATGAGCAGGGGATTCAAGCCAAAGCCTTTCAGATGCCAGGCAACATTGAAGGGAGCACCACCCAGAATCGCCTGGCCACCGGGAAAGCGGTCAAATAAAACCTCACCGAAAATAATCGGTCGCATTGCGTTTATAGTTGCTGGGTTCATACCCTGGTTATCCATTAGCCGACAGGGTGTGTATTACGTAACCTAATGGCAGCGACCGCTTCGGCACGCCGCAACGCACACAGGGATACTATAGGGAAACTGTGCCCCGGTTACAAAAGCATATCCGGGTGGATGGTTTTCAAGACGGTATTGCGCAGACATTTCAGTTTGGCAGTGATGCCAGCTCACGGACTCCATGCATCACGGGTTAGCAGCATAATCCTGACTGCGAGAAATGGATATTACAGGGCAAAAAAAACCGGATAGCTGTATCCGGTTTTTTCGCTGGTGAAGCCAGGCTCAACTCGCCTGACTGGCCAGGTGGGCTTCAATGATCTTTTTGTTCGCGCCGGTCTGCAGATTCGGCACCTTCGGCTTGTTGCCACCCAGATATTGCTCCAGCGTCACGGTAGGCACCTTGCTGGTATCCACCAGGGGATACATCGTGCACCGTTCGCAGGCACGCAGTTTTGGCTGGGCACCGGCAGGGGCCTTGCCGACCGGGCGCTTGCGCAAATTCTCACAATTCGTGGTGCGCATATACGCCTGCTGCGGAATGCAGTAGAACATCAGTTCCTTACTCACTATTATTCTCCTCTGAGAAGCCATCTATGCAATGTTCGGGTAAGCCTCACTGGCTGGCCGCCATCACCTCAAGGTCACGAACTGTTCGTGGCACACGGTTGGAAACCGCTCCGTAGAGACCCTTCCGGTGGGACGGAGGAATCTTCGGCATCTGCGGTAGAACCCGCTAGATGAAAGGAATGAATATGTTAATATATCAGATTTTCCGGCCTTTAGCAATTTTTTATGTTTAGATCAATAAGTTAGAGCCATATTCCCCTGCTTGCCACGTGGGTTGCAGCACTCATGATGCCCCGCTAAAAAAGTCCCAAACCTCTGTAGATCATGTAGTTAGCTCTGGTGATGGTATAGCGTGAGAGCGTCTTTACGCTATGCACCCGGTACATCCCAGACTCGTAACGCCCGGCATGGTGAGCCCTCATTGGCGCGTAAACCGGTAGCTTCCAGGATTCCCTACCCGGGAACCGCTTGTAGCAGACATCCGTGCATTCACACCCTTATGCCATTCCTTCGTCGCGACAAGTCTCCACAATAGCCCCCGATACACATGGGCAACCACTACAGACAAGGCAGCAACAACATAGCTGACGGTCTGCTGCATGCAAAAAGCCCGTTCAGCAAAAATTGCCAGCCCTGAAAAATTACACTATCCGTAGTGACAGCTTATTGAGACAACCGTTCATTTTTATACTAGCTGTCAAACGGTTCCGGGTATCTGGTGTCTCCTTTTTATTATTTTATCATTTGGCTCGGGAGCGCATTCACCGGCATCAGTCGCGTTCCGCAAGGCGCTTCGCTGCTGCGGTCACCTGACTGGCAACCTGCTACTGGAGCGCCGGGTATATCGACTGCGAAGGCCTCCAGGGACGCGATGCAAACCAGGATCAGCACAAGGATGGAAACCATGGCAGCGGCTGTACCCGATTCATCGGGCCTGGCACAAAATCCTCCCCGGCTACCGGCAAGATTGTGGCAAGAACCATCAGTCCGCAGGGCTGGTTGTGTCGCCTATGCCCAACAAATGGGCCGGCCCCTATCCATCGCCTCTTCTATCCGGATAATGCTCATCCCCGATCAAGGTAACAGTCGGTGTGGTGTAGCTTGGTGCTAACGAGTGGTACTGTATCGTCAGAAGTGCCATTCAGGAGGCAATCGTTGTGCTGCAAGGGCAATCCGCAGCAGGTAAAGGCTGCGCCATGATGCCTGTTTGGCTTGCTGCACATTGAAGGATATTGATACCGGGATTGTACGTGCCGGTTAGTACAGGATGTTGTATGCATAGTGAATTGCAAAAACGATGCAACCAGGCGTTTCGCCTGGGGCTGGATGATTTCCCCTTATATTCATTTCAGAGTCAACGGGAGGCGCTGGAGGGCCTGCGTTCTGGGCTTGAGCAAGGCCAGCGCCTGTTGTGTCTGACGGGACCGTCCGGGAGCGGCAAGAGTGCGGTCTTGTCCGCATTACATGCCAGCCTTACCTCGGGATATATCGGCCTGCTGACTCAACCCGGTCTGGGTGATGTGCTATCGCGCCTGAACGGCTGCCTTCAGCTCAGTACTGAAAGTAACGAGCCCATATCAGAGCCACATCTGATGACATCCTTTGCCAGGGCGCAGATGCTTAACGCCCCCATTATTCAGTTGGTCGACGATGCGGAGAAACTGGAGCAACAGGATCTTGTCCGCCTCAACCGACTCTTTCATCGTTTTGGTGGCCAGCTGATTCTTTGCGGAACCCCGGCTCTGCTGTCCCTGTTTCAGGACGACGCCGGGACCCCTGATCCTGTACATCCTGATCAGGTGTTTCAGCTGAAACCGCTGAACGAAATGGAAACAGGTGAATACATCCAGCATCGGTTGCGCCAGGCATATTTCGATCCCGAACTGTTTTCCATCGATGCCGTGACTGCGGTCACTGGTTATAGCGGGGGACTGCCGCAACTGGTCAACGTGATCTGCTTCATGGCGCTGGTGGAATCCTGCGTGACTGGGACACAGCCAATTACCGCGGACGCGATCAATGCCATCGCCCGGCAGCGCTGGGAAAGCGGGATTTATCCTTTCCATGCCCTACCACCGACTGCGGCCACCGACACGGTTCCTGAAGAGGATAGCCAGATTCCGGAACCTGGCACCCGCATTGATGCTGCCTTTCACCGATCAAGCCCCGTACCGGAACCACTTTCCGACGATAGCCTGTTTGACAGGGATGGGACTTCGTGGGTACCCCCCACCATGAGGGCCGATACTGGAGAAACCATAGGAACTGAGATCGCTGGCGAGAATTCCATCCCGGAGTTTTCCATAAGCGATAAGCCCGGGATACAGGTTTCCCCCGCGCTTTATGGCGAACACCGCAAACCGTCGCCAGCCGCGCATGCTTACAAGGCATCTAATAACAAACGCTGGTTGCTCGCGGGCCTCGCCAGCATCGCGGCAGTAGGCCTCGGAATCATGATGTATTCGAATACCGGCCTTTTCGAGCGTGGCTTCGAGCGGATGAGCAATACCGCCACAGAAAGATTCAATCAGCTAATTAATCTGGCTGGCGATGATCATGGCTCGGCGTCGACGACGTCACGCGAGATCATGGCCTGGCTGCAATCCTATACTGGCAGGCCCGAGGAAAAGCCCGCCGCATCCTCCCTCAACCGGCAGGCTGATGCCGCTGATGAGCATAATGGAGCCTCGCCATTATCTACACATGCCGATACTGCACCCAGTGCAACTGCGGTTACAGATGCTGCCAACACGAGCATGAACTCCCCTGAGCCGGCTGCCGATCCTGCCTCTGAGTTTTCCTCTTTTGACCATCAGGCTGCACTGCCGGCATCATCGGAGAAGCCCGCTTCTATCGTTGGACCAGCAACTCCTGCTTATACCGAAAACCATCCGCTAGCCCATACTCCATCCGCCGCGTCCCGGGCAGGGACAAACAATCCTGTACAGCCGACTGCAGACCATCCGACACGGAATACCACTACGGACCTCTTGCCCACTACCACGCCACCGCTCCCGACGAAGCAGGCTGGGGAGCCACCCTTTACGCAACAGGAAACCAACGAATCGCGGCAGGCCAGCCCGCCACTCACCCCGGCCCAGCAGTCCCGTATTGCCACCCTGTACCTGGAACGAGCCGAGTATGAGTATCGCAATAGCCGCTACCGGGACGCTTTGATCAGCATCGGCTATGGGCTCGATGCCATGCCCAACCACCCATCGCTGACCCAGCTGCGCTCCCTGGTCCTGAAGGAGCTTAACGAGCAGCCAAGATAGCGATCTATAAACGGTATGCTTGTGCAATGAATCACGGTAGTTCCACTTGCTTACCCTGCGAATACTTTTCGCAGGGTGGGCACCCGCAAGTGCATGCCCTCATCAAGCAGCCACGGTCCGCAAACTTCTGTCCCTGTTATCCTGCTGTCACAATCTGTGCTTACCCTGGAACACAAGACATTAGCAAGACTGCCCTGCAGTTCCTATAAGCGCAGCATCCCTGGGTTGATCTTATGGCCGGCTCGCATAGTACAACGGATACTCCACCATTCGCTCCCGAATCGCCGCTACCAGCCCATCCTGATCATTGCGGAAAATCCTTCTTTGGTTATGAATCCCTGATGCGCGAACAATACGGCAGGGACTCTTTATTCCCCTGGCGCTGCACGAAGCCACTTATGGCCAGGCTGAGGATAATCCTTGCTGGTGCCCTCTACCCAAGTCGGGCCGATATTGTCGCCGCTGCCCGCCTGACCGAATCGATCCATTCATCCCGACGCCGCTCAATTGGCGCCGATACCGATAGTCCGGCAACAATCCCACCACTGCGGTCATGAATCAGTGCACCGATACAGCCGACCCCCTCTTCCGCTTCTTCGTCATCGAGAGCGTACCCATTGCTGGTAGCCGTATGTACATGCTCGCGCAGCGTATCCAGTGTGTTCAGCGTATGGCTGGTGTAGGCGGGCAGGCCGGTGCGTGATGCGTACCCCTGCAGGAAGGCTTCACCAAGCTCACCCAGCATCAGTTTGCCAACTGCCGTAACATGCAGTGGTGCCCGGCTGCCGATCACCTGTTCAACCCGCATCATACGTTGCGGTGTTACGCGCTCTATATAGGTGACCTCATCGCCCTCGCGCACCGTCAGGTTGACGGTTTCCCCCAACTCGTCACGCAGGGACTGCATCACCGCCAATGCCTCCTGGCGGATATCCACACCCCTTCGCACGCGGCTGGCCAACTGCAGGATCTTGCGCCCGAGCATATAGCGGCCGGCCGAATCACGCTCCACCATGCCCACCCCGGACAGCGCGGCAAGAATGCGAAATGCCGTGGAGGGGTGCAGGCCGGTTTCGGCGGCAAGAATCTTGAGGCTGACAGGTTCGTCGTAGGCCGCAATGGTATCGAGCAGGTGGGAAGATCGGTCGATTACCTGAATAGAGGTTGGGCTTCTGGTCATATTATCCCGCATTATGAAAACGATTATGTATTGCGCAATATAATCCAAAGGACTATGGTTTCGCCATAGGAATACGATTCCCGCGGTGGTTCGCCCACCGCTATTTTATGGTAACGAATTTTTCACATTGTGAAAATGATTCTCCATTACGAAATAATGAAGGTCATTTCGAGGATGAGACCATGACTACGCACAATACCGCCGAACAGCTTACCAGCCTCCCGGCCTTCTGCGACGGCATCCAGTATTTCGGCAAGCCGTGGCCCCGGTTCGACCAGTTCGCTGATAGCGCGGTGATCCCCGAGGGCGCCGCGGCCATCGCGGATGCCAGTAGCCCGAAGGCTGCCTACCAGACCCTGCTGGGAGCCGATGCCCTGCGTTATGTCACCCTGCAGGTCTGTGGCTCGAAGGGATCGGGCCACCCGGGCGGCTTTGCCTCCAGCGCCGAGGCCCATGCCGCGCTGATGATGCTCGGCCACACCAACATTGTCACCGAGGTCGGCCACCATGCACCGGGCTTCTACTCGTCTATGTTCCTCGATTCCTCCCTGGAGGCCATGGACATCTTTACCATGCACGACATGATGCAGCGCTTCCGCGAGACCCATGGTCTGCTCGGTCACCTGTCGGGCGCCATTCCCGGCTTGCTGTCTCCCGCCGGTCCCCTTGGCCAGGGCCAGCACTTTGCCATGGCCGGCGCCTGGTTGCACCGCGACAAGCTGTTCCCGGTCACCATCGGTGACGGCGGCATGGGTGAACCCTACGTGCTCAATTCCATGATGCACTTCCATACCGCCTATCCGGAGGTGACCAACTTCCTGCCAGTGCTGATCTGGAACGGCTACTCCCAGGAACATCATTCCATGGTGTCGCTGCACAGCAATGAGCAGATGATCAACTACTGGAAAGGCCATGGTTTCGACGAAGTGGTGCTGGTGGACGCGAAGGAATTCAACGACAGTGACCAGGACGGTGCCTTCATCGACAGCACCCGGTTCTCCTTTGACCAGCGGCTGGCCTTTGCCCAGGCGGTGCTGCGCGGGGTCGACCGGGCGGCGCAGTCCGCCCTGTCCGGCAAGCTGACCGCCTTCATCATCAAGCAGCTGAAGGGCACCGGCGTGCACACCACCGGCGCCAAGTCCCACAACCTGTACCCGGCCGATACCCTGGACGCCGCACACATCATCGAGGGTCTGCAGCGCCGTGCCCTGCCGCCGGAGGCATGGCAGATCGTGCGCGACAACTTCCGTCGCGCAGGTGGCGGAGCTGCCGTGAACACCGTGGTTACCGAATCGGAACTCGCCCTGACCAAACTGCCGGCGCTAGACCTGCAGGAATTCGCCATCGGTGAGAAGGCCGTGCCGGCAACCGCCATGGGCGCCCTGGTGGCGCAGGTCGGCAAGGCCGATCCACGCTACGTGGTGACCAATGCCGATGGCAATGAGGCCTCGGCGATGAAGAACATCAACGATGCGCTCAAGATCCGTCACCCGACGCAGGACCCGCTCTACAACCAGTCACCGGATGGCCAGGTATACGAGCCGCTCAACGAAGATGCCTGCGCAGGATTTGCCGCCGGCCTGGCCCTGTTCGGCTCGCGCTCCATCTGGCTGTCCTATGAATCCTTTGCCATCAACGGCTGGCCCATCGTGCAGACCGTGACCCAGGCAATGGCGGAACTGCGTCGCAAGACCCCGTCCGTGGTCACCATGTTCACCGCGGGCGCACTCGAGCAGGGGCGTAATGGCTGGACCCACCAGCGCCCGGAAATCGAGAACTATTTCGCCGCCATGATGCGCAACGGCAATGTCTACCCACTGTTCCCCTGCGATGCCAATACCATCCAGGTGGCCTATGAGTACGCCACCAACAGTTACAACAAGGGCATGGTGATCATCGCCTCCAAGAGCCCGCTGCCGGTGTATCTGACGACTGGGCAGGCGCGCCAGGCGATGGAGGACGGTGCCACAACCCTGTATGAATCCACCTCGGGCGACAAGGGTTGCGTGGTATTCGCGGTCACCGGCGACATGGTGTTGCTGCCGGTGTTCGAAGCCAGGGACCGACTGGAAGCCGAAGGCTACCGGGTGCGGATCGTGGCCGTGGTCAACCCGCGGCGCCTGTATCGCCCCGATGACATCGCCTGGAACACGGTGTCTCAACCGGATGATCGTTTCATGAAAGACGATGTATTCAATGCCCTGTTCGACGGCGATTCGCTCATTGCCGTGAGCGGTGGTCCGAGTGCGGCACTGGAGCCGGTATTACTGCGTACCCGCGCTCCGCGACGTGACACACTCTGCTGGAAACGCGGTGAAACCACCGCATCACCGGCGGAGATCATGGACTTCAACGGCATCACTGCCGAAGCCATGGTGAAGTGCGCCCGGAAGCAGGCGCACTAGAGGTTTGCCCATGCAGGGGCTGATCGATACTCCTCTCGATCATCTCTTCCAGCCACCCCTGCATGGGCAACATTATTCCCCGAAATGCACTGAGGCAAACCGATGACCAAGACCAAGATCATTGTACTGGATGATGATCCGACCGGATCGCAGACCGTACATGGCTGCCTGCTACTGACCCGTTGGGACGTACCGACCCTGAAGACGGCTTTGCAGGATGAGTCACCGCTGTTCTTTGTGCTGACCAATACCCGTGGCATGAGTGCCGAGCGAGCCGCCGACCTCACCCGGGAAGTCTGCATGCAACTGCGCCAGGCCCTGGCCGAATTGCAAACAGCCGGCGTAGGGATCAACCCGATACTGGTAAGCCGTTCCGATTCGACCCTGCGCGGCCATTACCCGGTGGAAACCGACGTTATCGCCGAACAGCTCGGGCCCTTCGATGCCCATTTCCTCGTTCCGGCATTTTTCGAGGGTGGGCGCATCACCCGCGACAGCGTGCATTACCTGATGATTGGCGACATCCCGGTTCCCGTCAGTGAAACCGAGTTCGCCCGTGATTCGGTATTCGGCTACTCGCACAGTTACCTGCCGGCCTACGTGGAAGAAAAAACCCGTGGCCGCATCCAGGCCAGCCAGGTCGAACGTTTTCTACTGGATGAGATTCGTGCCGATATCAGTGGTCGCCTGGCAAACCTGGAAGATAATCGCTGCTGCGTGGTGGATGCCGAACAACCATCCGATCTTGATCACTTCTGCCACCAACTCATGGAAAGCGCCGCCCGCGGCAAGCATTACCTGTTCCGCAGCGGTGCCAGTCTGCTGACTTCGCTGGCCCGGCTGCCGCCCCAACCGGTCGCGGCAGAGGCCATGCGCCAGTATGTACGCAATGGCAAACCCGGCGCCGTGATCGTCGGTTCACACGTCAGCAAGACCACAGGACAACTGGCCGAGCTGTTGCGCATGCCGGACATTGTGGGGATCGAGGTGGATGTGGAACGCATCGATACCGATCGCCAGGGGATGCTCGACGACATACTCGCCCGCGCGCAAACCGCATTCGCAGCGGGCCACACCAGCGTGGTCTATACCAGCCGTGCGGAAAAGACCTTTGCCGACCAGGCCACACGCCTGGCATTTGGCGAACGCGTTTCCGCCCTGCTCATGGATGTGGTGCGCGGACTTCCCACAAACCTCGGCTTCCTCATCAGCAAGGGCGGCATCACCTCCAATGATGTACTCAGTAGCGGGTTGTCACTGGGTGCCGCACGGGTACTGGGCCAGATCCTGCCGGGTTGCTCCGTAGTGCGCTGTCCCGAAAACCATCCACGCTACCCCCTCATGCCGGTGGTGATCTTCCCCGGCAATGTCGGTGATGAACAGGCGCTGGCACGTGCCTGGGCACGACTGGCAGGCATGCCCGAACCCGGCACAGTCATCGAGGTGCCATCACCCGTGACTGCATCACAGGCGTGAGCACCCCGGGGCAGGATTGGTATATTTGAGCTTGCATAAGGTGCAGGACCAAATAGGCCTGTAGGTGCGAATGCATTCTGACCTACAAGTGAAAGCGGTATCCTGCTACTGATTACGCAACAACAACATCGGGCTGCGTTCCACCACGGCACGAGTTCCCCAGAACCCCACGGCACCAATCAGCAGTGCACCCACCAGGGGTGTGGCGATCCAGATCAACCATTGAAACCGGTACTCCAGGTGCAACACCTGGCTGTATAACACCCAGGTAAGGCATTCCGCACCCATGGCCGCAAGCAGACCCGCCAGTCCACCCAGCGCAGTGAACTCCGCCAGGTGACCGAGTCGTAACTGGCGGCGGCTTCCCCCGAGGGCACGCAGCAGTGCTCCCTCATATAACCGGTCATCCTGGCTCGCCTGCAGCGCGGCAAACAACACTGCGAAGCCGGCCATCAGGGTAAATAGCAAAACGTATTCCACCGTCAGTGCCACCTGCCGAAAGATCCGCCCCACCTGTTCCATTACGCGATCCAGCTCCAGCACCGTCACCGATGGATACTGTGCGACCAGGTCGCGCAACAGGGCCTTGTCGGTCTTCGGCAGGTAGAAACTGGTCATGTAGGTGGCCGGGAACCGCTCGATCACTTGCGGCGGAAACACCATGTAGAAATTGGGCCGGAAGGAATCCCATTGCACGCTGCGAATACTCGTCACCCGGGCGCTGAATTCCTCCCCTCCGATCGCAAAACCGAGTTCATCCTCCAGCTGGATGCCCAGGCGTTCGGCCAGTTTCGACTCCACCGAGACCAGTGCTTTGCCGGTATCCGCCGGACGCCACCAGCGACCTGCCAGGATGTGATTATCCTCCTGCAGTTCCATGGTCCAGGTCAGATTGAGTTCCCGGTTCAGGGCATTGTCATTGCCAGCTTCCTTGCTCGCGGCCTTGCGCATGGTCTCACCATTGCGTGCCACCAGGCGGCCCCGCACCATCGGATACAGCGGTGCAGTAACGATACCGGCATCCTGCATGAAGGCCCGGAAGCCCACGGCCTGATCCGGCAGAATATTAATGGCGAAATGATTGGCCGCATCGGCCGGCAACTGCTGCTGCCAGGTGGTCATCAGGTCGGTGCGTACCAGGATCACCACCGTCATCGCCATCAGTGTCAGACTGAAGGCCAGGATCTGGCTGACACTGCTCCCGGTGCGACGCCAGAGATTATTCAGACCGAAACGCCATGCCACGCCCACCGAAGTATTCAGGTGCCGACTCAACCATAACAACAACATGGCCAACAGGCTCAATACCACCAGCAGGGCAACACCACCGGCCAGCACCGACAACGTCAGCGGCCAGCTATCGGTATAGCGCCACATCACCGCCACCACCGCACCGAGTGCAGCGCCATACACCAGCCAGGCACGGCTCGGCAGTGGTGACAGGTCGCGACGCAACACCCGCAGGGGAGACACATCCTTGAGGCGCATCACCGGCGGCAGTGCAAAACCGGTCAGGGTGATCAGGCCGGTGGCAAAGCCGGCGAAAACCGGCCATACATGCAATGATGATGGGGTGGCGGGCAACAGGTCCGCCAACAGATATAACAAGCCATACTGCGCCACCCAGCCAAGCAGGCAACCAATGGCCGAGGCCACGACCCCAATCACCAGCAACTGCGACAGATACAATCCAACCAGCTCCCGTTGTGAAGCTCCCAGGCAACGCAGCATGGCACTCATGTCGAAATGCCGTTCACTGTAGCGCCGTGCCGCCATGGCCACCGCCACTCCGGAGAGTACGATCGCCGATAACACCGAGAGTCCGAGGTAACGTTCCGCCCGCTCCAGGGCCGAGCCCACTGCTCGGCGCCCCTCTTTCACTCCGAGCAACTCATGACTGGGCCCCAATTGCGGTTCCAGCCAGGTACGGAAACGCGCCACGTCCGCGTCATCGCCGGCAAACAGATACTGATAGGAGAGCCGGCTGCCCGGTTGCACCACACCGGTGGCGGGTACATCGGCCATGCGCATCAGCAGTCGCGGCGAGATACCGAAGCGATCCCCGGCCTGGCCGGGCTCGAAGGTGATCACCCGGGTAATGGTCAGCGACAGGGCTCCCACTTCCACCGTATCTTCGACCTGCAGGCCGAGATGACTGAGCAGGCCCGTTGCCACCCATGCCTCACCAGGTGCCGGCAGTTCATCTGTCGATGCATCTTCCGCAAACGGAGCCGGGGCCGTGCGCATCCTGCCACGCAGTGGAAAACCGTCCTCTACCGCCTTCACGCTGGCCAGCTGCAATGCCTCGCCGCCCACCACCACACTGGCAAACTCAAGAGCCTCGATGGCCTGCAGACCCATGCCCCGCGCCTCGATGAGCCAGCGTTCATCCACTGGGCGAGGACTGCTCAGGGCGAGATCCGCACCCAGGAAATCCGCCGACTGGTTACTCATGCCCCGTCCCAGCCGATCGGTGAAAAAGCCGATGGCCGTGCTGGCGGCCACGGCGATCACCAATGCCGCCACCAGGATCCGCTGTTCACCGGCACGCCAGTTGCGCACCAGCAAGCGCATGGACAAGCGCCAGTACATCACGCGCCAGGCACCGCTTGCTCATCGGCAATGACACGCCCCGCTTCGAGGCGGATCAGGCGCTCGCAACGACCGGCGAGGTGTTCATCATGGGTGACCAGTACCAGGGTGGTGCCTTGCTCCCGGTTCAACTGGAACAACAATTCAATGACCCGCTCACCGGTCTGGTTGTCGAGATTCCCGGTGGGTTCGTCGGCAAACAGAATGGCAGGCCCACCGGCAAACGCCCGGGCAATGGCCACCCTTTGCTGCTCACCGCCCGACAACTGTTTGGGATAATGCTGTAGACGTCCTTCCAGTCCAACACGCTGCATCAGTTCCGAGGCCTGTTCGCGCGCATCCCGTTTCCCTTTCAACTCCAGGGGCAGCATGACATTCTCCAGCGCCGTCAGGCCCGGCAACAACTGGAAGGACTGGAAAACGAATCCCACCAGTTCACCGCGCACCCGCGCACGACCATCTTCGTCCAGGTCATTCAGCCGATGGTGGGACAGGAGTACCTCGCCAGTGGAAGGCAGATCCAGTCCCGCGAGCAATCCCAGCAAAGTCGACTTGCCGGAGCCGGAGACACCGACCACGGCCACCGCCTCTCCCGCCTGAACGTCAAGGCTGATATCCGTGAGGATATCCAGGGAACCGGCATAGGTATCCACACGTTTGCACAAGTTTCGTGTCGCGATCATAGTGGTATGCTTGGTTTCCATTATGATGAAACGACTCCTGCTGCTGTTGTTGTTGATCCTGCCCGCCACGGCACCCGCGCGGACCATACTGGTGGTCGGCGACAGTCTCAGTGCCGCCTTCGGCATTCCGGTGGAACAGGGGTGGGTTACCCTGCTGCAGGAGCGCCTGGACACTCTGGGTTATCCCTACCGGATCGTCAATGCCAGTATCAGCGGGGATACCACCGCCAACGCACGTGCCCGCCTGCCAGCGGCCCTCGAACGTCACACACCGGCCGTGGTAGTGCTGGAACTCGGTGGCAACGATGGTCTGCGCGGCCTGTCCCTTGCAGAAATGAAACACAACCTTGCCACCATGATTTCCAGTGCACAGCATGCGGGGGCGCAGGTGCTGCTGGTTGGGGTGCAGCTACCTCCCAACTATGGCCCCACGTATACGGAAAGGTTCCAAACCATTTACAGGGAACTCGCACAGGAATGGAAGGTAGCCCTGCTGCCATCGCTCGTGGACGGCATCGGCACGGACTGGAACCTGATGCAGCGCGACGGTATTCACCCCAACGCCAGCGCACAACCGCTCATTCGGGACCAGGTATGGGAAGTGCTTGCACCATTACTCACAACCGCTGAGGCACGGCCCTAGACGGCGTACGCCTGCTGCGCTTATGGTAACTACGCAATTTGAGAAGGGTATGTTGCGAACCATTTGAGCCTTTCGGCAACCAGATATGCCCCTGGATATTTTGCACAGCGAAAAGCATATTCTCTAAGGCATTTATATTTGTAGCCCCTGACAATATTATAGTAGC